>JALWRC010000064.1 GCA_027080725.1 Saprospiraceae bacterium
GGACATTCCGCTTTTTTGCCAAAGCGCTACGTGCTTCTTACTAATTTGATTTCTTGCCATAACTTTTTTGGCGCAAAGGTCCGGCAAGTATTCTTTCTGTACAATATGGGGTTGGGTGACGGGATACAAATGTATGACTATGATGGGATAGGGTAGAGGTTTTTGAGTGTGGATCCGTTAGCACAGCAGTACGCCTACTACACTCCTTATCAGTTTGCGGGGAATAAGCCCATTAAGTATATTGATATAGATGGTAAAGAACTATATGATCCTGATGCGAAGAGGCCAACCGGGATTACCCATTTGGATAATGCTATATTACCATACGCTACTGTTGATAGGAAAAGAGGGATTAAAGCAGGTAACTTTACTCTTTATGGTGCACATAGTGAAGCGGGAGAATGGTGGGTCGCAACTAAGAAAACGAATAGGGGGTACGAAGATTTATTCATTGTCGGCACTGAAAGCTTCGGAAAGTTTTTTAATAATGCCAATGAGTTTGAAACTTTGGCTAATAGGAGGGCATGGGGTTTTGCTTTAGGAGGAAATGGTAATGGTGGATTTTCCGGCATTTGGCAAGGTTATAAGGATGTAGTTACTAATCCTATTAATTGGATTGCAGGAGCAACAATTTGGGCATCAGCTTTACCAAGAGGTATTCCTACACCTTATGGCGTTGCAATGCAATCCGAAACAAGAGCAGCTATATCAGCTATTGAGAAAGTTAAAAACGGTGCTCCCTTGTATAGAGTCGGGACACTGGGAAGATCGCAGGCGGCTGAAGCTCAATTTTGGTCTTTAGAAAACCCAGCTAATTATCTTAATAATCTTGATGATTTTGCGCAAAAATTTGGAATACCAACTGAGAACTTAAAATCTGGAAGTATATTTATAGAAGAAGGAACATTGAACGCTAATTCTAAGTTTATTACACGAGAGGCTCCTGGAATAGGATCAAATTCAGGTGGCTCTATAGAAGTAGTTACACCTCCTAATAGTGTAAAGCTTAAATCATTTAATACAGTAAAGCCAGAATAGATTAATGGACGTATATAAGAAATTTGAAGATATTAAGAGTAAACTTCGTAAAAATGGAAATTGCGAATTAGCTAATCAGATTAATGAATTGCAGATTTCAGGTGGGACGATTGGGGAAGTTTTTATTTCAGTTCTTAGATTTATAGAAGAGCATTTTGAATCTTCACAAGAAAATATTGATGTTATAAAGGATGAATATGTTCAGTTGAAAAACTATGCTAAAGAACTGAATTACATATAGATTAGGTATTGCCCAATTCCGTTGTTATTTACCAACATAATATATTTAAGAATAGAAATAACTCGGTATGAATCAATACCTGATGGAGCTACAGGCTCGATTAATCCAAATAAAGGCTCTGGAATGATGTATCAAGGTGGTTCAGGAGGGAAAGGTATGGATAAAAGAACTACAGGAGTTAGAATTATGGATGCTTATAGCAATCAAGGCAGGCGGGTAAATTATATGAATAAAAATGGTCAAACTCTTGACCCTGCAACGGGAAGAACCATATCTAACAAAGATCCAAGAGGTCATTTGCCCTTGAAAGATTATTGATATGGAAGATATATTGAAAAGAAAGTTAAATGGTGAACAGTTGAGTTCTGTTGAGTTTGTACAAGACTATGTTCAGCTTCATTTTGACGGAAGAACTATCACGGCATATGTTTGGCCAGAGGTGACTTTCGGCGAAGAAGAATTTAACTTTGGGCAAGAAGGTTACAGGAACAAATTATGTGATCTCATAGGGTTAGAGGTAAAGGATTTATACTATCAGGAAAAAGACTTTTTAGTTATGATTTTCAAAAATACTGAAGGTGCTATTAGGCTAAACCTGGATCCTAAAAATCCTGACGTAGTTTCTGAGGTTGCAATATTTAATGATGATTTAGATAATACTTGGTTAGTTTTTGACTGAGAGCACTTTGAAAGAAATAATTCAGGGAAGCCTCGCAGAAATGTGAGGTTTTTCTCATTTAGGGGCAGTAAGATTATTTTGAATACTGCATTTTAGTAAAAAGGCATCGAGCATGGCGAAGATTTTATCGTTATCTTTGCTTTTGCATAGTGATAAATGTATGACTATAATGGGATAGGGTAGAGGTTTATGAGTGTCGACCCGTTAGCACAGCAGTACGCTTACTACACTCCTTATCAGTTTGCGGGGAATATGCCTATCATGTCTGATGACATAGATGGCGCAGAATCTCGAATAAGAATCATCAATAGGGATATGGAGGGTCGTGTTATAGTTACAATTATAGATGGGAATACTTTGACAAAATCTAGGACTGTAGGGAATGGAGATACGTATAATAGTGACATTTCTAAACAAGAATGGTACGATCTTAAACAAGCAATTTGGGCAGGTTACTCCGGTATTAATAATAAAGACCGGTTTGTTAGAGGATATACTGACTATGTCTCAAATAAGGGTGGTATAGATTATTGATTTCAACCCATGAATGACAAAGGAACGTTGACCCTTGTTACAGGAGAAGAAATTATATTATGGTGGTTCTTATTCGTTTTTAGTGACACAAAACGAACCGTAATGTCCAACTGTTAACGGATATGTAAAATGGTGCCCGGATGCATTTATAGCATGTAAATATCATTTACTCCTCGCTCAGAAGTGCGATAAGCAATTTAAGTTCCTTATCAGTGATGGTGTTTTGATCAGACTTGTCGTAAATATCAAGGAGAAAAACGTTCTCTTTGAGAATACGAACATAAGTGATCATTCTTGCCCCACCTGATTTGCCTTTCCCTTTAGAAGAAATAGCCACTCGGATTTTATAACACGCATTACCAAGTAGAGTCCCAATTGTTGGATTTTCAGCAAGCTTTTCGATTATTGGAGCCAAATCAGACTTTAATGATCGATATTTTTTTGAAAGTTTTTTAAGTTTTCGCACATATGGATCTGTAGCAATAACATTAAAGCTCATTGAGTAGATCTTTTGCAGATTTGAGCTTCTTATTGCCTTTTTCGTAAAGTTTGACATCATTAAAAGCTTCGGCCAAGTCCTGAATAACCTGGCTTTTTTCCTTGTCCCTGATCTCTTTTAATATATGGATATAGTCCAAGCTTTTGAGCAGTTCCATGAAGAACGGTACCCGGTTCTCTTGTATGTCTAAAATCACTTTCATTATAAAGCACTTTTGAAGAGATGTTATTTATACACTATACAAAACAAAGATAGTCAATTTTAGTTTCGAATGACGCGCAGAGGGACTAAAATGAGTTTATCCGATCGTCGAGCTTTGCCCTGCCGATCGACAAGATTTATAAGATTGTCTAATATGACAATGGTTCGTTGTACTTTAATTTATAATCTCAAAAACCAATAAAGGGTGGGGAATCGGTACAATGGGTTCAGGGAGCAAATTTTTTGTTAAAGGGGGAGAGATTTTGAGTTGTGGTGGTTCCAGCCAAAAGCGCAATGTGGCGATTAGATTCTTAATATTATAATACTAAGTGGAACTAATTACAGCTTCGGAGTGATATACTAATATGGTACACAAAATAACATGCGCATGTTAGTAATAAACAGTAGAGAATTTAGGCAAAATCAGAGGCTTTACTTCGATAAAGTGGATAATGGAGAACAGGTAATCGTCCAAAGAGGGAAGGATAAGGCCTATTCTTTAACTCCCGTTGATAAGGATGACCTGTACTTCAATGCGGCAATGGTGAAACAAATCAGAGAGAGTATCAAACAAGCGGAGAATGGACAAGTAATCAGGGTTACAAGTTCTGATGAAATAAGGGAATTGTTAGGCTTGTGAGTTACGTAATTGATTTTACGGATTTGGCATTATCGGGCATAGAGAAGCACAAAAAGTCAGGAGACAAGGCTGTATTGCGTAAGCTGGAACAACTCTTAAATGAGTTAATAGAGCATCCTAAAACAGGAACGGGGCATCCAGAAATGCTAAAACATGAATTACAAGGCCTTTTTTCAAGAAAGATTACAAAGAAACATAGACTCATTTATATGATCAAGGAGGAGGTCTTAACTGTACTTGTTATAAGTAAGTCAAAATCGTTTTTGGCTTGTGGCGAAAAGGTTACTTGCATAGGTCGTTGAGTTCTTCCATAGATAGGGTTATACCTTTCCCGTGTTCAATTTCTTTTTTTCCTTGTAAAACCTTTTTTACAAACTTGGGGTCATAGGGACTTTCATTAGAAACCTCAAACTTGATTTTAAGGGCTTTAAAAAAAGCCTTGATCACATTCATCTCCTGTTCGTTAGCCGGATGGACTATGAGGTTCTGATTTTTCAAAAGGTAGCCATATTTTTAGATATGTTTTTTGGCTTGTCGCTCAAAAACCTCAATGGATTTAACACTATAACTCATTTAAGAAATCTTCTGCATTGCGAGCTTCTTTTTTGCCTGACCTTATGAGCTTCATTTCTTCAACAGCTTCCCGAATATCACTCATAAGCTGTGCCTTAGCAGCTGTTAGTTGTTTTGCCTTTACATATGGCAAGCTTTTAAGCACAGCACCTCCATAAAGTGGAAGGCTTTGCTATCCGGTAAGTCTAAGAGTATTTTCATGAAGTCACAATATTTTACGGCTGATAATATACAAAGATAGTAAATCTATAAATAAACAAGTTTTCAAATGTATTTGTTGTGTATTGCAAAGTGCACTTTTTTGATTTGAGAAACTGAAACAATCCCGTAGGGATGTCCTCTTTGTAGCCCCGTACGAGCAACAGCGAAGTGCGGGGTTTATAAGAGCACCAAAGCCATTTTGGTGGTATTTTTGCCTGACGCAATAGGTTATGTGCTTGAAAAGTGTCGTCTGCAAAATTAGTGACAAAACAATGTATAGGCTCATTTTTGTGCAGTTTGTTATACACACTACTTCCAAGTCCTTTTCATTATCGGTTTTCCAACGTAGAAGTTCAATCTCAGTTATAGCAGAGAATGAGTGTGTCTATGCTTGTTTTCTTGCAGGCACAATTATAAGGTTGTCCTAATCGGATTTGTCATAGGCGGAGAGAAAAAAACTGCTTTGTCGGCAAGCACACAATTGGTAATTATTTTCTCTCCAGATGGGAAGAGCAAGCACGTATACTTTACGATTTCATACCTCATCCTAATAGCCCCCTATACGACACAAGTATATGTAAAGATTGCTTTAGTTAATGGTCTCCATAATAGAGAGGATTAGGTGCAATAGTGCTTCAAAAGAAACACATTCAATATCAATAGATTAGGGTGTGTTGGGTAGAAAATGGGCCATAGGTAAAATGAAAAAAAGGGCTTCTTGCTATAATTTCTCGATGGTTTGTAGTAACTTTGAGTATCTTTACGCTTTCCCATGAACCATTTAACGACAAAATAGAATACTATTCAGGTATTGGGACATTAATAATAAAAGGGACTTTCCATAGATGGATACCTGAATGGCTGCAAAAATAGAACTGTGCTGTAATGAGTTGGTTTAAGAGATTTAAAGAAGGGATACAAACCGCGACAAAGTTAAAACGCTCGATTCCGGATGGAATATGGATTAAGTGTAAGGGATGTGGTCACACCTTGACTCGTAAGAAGTTAGTGGCCAATCTGTATAAATGCTCCAAGTGCAATTACCATATGCGTATCGGGCCAGTGGAATATTTTGAGATTCTGTTTGATGGGGCTTATCAGACACATTTTGAAAATACGCGTTCGGTCGATATGCTAAAATTTAAAGATTTGAAATCCTATCCGGAACGTCTGGAAGCTGCAAAAGGGCGGACGGATTCTTCTGAAGCGATCATTGTGGCTTCGGGCAAACTCAATAAGATTCCCACTGTAATCGCTGCGATGGATTTTAACTTTATCGGGGGGTCTATGGGGTCGGTTATGGGAGAGCGCATCAGCCGGGCTATTGATTTGTGCGTAGCAGAGCGTATGCCATTAATCATTATTTCGAAGTCAGGCGGCGCACGGATGATGGAAGCGGCCTTTAGTCTTATGCAAATGGCGAAGACTTCCGCAAAGCTTGCCATGCTTCATGAAGCCGGTATTCCGTATATATCTTATATGACGGACCCGACAACCGGAGGGGTGACCGCCTCTTTTGCGATGTTGGGAGATATCAATATTGCCGAACCCGGAGCATTAATCGCTTTTGCCGGTCCCAGGGTAGTCAAGGAGACAATCAAAAAAGACTTACCTGAAGGTTTCCAGACGGCAGAGTTTTTGTATGAAAAGGGCTTCTTGGACCTGATTGTAGATCGGGCTGAGGTCAAAGAACGGCTTGGGCAATTGCTCGCTATCCTTTGTGCACCTATGTCGCAAAACGACAAGACAGCCGGAGCCATAATAGAGTCAAAAGAAGTCCCATCTCCTGCGGAAATGGCCCCAGTTAATCAGGAAGAAGCAACGTAAATTTCGGTTGCAAAGGATCTAAGTTATCGATTAATGCCCTTAGATATGACGTTCCATGCTCCAAATAAGCCGGAATAAAATTATCATATCGCTCTTGTAATTTTCCATTGGGGAAGAGTAGGGCATGTCCTTTGCTGAGACGATTTAATTCTACCTCATGCTTTTGCTTGATCTGTTTCCCAATTTTTTTGAGGATTCCTTCCATCTGTTGGTTCAAACGGGTTTGGGCAGCTTCCAAGAAGTTGTTTAGATGCAGGTCCTCTGATTGTGCATACCGGTGGAGGTACTCAAAACTTTTGTCCAAATGCTTGAATACTTCAGAATGCTCTAATAGATGGGGTTGCAATTGTTGTAAAACTATTGTTTCCCAATTCCTGAGAGAGCTGAATAATTGTGGTGGTTCAAAGATGTGATACCTTTGAAGCAAGCCCTGTATTTGGGGGGGGATCCACAATGCGGAGGGCCTGCGCAGTAATACCGGGAAGTGGACGCCAAAATGCGAAAAGACCTCCTTGATTTCCATCCAATAGGCAACCTCGGAAGGTCCTCCGATAAAGGCGAGGTTGGGGAGGATTTGCTCTTGGAATACCGGACGCAGAGCGACATTGGGACTGAATCGCTCCGGGTGCCGCTCCAATAGGTATTGAAGCTTGGTTCTATCCCATTTGATATCGGTATTCGTAACTGTCCAACTGCCGCCATCCATATCGATTCGTAGCCGGGAATGGTCTGTCTGATAGAAAAGATTAACATCCCGGACAAAGATTTGTGGGGCATACCCAAATTTTTTATACAAGGCTTCCTGTTGTTGTAGAACCAGTTTTTTGGTGGGGCGTCCTGTCAATTCCTTATGGAGGATTGGTTGGAACCGGTGTTTGAGGCGCGCATCATCCATATCGAGAACAAGGAGGCCGGTGCCTTCAAATAATCCCAAAATAAACGCCTGGTAACTCCTACCATAAGATCTTCCCGGCCGGAATGCCCGGTCAAAGAGGGTACGCAATTCCGGCGCATGAGAACTTTTCCCAAAAAGTGGATAGAGTTCGTTTTGCAAGATAGGGATGAGCCGGTCAATAGGCATTCGCCCTACGGGGCCACTTGGCTTGGGTGCCTCCCATTGGATGGTTTTTCCAAACAGATGCACCCGGCTAATCTCTTCAAAATCATGGTCTTCTGTTCCAATTACAAAAACAGGAAGAACGGTTTGACCCGTCTGTTTGGTTAATGTCGTGCTGAGGTGGATAGCTGCAGCAATTTTATAAACGGTGTATAGAGGGCCTCCTGCCAGGACGGGCTGATGGGCTGCAGTAACGGTATAAGTGTCGGGTGTGAGAAGGGGCTTAAGCCTTTCGGTGGAGGCTCCAATCTCTCGATACTGTTTGGAAAGGACTTCATATAACAGCGGACGATCGACCGGAATTTGCCTCCGGGCAGCAATAGCGGCTTCCAATCCCCGCAGGTCAGGAGGGTATGAAATGAAGTCTTCAAAAACCTCATCCGATTGTAAATACATGCGATCCCTTTCCGAAATCTGTGGCACATATTTGTAGGAGATATGTTTTGCGGTAATCAATTATTGCGGGAGATATGATGAGTAAATAATAGCATATTAATAGTGTTTAAGGATAGAGTCTAACATATATCTGCTCTCGACCGATTTAACGAATCCGAATTTCCTTGATGGCTTCCTCTCCGAGCGATTCGTTGAGTTTTAGACGCAGAATTTGTTTTTGAAGGTTGAGCTCATGCCGGAGCACAGCTGAGTGAAGGTGAATATACAGCACGCCGCTTTTGAAGCGAAGATCTTTCATATGACGGTTAAAGGCACGTCCCCATTGGGCGTCCCATATCTCTTCTATCCGCACTTTGAGTAGTTTATCTTGTACCTTTTCTCCATGCATCCACTGGAGAAGGACATCTTTAAGAGGACTATCATTATGGGACATGGCAATTATGGATTATTTAGACTGATAACGATTGGAGCTCTCCTTCGTTCATTTTATACGCGGCACCGTCACCATTTGATTTACCAAAGATATGGCGCATCCTTCCGGTGTCGGTGTCAGTAATAAATACCTGGCCAAAGGCCGAATGCCGCAAGAATTCGAGCAGTGACTGTACTCTGCTTGCATCGAGTTTGGCAAATATATCGTCGATAAGAAGAATCGGTCTTTTGCCGGTTTGTTCGGAGAGAAATTGGTATTGAGCCATTTTAAGGGAGAGAACAAAGGATTTGAGTTGCCCTTGTGAGGCAAAACGCTTGATGGGGCGCCCGTTGATTTCAATCACCAGGTCATCCTTATGGATACCTTTTCCGGTTCGCTTCGTCATCCGGTCGGTCTGGTAATTGGCTTTGGCCAGTTCGTGTAGGGAGGCTTCCGAGAGTTGGGATTGGTATGAAATGGTAACATCCTCGCGTCCCAGGCTAATCTCTTGGTAATGCCGTAGGACATAGGGGAGAAGTGACCGGGTAAATTGCTTTCTTATCTTAAAAATTTGTTGGGCGAATGGAACCATCTGAATATCATACGTCTCGAGTAATTGTGAGATATCTTGCCCGGGCGGAGCACTTTTCAAAAGGGCGTTTCTTTGGCGTAGCAACTTATTGTATCCCTTAAGGGCTCTTAGGTAACTCTGATCTTTCATGGACAATGTGCGATCCATCCATCGCCTACGCTCTGCAGAGGCACTCAGGAGAATAAATCCATCATCCGGAGTGATAAACACCACGGGAATTATGCCGATGTGTTCGGTTATTTGTTTGACCGGCTGCTTGTTGTGCTCGATGATGCGCTTACCTCCTCTGGGCATTTTTGCCACTACTGACATCCGGGCGGTGTCCGTAACAAGGTGGGTTTCAATCCTGAGAAAGTCCTCTTCGAATAAGATGAGCTCATCGGCGTTGGAGGAAGTAAAGTAACTCCTGCCGAAAGCTAAATAGTAAATGGCATCCAGCAGATTGGTCTTGCCCATTCCGTTGTCTCCGACGACGTAATTAAACCGCGCATCCGGCTGAATATGTACCTTCCGGAGATTCTTGTAATGGGTGATATGTAGATCAGTTATTTGCAATCCAAACGATTAAGTCGTAGAATAGCCCGGTGTAGAGCTATTGCTCATCTTTGGGTTCGATAAGCCCAGTCGATACTCCGAAGTACTCTGCAAAGGATTTCATGGCACCGGCCAATTGGGCGTTGCCGGTGGCCTTGACGTAGGTGTCTGTCATGGCATTGAGGGTGGTGAAGAAAAATTGATCCATTTCACGCACCTCCATATCCCTGGTCCACAAGTCAATTTTCAGCGTTTCTTTTGTTTTTTCATCAAAGAAAGACAAGAGCATGGCTTTTGCTTGTTCTTCTTGTCCGGAGGCCTCCCATGAGATGGATTCGGGGATTTGATCCTCACCCAAGGTGACAGTGATATTTATTTGATTTGTCTTACTCATATTATTCTAATTTGGCGCAAAAGTACGGATAAAGTAGATGCCGGAGGAAGGCTGAAGGAAAGTGTTGCATTACAAAGTGCACATTTTTACAACCTCATACCGCCACGGCGGCACAGGCTCCCCCATCCCTACCGCCACAGCGGCACAGGCTCTTCTCCTTCATAGCCTGTGATGCCTCGGCGTTATTCAATCTGTTCATCGTATGAGTATTTATTATGAAGGAGAGGGGGGCTTATGTTTATCTAACTGTTGGGAATTTCATTAGGGTAATATTCAGCTAGATAAAGAGAGTATCCCTACCGCCACGGCGGCACAGGCTATTCTCCTTTGGCTATGGATTTACTATGTTACTTGATGTATTTCAAAGGAGAAGGGGTTAGGGGATGAGGTTGTTTAGACGGGATTCGGGATTAAGAGGATGTATTCTCTATTCCTGTACCGCTATGACGGCACTGGCTATACTACTTAAAACCTGTGAAATCAAAGCGTGCTAGGCTCATTTTGTGCACTTTGTAATACACACAAAGAAAAGTGTTGCATTACTGGTTTTATTGCAATTTTGGTTTAGCCTACCTGCTGTTTCCAAAAGCGGTCTTTATCGCTGAACAATCGCCTCAAATAGATACGATAGGCCAGATTGCCTCCGAAAGTGATAAAGAAATTCTTGCCGGAAGCCATTGTGCGCTTAAAAATAGGCGCCAATTTGAAGGTCTCTCTATAAGCCCATTTAAAACCTGCATCCAATTCTTCCGGGGTCATTTGCATGGGTTGGAAGACTACGTGCTGTGTGTCATAATGTGGCCAGTATTCATGCAAGATACGTCCCTCTTCCTTTAACTTTTTAAATAGGCTGGTACGGGGATAAGGGGTATTAATTGCATAACGCGGAATGTCGATTTTGTGGGTGTTGACGTAATCTACTGTTTGTTCGAATACAGATTTGTCATCACTGTCGAGGCCAAATATAAAAGTACCCATCAATACGACATTAATTCTGCGCAATTCGCGGATGATATACTGATAGTTTTCGATTTTGTTAAAGCCCTTACTAATATCTTTTAACGAATTGGAGCTGATGGACTCCAGACCTATCAGTAAATAAGAGCATCCGCTTTTTTGCAAGAGATCGACCACTTCGGGATCGCGAAAAATCTTGGTCGTCGCCAATCCTCCCCAGATAATTTTTAAAGGGATTAGTGCCCGGAGTAATTCTTTGAAATATAGCATGTCTTCCCCCATGCTCACATCATTAAAGACAATTCTTTTGGTGTTCAATGATTTGATCTCGTCTATTACTTCGTGAATGGGTCTAGTCTGCCATCCAAATTCCGCCGCCGGAACTGCGCAAAACTCACAGACCCCCTTGCACCCGCGTGTGGCGCTTACCGTATTGGGAGACATATACCCAAATCTTTTTTGCAAATCCCTGCGTGCCATAGGTAGGCTCCTGAATAAATTGGAACTTTTGTCTTCATCATATCTGGGGAGCATGTGTCCGGCTGCATAGTCCCGTAGTAACCTCGGCCAACTCTCCTCCGCAAAACCTGTAACAATACTGTCAGCATGCTGTGCCGCCTCTTCCGGCAATAAGGTGACGTGTACGCCACCCAATACTACCTTAACCCCTCTGTTCCGATAATACTTTGCGATATCATAAGCCCTATATGCAGTACCGGTCAAGACACTAATCCCAACGAGATCTACTTCGTCAATATAAGGACTTTGTCCAACACTCTCATCCTTTACCACGACTTCGACATCCAGGTCTTGTGGGACGAGCGCTGCAAGGGTAGTTGCTGTCAAGGGGGCCTCCCTAAAGGAGGTCTTGAAAGGCCAAATATCGAGCTTGTGAATCCGGCCGTCCGGCAATATTATTCCAATTTTCATACGACTGTATTTTTTGATGGATTTATGCTGTAGAGTGAGTTTTGGGAATACATATTTAGTGTGTTTTTGTGTTGATGGGCCTTGACGGCTTTGGTTTACTAACTGAAGCGTTGAGGATTTGAGTTGAAATGTCCGGGTCTGCTATGAGTGGCAGGTCTTTGGCTGTGCTCTGCAGCTTGTTTTGCTGTGTTGCTCCGCGGTAAGCATCCAATTTTCTTCCATCCATCCAATAGATTTTGGGTGCCGATAATTGCCCTAAAATCCTACAATTTTTGTAGTGATAATTATCCATTAGCAGCTTGTCTAAATTGGTGCATAGCTCCTTTGTAATGTCGAAGGGAGTCCCTACAGATTGCTCCAGAAAAAGGATATAGCAGGCTTTTTCTTCTTCGACAAAGGGGGCCAGAAAATAATTGCCATAGATATCTCCGGGCAGGAGCTTTTTAAGGGCTTTTCCGACGTGGAAGGCATTGAGTTTTTCACCGCGGACATCACTTATCACATCATTTTTGCCGACAAAGGATAGGTGAATTTTACCCTCAAAATATCCCTCAAATCGGACAATGTCATGGGTTCGATACCGGTAGAGTCCTCCTGAGGTGGTCATTATTACTTCGTATTGATGGCCTCTGACCAATTGGTCGACGAGCAGGATTTCCCGGGTTTCGGTATTGCAGAATTCGTAAAAATGGATGTCGGTTGTCAGAACGGTTTTAGACTCGTTGCTTTTTTTGTCTATTATTGGTATCGAGACAATTCCTTCCGTCATCAGGAGTCCTTTACCTTGACAATACGTTTTCGGGAAGAGTCTTTTTATGGTCTGAAATCCCGGGTAGGCCCACCCTTCAGACCAGGCACTAATGACTCGTAAGTCCGGCCAAATCTCGTTCCAATGCGTATCTTCAAGGGTACCACCCACCGGAAGGAGTGCCTCCAGTAATTCCGAGCGCCGTGGATTTTTGTGCAAATATCTCTCAGCCACTTTTCTCAGTTTTTTGTCCTGTATTCTCTGCTCTGAAACGGCCCCTCTTCTAAGGTCCCGGATGATGTCATTTCTGAACTGAAGAATCTTATGTAGGATAATCGTCAAAAGCGAGGGATTCCAAACTGAAATTAATCTGAGATTTTCGGTTTGTAGCAAAAAAAGGGATAGGAGGTAGTAGTAATTCTCCATGTCAGTGACAACCGAAAGAAAAGAAGGAACCGCCATCATCCGGTCTATCAGTATTCTCCCGAAACGGCCAAAATAGGAGCTGTCAGTGGCAAACTCCACCGGTACTTTGCTCTTTTCCACATTCGGCGGAACGACCGGAGAAATTATCCAAAAGGATTTTCCCCTTTTTATCTCCGGAAAACGTAGATAAAGATCGTATAACCAAGTGTACAATGCGTGTGAAAAATCCCTTCGTAATGCATCATTGTAGGGGATGAGTTTCGAAGAGGAGGAACTGCCACTAGAAGGGATAAATCGCCGGACGTGGCAGTGGGTCAACACCTCTTTTTGACCTTGTTTTATTTGCTCTACATAAGGAAGGATATTTTCGTAATCTACGATAGGTACCATTTTTTGATAGGTTGGAATATCTTTTATTTTATCGAAGTGGTGCTCCCTGCCGTATGTGGTATCTCTATTGGCCAGTATGAGTCGCATGAGCACATCCTCTTGTTGTGATCGCAGGTCTTTGGAGGAGGACATAAAACCGGCGTAATGCCTCCTGTAGTATAGCATATTGAAATGGTGGAATATATAGGTTAAGGGGGCTGTTTTCATAACATTGAAAAATGTTTTTGTAAATGAGGATGGATATTGTCCAATTCCAACTCTGTAATACACAGCAATTCATCTCCTTTGATAAAACCCGGATTGTTTTCATAGAAGAATACCTCATGTGGATTGCTGTTTCTATTCCTGGGTGGGTGAAATGCTTCTTTCAGATACTGATGTTCTCCCGAGGAGACGATAATCCCTGTGTGTGGATTATAACGATGAGGAAATATTTCATACCCGATTCTATCCATAAACTCCTTATAAACCGTTGGGGTGTTACTCTTGTAATTGGGATAGAAGACACGGTAAAATACGGGCAAAAAACGATAGGTGCGCACTCCTTTGGAGATCAACATCCAAAATATCCTGTAGTCTTCTTGCGCCTTCTTTATCTCCCTAGTTAGCTGCCAAAAGACATCCGGTAAGACCCTCGTCCCCCAATACCTCCGGTCGATAATCGTATCCCCGGAATAGACAACTGTCACCTTTTCCTTGCCCAAAAGCGAGTAAAACACTTTTTGGGTAGAAAAGCCGGCCACTTTACCATTATCTATAGATTTGAGAAGGATGATGTAGTCTTTTTCATACAGGTCCTCCCTAAATTGGTCCAAACTGACATTGCCGAAGTACTTCGACATGAGACCAAACATTTCACACTCCTCTTTTGGTGTGATTTTTCCTGGGTGCAGGTATTGTCCTTTTAGCTTCATTGTTCCTGAGGTTTTTCTATAGTGCTCCGAGTTCAACATAGGGTATACCGTGGTCAACGGAGATGTCTTCTCCGTTGGCTGCGAAGATTAATCTGCTTTTAATGGTGTAATGGGTGAAGTCGATTCCGGACAGTAACGGGTTTTTTTGATGCATCATCAGGACGAGCAGCTGCCCTTTGGTACCCGGTGCAGCGGTTCGTTCTTTAATCCTTTGCAACAAAGCCCGAAATATGTTGATGTCGTCCTCCCGGATGGTAAGCATGGACAGGATTAGATAACTGACCGGCTCGCCTGCTTTAGGAAGGGTGGGGCTTCCTTTTATTTTGAGAAAAAGATTTAGGGCTGGACGCACCAGATTCAGCCAGAAAGGATAGTTGTCCGGAACCCATGTTTTGATGTACGATTGGTCCCATATTGCGACACAACCAACAATTTCATGCCCCCTCTTAGCCAACAGAATGTCCTCAGTACAGAGGTCTCTCAGTATCCCACTTGAGTTGGTGATATCTTCCTTTGTGTAAAACGGCAGGAAGGTATGACGCCCGGCTTGTTGTGCCCGGAAATGTAAGAGGGCATCGAGGTCGGAAACCGTTGCCATCATGGTTTTTATTCCCTTTGTCGGTGCAGGTACATTGATGGCTTGTGGGGTGATTACCATGGTTTTGAGCTTGCCGAGATCCCGATATTGGATCATCCCTCTTCTCTTTTGGAGAAGTAATTCGAAGAGATGATTATTGTCCTCCATGACTGTTGACAAGTATCCCGTGCAGTCTTTTGTGTAGTGGAACAGTATCCGGAAAAGCAGACCGAATACGCTCTTATTGCGGTATTTTTCTTGGATAAACAACTCACTCACGTAGGCAATTTGTCGAATGCTACCGTTGATAAATACCTTCTTTTTACTAATTATCCCGACTCCGGCAAATTGTCCGTTATGTGTATCTTTTACAGCGGCGACGATGGTGTGGCTTCCTTTGGGTTGGAGCATGTTTTGAAATGCGGTATTGGACCGGGCATGAAAAGTAAAGCCGGAGGAATTTCTATGTCTCTCAAGCCACAAAGCCAGAACCTCCAATTCTTCTCCCATGATCTCATAGGGGATAAACCGAGGATGATTACCCTTTATCAGATGTAGTAATACTGGCATCACAATGGGATTTTGGTTTTGGCAATGGGATGAGGCGCTTCGGGGTCGCCGAGAGGAAAGGTCATCCGTTGGCCCCTGTCATTTCTAAGCATAAAGTTGATTAGAAAATACATGCTCAACATCAATCTCCCCCGGATATTGGTCGGGTTGGTCATACGATAGAAGATGGAAAAGAGGCTATAGAATTTTTTTCGAAGGTTTTTACTGAGATTTTCGATCATTTCTTTATCCTGCTCTGTTTTGAATGGGATCATCCCATATCGATAATCTTGACTTAACCACCATTTGTCAAATAGCAAGCGGTTTTCCGCTTCCAACTTCCGGTATAAGGCGGTCCCGGGAAAAGGGGTTAGGTGATTGTACCCGACCATGAAGATTTTGTTTGTAATACAAAAGTCCAGCACCTTTTTGGAGTATTCCGGGGAGTCATTGCCGTACCCGAATAAGAAGGTCAAGTACAGTCTTAACCCGTGTTGCTGTATTTTTTTGACAGCGGAGGCAGGGGACATCCTTCCGGCATTAAAAGACTTGTTCATTTTCTTCAAAACAGTCTTGTCGAGGCTTTCCATGCCGATTAAAACCCCTTGGCATCCACTTTGCTTCATCAGCCTCAGCAATTCTTCGTCATGCACGATCGTAATATCTGCTTGTCCGACCCATTTGATCTTGAGAGGGATGAGCCCTTGGAAAAGGTGCTTAGCATATGTTTTATTAGAGCAGATGTTGTCATCTACGAAGAACAGCAATTGTTTTCTTTCTTTGAGTATTTGTACTTCGCGAAGGATGGTGTCAATGCTTCGATGGGTGTGCTTTTGGTCAAAGACGTTGTGAATGGAGCAAAATTCACACCTGAATTTGCAACCACGTCCGGCCTCCAACAGGCTGATCTTAAGATAATTTTTTCCCTGGTAAATACTCCTGTCAGGGATAATGTCATATTCCCCAAATGAAATCCTTTTTTGGTAGCGTTCTTTTAGTTCTCCTGACCGGAAATCTTTGATGATGTCTGCCCATACTCCCTCTGCTTCTCCTATGACCACGGCATCCGCATATCTCAGGATTTCGTCAGGGCAAAGGCTGGCATGAAAACCGCCCATCACTACCGGAATATTCCTATTGCGGTACTCATTGGCGATTTGATAGGCCCGGCGAGCAGTATAGGTTTCTACAGAAATGGCAACCAGGTCGGTGGGGTAATCATAATCGATTTCTTCCATTCTGTCATCAAAAAAACGGATTTCCACATCATCGGGTGTCAACGCGGCGAGCTGCGCGATGGAGAGGGGTTCCATTTGCCACGCTCTGATGTATTTTTGGCCTTTCATCTTGCCGATAGCAGGGAGTATAAGTGTTAGTTTCATAAGGCAGGGGTGTTTTTGATTACGCGATGTGGTTCATTTGGTATTTACCATAAAGTCTAAATCCCCAATTGGCGATTAATCTAAATCCAAGACTATGGTAAGCCCCGGATAGCCTTTTGTAAATAGATCTGTAGCTATGCGCTCTTCTGTGTAGCTCAAAGAAACCATTTCTCAATTCCTCAGGACTTAACTTATTGGGTTGAAATACGACGTGATGACCATCGTATTTTTCCCATTCTTGATGTAAAATCCGGTTTTCGTTCAGTAATTTGTTGTAGAAGGGAGTTCCGGGGAAGGGGGTGGCGATAGCAAAGTGCAGAATATCGATTTTTACACTGTTGACAAACTCTAGTGTGGCATCAAATACATCATGGTCATCGTGGTCAAACCCCAGGATAAATGTTCCCAGGATTGAAATCTTTGCATCGTGCAGTTTGCGGACCAATTCGCCGTATCGCTCAACTTTGTTAAAACGCTTTCGCGTATCATTGATGGCTTGTTGATTGATGGACTCAAACCCCGTTAATACCCCCCTGCAACCGCTTTTACGCGCTAATTCAAACCATTCATCATCATTGATAATTTTAGTGGTGGCGCAGCTGTACCATTTTATCTTTAAGGGGATCATGGCTTTCATTAATGCTTTGGAATACTCGATATCCTCTGTAGGGCTGGAGTCCAGGAACGCCACTCTCTTAGAGGGCATTTGTTTAATCTCTTTAATGATGGCATCAATGGGGCGCTTTGAAAAATGTGCTTGATTAAATCCCGGGATGACACAAAACGAACATTTGTTGTAACAACCCCTGGTTGCTTCGATTCTGTTGGGTAGGATGTATTGGTTCCAATGGAGTTTTGATCTGTCGGGAGCGGGCATTGCTCTACCTTGAAAAACCTCTTTCCAACCTTCCGGTCTGTAGACTTTCTTTAGACGTCCGTTTGAAAAATCGAGAAGCAGTTGCGGCCAGCTTTTCTCGGCATAGCCTATGACGATGGCATCGGCATTTTGAATGGCTTCTTCAGGCATCAATGTAGTGTGCACTCCGCCAAGTACCACAGTGATGCCACGCTTTCTAAGTTTTTTGGATAGTGCATACGCATAGGGAGCATTGGCCGTTAGAACACTAATACCTACCAGATCTGCAGACCAATCATCGATATCGACGGACTCGACCGCTTCATCAATAACGCGCACCTCTGCATTCAGTTGCTTCGGTACCAGTGCACTAAGAAGGGTCAGCGATGTAGGCGCATATCCCATTCGCCTCTTTTTTTTGACCCAAATGGAATCATTCTTGTGACTTGTGGTGTTGGGTAAAAACAATATTATTTTCATGGCATAGGTGTGTTGAAATGAGGGTGTATTACGGCAAAGATATAAAATATTTTTTGGATGTGGTAAATGGTGTGTATTACAAACTGCACAAAAATGAGCCTTTGCATTGTTTTGTCACTATTTTTGCAGACGACACTTCTCACGTATTTACACTATTGTGCCGGGCAAAAATACCGCCAAAACGACTTTGGGTGCTATTATAAACCCTGCACTTCACTGTCGCTTATACAGGGCTACAAAGATGACATCCCTACGGGATTGTTTCAGTTTTTCAAATCAAAAAAGTACACTTTGTAATACACACTACACGCTGTGCGCGGTTTTGAAGCTTTAGGTACTCCCCTGGCTGTTCTGCTCCCTCTCCTCCATTTCATGGGTGTTTAAACCATAATTCGAGCTGTTTCACTTACATTACGTCTATACCACTGGATTGCAACCGGTAGAGCGCATGATACAGGCCGTCCTGTTTTTGGATGAGTTCTTCATGAGCACCTTGTTCGGCGATTTGTCCATCTTTGAGGACATAGATGCAATCAGCAGTGCGAATGGTGGAGAGCCGGTGGGCAATAATGATGGCGGTACGGCCTTCCATGAGTACTTCCAAGGCATCCTGCACGAGCTTTTCAGACTCGGCGTCTAAAGAGGAGGTGGCTTCATCGAGGATGAGGATTCGTGGGTCTTTTAGAATGGCGCGGGCGATAGCGATGCGCTGCCGCTGTCCCCCGGAGAGCCGCACTCCCCGGTCACCCACCACGGTATCCAGTCCTTCTTCGAATTGGTCAATAAATTCCATTGCATTAGCTTTTCTCGCCGCCTCTACAATCTCTTCGTCTGACGCACCGGGTTTGCCATACTGAATATTCTCCCGGATGGAGCCTCCGAAGAGTAGTATTTCCTGTGGGACAATCGCTACTTGCTTGCGGTATTTGAGAATGTCGAGCTCTTCGATTTTATGACCATCGATTTCTATAGTGCCTGAAGTAGGGGAGTAAAAGCGCAGGATGAGTTGAGCCAATGTCGATTTGCCTGCTCCACTCGGACCTACAATTGCTACTTTTTCTCCCGGGTCCAAATGCATACTCAGGCCTTTGAGTACTTCATGATCTTTACGCATAGGGTAGGTGAAACGCACGTCGTTTAGGGTGATTTTCCCTTCTATTATATCTCCCGGTTCAAAGGTTACTTCTTGAGGGGTAACTTCCGTTGGTGACTCGAGTATGTCGAGTACTCTCCCTGCGGCTCCGACGGATTCAGCGAGTTGGGTATAGAAGTTGCCCAACCCCGCGATGGCACCTCCCATCAGGGCCGTGTACATCACAAAGGAGAACAAGTCTCCTACCTCCATCTCTCCGGACTGGACTTTGGTGGCTCCCATCCACAAAATAAAAAATATTCCACCGAAGAGCACCGTGACTATAAAGACAAAAAAGAGACCTTTTACTCTGGCAAAGCGTAGAGAAATGCGCACGACTTCTTCTACGGAGCCGGCATATCTCACCGTTTCATACCACTCATTGACAAAGGACTTTACTACGCTGACATTGTGAATGGCCTCTTCGGCGATGCTATTGCTGCGGGCGAGTTGGTCTTGGCGCCTTCGGGAAAATCCCTTGATATAACGGCCAAATACCATGGCCAAGATGACGATAACCGGAAAAGTGGTCAACATGATGAGGGATAGACTTGGTGCAATCCAGGCGATGACTACAATTCCCACGATGAGGATGACCAGCTGGCGGATAAATTCCGCAAGGGTAATGGAAAAGGTGCTTTGGAGTTTTTCGACATCCGTCGTCATATAACTCGTCAACTCTCCCGTCTTGTGTTCATCAAAATATGCGATAGGTTTAGTGATTAGCTTCTCAAAAACAGCTTTGCGAATACCGGCCATGCCTTTCTCCGATACATAAGCAAATAGCAAGGTGCGGAAGTAGGAGAGTAGTCCTTGTAAGAGCAAGATGCCTAAGAAAATCCAACCAAAATCCTTGAGGGATAACCCAAATTTTCCTTTGCCGGAAGCCACATTGGCCATTTCACCGGCGGCTCCGGGAAAGACCATGAATACGACACTCCCTAATACCAAAAAGACCATCCCTGCCACAAATGCCCATTTGTATGGCCCTATGAAGGAGAAGATTCGTAATACTTTTTTGAATTCCGTCCGACTAATTGTTTTGCGCTCTTTGTTTGCCATGACTCCTGTTGGGTTTTATGGTTAGGTAACCCATTTTGACTGATGAATGTTCTTTCATGGAAAGTTTTCTGTTTCATTCCGCACCGCTGCTGTAACATATCACAAAGTGATACGTTTATGTTATTGTAGCTTGTAGTGGCCTATAGGTCCCTTCGTCCATAATAATGGACAGTTTATCCATTTTATAGCGTCGATTGATGGATTAAGAGCAATATTGCGTCAGGTTAGAACATTATTAAGTAAATTTAACTTCATCTAAATATATCAAATATGAAAAAAACGTTTATCGCATTATTTGTACTACTCGGCGCAAGTGTATTTGCTCAGGATGTAGATGGAATTCTCCAAAAATATTTTGAAGCAACGGGAGGGGTAGAAAACTGGAAAAACATTCAATCCCTTCGCACTGTTGGGGTTATGAAAATGCAGGGAATGGAAATTCCCTTTGACGGATACCAATCCAAAGACGGCAAAATGCTGCAGAAAGCCAATTTCCAAGGTAAGGAAATGATCTTCCTGGCCAGCGACGGACAAATGGCCTGGGGGGTGAATTTTATGACCATGAAAGCAGAGAAAAAGGACAATGAAACGGTCGAGAACCTCAAGAAACAGGCCAAGGAAATTCCCTCTCCATTTATGGACTATAAGGAAAAAGGATACGCCGTATCCTTGGATGGTGAAAAGGACATCGATGGAACAAATACCTTTCGTGTCAAACTTGTAAAAGATTCTTTGCTCGTTGATGGAAAGATGATTCCCAATGTGGAGTATTATTACTTTGATAAAGAGAATTACGTGCCTATTATGAAGGAAGCGGCCATTCCTGCCGGACCAATGGCCGGACAAAAAGCGCAGACCTTTTTTGGTGACTATCGCGAAGCTGGAGATTTGATTTTACCCTACGAGATGACTAGCAAAGTCAATGGAAATGTGGCCCAAAGTATGGTGCTCAATAAGTATGAAATTAATCCGGAATTTGATGAATCTGTCTTGAAGTTTCCTGAAGAGGCACCAGAGAAAAGCGCTCCTGCGGAGAAAAGTATGCCCGCTGATAAGAAAGAAGACAAATAGTACATCAAGTCACAGCCGGGAAGTCGTTTCCCGGCTGTTTTGTCTTTTTTAAAGACATCTTTGGAGGAGGGCTCTGCGTAAAGCTGCCACCCGTGTGCCCAAATCCAATGCTCCCGTTATAAAGGGAGCTACAAGGCTTGTCCCATTAACGTTTTGTCCCGGATACGGCACCGATTTATAACCCCGCAAACCAACTTTTTAACGCATAACACTAAATTAAAACATAATCATATGCGACAGTTTCTTACTTTAGTTTTTACCCTCGTGTATCTATTGGGAATTGCTCAAGATTACAAGCCCGTCAATCTCAGTGCGATCAAAGCACGGCACATTGGTCCGGCCCTTACGAGTGGGAGAATTACGGACATAGAGTTGCATCCTACCAAGTCCAATATTGTTTTTGTCGGTACGGCGGGCGGTGGTGTTTGGAAGAGTTCGGATGCGGGGCTGAATTTTTCTCCTGTCTTTGACGAGCACTGCCAATCGATTGGTACCATCGCCATCGATCCGGTCAATCCGGACGGAGTGGTATGGGTCGGCACGGGGGAGACCTGGACGAGAAACAGCACTTCCGTAGGTTGTGGTATATACAAGTCCGATGACGGTGGAGATAAGTGGAAATTAATGGGCTTGGAGAATACCGAACGGATTAGCAGTATTGTAATCTCCAAAAAAGACCCCAATGTAATCTTTGTCGGTGCACTTGGTGCCCTTTGGGGAGACAGCAGTGATCGCGGTATCTACAAAACGACAGATGGAGGAAAAACCTGGAAAAAAATCTTTTACATCAATCCGCGCACCGGCTGTTCGGATTTGGTAGTAGATCCCGGAGATGAAAATACCATGTATGCCTCATTTTGGGAGTTTAGACGACTGCCCTGGTCTTTTACTTCGGGTGGCCCTTCGAGTGCTTTGTATAAGACAACGGATGGAGGAGAGCATTGGAATAAAATAGGTAAGGGGTTCCCTAAAGGAGACTTGGGAAGGATCGCCATTGCGATCGCCCCTTCGAAGCCCGAGAGATTGTATGCGGTTGTAGAGGCAAAAGAGAAATCCGGGATGTATCGCTCCGATGATGGAGGGCAGCATTGGGAGTTTCTCAACGGTGATTTCGCATTGACGGTTCGGCCTTTTTATTTTGCAAGAATAGCAGTGGACCCTTCTGATCCGGATATCGTCATTAAAGCAGGGTTGTCCGGAGCGATTAGCAGAGACGGGGGAAAGACCTTCAAGGGAATAGGAAGCGTTCACTCAGATGTGCACGATATCGTGTTTAATCCGAAGTATTCCGACATGGTCTATGTAGGGACTGATGGTGGGGTATACCGTTCTTTGGATAAGGGAGGGAGTTTTGACTTTGTCGACAATATCCCTGTGAGTCAGTTTTACGATATTAGCATCGACGATGCTACCCCCTTCAATGTGTACGGAGGTCTTCAGGACAATGGCTCTTGGTATGCTCCTTCTGCCTCACTGTCCGGTGGTATTGACGCCTCCAAGTGGACGGGAGTCGGTTATGGAGATGGATTTAGAGTCTTTAAGCATCCCACCAAGCCGGTTATTTATTCGGAGATGCAAAGCGGAGAGGGAATCTGGAGATACAATCAGAAGTATGGCGATATAAAAGTCGTTAAGCCATATGCCGAGGCCGGTGACCCGAAATTGCGCTTCAATTGGAACGGAGCGATCGCCCTGAGTCCCAATCATCCGGATAGAATCTATATCGGCAGCCAGTTTTTACACCGGTCCGAGGATATGGGAGACACCTGGCAAAAGATTTCACCGGATCTCACCACTAATGATCCGGCTAAGCTAAAGCAAGATGAGTCGGGTGGATTGTCTTTGGATAATTCGGGGGCGGAAAACCACTGTACCATTTTCACCATTGCTGAATCGCCTTTGGATGACAAAGTGATTTGGGTGGGAACGGATGATGGCAACATCCAGTTGACCCGCAACGGGGGAAAGACATGGAAAAATGTTAGTCAAAACATCGAGGGTATGCCCAAATTCCTTTGGTGCTACAAGGTGATTGCCAGCCGGTTTAATGCATCAACGGCCTACGCGGTCTACGATGGACATACCCAAAACGACAAGCATCCCTATCTGTTTAAGACGACAGACTATGGTAAGCATTGGCTCCCCCTTGCGACGAGCGAAATCAAGACTTTCTTGCGAACAGTAGCAGAAGATGTCAATAATCCGGATGTGCTTTATGTAGGGTCCGAGATGGGCCTCTATGTGAGTCTGGATGGGGGCAACCATTGGCAGCGCATGAAGAATAAGATTCCTCCCGTGGCGGTCCATGCTATTGCACAGGATCCGAAGACCGGAGCCTTGGTGCTCGGCACCCATGGCAGGGGAGCCATCATAGTGGATGACATCGGACTATTGCAACAGCTTACGAGTAAAGTACGCCAGGAAGAGGTACATTTCTTTGAGACGGATCCCTTTATAATGCATGAAAAAAGTGCTTTTTATAGCGGGGGGAATGACCGAACCGATTTTGTAGGGCAAAACCCCAGCCGCTCTGCCAAGATCGCTTACTATTTGAAGAAAAGGCATGTCTTTGGGAAGATGAAGCTGTCGATACAAGATATGGAGGGGCATGAAATCGTTGATTTGACTCCCCTGAAAGCCAAAGGCTTGAATATCGTGTCCTGGAATTACCGGATGAAACCGCCAAAGGTGGCCAAGGGAAAAACCTTTGTGTTCAATTCATTGACCGCTCCCCGTGTCCGGGCGGGTAAATACAAGGTGGTAATGACCAAAGGAAAGAAGACCTTTGAAAAGGTGATTGATGTCCGGTATGACCCTACCTCCAATTATACTTCTGAAGACAGGCAGATTCAATACGAATCTACTATGAAGTTGTTTGACATACAGCAAGACCTGGCCTATTTGGTCTACCAGATAGATGAATACCGCACCGTACTGGAGAGCTTGCAGCAGGACAGCAAAGCAAATCTGCAAAATATACTTGCAAAGATGACGGTTCTGCATGACAAGTTAGTCGTCAATAAAGGAGATAATTATGTCGGGCAAGCAGAGCCCATGTTGAGAGAAAAATTATCCAGATTGTATGGAGATATCGCAAATTATTTCGGGCGTCCTACCGGCGCGCAGCTCGCCAATCTCCATAAGTTGGTCGACGAGTTTGATGAAGCTCAATCCCAATGGAAATCCATCCGGCAGCAGGCCGACAAAGCAATTGCTGATACGGGAGATCAACCGTTAAAGATAAAAGATTTTGAGGCCTTCTTGAAATAGTAAATGATTGTTGAGGGGGCGTTATTCGTCCACCCATTCAGCGAGAAACATATTGGTATCGTGCGTGCCGCCGTTGTTGCGATTGGATGAGAATACGAGGTACTTTCCATCGTAGGAGAACATCGGGAAGGCATCAAAGGTTTTGTCCGCGGAAATGCGTTCCAATCCCGTCCCATCATCATTGATCATATACAAATTAAACTCATATCCTCTCTTACCGGCGTGATTGGAAGAGAAGATGATTTTCTTTCCTGAAGGATGAAAATACGGCGCCCAATTGGCCTTGCCGAGATGAGTGATTTGGCGCAGGTCAGTACCATCTACATTTACAGTGTATATCTCCATCTCCGTAGGCTGAACCAGGTTTTGCGCTAATAACTCTTTGTATTCTTTAATCTCTTCCGGTGTTTTGGGACGGGAGGAGCGAAATACCAATCGCTTGCCATCCGGGGAGAAGAATGCCCCACCGTCATAACCCAGTTCGTGAGTTATTTGGCGTACATGGGAGCCATCTACATCCATGATATAAAGCTCCAAATCTCCGGAACGCATAGAGGTAAATACGATTTTGTCGCCTTGAGGAGACAAGGTAGCTTCCGCATCATACCCTTCGAAGTCCGTCAGTTTTTTCTTGATATTCCCCTTGAGGTCTGCTACATAAATATCGAAGGTGGGATAAATGGGCCATACGTACTTCTTGCCACTACGGGGTGGTTCAGGTGGACAATTCTCACCGCCTTCATGTGTTGAAGCATAGAGAATAAGGCTATCGCCCGGCATGAAATAGGAGCAGGTTGTGCGCCCTTTTCCCGTACTGACCATTTGCGGGCGACTCTTGCGCAAGTCATCGTCGAGATTCATGACAAAGATTTGATCGCAATGCAATCCCCAGGCCTTGTTGTTGGATTGGAAAACGAGTTTCGAATTATCAAAGCTAAAATACGCCTCTGCATTGTCCCCCCCAAAGGTCAATTGGCGAATATTCTTAAAATGCTTTTCTTCAGGATAAATCAATTTAGACTTTGCTGTTTCTGTAAGGTCCTGTGCTTTTTGTTTCTTATCTTGTGCAGAGTTTTGATCACTGTTGACGCAAGCAGTCAGTGTCAATAGTATAAAGCTCAGCAAAAAGGTTTGCTTTGTTGTCATGGTTAGTTGTATTTTGTTTCTATTCGTATCGAGTACAATTTGTTTTAGATATATACTGCTGTAGTCAAAAATTGTTCATTGTCCATTGTCTACTGTGGTTGGTCGATGGTCAATGGTCAATGGTCAATTGTTGATCCACCGTGCTGAATATCGACCAATAAAATTGACCGTCAATAAGTAATTTCTATTGGATAAAAGATGAGGTGAGGGCGTGTAAAACTGCGTTTTAATTGGAAACATTGTTGTAGAAGAGAACCCCTTCTTTGGCATCGTAGCTCACGACACCGGTATTGAGATAGAGGTCCTTTTTGTAGGGAAATTTTCGGGCATCAATGATGTACACCTTGCAACCAATGGCTTGGCCGAGCTCCGGGTTTTTGTCCCGCCAATTATGAGCGAGTTCCAGTGCTGTTTGTTTGTAATTCTTCTTCCATCGCTTACCATAGAGGACTTCGATAGAGATAATCCCATTGTTAAAGGAGAGCAGCTTAGAGGACAGCCCATAGCTGACCCGATAAACCATGTCTGAGCGCAGGAGGTGTTTTTTATTTAGTTCCTCGATATTCATTTCCAATCATTTTGTCCTGCCTTACTCTTCTACGAAAACTATGCCAATTAATAAATGACTCTGAAATAGTCCAACGTATTCTTTGTGTTCCTTCTATGTTGGCATAGAGATGGCTCTTTCATATGTGTGAGCTCCAAGAGATGAGTGTTGAAAAGGAGTTTAGAAAGAAATATTGGATTTCGGAGTGTGATTTTAGGTATGAAATGGTACCTTTACGGGCTAAAGATAAAAACCAGTACTACCGTACAAATACCGGAGATTAACATAATCGGATAAGGATGACAGATTTTTTGAAAAAGTTTACGTCTATTTTTGTAGTAGATGATGGGGACAATAAGGTAAAAAAAGGGGAATCCCGCAAGCCTTCGGTTACTTCTGAGACATCATCACCTGCAGCATCTTCCCCCATATCTTCTGATGAGATGGATGCAGGCTCTTCCGGTGTTCCTGCAGTAAGCAAACGCATGACGCGGATGTTGTTAGAGGCGATGGAAAAGCAAAACTTGCCGGGCTTCGACTATTTGGAATTCAAACAAGCCCTGCTTTCCCTTAAGAATATGGAAATGGATGAGGCTACCCGTTATAAATCCGTCCTCACGATGTCTAAGGCTATGGGAGGTAGCCTGGAGGAGATAAAAGCCAGCGGCCAACACTATTTGGATGTATTACGGGCAGAGTACCAGACCTTTCAAGATGTTTTGCAAAAAAGGCACAAAGAACGTGTAGTGGCACGTGAAGAGGAGGTCGCTTTGAAGCAAAAACAAGTGGCTGCAAAGAAGCAAATGATAGAGCGTTTGAAGCATGAAATAGCAAAGCTGGAGGGAGAGGTGCAAAATATTGAGACCGATATAAAAACGGCTCGAACCAAATTGGATTCCACAAAGGAGTCCTTTGTGGCGACCTATCAACATATGCAAAACGTAATACGTAATGACTTAGAAAGGATTAACCGCTACTTGACAAGTGAGAAGAAGTAGATAGTTATGATTGAGCAGGAACTTTACCATTTCAAAACAAGATAAGGATGTCCACCAAAATCAAACATAGGCGATTTAAACCCGAACTGATTACAGCAGGGGTGTTGGCAGTGGGCGTTTTTACGGTATTGGGTATTTTACTCTCGAGCTATTGGATGTATTTGATATTAGCCGCATCGAGTCCGGTGATGCTTGCCGGATTAATGCTCGCAATGGGCGTAATACTTTTTATGGCACTCGATGGACCTACGCGGACGTTATTCCGCTATATGTATATGAGCTTGAGTCGTTGGGTTACCGGATGGTTTGTCCATGTCAATCCGGTGGATGTTCTTCATGATAACATCAAGCAACTGGAAGCACGCATGCGAGATATGCGCATCCAACGCGATAAGTTGCGTGTCGAGATTCATAAGATTATGGAGCTGGTGCGCAATAATAAAATAGAAATACATAACCTGATGAAACGCGCTAACCGGGGGCAACAAAAGGAGGATAAAACCCATACTATTATCAATTCGAGAAAGGCCGCCAGAAAGGATGCTTCCAACCAACGTCTCAGCCAATTACTCAAAAAAATGCAAGGCCTGGAGGAACTGCTCGATAGAATGTACAATAATGCCTATATCATGGTGGAAGATGTGAAGGACAGGGTAGAGCTCAAAGTACTGGAGCAAGAAGCCCTCACTTCCGGACATTCGGCTATGAAGAACGCAATGAGTATTTTAAAAGGAGATATTGACCAGGCCAAGGCTTTTGATAAGGCAATGAACGATATAACGGAAGATGTACAAGGGAAAATCGGTAAAATCGAGCACTTTATGGATATGTCCGAGCACTTTATAAATACCATAGACTTGCAGAATGGGATTTATGAAGAGAAAGGACTGGAAATGCTCGAAAAATGGGAAAAGGAAGACCTGCCGGCATTGGATATGGAGCACACCATTACCGGGATACACCCGACCCCGCAAGAAGCATCCGAATTGTCTACACAAAAAAATGATAAGAAAATAACCCCGGATAGATCATCGGCATATGATGAATTGTTGGATTGAGTAGAGAGGTTCTATTCTGTTAAGTTTGCCTTTAAGATTTACCGTCTAACACTATTTGTCTTGGAAGTCATTGAAAATGAGAATCGGAAGCAGGATATTTTTTTGATGAGGAATAGTGTCCACCATTTCATACCAGCTCGACCTGAATATCAAATAATTTATATGCATAATATGTCTGAAAATTAAATAGGAATAGGTACCTTTGTCGCTTGATTTTTGCACTCAAAATGTATTATGGCAGACGGAAGGGTTATACCGGTAAATATTGAAGATGAGTTGAAGTCCGCATATATCGATTATTCGATGTCGGTGATTGTGGCGAGGGCATTGCCTGATGTGAGAGACGGCCTAAAGCCGGTGCATCGCAGGGTATTGTATGGCATGTATGAATTGGGACTGCCTTATGGGCGTCCTCATAAAAAATCAGCTCGTATTGTTGGGGAGGTGCTGGGTAAATATCACCCGCATGGTGACAGTTCAGTATATGACACGATGGTGCGTATGGCACAGCCATGGTCCTTGCGGTATCCATTAGTTGATGGGCAGGGCAACTTTGGTTCGGTAGATGGAGATAGTCCTGCGGCTATGCGATATACGGAAGCCCGGTTGGCACGAATAAGTGAAGCGATTTTACAGGATATAGAGAAGGAGACAGTAGATTTTCGTCCCAACTTTGATGATTCATTGGAGGAGCCCACGGTGTTGCCTACTAAGATTCCCATGTTGTTGATTAATGGAGCTTCGGGTATTGCAGTGGGAATGGCTACGAATATTTTGCCCCATAATCTAGCGGAAGTCAATGCTGCGATCAAAGCGACCATAGACCATCCGGAGATTACCGTGGATGAATTGATGGAGTATATCAAAGGGCCGGATCTGCCAACCGGAGGCATCATCCATGGCGTAGCCGGCATCAAAGATTATATGGAGACCGGAAGAGGGAAGGTGGTGGTACGGGGCAGAGCATCGATAGAGACTTCCTCAACAGGCAAAGAGTCTATCATCATCACGGAAATACCCTACCAGGTTAACAAAGCTTTGTTGATTAAAAAGATAGCGGATTTGGTCAATGAAGAGAAATTGACCGGGATTAGTGACGTGCGGGATGAATCGGACAGAAAAGGAATGCGCATCGTTATTGAGCTCAAGCGAGATGCTATATCCAATGTGATCCTCAGTAGTCTTTACAAATATACGCCTCTCCAAACTTCCTATGGAGTGAATAACATCGCATTGGTCAATGGAAGACCGGTCATGCTGTCGACCAAACAAATGATCGAAGAGTTTGTCAAATTTAGATTGGAAGTCATTGTCCGGCGGACCCAATATGACTTGCGCAAAGCTGAAGAGCGTGCTCACATCCTTGAGGGATTATTAATCGCTTTGGATCATCTGGACGAAGTCATCGCATTGATTCGCGCTTCCAAGACGGTAGAAGAAGCCAAGAACGGCTTGATGAACACGTTCGAATTGTCAGAGATACAGGCCAAGGCAATCCTCGATATGCGTCTACAGAAGCTGACGGGATTGGAGCGGGATAAGTTGAAGGCAGAATATGAAGAGCTTAAAGAGAAAATCGCTCATTATAAATCCATACTGGAAAGTGTCGAAAAGCAAAAACAAATCGTCAAGGACGAACTGGATGAGGTGACGGAAAAATACGGGGACGAACGCCGTACAGACATCACATTTGCATTGGGTGATATTAGTATCGAGGATATGATCCCCAATGAAAAAGTGGTCATAACGATTTCAAGATTGGGATACATCAAACGAACGAAAGAGGACGAGTATAAACGGCAAGGGCGGGGAGGAACTGGTTCCCGTGGATCTAAGACCAGAAATGAAGACTTCATCGAACATATCTTTACGGCAACCAATCACAACTACCTTTTGTTGTTTACAGAGCGAGGGCGTTGTTTTTGGTTGAAGGTGTATGAAATACCGGAAGCCACAAAGGTCTCCTTAGGGCGCAACATCCGAAACATCATCTCTATTCCAAAAGAAGATAAAGTCAAAGGCTATATCGTGGTGGAAAATTTGTCCGACGAAGACTTTTTACAAAATCATTATATCCTTTTCGCGACCAAACGAGGACTTGTCAAAAAGACAGTGCTTAAAGCGTACTCCCGTCCTCGAGTAAACGGTATTTTTGCCATAAATATCAATGACAACGATGAGCTCATCGAAGTGCGATTGACGGATGGTGATAACCAAATTCTTCTCGCTAAGAAAATGGGCAAGGCCATTCGCTTCCATGAATCAAAAGTTCGCTCCATGGGCCGTGGCGCTACCGGAGTGCGGGGAGTCGAACTCGAAAGTGAGGACGATTTGGTCGTCGGGATGATATGTATGAAAGAGGATGAAGGTAAAACGGTATTTGTGGTTTCTGAAAAAGGCTTAGGAAAGCGGTCTGAATTGGATGATTACCGGATAACCAATCGGGGTGGTAAAGGAGTGAAAACGATACAAGTGACGGATAAGACGGGATACCTCATCGCAATCAAAGCGGTAAGTGATGAGGATGACTTGATTATCTCAACCTTAAAAGGTATTGTGATTCGAACTGCCGTCAATACTATTCGGGTAATGGGACGTGCTACTCAAGGTGTACGCATAATAAAGCTAAAAGGTGATGATGCGATAGCCGATGTTGCAGTGATTCAGCATAGCGATTCCGGAGAAGAAGAAGAATAAGAAATATAGTATCTTGTAAGGAAAGGGAAGATTCGTAGCGGAATTTAACCTTTGTTTAATAAACTTTAGTAATATTTTAGTAATTTTATCCTTCACTACATGGTTATAAGGATGATTATGATTTTAAACAAAATTTTAGACCAATGAAAAAAATACTTTTTATTCTGTTATCCATCGCTTTTGTGGGATCAGCAGTGGCGCAAGAGGCTCATGATTACAAGAAGGACCTCAAAAAAGCCAAAAAATTCCTATCCAAGTATATTTTTGACCCTACTGAAAATTTAGATAAACTATCTAAAGCAGCTTCCCTTATCGATGGTGTGGTCCAATCGGAGGATTACAAACTCTCGACAAAAGCCTGGACTTTACGAGGTAAGATTTATAATGAATTAGCCGCTCGAGATGAGGTGCAACTTCAGTTGAATCCCAAAAATGAAATCAAAGATCCTAAGGTAGCTCTGAAGGCTTTTAATTCCTTCATTAAGACATATGAAAATGCGGTAAAGAAGTATCAAAAGAAAGATGCTCTGAAGGGATTAAGAGAGACCGCGCGATATCTCAACTCTATCGGGTATGCGCTTTATGGGCGAAAAGACTTTAAGTCTGCTTATGAGAACTTTAATGCCGTGCTAAAAATTGACGATTTGCTTAAAGAAAACGATAAGAAACCCGTTTTTTCTAAGGATGAAGATTACCTCAATGAGGTATATATCGCAGGAATCGCTGCAACAAGTGCCAATATGCAGGATGCTGCAAAGACCCATTTCGAATACCTTCTGAGTAAAGGCTATGATAAGCCGGTAGTGTATGAGGGACTTTTCAAATATTATCTTGAGAAGGACCCTGCAAAAGCAGAAGAATATCTAAATAAAGGAAGAGCTAAATACCCCGAAGAAACGTCCTTACTTTTTGCTGAAATCAATTATTATCTCAAGAAAGGCGAAATGGATAAGTTGATTGATAAACTCAAACTCGCACGCGAAAAAGAGCCGAATAATGTCTCTATCGTAGTAACAGAAGCCAATATTTATGATAATATTTATCAAAAAGCCCTGGATAGCAATGACGTAGCGAAGGCGGATGAATATTTTGCCAAGGCTAAAAAAACATATGAAGAGGCGTTGGAAATGGATCCGAAGAACTTTATAGCTACCTATAGTATGGGAGCCTTATATTACAATAAGGCAGCCTCAGTGTTGAAAGAGGTGAATCAACTGGCAGATGATTTTTCAAAAGAAGGTATGAAAAAATATGAGGCCAAGAAAAAGGAAATGGACGGATACTTCGATCAGGCATTGCCTTATTTTGAGAAAGCCAGGACATTGAATCCCAAAGATAGAAATACATTGATTGCCCTTAAAGAGATTTATGCCCGAAAGAATATGATGGATAAATCAAAAGAGTGCAAGGAGCTATTGGATACACTCCAGTAGTTTATGTAACTGAACTCTTATGATTCTTTTGTCAATGCCTTGATTAATTGGGTGGTCTGATGAAGTTTAAGGGGGATTGAATTACATATTATGCTCAAAATCTGCCCCTTAGCTAAGGAGGCCTAATAAGAGTTTGAAAGGTATAAATGGTTAAGTATTATTTTAAAGCAGCGCCATCCAGGCGCTGTTTTTTTTGTATTATGCCTTCCGTTTGAGCAATAAGTAGTATATTCGTATTTGATTATATAATATATAAACATTGATAATATGAAACATCTATACTACACCGCGGTTCTGTCCTTCCTTTGTTTTGCCTCTGGCCTTAGTGGGCAGATCCTCATTTCTGAGATTATGTATAATCCACCTGAATTTGGCCAAGATTCATTGGAATACATTGAACTACATAATAACTACCGCGCAAACATCAATTTGAAAGGGTATACCTTTACTGCCGGGGTGACTTACACTTTTGGAGATACTATTCTGCCGGGAGGAAGCGATATTGTTGTAGCAGTTAACAGTCATGCCATGCAATCGGTATTTGGTATTTCGACATTGCAATGGACTTCAGGTGGGCTGAGAAATAGCGGAGAGACCATTGCTTTGGCGGATGCTGACGGCAACGCTATTGACAGTGTTACTTATTCCAATTCGGGTGTGTGGCCGGCAGAGGCTTATGGCAAGGGGCATTCGCTCGAGTTATGCAACACCGGAAGAGATAATGGTTTGGGGCAAAATTGGAAGGCTTCCTCTACAGCGACAAAATCCGAGATCAACGGTTATGTATTATATGGAAGTCCCGGATCTCCTAACAATGTGAGTTGCGCAGAGCATATCATTGAATTGAGAAATTTTGCTTTTAATCCAGCCGAACTTACCATTAAGGTAGGAGAAACGGTGGAATGGCAGAATAAAGAGGGACGGCATAATGTAGATGGCAAGAAAAATGTTTATCCTGACAATCCGGTGGGATTCTACAGCGGAGATCCAAAGGCCGGTGATTGGTCTTTTGCCTTTCGTTTTGATTCAGTGGGAGAATATTCTTACCGTTGCGATCCCCACTTCCAACGCGGAATGACTGGCACAATACATGTCGTCAATGATCAAGCCCCGTCTCTCGTTATCAATGAAATCATGTACAATCCCCCCGGAAAAAGTGATGATTCACTCGAGTATATCGAGTTGTACAACGCCGGAGATACTGCTATTCAGATAGGGGGGATTCATTTTACTTCAGGGATTGAAGCAACCTTGCCAGATAGTCTGCTACCGGCTCACAGTTATTTGGTCGTTGCTAAAAATGATACGGCTTTCGAGCATGTTTTTAATACAAAAGCGATCCAATGGACCTTCGGTAGTTTATCCAATTCCGGGGAGAGCATCGAACTCAGTACTGCACTCAATACGGTAATAGATAATGTTTACTATCACAATCAAGGGGATTGGCCGGCTTCTGCCAATGGGCAAGGAGCATCATTGGTATTGTGCGATCCACTGAGCAATAACAACACCGGTGCAGCTTGGGGAACTGAGGCGGAAGCCTCTGGAGGGGCTATTGGTGGAGTAGACCTGTATACCAGCGCGGGATATGAGAACACTTGCGACAGTGGAGTGGATAGTCTTCCTTTGTATCGTATCGATGCGTTGCGCTCTATTGATGCTGTTGGCCTTCCGGATAGTCTCGGAGTAGAGTGCCGGGTAAGAGGAGTCGTCTATGGAGTGGATTTACAAAAAGGAGCTAGGGTCCAGTTTACCTTGTATGATCGCAGTGTCAATATGGGAATGGGGGTATTTGGTACGGACAAAAACCGCTACGAAGTGACCGAAGGGGATTCTGTTGAGGTTACTGGAAAAGTCGGCTTCTTTAACGGTTTGACGCAGATGAACATTACTGAAGTCAAAGTGCTTGGAAATAATAGCCCATTGGTGGAGCCTCTTGAAGTGGATAGCCTCGGGGAATATACCGAATCAAGGTTGATATTGTTAAAGGATGTCGAGATCATAGACCCCTCCAAGTGGAAGGGAGATGGCAGTTTCTTTACTGTTCAATTGCAAGGAGACGATGACAAGAGGTATACTATGTATATAGATGATGCGGTAGATCTCAGTCAAATGGATAGGGCGCCGGAAGGGCCTCTAAATGTCACCGGTATCGGGTCCCAGTTTGACCCCAGTGAGCCCCACAATTCAGGTTATCAGATAGCTCCGAGATACTATAAGGATATTGAGATTTTGTGGAGTACAAACAATTCTCATGCCTCCCCTGAAGTCATCCTCTATCCCAATCCGGCTAACACTCAAGTGGTTTTATTGTCCGGGAAAAGGATCAAGCAAATACAGATTTTGAATGCAATCGGCCGGGTCTGTGAGAAAAGAGTAGGGGATGACATAAAGCAGGTTGATGTTTCGAGTTTGCCTACGGGCATCTATGCCATGTGTTGTAGATTTGAGAATGGTCAAGTAAGGGTGAAAAAGTTTTTAAGAATTGAGTAAACTTCGTTCTGAAATATAGTATTGACTTGAGGAATATATTATTAAATAATACAAATTGAAATTTTTTTCAATATGTGTATAAAATGCTGAAAATAGAATTATTTATAAATGCGACAATTACATATATAATAAAAATGTCATTTAAAAAATACCCACTTTTGTGTATATGCAATTAATAAATATTTCATATTTTCGCATTTGAATTGAGCGGGAGAAAGCTTCCGTTCGATGTAAGATGGAGTGAGAGAAAGCTTTCGCTCGATCAAAGACGAACTTATTAGACGAACAATTTCATTAACACCAATCTCAGTAATCAGGATTAAATGTAATCTGGATTATGTTTGTGTATCTGATGTCATTCAGAGCAAGCAAATTGTTTTGTTTAATAGGTTAGCTTTAATATATAACCTACTTTAATTATTTGATTATTTAAAAATCCTGTGAATTATGAAAAAACTATTAACTTTTTTGGCTTTCGTTTTAGCCAGCGGAATGATTTTCGCACAAAATCAACAACCAACCCATGTGCTACAAACGGGTACACCTATTGACGTTTTATCTAAGTGTGATCAAAAGTTGAATGAGGTGAGCAACCCTGCTGATGGACCAGCTTCATTGACTTCTACGCGTAAATTTGGATGGTTTGGCAATTGGATTACCATTGAAATTGCTCAGCAGTTCCATTACCCACGTATGGTACGCTCAGGTCAGGTGATTGAGTTCATGGCATTTCAAGGTGTATCTGGTGGACCTGCGGGTGAAATCAACATCATGAGAGATGTAAATAATGAGCCTGGACCACGTATCATCAACGAAGGATTAAGCTCTGTACAAGGCAACGTCGTTTACGATGCTTCTGAAGCAATGAATGCTGCTGTACGTGCAGGCAATGATTATTGGGTAAGTGTAATCAACTACTCAGACTCTACCGCTAACGTTGGACCACGATGGTTCTGGACAACTACAGCATCTGCTACGAATGGAGCAAATGGTCATCCACCTTATTACGTTGAGTTTACAGACAGAGATCAAGCTTTCTCACAATGTGCACGTTGGACCAACCACAAATTGTGTACAAGTGCATTCCAGTCAGGTCCTACTTTAGGTATGAACTATAGATTGAGCATCTGTCGTAATGCTTCATTGAATCTTGGAAACGGTGTTCCCACAATGACACAATGGGGGTTGTTCCTCTTTGGGCTGATCGTGTTGACACTTGGTGTTGTTTCCATCTACAATTTCAGCAGAAAAACAGTTGTTGAATAATGAACTTTCCGTTTGATCGGGAAGTCTTTGACAAAGCATTTTGGATTGCATGCGGTCTCGCCATTGTAGGATGGATTTTGATCTATCTTATTTGGGGTAAGTTTTTAGTTGCCGACATTATCGGAATGATTCTTACGATTCCCATTATGGCGTATTTGATACATGTCCTGATGCTTATACGAAGAGCCGAATAAAAAGGACAAGGAGGCCGGTAGCAATACCGGCCTCCTTTATGTTGTTATATGTGAGATGGCGTCGTAAAATGGATTATAGGGCTACCACCATGTTTGTCTTACCTTTTATTGCTATCGTGTGGTATTGAAAATTCATTGATTTAGTTATATCTTTTATGAGATCATCAAGCTACCTTAGAATTCGTTCATCACAGAACATATCTAAATTATTGCCAACGGATTAAACCAGATGCTATGAATAACAATAGTAAACCGATTAAAAACAGGGGTACGAATAAGAAAAATATGGGTAGCCGAGCGCTCATCCGCTTTTTTGCCACTTTTGCGTTGCTTATGATACTTTTCTATTTGGTTTACAATTCTAGTTTTTACACCAAGCATATCATGCCCATCCTTTTGGGTACTCAAGCCAAAATCTCTAGTGCTCTTCTCAGTATAATGGGGTTTGGTACCACGGCTTTAAAGGAAACTGTCTACAACGATAGTTTTAGAGTGGATATTCGTGGAGGATGTGATGGGCTGGAAGGTACGGCGTTGTTTGTCGCCGGTGTTTTATCCTTTCCTTTTGCCTCTTGGAAAAGCAAGTTGAAAGGACTTTTGCTTGGGGTACTTATTCTTGGAATCGTTAATATTGTCCGGATTGTAATCCTTTTTCTAAGTGGGTTATATTGGCCATCAGCATTCGAGTTCCTTCACTTACACGGGGGTGTTATATTATATTCTATTTTTGCAGTATTGTTATGGATTATTTGGGTAAATCGACGATTGCAGGAACGATTAAAGGGGCAATCAGTTAGTTAAATCATCGTAAACATGGATAGGTTGTGGATAAAATTTTTGTTGATTGCCGCTAGTATTTATATTGTATTGATAGGGCTATTCAATCTTCGTCCGGTAGAGGGCGTGTTTAATACTTTGGTTATTCAGGTGAGTGAAGCTGTACTCTCTTCAACCCTTCCGGATGCTCAAATCGATGTGGTAACCGGTAAAAGTGATGAAAAGCGCCGTGACCCTAACATTATGCAGGTAAATTTCACTTGGACGCAGGCTCAAATAGACAAAATGACGCAAGTCGCTTTGGACAAAAAGATCCCCAACATATCAGTGCCGCATCGTTTTACAAAGTATTACATCTATCAATTCTTCAGCATCCCTATTATTCTATTCTTTGCCCTTTTTCTGGCAACTCCAATTGATAGTATTGCGATGAAGTTCAGAAGAACTGTCATTGGGTTAATGATTCTATCGGTTTTTCTATGGTTAAAGCTTTTTATACTAGTTTTATTTTCGATCTCCAACGCTCGAATAGGGATATATGAACTACACGATAGTACTATGCAATTTTTGGTGTCGATTGTCTCTTCCCTCACTATGGGAGTGAGCATAGTATTGGTTATCTTACTGTGGGGGGTATTGGCACTACCTAAAAGCCGGCTATTTCATACTTTATCCCGGCTATTTCAAGCCGAAACAAAATAGAACTATTACAGTAAGGGCTCGAATCTTGCCGTTACAACGGGATATTGCCGTGTTTTTTCTTAGGAAGATATGCCACTTTATTCTCCAACATATCGAATGCTTTAATGAGCTTACGTCTTGTACTCTTGGGTTCAATCACTTCATCAATAAATCCACGGGATGCAGCGATGTAGGGATTAGCAAATTTTGCAGCATACTCTTGCTCCAGGGATTTGAGCTTAGCCTCAGGGTCTTTAGCCTTTTTGATATCCCTTCGAAAAATAATTTCAGAGGCTCCTTTGGCTCCCATGACAGCAATTTCCGCGCAAGGCCAGGCATAATTGAGGTCTGCTCCGATGTGTTTGGAGTTCATTACATCATAGGCCCCTCCATACGCCTTACGAGTGACGACAGTGATGCGAGGAACGGTGGCTTCACTAAATGCGAAGAGCAGTTTTGCCCCATTGAGTATGATGGCATTCCACTCTTGATCTGTACCGGGTAAAAAACCCGGGACATCTTCCAAGACGAGAAGAGGGATATTAAACGCATCACAAAAGCGCACAAAGCGTGCTCCCTTTCTCGATGCATTGACATCCAAAACGCCAGCAAGAACCATAGGTTGATTGGCTATGATGCCAATACTGCGGCCGCCCATTCGAGCAAAACATGTGACAATGTTGGCCGCAAATTCAGGATGAGACTCGAGATAGGTACCATCGTCGACTAACTGAGTGATCACATCTTTGATATCGTAAGGAGTATTGGGATTGTCCGGGATGATGTCATTGAGTGCCGGGCGCCATTCTTCGTTCGGGGTGTAGGGTAATTTAGGTGTTTTCTCTTCACAATTTTGCGGTATGTAAGAAAGCAACTTGCGAATCAATTGGATGTTGGCGTAGTCGTTGGGTGCGGTGAAATGAGTTACCCCGGATTTGGTAGCATGGGTGTGTGCACCCCCTAGGTCTTCTGAGGATACTTGTTCGTTGGTAACGGTCTTTACGACATTTGGTCCAGTGACGAACATGAAAGAGGAATGTTCGGTCATTATGGTAAAATCAGTCATGGCAGGGGAATAAACAGCTCCACCTGCACAAGGTCCCATAATAGCGGAGATTTGAGGGATGACTCCGGAAGCTTGAACATTGCGATAAAAGATATCTGCGTATCCTCCTAAAGACCGCACCCCTTCTTGAATCCGTGCTCCTCCTGAATCATTTAACCCTATCAGCGGAGCGCCATTCTTCATTGCCATATCCATCACCTTACAAATCTTTTCTGCATGTGTTTCGGACAGTGAACCTCCAAAGACGGTAAAGTCTTGTGAAAAAACAAAAACCAATCGTCCATCAATGGTGCCAAACCCGGTCACTACGCCGTCCCCTAGGAAGGATTGTTGGTCCATCCCGAAGTCAGTCGTCCTGTGGGTTACCAGCATATCCAATTCTTCAAAACTTCCCGGATCCAATAACAATGCGATGCGCTCTCGTGCAGTCAATTTGCCTTTGGCATGCTGCTTTTCAATTCGCTCAACTCCACCACCGAGTAAGGCTTTATTCCTAAGCTTATCTAATTCCTTTAGTTTTTCTTTCATATCTGTCTAAATTCACTAATCGTAACGAATGCTTGCTATAAAACAATCTTAAAACCGTTGTGAGTTTTATTTGCTATGCATCATATCTGTGAGGATATCGACCGCAGCCTTAGCTATATTGCTTCCCGGTCCAAAAATACGGTAGACCCCGGCATCGTACAAAGCTTGGTAATCCACCTTTGGGATAACACCACCTGCAATGACCTTGATATCTGACCGGCCTATTTCTTTAAGTGCAGTAATAGTCTCAGGTACCAAAGTATCGTGTCCTCCGGCCAAGGAGCTAATCCCCAAAAGATGAACATCATGATCAGCTGCGCTGCGGGCTGCTTCTTCCGGTGTTTGGAACAAGGGGCCAATATCCACATCAAATCCCATATCCGCAAAGCTTGTAGCGATGATCTTCGCCCCTCTGTCATGTCCGTCTTGCCCGAGTTTTACAATCATAATCCTGGGCCTGCGCCCGGTGAGATCCAAGAACTGTTGGGTTAAACTTTGGGCCAGTTTGAAATCAGTATTATCCTTCATAATTGTAGAGTAAACACCGCTAATGACTGAATGTTTAGGCGAATATCTGCCGAAAGATTTCTCCATGGCAGCGGATATTTCGCCAAGAGTAGCGCGCAACCGGGCTGCATCTACCGCTGCCTCCAAAAGGTTTCCCTCCTTCGGGTGGGATGCGATATGAGAGATACGTCCCAATGCATTACGCACAGCCGTCTCATTCCTTGTAGCTCGAATTTGTCGAAGACTGTTGATTTGCTCTTCTCTTACTGCATTGTTGTTGATTTTGAGAATCTCAAAATCTGCCCCTTCCTCAAAAGGAAAGACATTGACACCGACAATATGTTCTGTATTGGTTTCTATTCCCGCTTGTTTTTTTGCGGCAGCCTCTTCGATACGTTGCTTGGGAAGGCCAAACTCGATCGCTTTAGACATGCCTCCCATTTCTTCGATCTCCCGGAGATGGACACGTGCTTTTTCGATGAGTTGATTGGTCAAGTATTCGATATAATGAGACCCTCCCCAAGGGTCGACTACTTTGGTAATGCCACTTTGATGCTGCAATATTTTCTGAGTCTCCCTGGCGATCATAGCGGAATACTCCGTAGGGAGTGCGATGGCCTCATCAAATGCATTGGTGTGAAGGGATTGGGTTCCGCCATTTACTGCAGCCATAGCCTCAATCGTGGTACGCGCTATATTGTTGAGCGGGTCTTGTTCAGTAAGGCTCCACCCGGATGTTTGGCAATGTGTGCGTAGTGAGAGGGACTTTGGGTTCTGAGGATTGAATTGCCGCACGATAGAAGCCCATAATACCCTCGCTGCTCTCATCTTAGCTACTTCCATATAAAATCGCATACCGATGCCCCAAAAGAATGAAAACCGGGGAGCAAATCTGTCGATATCCAATCCTGCCCGTATCCCTGCTCTCAAATATTCTAATCCATCTGCCAATGTGTAGGCCAACTCCAAATCTGCCGTCGCACCTGCTTCATGCATGTGATATCCGCTAATACTAATGGAATTAAATTTAGGCATATGCTTAGATGTAAAGGCAAAGATATCCGAGATGATTCGCATGGACGGGGCAGGTGGATAGATAAACGTATTGCGGACCATAAACTCTTTGAGGATGTCATTCTGAATGGTGCCTTTCAACTGTTCTGGAGATACCCCTTGTTCTTCCGCAGCGACTATATAGAAGGCCATGATTGGGATGACGGCACCATTCATGGTCATAGAGACACTCATTTGGTCCAGGGGAATACCATCAAACAGGAGGCGCATATCTTCGACACTATCGATAGCAACTCCTGCTTTACCAACGTCACCAGTTACCCTTAGATTGTCCGAATCGTATCCGCGATGGGTGGGTAAATCAAAGGCAATAGACAGCCCTTTTTGTCCCTGCGCCAAGTTCTTTCGATAAAAGGCATTACTTTCCTTTGCCGTCGAAAAACCGGCATACTGCCGAATGGTCCATGGACGAACCGTGTACATAGTCGGGTAGGGGCCGCGTAGATAGGGTGCGATTCCGCTGACGTAACCGCCCATCCTTCTTCTTATCTCTTTGTCGGCAGCAAATCGCTCAAACAACGGGATTCCTTCCAATGTGGATTTGATTTGGTTGCTCATAGAAGAGACCCGTCCGATAGATAAATCCGGATTATTGTTGAGTTTTATCTTCATAGTTAGCGGTTTCTGCTCAATTGCCAAGTGTCAGACTTGTGATGTATAGTTTGTACTTTTCTATTGTGAATCTCTAAGATACTAACCGCAATTGCCGCAATATCCTTATCGGATATGGATGCTGCAGTGTAATATTTGTCTATAAAACGGGTGTCATACTTACCCGATTCAAATGCCGGGTGTTGGATAACAAATGCTCCAAAGTCCAGAGTAGAAGCAATTCCCTCAATTTCATACCGGGCGATAGCCTCTTTCATCTTTGCAATTGCTTGCGCCCTGGTACTTCCAAATGCAATCAATTTGGAGAGCAAAGGATCATAATAAACAGGGACTTCCATACCTTCTCTAAACCCATCATCCACACGGATTCCCGGACCTTTTGGCGGACGATATCTCGAAAGAAATCCGGTAGAAGGAAGAAAGTTGTTGGCCGGGTCTTCAGCGTAAACCCGGAGTTCGATGGCATGACCGGAAATGGAAATATCAGACTGTGCGTACCTCAGTGGTTGCCCTTCCGCAATGTAAATTTGTTCTTCTACCAGATCGATACCGGTAATCCATTCGGTGACCGGATGTTCTACTTGAAGACGGGTGTTCATTTCAAGGAAGTAATAATCACCTGCACTATCTACCAAAAACTCCACAGTGCCGGCATTGGAATACCCACAGGCCTTGGCAATTTTCACTGCGGTTGATCCCATAATCTCTCTAAGAGCATCATCCAATACAGCCGAAGGTGCCTCTTCAATAACCTTTTGATGTCTGCGTTGAATGCTGCATTCCCGTTCGTTGAGGTGAATGGCATTGCCGTGCTTGTCCGCTAATATCTGTATCTCGATATGGCGCGGATTTTGAACGTATTTCTCGATAAAAACCGCATCATCCCCAAAGGAACTTAAAGCTTCACTTGAAGCGCGTTCGAGCTGTTCTTCAAATTCATTTTCTGATTCAACGACACGCATACCTTTCCCACCACCACCTGCTGCGGCTTTGAGTAATACGGGATATCCTATTTGACCCGCTATTCTTTTTGCTTCAACAGGGTCATTAATTGGAGTATCCGAACCCGGGACCAAGGGCGCACCGGCGGCCTTAGCAGCCACTTTAGCTTCGAGTTTGCTCCCCATCATCGCGATGGCAGAAGGAGAAGGGCCGATAAATATGATACCTTGTTCAGCTACAGCTTGTGCAAAAGCAGCATTTTCACTCAGAAATCCGTACCCGGGATGTATGGCATCGCATTTTTTATCCAATGCGACCTCTATGATACGGTCTGCTTGGAGGTAGGATTCCGAAGAGGGGGGAGGGCCAATCAATACCGCTTCATCCGCATATAGGACAAAGGGCGCATTGCGGTCTGCTTCAGAGTAAACGGCAACGGATTGGATGTCCATTTTGCGCAGTGTCTTCATGATTCGAAGGGCTATTTCTCCTCTATTGGCTATTAGAACTTTTTTAATCATAATCATTAAGCTTTTACCTCAAATGAGGTTATCCCAAACAGATTTAACTATTTCAAGGGTGAGATTTTCGATATAATAACTACCTGCTGCCGGATCACTGACGAGGTTATAGTCGCTTTCCAAAGTGAGCAAATGGTTAATATTGCGGACAATTCGATTCGATTCCTCGTTCTGAGGGGAGATCTTGAGATAAAGGCGTTGCGCACCTCCGGATAACAGGGACATCGCTTTATACGTCACCGGGATGTATCCCAGCCGTGGATCCATGTTCTCCACATTTTGCAGGACGGACCCAGTGATGAAGGGAGCCCGATCTGTATCTTGGGCATGGCGCTTTAAGTTGGCCAAAAGGATGTGGATGGCACGAAGGGCAGCAATATTGGTCAGAAAATCTTCCCCTGCCTCTACCTCAATCTTTAGGGAACCAAATGCATTTACCCCAATCTCGTGTCCGCACTCCATTAGTGATATCAGATCGGTGAACATGCCTGTCAATGTACTTATAGGATTTGATATAGCAGTATGAAATTGTACCCACCTGGTCATGTATTGACCATTTAGAGCTTCATAAATATCCCGGTGCTTGATGATGAAATCTTCAAGCTGATTTGGGGACATTGCGATTTCAGCGGTTATGTTAGAAGAATCAGGCAAAGAGTCTATGTAATTACGATAATGTAACAACGCAGTATCGATAGGAAGGTCAGAATCCGGAACAAAATCCAAATGTATCATGTCAAGATGAATGCCATTAAGAGCTTGTTCAATGGACGTGACACTTTCGAGTATTTGGGTAGAGACTCGAAGCGTATTCGCTCCATAGGTCAAAGCATCTAAGGCATATTTGTTGACAGATGAAAAATTGAGATTTGTCAGATCTTCTCCAATTTCAAGAATTCGATTGTCGTTTAACCCCAAGGGCGCATTGGCTTCAGGTGAGGTGTCTTCCAAATGCTGAAACGGAGAAATAGAGTGGGTGGGTTCAAACTCTACATTGAGGTCTTCAATAGGCTTCCCTTTAAGTCCAGCCTTTATTAAAGCCATCCATTCAGTCTTCGAGGTGTAAGGAAATGATATATCCAATCGTTTGTTCATTACTTCTCGAATCGTATTAATACCTGTCCTTTGTCAATATTTTGCCCGGTAGTCACCAATATTTCCTTGATGATCCCAGTCACCGGAGATTTAATGATATTCTCCATCTTCATCGCTTCCAGAATAATCAATCGATCGCCTTCATTAACTTCCTCACCGGTTTCTACATCGACACTTAATACCAGACCGGGCATTGGGGATTCCAGCTTATCAACAAATCGATTTATTTCTTTTGAGAAACCTAATCGGTCAAGCAAGAGGTCCATTTCATCCCGGATTATAACCGAATGTCTTCTGCCGTTTACGATGAGCACCAAAGATTTGGCTATTGGGTTGAGTGTTAGCACTTCGACGTTATACCCCTGTGTTTCAATAAGAAAATGATAACGGTACGGGGAGGTTTGTACGTAGTCGAGGTTAGAAGTCTGTGATGAATCTATAGATATTTCTTCGTTGTTATCTACTTGGACGCGGTATTGCATATCCGTATGATTTATTTTATTACAGCAAAACAAGTAAACAATTGGGGCCGAATCCCATCATTTGGTTGCCTCTTTAGGCATCTGTTACCTTAATAGGGCAAACAATATTACCTGAGAGGTCCTCTTCATCTGGGTTCCTTTGATGAACATTAGAATACTTACCCAAGAACTTTTACTTGAAAATATGTAAATAGTGCATGCATGAAAACTCTTCAAAATTAGAAATGTATCTTTTGGTGATCTTATTATATTTCTCAACTCACTGATGCCCAGGCATCACTTTGTCTCGAAAAACGAAAAAGCTCATCCAAAATCCCTCATTTCCTAAAATTTGATAGTTTTCTGGCAGACACTAAATAAAATGTTGTCGATTATTCGAGCATCAAAGATAGTCAATTCACCGGAATAAAAAGGAGAATAGTGGTACACTATAACGTTAATTTCTCAATTGTTTGGCCCAGCTGTCTCGCAAGGTCACGGTCCTGTTGAAAACCAAATGCCCGGGAGTGCTATCCGGATCTTTCGTAAAATAACCCATCCTCAAAAATTGGTATCTCTCTTCTGTCTCAGCGTCGAGAATTGCCGGCTCCGCAATGGCATTTGGGATTACTTTAAGTGAATCCGGATTAATAAACTCCAGGAAATCTTTATCCGGATGTCCGAGGGGGTTTTCGTCTAAGAATAATCTATCGTAAAGTCTCAGTTCAATCGGAACCCCATGTTTGGCAGATACCCAATGTATTACACCTTTTGCTTTGATTCCTGAAGTGTCGCTCCCACTGCGACTGTCCGGAAAATAGGTACAGTGTATTTCTGTCACCTTGCCATTGGCATCCATATCGAAATCCTCACACTGAATAATAAATCCATTCTTAAGTCTGACCACCCCGCCGGGTTTTAGACGGTGGTACTTCTTAGGGGGATCAACTTCAAAGTCTGCGCGTTCGATGTAAAGCTCTTTTGTGAAGAGCAGGGTACGTTGACCTGCTTTCTCATCTCTGGGGTTATTATCAGAGGGCATTTGCTCTTCGAGCTCATCCGGGAAGTTGGTGATTACCACCTTGACCGGATCGGATACGACCATTCTCCTCAACGCCCGGTTATTGAGATCGTCGCGGAGTACGTGTTCGAGGTAGGACAAATCGATGATGTTCTCCCTTTTGGCGATTCCTACTTTGTAGATAAATCTCCGGATGGCTTCCGGTGTGTAGCCTCTTCTTCGCATTCCGGCGAGGGTGGGCATGCGCGGGTCATCCCAATCATTGACATGATTTTGGGTGACGAGCTGCAGGAGTTTCCGCTTACTCATCACGGTGTAATTGAGATTTAGGCGAGCAAATTCTATTTGTCGCGATGGGAAAATCTCCAGTTCCTGAATGAACCAATCGTAAAGAGGGCGATGATTCTCAAACTCCAATGTGCAAAGCGAGTGTGTGATTTTCTCTATCGAGTCAGACTGTCCGTGAGCAAAATCATACGTGGGGTAAATCACCCATTGGTCTCCTGTGCGGTGATGGGGAGTTTTTTTGATACGATACATGACCGGGTCGCGCATATGCATATTGGGGGAACTCATATCTATTTTTGCACGTAAAACGCACTCTCCTTCGTCAAATTCACCATTTTTCATACGTGTGAAAAGTTCCAAATTCTCCTCTATAGAACGATTGCGATACGGGCTTTCCACTCCGGGTTTTGTCGGGGTTCCACGCATTTTGGACATCTCTTCGGCAGAGGAGTGATCCACATATGCTTTCCCTTTTTTGATGAGTTTAACAGCGTATTCAAAAAGGGTAGGGAAGTAGTCTGAAGCATAGTATTCTCTATCCTCCCAGTCATAGCCCAACCAGTGGATGTCTTTTTTGATGTTTTCTACAAACCGGACATCTTCCACGGCAGGATTGGTGTCATCGAAGCGCAAATTGGTCTTACCACCGTATTTGGCAGCCAGATCAAAATTGAGAATGATCGCCTTGGAGTGTCCGATGTGGAGAAATCCATTGGGCTCAGGTGGGAACCGGGTGTGAATCCGGCCACCATGCTTGCCGGATGCCATGTCTTCGAGCACGAATTGCTCAATAAAATGTACGGATTCGTTTTTATTCTCTGTCATAAGTTATATGATTGGTCTTTCCTGTGCTACAATAGGAGTTATGACCTATTTTCAGTCTTTAACAACACTCCCGAGACAGGTGTAGCGATTGCCGGGGCAAAGATACAAAAACTATGATAGGGTATTGTTGGTACTTGGAAGTAGCCGGCGATTTCATACAAGATTATTAAGCGTATTATGATAGGCCGGAGGAATAAAGTAAAACCGGGAGTCAACCATTTCATACCATATAAATACGCGGCAGAAAGGAATTCATCTGAGGTGTAAGGTGGCGTCACAAGAATAGTGAATATAAATGTAAGGGCAAAAACGGAGATAAAGTTATCTTTGCGGCATGAGATTAAAAACGTTACGACTGAAGGGTTTTAAGAGCTTTGCTGACGAGACACTGCTCAATTTTGACGAGCAGGTGGTGGGCGTCGTAGGCCCGAATGGCTCCGGTAAATCTAATATTGTAGATGCGATTCGATGGGTCTTGGGGGAGCAGAAGGGAAAAGAATTACGTCTTCAGCATATGGGCGATGTCGTATTTAACGGCACAAAGAAGCGCAAACCGGCCAAAATGGCCCAAGTGACGATGGAGTTTGATAATGACAAAGGCATCTTGCCCTCTGAGTTCAAATCCGTCAGTATATCGAGAATCTTATACAAAAGCGGGGAAAGTGAATATCGATTGAATGATGTGAAATGCCGGTTGAAGGATATTACCAACTTGTTTGTGGATACGGGTATCGGCTCCAATTCGTATGCGATTATTGAGCTGGGAATGGTGGATGATATCCTGTCAGACAAGGATCGGGCACGCAGAAAAATGTTTGAACAGGCCGCCGGAATAAGCAAGTATAAGAAGCGGAAAAGGGAGACGGTATTAAAACTGAAAAGCACTTCAGAAGATTTGGAAAGGGTGGAGGATTTGCTTTTTGAGATAGAGAATAATCTCAAGCAACTCGAAAAGCAAGCCCGCAAAGCCAAACGATACGTTGATCTAAAGGCTAAATACAAGGACGTAAGCATCCAATTGGCTCTCCTCCAAACACGTACTTACAAAGAAGAGTACAACGAAATAAAGGGTAAGATTAATGAGTTACAGGTGGCCATCACCGAGCAAGAAGCAAGACTTTCTACAGAAGAAGCTAAGCTGGAAGAGCGCAAGAGATTGACATTGGACAATGAAAAAGAAGTGTCCGAGGCACAGCGTGTGCTCAATGCGCTAATGGATGAGATCAGGACATTGGAAGGTGAAAAATCCATGCTCCGCCAACGGATGGACTTCGTTACGCAAAATGCGTCGAGACTGCGCTCCGCCATCGAAAGTATGACCTCCAAAGAACAAGAGCTGACGGATAAGATTAACGCGATCGGCAAACGGATCAAACAGGCTACAGTGGAGGCCGAACAGGCAGAGAAAGCCATGCGAGAAGCTGCTGATGCCTTGGATGAGATCAAACAAAAATTTCATTCTGCCCAATCTGCACTCGATACCAAGCTACAGGAAAAACAGCAATTGGAAGCCAGGAAGTATGAATTGGAAAAGCAAGAGGCTATTCGCAAAAATGCTGTTGAGACCTACAAGGCAAACCTGGAGCGATTGAGGTTGGAGATTCAGGACAAGAAAAAGTCGTATGCCTCTTTGCAGCAGGAATGGAAGGTGGCCTCAAAGGAGAGTAAATCGTTGGAGACGGGGATTAGAGAGATGGAGACCGCGGAAGAAGAGAGAGGGCGAAATATAGAGACTTTGCGAGGAAAGATTCTTGCGCTCAATGAAGAGCTGGGGCAAGTGGGACGCCTTATCGACAGCCGTCAGAATGAGTATGATCTCTTGAAAAGCATGGTCGACCAATTGGAGGGGTTTCCCGAATCCATAAAATATTTGAATAAAAAATGGCCGGTTAAGGCCCCGCTGTTGACGGATGTAATAGATGTGCCTGAGCGTTATAGAAGCGCTATCGAGCAATACCTCGAGCCTCTATTAAACAATTACATCGTTCGGGATGAAACGGCGGCGATGGAGGCCATTTCGATGCTCTCCGGCACACAGAAAGGAACGGCAAAGTTTTTTGTCCTTTCGAAGATACCACCAAGGGTACAACTAAAAGCCGAAGAAGGATGGGTGGATGCCTTAAGCGTGGTCGATACGGACGAAATGTATTTGCCGTTGTTTCGATATTTGTTGTACGGCGTATTTTTTGTTGAGCAAATTCCGAAAGATTTTCAAGCCGATGATGATGCGGTGATATTGATACAGCCGGAACGAGGCACAATACGCACGGTCTGCAGTGTGTCAGGAGGTTCTGTGGGGTTGTTCTCCGGGAAAAAAATCGGGCGCAAGAAACAGTTGGAAAAACTCGAGAAAGAGTTGCGCAAATACAAAAGAAAGGCAGAGGGGCTGACTTCAAAAGTCGAAATCGCCAAGTCCAAACTACAAGCCATGATGTCCAAAGATAGTGGGCAGCGTCTTAAGGAGTTGCGGCAGGCATTTGCCGAGCAGAATCGAAAAGCCACGCAACTCGGGACCAAACTGGAACATACGCTGACAGAACTCAAACGCTCAGAAGAACGCGTTGCCGAACTGGAAGAAAAGATCGCTGCAATCGGGGCCCAATCTTCAGGAAATACGGAAGACAAAGACTCCCTTATAGCCAAAATTGCACAATTGGACAAAGTGATCAACGAGCAAGGTGGAGATGTCAAACAATGGAATGATACCTTGAGTAAAGCAAGCACTTTTTTTAATCAGTGCAATATTGAGTATTTCAAGAAAAAGAACTTAGTAGAAAACCTGTCGAAAGAGCAGACTTACTTTGCCGAACGGTTACAAGACCTTCAATCATCCGCAGAGGAACAAGAAGCCCAACTGCAACAGAGTGCCGAAGAATTGGTGCAGTCCAAGGAGAGAATGAAAGCGATCGAAGAAAGTCTTACTCAACAATATGAAAAGCGTATCGAACTTCAATCCCAGTTGAAGGCCAAAGAATCCGGCTACTACGAAGTTCGCAATGCTATAATCGATCATGAAAACCTGGTAAAACAGCTGAGAAAACAGGTACAGGACTTGCATGCCTCTCTCGCTGACTATCGCGAAAAATACAATAATCTGAAGCTCAAATTGACTGCCATCGGAGAGCGGATTAATATCGAATTCGGCTTGTCCATCGACTACTTGATGAAGACGGAAGTGCCGGATGATTTGGACTTAGAGCTTTTGACGGAGCAAGTCGAAAAGCTCAGACGGAGATTGGATAACTTCGGAGAAGTCAATCCTCTGGCCATGCAGGCGTATGACGAAATGAAAGAGCGTTACGACACCATTACGGCTCAAAAGCAAGACATCCTGGACGCCAAGGTGTCCTTAGAGACGACGATAGAAGAGATTGAGAAAAAAGCCACATTGCTGTTTTTAGATGCGTTTGGAAAGGTCAAAGAACACTTTCAATCGGTGTTTAGAAGCCTTTTTACAGAGGGAGATGATTGTGATTTGATCTTGGTTGACCCTGAAGACCCGCTAAATTCCGAGATTGAAATTATTGCTAAACCTAAGGGGAAAAGACCGAAGACATTGAGTCAACTTTCCGGTGGGGAGAAGACGCTGACAGCGACGGCACTCTTGTTTGCATTGTATCTGTTGAAGCCCGCTCCGTTTTGCATTTTTGACGAAGTAGATGCTCCTTTGGATGATGCCAATATATTGAAATTCAATAATATCATCAGTGAGTTTTCTAAGCAGTCTCAGTTCATCATCGTTACTCATAATAAGATGACCATGGCAGAAGTCGATGTCTTATATGGTGTATTCATGCAGGAAAACGGAGTTTCTGCAGTGAGTGAAGTGGATTTCCGCAAATTGAGCTATAGTCCGTTAATTGAAGATGTCTAAGGAGAAGCTGTTTTATCTACTACGAGCCTGCAAGAAAACTGTCAAATTTTATGAAATGAAAGGTTTTGGATGAGTTTTCCGGCAGGCACTACTTATGAAGAATGGATAGTGTTTTTGTGATGAGCTTCCCATCTTCCATCCGCACTTTCATGATGTAGCATCCATTCGACCAACCGGAACTGTTTATACCCAGCGATTTCGATGTGTAAGTTCCCCGGAAAACCAAACGCCCCTCCAAATCGTACACGTTGACTTCGGAGATATTAGTCGAGGACGATCGTAAGTGAATAAGATTTGAGGCGGGGTTGGGATGGATAAAAATAGGAAAATCATTTTGGGGCAATGTTCCGGTAGGAGGGTCTGAATGCAGTACCAGGTGTACTGCCGAAAGCGGAGATATTCTTACCTCGAATGTGTTGGAATCTACCTGAGTGGTCAACGCCTTTAGTATATTGGTGTCTCTGTGACCGAGAATATACTTATCCATCCGGCGATACCGGTTGGAGCTGAGGATATGAATCTCCGCTTGGACCGGATGATCATAATCTTTATTGGTGATAATCAGATGCAGAAGGGTAGAGTCTTGAGATTCTACACTCGAAAATATCGAAGACTTCTCGTAATCGGACGAGTTGGACGCTACATGAATATCCCCGAAAGCGCTCCCTTGGCCATCGTAATCTAAGAACATGTTGTATCCGGCGGCTACAAAGCCATCGATGGCCGCCCATTTGGAAGCAAAATACACCCCTTGTTCGGCAAATGTCCCCAAAGCCTCTATTTGGGCAATCCCGCCGGAGATGTGATTGTTGCCCGCGTAATTGTACTCGGTAATGGCTATTTTGGTGCCGGGGTAATTCTTGTCAATGGAGTGTTTGAGATGGGGGAGTAACGCTACAGGCGAAAACCACTTACCTATCCAGGAGTCCTCTACATAACTTGAATCCCACAGACTTCGCACGCACTGCATACGATTAATGGCGGCAGTTCTTGAAGTATCACCGCTATACACTCCGGGTGGTTCCGGATACCAGTGCACATCCAGAACATCGAGCAGCCTTTGACTCACCTTACTGGATTCTTTGCGCATTCCGTCAAGATACGCGCTAATAAACCATGAGTACGTGTCCTTGTACTGATCCCAATCAGGCGCTTCTTGCAATTCGAGGAATGCTGCAAATCCATACAAGGCCGGACCGAATACCAAAGCATTGGGGTCCATCCGCTTAATGGTCGTAGCCAACTCACTTGAGCGGGTAAGCAGTTCTCCCACGGTGACTTTATTGGGGTGCAATCTCGGATGAGTGCTTTGCCAAAGAGCGGGTTCGTTATCGAGTTCATATGCTTTGACCCCGGTTTTGGAACTTGCGTCTCCGAAGTGCTCCATCATAAAATAAATCGACTCATCTGAGTACACTTTGCCGTCGGTAAGGTCCGGTGTTAAAGTCAATCCGGAGGGCTTATTGTTCTTGATGACATTCCACCTCGAAGAGGGGGCGGTTTGACCGGGTTCTACCGTACCGCTTTTGTCGGCAGCCACATATCCCGCCATAGGGATGGTCAGAAGAGCATACTGATTGTACCGGTTGGCATGGTTTAGGAAAGTGGACCACACGATGGCAGTGCTGTCGTATTGCGCCGGAGGAACATGTAAGTTCCATGGCAAAAAATCGTCGCTGCTATTGTGCCAATCTTCCCCCGCATTGGAAGCGTTGGTCTCCCAGTTATAGCCGGTCATCCGGTTTCCTCCGAGGCGAATGGCTTTCGCCTTGGTATATGGCAGCTCATTTGCCCCGTAAATCAAAGGGCTAATGGGGCGCACATCGGCTTGGGTGTTGACCGTGTAAGTTACTAATACTTGGGCGTTGGCTCCAAGTGTTAGCAGGTAAAACAGGCAGGATAAATAAATAGAGAGTGATTTTATTAAGGTATGGACTATTTTCATAAGAGCATTTTAGAGGTATGAAATGGTAGAATACCGGGGACCACAATCAGATTATAGCGAGCTGCGATAGAAATATGCAGGCATGAAATGGTAGAGATTCGTGCTCAGTCATAAAAGATGTAACCTGTCAATAGGCGAACACCAACAACTCCAAGTCTTAATCTGTTGGTAAAGTTAACAACTTTTATGAATTTCAATTCAAAAAAGTGCTTTTCTGTTACAGATTACAAGAGTATAAAAGAGTATGTAAGGCGATGGAGAAGTGGGGAGCGAGGAAGGGAGCGAATACTACAATGCAATATACAGACTGGATACAATACGGCCCGGATTCTTACTAAACTGATAAGTTTTCCCATCGATTTGCAGGTGGTCCCCATATTTCCCCAAGCCCTGCTCAATACTCAGGTCAAGCCTAATTAGCGCTAGGTCAATACCTAATCCAAAGGTGACACTCCATGTTAGCTGGTTGAATTGGCTATTGAAGTCCGGATTTTTCCAAAGTTTAGAGATACTCAAGAGCTGAAAATTAGCGACCGGTCCTGTATGAAATGTGAAGATGCTGCGTTTTATTCCAAATTTGACCGGAACGGTTACTGAATAGAATCTCTCGTGGAAAATCAGAGAGGGATTATCGATGTCCTTCAAATCTTTAATCGTATAACTGATGTTGTCCGAGTTGAATACGAGCTGGGGTTGGATAAAAACACTCGCTATTTTCAAGCGGGTAAATGCCCCAAGATGCAATCCGTATTTTCCGTTTTGGACCTTTAATAGCAATTCGTCCCCTCTGTCCGAAAGATCCAAATAGAAGTATTTGTCCAAAAAGTAGGAGGATTGGACTCCGGCAAATACGCCATATGAAATCTGTGAGTTCACCTGGGTGATAAATATAAATGCAAGAAGAATGAACAGAAAATTTTTCATATTGTCTTATTTCAATAGATATAAAAACCATAATCGGATATCTCAAGCAATAGCCTCATAGAATAAAGCTATCCATTTTAAATTAGCAAATACTTTGCCAAAATATGTAATGTGTAATGAACGTAAAAACAGCTGATTATATTGGAAGTTTTCCAAAGGAAAGCAGTTGCCCCCAGGTAAACAATCCGGAGTACGCTTTTGTAGGGCGCTCGAATGTGGGCAAATCGTCTCTTATTAATGCATTGACCGGCAGAAAAAAACTCGCTAAGGTGTCGGCAACTCCCGGAAAAACACAGATGATCAACTTTTTCAAGATCAATAATATGTGGCATCTTGTAGATTTACCCGGGTACGGCTATGCCAAGATATCTAAAACCAAACGCAGGCAATGGGAGAGAATGATAGAGGACTATATGCGTTTTCGGAAGACATTGCAAGTAGCATTTGTATTGATTGACGGCTCGATACCGCCACAGGAAATTGATTTGGAATTTATCAATAAACTAGGTGAATACCAGGTGCCATTGGCCATTATTTTCACCAAACTTGACAAAGTGAAAGGAAGCAAGAGGAAAAACAGTACCGCAGCTTTCAAAGAAGCCCTTTTGGAATCTTGGGAGTCGTTACCTGACATGTTTTACACATCGTCAAAGAAAAGAGAAGGAATGGCGGAATTGCAACGATATATTCATGCGTTGAATGAGCAATACTATGACTTGATAAATCCGTGAGGGTGTTATAATCGCTGATAAAGACTTAGCAACTCTTTTGAGGTAACTTTCCAATTGTATTTATTCATTACGGCATTATACCCATTTAGGCCGTAAGAAGTGGTTGGCCTGTTGTGAATTAATTTGCTCAAATTATCCGCAAAACTTTCGGGGCTTCGATCCGAGTAATAGAGACCAGCATTGGTCTCTTTGACTTTTTCTACCAAATAGTCACAGTCGGATACTAAAACGGGTTTTTTCGAACGGAAGTAGTGAAATATTTTATTTGGAGAAGTGTTGTTGGTGTGCTCAGAACGCAAATGTGGAATAATCCCAACATCGGATTTTTGCATAATCTCAAACATTTCTTCCTGAGTTTTCCATCCCCAAAATACTACATCTTTTATATTGTTCTTGGCAACCTGTAGTTTAAGCGTTTGCTCGTACTTTCCTGCTCCAACTATCCAGAACCTGAGATTTGGAAAATCATTTTTCAGCAAATGATAGCCCTGAAGAGCATACTGCAAGCCACGGTGGACAGTTATTCCACCTGAATAAAAAAGAGTTATATGATTTTTATCCGGCTTCTCACTGCTTTCGATGAAATCATCTAATTGTATTGTGTTTTCTATTATAGACCAATTGGCATTAAATATTCCTGACGACTCCAATCTGGATTTCATTCCAGATGCTGTGACAATTAAGCCATCGCAATTATTCAACCATAGGGTTTCTTTTGAGTACCATTTAGGAATATTGACAAAATATCGGATGAGGGGATTAGACATATATGACATCCCGGCAATGAGATTTGGGAAATTCTCGTGTAAATCTGCAATAAACTTGATACGCGGAATTCTTTTTTTTATCTCATGTCCAACAGAACATAGGGGAAGGTCATGGCAATGCAAAACATCGAAATCGGTGGACGTGAGTAATTCTAGAACATAATTTGACCATATCTTTGTATAAAACGGAAATGCTGCTGTAAAAGGATGGAGGCGATCTTTAAGTTTTTTGCTGATATTTATTCGAATAATTTTAACACCATGAATAGTTGCCTTGGGTGATCTTTTTTTGAAATTAGTAGAAAGGATTGTAACACTATGGCCTGCCTCAACAAGGCTTTTAGCCTCTTTTTCGACTCTTTCGTCCTTTGGGTAGTCGTTATCCAGAAGCATAAGGATTTTCATTGAATTACTCGATTTGTTCATAGGTTAGGTCTAAATAAATAGCTTATGTTGTAATCAAATAAATAGATACTCTTAGAGGGGTAAAGGTACAACATCATTGGTGGATATATATGAGAGGCTAATACATTCTGATAAATTGATATCTAATTACAAAAACAGTTACCTTTGTCCCTCATTAAATCCAAAGCACATGCAGTTTTTTATAGATACGGCCAATATTGAACAGATTAAAGAGGCGAATGCCTTGGGAATATTAGATGGTGTTACGACGAATCCCAGCCTCATGGCGAAAGAAGGAATTACAGGAAAAGATAATATTTATAAACATTATAAAGCGATTTGTGATATCGTCGATGGTCCGGTCAGCGCTGAGGTTATTTCCACTGATTATGAGGGGATGATGAGAGAAGCGCATGAACTGGTGGAGATCGCTCCAAATATAGTGATTAAGATCCCTATGATAAAAGAAGGAATAAAAGCCATCCATTCGCTTTCAGGAGAGGGAATTCCAACCAATTGTACGCTTGTCTTTTCTGCCGGACAGGCTATCTTGGCGGCCAAGGCCGGAGCTACTTATTTGAGCCCTTTTATCGGACGAATAGATGATACCAATTGGAATGGAATCGAGCTAATAAGGGAGGTCGCCGAAATCTATGCTATTCAGGGCTTTGATACGTTGATTCTAGCGGCCTCTATTCGCAATTCAAGGCATATTGTAGATTCGGCCAAAGCGGGTGCCGATGTGGTCACTTGCCCTCTTCCTTCCATACTTGGACTGCTCAAGCATCCATTGACAGACATAGGGTTGGCAAAGTTCCTCGCAGATCATGCAAAAGCTTCCAAGTAATCCAAATAATGGGAGCGTTTATGTTATAGATGAGGGAGGCACTTCATATCAAATTGCAAAATGCACTTTGTCCCCCAACTCAAAGGACTTAGCCGGCGATCCATTGCAATGCCTTTGTGATGAGGTTTTCCACTGAAGCTCTATAATCATTGACAAAGGTGCCTTTTATGCGATTGGCCAAAATCGTATTCAGAGAAATAGCTCTATGTCCTAGTATATTTGAAAGCCCAAAAATAGCGGCTGATTCCATTTCTAAATTGGTAATTTTTAATCCATCGAATTCAAAGTTAATCAGAAAGTCGAGCAGATGGGGTGAGGCGGCATTGGCACGAAGTGTGCGAGATTGGGGGCCATAGAAGCCCGGACATGTTAATGTGATGCCACGTTTTACATCGTCAGGAAGATTAATATCGGGCCATTCGGGTATTGTAAAATAGCTTTTAACAGGAAGGTGAATGCTTGAGCAGTAATCATAATAGGTGGATTCAAAGGCAGCTTCTTGATCAGTAATGTCACGCTTGTAATAATAGAGTAAGTTGTCCATCCCAATGGCAAATCTTGAAGCGACAATATCGCCGGGTTCGATATCGGGCTGCATACTCCCTGAGGTTCCCAAACGAATGATGCACAGTTCAGTTTTATTTTCCTTTATTTGTCGTGTTTGGAGATTGATATTGACTAGGGCATCCAATTCATTGAGGACGATATCGATATTGTCCGGGCCAATTCCTGTAGAAACTACGGAGATTCGCTTGTTATTCAAAAATCCGGTGTGGGTGACAAATTCCCGTTTACTGATTTGGTGTTGGATGGTATCAAAATGTTTGGACACCATGGGGACACGCGCCGGATCTCCAACGGTAATGATGGTGTGGGCTATTTGGGGGGGTGTTACCCCCAAATGATAGATGCTTCCATCGGGGTTGAGGACAAGTTCGGAAGGAGCAAGTTGATTCATTAGTGATTGTTTAGTTGCACAACAGGTGTATAGTTGGAAGGGTTAATATATTGGATAGATGCCCTGCTCTATCTCTTATAGATAGCTCATAAGTGACTTCTTGAAATGTAGATACCGAGACAGGGGTACACGGAGGCCGCCCATCTGCAAAAATGCAACACGAGTTGTAAATTCTTACAGATGCCTCCACAGAAATCGGACCTGAAGTGGTTGACTTTATCAAGGGGAGTTTGAAAAATTCGACACTGTTGGTGCGCAAATCCTTAATCATTAGGTCAGGCATGGTGTCACCGGGCATATCGCCAATGTCTCCATCGCCATCTGTGAAGTTAAACCGCACAATGACCGAATCGCTATTGAGTACCCCTTGTTGTAAAGTGTCTTTGGATAATCCAATAAAGGTTAGCACCGGAGTATCGGGGTAGGGGTGTGCTTGATGGCAGCCATATAGCATCATGAAAAGCATGCACCATGGGGCTATTTTCCAGAATATAATGTGCCATTTCATACCAAAACAATCCATAGGCAATTAGTCAATAACTCCAAGTTGTTGCCCGACTTTAATGAATGCGGTAATGGCTTTGTCCAGGTGTGCTTTTTCGTGAGCGGCAGAAATCTGAACTCGGATTCTAGCCTGACCTTTTGGAACTACAGGAAAGAAGAAACCGATGACGTAGATGCCCTCATCCAAAAGTGCATTGGCAAAGGTTTGGGCGAGTTTCGCATCGTACAACATGATAGGCACAATGGGATGTACCCCTTCTACGATATCAAAGCCTGCCTCCCCCATATGTTTTCTAAAATACGCTGTGTTGGCCTCCAATTTATCCCTTAATTCTGTAGAATTACTTAATATCTCTAAAGCTTTCAGAGTAGCTCCAACAATCGCAGGAGCTACTGAATTGCTAAACAGATAGGGACGGGAGCGTTGTCGAAGCATATCAACGATCTCCTTTCTGGCCGAGGTAAAACCACCCGAGGCCCCTCCGAGGGCTTTTCCAAAAGTACCGGTAATGATATCAACGCGCCCCATAGCATTATTGTATTCATGCGTCCCACGGCCCGTTTTGCCGGTAAATCCTGTAGCGTGGCTGTCATCCACCATAACCATAGCATCATATTTATCTGCCAAGTCACAGATTTTGTCAATTTTAGCAATGATGCCATCCATCGAAAAGACCCCATCTGTAGCAATCATTATCCGCCTTACACCGGAGGATCTGGCCTCCTTTAATTTGTCTTCCAGGACTTCCATGTCGTTGTTGCGATAGACAAAACGCTTTGCTTTGCAAAGGCGTACACCATCAATAATGGATGCGTGATTTAGCCGGTCAGAAATAATAGCATCCTCTGCACCGAGTATGGGCTCAAAGAGCCCTCCGTTTGCATCAAATGCCGAAGAGTATAATATAGTATCTTCCATCCCCAGAAATTCAGACAGCATATCTTCCAATTGCTTGTGAATATTCTGCGTGCCGCATATAAACCGGACGGAGGACAGACCAAAACCGTACTGCTCAATAGTATCTTGAGCAGCTTTTTTTAATTGAGGATTGTTAGATAAGCCCAAATAATTGTTAGCACAAAAGTTGAGCACTTCCGGCATTTTAGTGGTTTGAATCATCGCGCTTTGTGGAGAAGTGATAATCCGTTCTTCTTTGTAGAGACCTGAAGATTTGATTTCTTCAATCTCCTGTGCTAAGTTGTTTCTTATATCGTCAAACATTGTTTCATTTTTACTAGTGAAATATATCATATTAGGATAGAGGGGAAATAACAGTCATTCCATATTTATTTTGCAGATGCATCAACATGTCCATCGTCATTTTATGTAAGTCGTATTCTGGTTTCCACCCCCAATCGGAACGTGCTTTGCTATCATCGATACTTCTCACCCAACTCTCTGCAATTTCCTGACGAAAATCCGGTTGGTATGAAATGGTAAATTCCGGCATAAAATATCGAATAGACTCTGCAATCTCCTTCGGCGTAAAACTCATTCCGGATAAGTTGTAACCATAATGTACTCCTATTTGGGATTTTGGAGCTTCCATCAATTCGATGGTTGCCCGAATGGCATCAGGCATATAGATCATCGGGAGCACAGTGTCTTCCTTGAGAAAACAGTCGTAATGTCCCATTTTAAAAGCCGCATGGTAAATCTCAACAGCATAATCAGTTGTCCCACCCGAAGGGATGGACTGCCAACCAATTACGCCGGGATATCTCAGGGAGCGGATATCAAGACCGTAGCGGTTAAACATGTAATCCGACCATACTTCTCCGGTCATTTTACTGATACCATATACTGTTGACGGGAGTAAAGGGCTATCTTGCGGAGTGTTTATTTTGGGCGTTGTGCGTCCATAGACCGCGATTGAGCTCGGGAAAAACACTTTTGAAACCCCCTTCTCAAGCGAGATTTCTAATACCCTAAGAAAACCATCCATATTAATATGCCAGGTCTTTTTGATATTGGCTTCTCCGTTGGCGGAAAGAATGGCAGCCAAATGATATACTTGTGTGGGTTTGAATTGCTCAAAAATCTCGGCCATCCGGTGAATGTTAAGTACATCCAATACCTGAAAAGGTCCCTCAGAGACACTGTTGGGGTAGATATCCGTTGCTAAAACATTGTCCCTGCCATAAATCTTCCTCAATTCGGCGGTTAGGACCGTGCCTATTTGCCCGGAGGCCCCCAATACTATTATCCGATCTTGCATAAAACTCTAGTTGTTGATACAAAGAATAATGAAATATCACTACAAAATGGTACTAAAAGCGCTAGAAGAAGAAAGTCTGACTTAAACCATTTAGAACTTTCAACATTTCTGGGTGACAAAGTTATATGAAATATTAGCATTTAGGTAACATGAGTGAAGTGAAATTATTATTAATCTGAATCAAATCGAATGAACAATCCTCTCACTACAAATTATAATAGTCTTCCACTCATACAATATCAATGGTTACAATGACACCATTTGGGTAGCTCTATTTCTCAAAAGTAAATATGCAACATTAAAGGTTTACCCTTAATATTATCTCATATACTATCAGGGTTTACACTGAAATATTCGATATATTAGAAATTATGCCTAATAAATGTTGTTTTATTCAGTATGATGGATGTATCTTTGGGGTATTGTTCCATTTTTAATACTCCATTATTTATTCTATTACTGTCTCCATGTCTTTTTTGAGAGGTACTCCCCCTACCAATATAGCATAAATACCACAAGCTTATTATCCGGTGTGTGTTTACGTTGAGTCCTGTGAAAGCTGGATCGTGTGATTCTACAATCTCCGATACATTAAGGCTTAATTAATTATTCACCATAAAAACTTTTATTATGAAAAAGTTACTATTTTTAGCAGCGGCCTTCGTCGTAACCACCTGGTTAGGCGGAATGAACACCATGTATTGTACCGGCTCAAATACCGGATACAACATTGAAAAATCCACCAATACTCCCGGCGTTTTAGGGGTGGATGTCATTGCGAACTCGGAAAATTTGGACAGGGACTTCAAGTGTATTGACCACAAATGGAAATTCACCTACTTAGAGTGTACAGAAATTTATGGCAAACCCGCTTATTGCTTTAAGCTGGTAGTCTATAACACAAAAGAGTGCGAAAAGTTTAAGTATAGTGTAAACGAGAATATGGCCCCAGGGTATCCTGCTTGGACATACGACAATCAAGGAAACCTTATCATTAAGGGATGTTTTTGGGCCAATAATGCCAACAATCCACTATGTGTTAAGATTGACTTTTTGTCCCCCCTCTGTTGTGACATTGTAGCCTGTGCCAAGCTTCCTTGTTGCTATAAGAAAGAGTGGAAAGGGAAGGCAAAATGTGATCGGATTGATGGTAAGCCAGTATATTGTTACAGCATCAAACTTTATGATGTAAAGCCTTGTGGAAAATTTACGATCACGACAGATGGAACTCCAGTTGCCCCCCCCACAATCGTTTATGACATTCTAGGAAATGCTACTATTAATGGTTGTGTGTGGACCTCCTCTCTCCCGATTAATGCCACTCAACTCTGCTTTAAAGTAGACTTTAAGGATCCGCATTGTTGTGATATTAAAGGATGCATAAAATTGCCCTGTTGTGAGCAAAAATGGAAGGGAGAATTAAAGTGCACTCATATTAATGGGCAACAGGTCATTTGCTATACTATTGTAGTCGCAGGAGCAAAAGACTGTGGCGGACTTGATTTTGGAGTTGAAGGAACTAGTGTCAATGGACCTAACATTGTCTACAATGCACTGAATGGTAATGCAACGATTACAGGATGCGTTCTTGCTTCCTCCTTACCACCTGGCGCTTCTGAGCTTTGCTTTAAAGTAGACTTCAAGAGTCCACCATGCTGCGACTTTAAAGGTTGTTTAAAGTTGCCACCCGATTGTTGTAACAAAAAATCATATGGATTTGAAACCTACGAATGTCATGTAGTAGATGGCAAAAAGATTATTTGCTTCGTCTTTGTAGTGAAGGAAGCGAAGGAGTGTGATAAGTTTAATTATACCGTCAATGCAACAACTGTTGAAGGGCCATCGTACAGCTATTATGCCAACGGCAATTTGTATATCAAACATTGTGTCACAAAGGTGGAAGGACACGAGCTCTGCATCAAAATAGATTGGTTATCAGACCTATGTTGTGATATCAACCAATGCTATCCACTCCCAGAATGCGTAGGATTCTCACCGCAAATAAAGGCAAGAAGTCAGTTAAGTGAAGACGAGGCAAATGAAATGATGTCGATTCGGCCAGTTCCGGCGGATGAATATTTGCATGTAGAATTAGGTGAAGGAGGTTTACCTGGTGTAATTATCGTTACTGATCTCAATCAAAAAGAGGTAGTCAGAGTGGCACCGTTGAATCGTGATGCAACGATTTATACTGGTGGATTGGCAAATGGTCTTTATGTAGTAAGTCTTTATGACCTAAGTGGTAAGCGACTCTCAGTCGAAAAAGTGCAGATATTGCATAAATAGATTTCTGAGCAGATCGATTACCTGTTATCATATTGTATAACGCGAAGAGCCGGGAAACTTCCCGGCTCTTTTTACTTTTCTTTCAAATGGCAATACTTCTGTTCACTTCTCCGTTCTCAATGATACTCGTGTCCTTCAATTCTGTATGTAAATGTCCCACATTCTTTGGTCGGAGCAGAATTGTCAGAATAGAAGACAGATTGTTCTTTAAATCTCCTTGTGAAATTTCTGATTAGCCTTCGACTTTTAATAGTAGACTTTTTGATACTTCCTCTGGCATAAGTGATTTGGCCTTGACGATTAATGCAAAGAGACAGAACGATAGTCCCTTTGCGCAATTGTAAATCTCTGATGTCTGCACGTTTTTTTAGCCTTCTCTTGAGTGGGCCTTCTGTTTCAAAGTCTCCTTCGGTCATTCCATTTCCCGGGTCTCCCGGTGGCAAATCTCCATCTACTGTGCCGGAACCGGAAGCTTTTCCACCGTGGTCGGCATCTCCTTTGCCCTTGCCGGAAGCCTTTCCACCTTTACCTTCCCCTCTTTCGGGATTGGAGTCATCACCGAGGTCACTTCCTGAACCACTCCCATTTTTAGATGATTTTTCCTCCTTCATAATCTTATCCAAATCGGGTAGCATATCTTCAATGGAAGGACTTTGGGGGACTGTAGTAGGCACGGTAGTAGTCGATTGCGTCTCAATTCTATCCGGTGTTTCTATTGGGTCGGGATAGCTGGGTTTCTCTATATCTGGTGTAGTAATAACCCGCTCAATAGGCTTTGTCGTAGGAGTGGGCTTTGGTTTTTGGATGTCGGATACCGGCGTAACTTTCCGCTTAGTCGCATCAGATTTAGTGTTTTTCGGGGCTGGCTCAGGATTGGATTTCTGTGGAGATCCTGCATTTGACTTGGCATGTGCTTTACCACCGCCCAAATTTTTTGGAGGAGGAATGACCTTTGGCTTTTCAAATTCGATCACCACGGCAAAATTCTTGTCCCGGTCTAAATTTGTCTTCAAAAGTGGCCATAAAGCGAGCAGCAAAAGCAGACTGTGAATGATGATGGAAATCGTCATTCCTTTGCGTTTATTTTGTTCTTCTCCGTAAAGAGCTAAAGTTTGTCCAGCCATAGTAGGTATTGTTTTTAGTAACTACTCTTGTATAGTCATTTTTGTATTAACGTCTAAGGTGATCATAATTAGTATAATTATCAAGCAAACCGAGCTAATGAAGCTATTGGTGGAGCAGAAAAGTGCTGCAATTATGCATAACTGCCACTTGGCAAAGAAGTTCCTTCGTCTCAAAAGCTTTGCTAAACAGTATTGCAAGTTCACATCATACGCATAAAATGACCATTTAGAGTAGCAAATGTATATATTTTTGTTGTAATATGAATGATTTTATTGTTTTTTTAGAGTTGTAGGGAAATGCTTTACCATTTCATGCCATATTCCATTTATATTTGTAGTAGCTTTGCATCCCGTAATGAGCAGTAGATTGTCGGCCTTCCAAACCCACATTTACTGTATGCTTTCATTCACCTAAAACCTTATTTTTGATTGTTTTAGGTGAGAAATACTAACGCATGGCAAAATTTATCTTCGTTACGGGAGGAGTATCTTCTTCATTGGGCAAAGGCATTATCTCTGCCTCTTTGGGGAAGTTATTGCAAACTCAGGGCTTTTCTGTCACCATCCAGAAATTTGATCCGTACCTAAATGTAGATCCCGGCACGCTTAATCCATATGAGCATGGTGAATGTTATGTTACGGATGACGGGGCAGAGACCGATTTGGACCTCGGTCACTATGAGCGTTTTTTGGATATCTCCACTTCTCAGGCCAATAACGTAACGACCGGACGTATCTATCAATCTGTTATCCAAAAGGAAAGGCGAGGGGATTTTCTTGGTAAGACCGTCCAGGTGGTGCCGCATATTACGGACGAAATCCAGCGACGTGCCCAATTATTGGCTGAAGATGGGTATGACATCATAATTACTGAGATAGGTGGAACGGTAGGAGATATCGAATCACTTCCCTTTATTGAGGCCGTTCGGCAAATGCGCATGAAGCTGGGGTCTGAGAATTGCCTGGTCATTCATCTGACCTTGATAGTTTATCTGGCAGCAGCTAAGGAGCTAAAAACTAAACCCACACAACATTCGGTTAAAGAGTTGCTACAAGCTGGGGTTCAGCCGGATATTCTTGTATGTCGAACGGAGCATCCATTAACTAAAGAGGTGAGAAGAAAACTTGCACTTTTTTGCAATGTGGACAGAAGTAGTGTCATTGAGGCCATTGATGCGGACACCATTTACGATGTCCCATTATATATGCTGCAAGAGGAACTCAATGTTTCTGTGATTTCTAAATTGAAGCTAACACCAAAATTCCAAGAGCCCAATCTGGATTCTTGGAAAGCTTTTCTCGCCAGACTTAAGAACCCGATTCACAAAATCCGTATTGGTTTGGTTGGGAAATATGTAGAGTTACAGGATGCCTACAAGTCTATCTTAGAGGCATTCATTCACGCTGGTGCCAAAAACGAAACGGAGGTAGAAGTGGTCTCAATTCACAGCGAGCAACTGGAAAATGATAATAATGTCAATAAACTCTTGTCAGGCTTGAATGGTATTTTGGTGGCTCCGGGATTTGGCGATCGTGGAATTGAGGGCAAAATAATTGCGGTGCGATATGCAAGGGAAAACAAAGTACCCTTTTTGGGGATTTGTCTGGGGATGCAATGTGCTGCTATCGAGTACGCTAGGAATATGCTTGGTTACAAAGATGCTCACTCTACGGAGATGAATCCCAACACCCAACATAATATAATTGACTTAATGGAAGGCCAAAAGGATGTTGACAAGAAGGGTGGGACGATGCGCTTAGGTAAATACGATTGCGCCTTAACTAAAGGGAGTTTTGCCTATAATGCTTATGGTAAATCCCTTATTTATGAACGGCACCGGCATCGGTTTGAATTTAATAATCAATACCGGGAAGAGTTTGAGCGTCAGGGGATGCGGATATCAGGAGTAAATCCGGAATCGAATTTGGTTGAAATAATCGAAGTTGCAGAGCATCCATGGTTCGTGGGGGTTCAATTCCATCCGGAGTACACCAGCCGGGCAGAAACCGCGCATCCACTGTTTTGTGCTTTTGTGAATGCTGCTTTGGAGAACAAAAACCACCAACGAGGATAATCCATTACTCTATGAAGAAATTGTCTTTGGAGGCACTGGGTAGGGTAGATGTGGCTACTTTTAAGAAATTGCCCAAAAAGCCCATTGTTGTCTTACTTGACAATATACGAAGTGGCCATAATGTAGGTGCGGTATTCAGAACCTCGGATGCTTTTTTGATCGAATCCATCGTGCTCACCGGGATTACCCCCATTCCCCCTCATCGGGAAATCAATAAAACTGCCATTGGGGCTACAGATACAGTAAGTTGGACCTACGAAAAAGATATTCTTTTGGCCATAGCAGCCTATAAGAACTTGGGATACCGGATTATTGGAGTGGAACAAACAAATAAAAGTGTTCCATTAGAGATGATTGTAGCACCGCCTGACCAAAAAATTGCTCTGGTCTTCGGCAACGAAGTCGGGGGAATCTCAGAATGCGTCTTGCCCCACTTAGACCAAGCTGTCGAAATCCCACAGTACGGAACAAAACATTCACTTAACATCTCCGTCTGTGCCGGAATCATTCTTTGGCATTTTAGCCGCCTATTCGAATGATACTCCGAAGATGATAGGGGGAGTGAACCGTTTTTAAAGGATGCGAATCCCTAATTTTAGAGCCACCTCCATAGATTTAGGGGCCTTTTTAACTCCTAATACCGGAAATCGAATGTAGCTGAAATCCAGACTTAGTATATAGGCCAGATTGTCTGATATCCGTCGATCTACTCCAAAAGTAAAACGGGTTTCATGACCGATGATATTCCCTTCAACCCCTTCCAGCCACAGCTGATCTAATAGCAAAGAGTAACCGATAAATGGCTGCCATGCCGGATTTCCCTTCTTAAGCTCATGACGGACTTTCCAGCCATAATACAAACACCTGGAGTTAGCTACCCCTTTCTTTGATGGGACAAAGTACTTGTAACCTAAAGGTACAGTAATATAAGCTTTGCGACCACCCTGATAACCGGATAGCTGCCAACTGTGATCGAGTTCAATGCCCACCCCGTCAATGGCAGTGTTCGCAAATGGTACTTTCAAATGGTGATTGTAACTCAGATGAATCGCATAATCCTTTGGTGTACGGTCAAAAGTTTGGGCGGTAAGTATATGTCCTAAAAAGGATAATACTACCATTAATAAGGTAACTCTTTGGGTCATATGGTCTGCTGTATTATATAATTTCTAAAAAAGCACGATTAAAACGTCTGATAAAACACTATTTTGCAAATTTCCTGAATCGTATAAATGCCAATAAGCTAATAGCTCCAAAAACAAGTGCTGTGATATAAACCGATGAAGGAATGGGGGCAGGATCGCCGGAAGCATAAGAGTGCAGGCCGGATAGGTAATAATTGACCCCCAAATAGGTCATAATAACTGTGGCAAATCCAAACAGGGTCGAAAAATTATAGGCAAATAATCCTCTCACTCCTGGGATAAAGCGCATATGTATGATAAAAGCATACACCAAAACTGTGACAAGTGCCCAAGTCTCTTTCGGGTCCCATCCCCAATATCGCCCCCAAGACTCGTTGGCCCACACTCCTCCGAGATAGGTCCCGATACTCACCATAACCAACCCTCCTATAATTGACATTTCACTTATAGCAGAGAGTTTTCGGATATTGTGAAGCACACGTGTTTTGTTCTTTTCATTCATCAAAATCATTAAAATAAGATTGATCAAGCCTATGATAGCTCCCAACAATAGAAATCCATAGCTTCCGGCTTCCATCGAGACGTGTATCGTTAGCCAATAGGACTTAAGAACTGGCACCAAGGGCGTGATCTCCGGGTCATAATTACTCAAACCCGCCACCATCAGAATGGTGGAAGACAGGATAAGGGCAGCAGCTAAGCTTCCAAGTGCCTTCCTAGCGATTAAAACACCTGCCAGCATGGTCGTGAATGCAATATAAATCATCGATTCATATCCATTGCTCCAAGGGGCCCTACCGGACACATACCAACGCAGTCCGAGCCCGGCGGTATGAAATAAAAATCCTATTACCGCTAACCCAATCATGATTGTCTGTGCTCTTTTGTAGGACTTGCCGGGTTTGAAAACCTTCAGGAAGAAGAGTATTAGTACCGCTATTCCTAGCAAAGCGTAAAATTTCATAAGGCGATTGAAAACATCACTCTTGTTGAGAAGTATCTCAGCTTTAATCTTATTGGAGGAAGGGATGAGGTCACCGCCATTCTCTATTTGATGTTTTCTCAAGTCTTCGATAACTGCATTGGCCGTAGACCAATCACCGGATGAAACGGCCTGTTTTACGACTTCATGATAAACCGGATAGAACTTTTGGGCAAAAGTAGTAGGAGCAGTGACCCCTTTGGATACCTCATACGTAGAGTGCCATGTTTGATTGGGATCCCCTTCTGCCGGAAATAATCGCAGCATCCTTTGTGAAAATACCATATTGGCGATGTTGATTCGCTCATCCAATTTTATCAATTCCTTCTCTAATGTTCCGCGATACTGCTTTTCAGTTGCGTGGGCTTTACGCAATTCCTCTGTAAGTTTGAACTTACCATCCTCACCAAAGAAATCATCGTACGATGCAAGTCCTTCGGGCACTCCTACCAACTCCTTAATTTTCGGGTTTCTACCGAGACGAATCAACGGTGTCTTTTGCCACTCTTCAGGGAAAATCATCATCCCGATCAATACTTGAGTTGGAGACATCCCGTAGAGGGATGTCTGCCTACTCAACTTGCGCAAAATCTCACTAGATAAGGTGTGAACGGGCTTCATTCGTCCTTGGAAGTCCTGTACGATAATCCTACTAAATCTATCGGCATGGGATTGGTCTATCAGAGGTATCCGGACTTCATCTTGAGCGTGGACGCCTACCGAAACAAATAGCAAGAGTAGAAATACCAGACTCCGCAAGACGAAGGAGAACCTCGCTGTTTTTACGGCAATGCGAGCTATGGTATTTTGGTTACTTTTATTCATCTTCACACGCATTAGTCTATGTGTTTTGAGAGCTTTCGAAATCGACTGACGCCGCTAAAAAACATGGCTAAGAGCCCGATCGTAAACAGGATATAGCCGACATAACTTATCCATGTGCCCCACCAATCGTGATTGACACTTAAGATCGTCCCTTTTTCATCCTGATCATAAGAGGATTGAAAGAACCTGTACCCATTGTGATCCAGTACATGATTCATGTAAATCTTGTAGGGCTTTTTTAGCTTCATTGCCGGGTCGAGTAAGATTACATCACTTTCGTAGGAAGCCGGACGCTCGGTTCCGGGATATTTTTCGAGCCTAAAATCCGTAAGTTGAAGTGCAAACGGCAAAGTCACTGCTCTGGGGCCATAATCCACATATAGTTCGATAGGCCCTAAATCCACTCTTTTTGCTGCGCCATTGTAGGCTTGAGCCCCGCGGATTGTTACTTCTTTTTGGACTTTGGGCGTAGACAATCTCAATCTCACAGCACCTTCATCCGTGCCATTTAACTTTTTACTGGATGAAAAGCTAACCAACTTAGCTTTAGGATTGAATTCCTTTATTACAAAGTTAATTCCATTACCTGAGTGTAAGGAACGCAGTTTGGCAGGATACCACTTGCCGGGCATCACGGTATCCAAAGCCCGCGTTGCCATCGTCATTCGGGTCATAGGGACCCGGGACATAAACAGGAGGGAATCATTGCGATAGTCAAATTGGACTGTTGGGGCAGACCTGGAAGTATTATCACCAAATTGGAGTGTTAAGCCGTCTAATCTTCTGGTGGTATGAAATGGCACATAATAGTTGGAACGTCCATTTCTTCCTCCTTGTACGACCCACAGCATAGGGACTCCATCGTCCGATGCTTTCATTTCTTCTGTGGGATTGGGAATAAAATCGAGTACTTCCACCTTCAAAGGTATCTTTCCTATGATGTAGTCTTTGGCATAACGATTATTGCCCAAAGAAGAAAAGAGTACCGGAAGATGAAAAGCGTACCTCTTCCCATCTTTACTCGCTTTGAAATTGATGTAAGCATCCCGCGATTGCAACGTATTGGAGACGGCTCCTTCACGGATATGCATGCTCCCTTCAAAGCCAAAATAACGTGTAACCAAAGCCCCAATCAGTATGAGAATGATAGCCGCGTGAAATAGCAACATAAACCACTTCTTACGTTGAAACATCCGGAAGGTGATGATATTCTGAAAGATAGATAAACCAAATAAGAACAATAGCCCCTCAAACCAGTGGGTTTTGAAAATGACCTTTTGTGCCGCACTTGTACCGAAATCATTTTCTATAAAGGTCGCCAATCCAATGAGAAATGCAATCAATAGAATATATGCTCCTCCCGCCCGGGTCGATGTTAACGCGTAATAAAACCTTTTAAGGTTCTTCATTATATCAAGTTGTATGAAAATCTAAAACCAATGCAAAGAATCAGATAATTGTTTCCCCTTAAATATATGCAATAATAACAAATGGGGTTGCTTAATTGTTGTGAGTTTCAAATAACATCGCAAAAGTAGGATAATTTACCTTGCCGGAATCTGTTTTATATGCCTGATTTTGACAGGTAGTAAAAAAAGTAACCCAATGACAAAAAACATGGCTAGGGCGAGGATACTATACCGCATGTTACCTGTGATTTGGTCGATAATGCCAAAGGCCAATGTTCCCAGAATGATAGACATTTTGTACATAAAGTCCAGGAAACTGAAATAAGAAGTCATCTCAAGGGTATCTTGGGGCACCAATTTGGCGTATGCAGAGCGCGCTTGAGATTGGATGCCGCCTAACACACTACCCACTGCTATGGCGATATAGTAAAACATCAATTTCGATTGTACAAAATACCCCGCAAAACAGATAGCAATCCAAATGAGAATCATGATGATTAGTGAGGTCTTACTACCGAGTCTCTTTGAGACCCACGCAAATAAGTACGCTCCAAAGATGGCGACGATTTGCAAAATGAGAATAATAAAAATGAGCTCATTGGTCTCGAAGTGTAAGACCTTTTCGGCAAAGGCAGAGGCTAAGAAAATAACCGTTTGCACACCGGCACTAAAGAACAAGAAGGAAAACAAAAAATACTTTATGTCGGCAGATGTCTTTACTTCTGCCCAAACCAATTTTAATTGCTTAAATCCTTTCATCATTAGATTCCCTTGATTGCTATCAGCAGGGGTATTGTGTGGGAGATATTTAAAGGTGATCTGAGAGAACAGGAACCACCATAGTCCGACCAACAAGAAAGAAACCCGTATGGCCAATGTCCCTTCCGGAAGCCCAAACGTAGCAGGTTTCATAATCATCCACAGGTTGAGTATGAGCAATAGGACACTTCCTATATAACCCCATGCAAATCCCTTGGCACTTACCTTATCCATCCTCTCCTCAGAGACGATCTCTGGCAAATAGGCATTGTAGAATACCAAACTTCCCGCATGGCCAATTGTCGCCAGAACAAATGCACCCAGACCGAGCCATAGAGCACTACTGCTATCAAAATAAAACAAAACCATACATGATAGCGCACCGAGTAGGGTAAACCTTTTAAGGTAATACTTACGCCTTCCTTTTGCGTCAGCGATGCCGGAGAGCAAGGGGGTAATGATGGCTATAACTAAGTATGAAATGGTAACAGCAAAGGCGTACAGTGCACTGTTGGATACCTTTTGGCCAAGGACAGGGATATACTCATGCGTTATTTTAATAAAGTAAGGAGGAAATATGGCGGTTGAAATTACTAAGCTATACACTGAATTGGCCCAATCGAATAGTGCCCATGCATTCTCGACTTTTCTGCTGTTTTTTCGTATTTTATCCATTGTTACTTTGCTTTTGAGCGGACAAAATAGTTAATATTTCATACTGAGAAAGCTTAATCGAGCTACTTTCACCCAACGGTTTGTCAAAAAGTTACTAATTTCGGTTTCTGATTCAATAAGATAATAGCCAATTTGGATAAATGAGAAGAGAATGAATATAGCTATATTGTCAAGAAGCGGGTCGCTTTATTCCACATCGAGTTTAGTGAGAGCCGCAATGAAAAGACAGCACCACGTTCGAATAATAGATCACACCTATTGCGACCTCTACATTACAAAAAACACTTATGAAGTGTACTATTTTGACAAGAAGATTTTAAATATCAATGCTGTAATACCTAGGATTGGTGCTTCGGTCACCCATTACGGGGCGGCTATTATCCGGCAGTTCGAATTACAAAAAGTATATAGCGTATTATCCTCCAATGCATTGATGATGTCGCGGGACAAATTGGTGACCTTACAGATTTTAGCCGCTAATGGGATAGATGTTCCGAGGACACTTCTGGCCTCTCACGTGCAGAGTTTAGAGTTTTTGTACGACCGCTTGGGGACGACTAAAGCCGTCATAAAATTATTGGTGGGGACGCAGGGCATGGGGGTATTGCTGGCAGAGGATAAAACCAATTTATTCTCCATTAGCGAAGCACTTATACGAGTCGGTAAGTCCTTCATCGTTCAGGAGTTTATTAAGGAATCTAAAGGGCGCGACATCAGAGCCTTTGTCGTAGGAGATAAGGTGGTCGCCTCTATGGAGCGAATGGCCGTGGAAGGAGAGTTTCGCTCCAATATCCATTTAGGTGCCACCTCCCGTCCGGTAAAATTGACAGAAGAAGAGCGAAGGATTGCTTTAAAATGTACCCAAATTTTAGGACTTAAAGTGGCCGGTGTAGATATTTTACGCTCCAATAGGGGACCACTTGTACTGGAAGTCAATGCTTCTCCCGGATTAGAGGGGATAGAGACCACGACGGGCATTGATGTGGCGGGTGAAATAATAGCATTTATTGAGCGAGATATCAAAAGCTTGAGATAGAAAAGATTTTGGCCATTTCAAATAAAATAGAGCATGATACTATTTGATGAAGAGTTTGTAGAGAGAAAGCATAAAGTATTCCATACTGAAATAGGAGATCTGCCTTCAGGGACAAAGATTCCTTTGATCTCACATGTGTTTCATTCGGGTACTGATGGCCCTGTTGTTGCACTGATCGGAGGCCTTCACGGTGATGAAATTAATGGAGTGGAAGTGCTGCGACAGATGCTTGTGGAAGGAAGTTTTAATGACTTGACAAGAGGCACTTTAATTGTTATCCCGTTACTCAACTTCTATGGATTTATTAATTTCTCCCGTGAAGTGATGAACGGCAAAGATGTCAATCGAAGCTTCCCGGGAAACTCTAAAGGTTCTCTTGCAAGTAAAGTCGCTCGCATGGTGACTACACAGGTAGTCCCTAAGTCCGACTTGATTATTGACCTGCATACCGGCGGGGCCTCACGATACAATTTTCCTCAAATCAGATATACAAAGGGCGACACCAAATCCCGGGCTTTTGCAGAGATTTTTGCCCCTCCTGTTATCTTGGATAGAAATGTCATTGCCGGTTCTCTCAGGTCAGTTTCAGATCGTTATGGGGTCCCGACCTTAGTCTATGAAGCCGGAGAGTCCAAACGATGGTGTGGGTATTCGATAAGAATCGGGAAAGAGGGAATCTTGAGGGTGCTGCACCATATGCAAATGATCCACACCGATATGCGTCCTGTCAGACATAGAGTTCACCATTTCACTAAGACAAAATGGCTTAGAGCAGAGGACTCCGGATTGTACACTTGGACGAAATCCTCCGGACAATATGTTGTAGCAGGAGAACCACTTGGATTTATCGGATCGCCTTCCGGTGAGGAGTATCGCAGAGTAATCGCCACTTTTGACGGATTTATAATTGGCCACAATAATGCAGCTGTTGTCAATACAGGCGATGCCCTGTTTCATGTTGGGATGTTAGAACAAGAGTAGAAATCTTATTAATGTAAACCGATTAGTTATCAACTTTTAACTACTTTTGCGATATGTGTGTACTTCGTTTACATAAATTTAATGCCTTTGCCATATTGGTTGCAATAACTTTTCTTTTATTGTACTCTTGTTTGAATCAAAGTCCGGGAAACTTTGACAAATATCCCACTAAAACAGATGAATGGCCGAGTGATAGCCTTGACGAAAATTTAGTGGGTGACATTATTCGTGCAAAACCTGAAGAACGGCATATTTGGCAAAAACCTGAGAGAGTTTTGAATAAACTGGGAGATCTCAGAGGGAAAGTTGTAGCTGATATCGGCGCTGGAACCGGTTATTTCTCCTTTCGCTTCTTACCTATTGCCCGTAAGGTGATAGCCGTTGATGTCGATCCTCAGATGATTCGTTTAATGAACTTACATAAGCGCACCTTAACAGATAGTCTCAGGTCAAAATTTGAGACGCGATTATCTGAATTTAAGGACCCGCTATTAGCTGATCAGGAAGTGGATATTCTTTTTATGGCCAATGTGTACCCTTACATCAAGGAATACGCTCGTCCATATTTGAAGCATCTTAAAAAAGCTCTGCGCAAAGGGGGCTCCTTAATGATTGTAGATTTCAAAAAACGACACACCCCAATTGGACCTCCTTTGAAGTTGCGTATTCCTATTGGAGATGTGGAAGATGATTTGATAAGCACAGGTTTTGAGATTGAAGAATCCGATGACAGAACCCTCCAATACCAATACATTATCATTGCGCATCCAAAAGAGGAGTAGCTATGGTAACTGCTCTTTTTCATCCTCAAATCCTAATTGTTCCCTTTGGTTCCGTCTTATACGATGAGGCGGTGGAGCTTCGCAATAGAGTACTACGGGTACCTCTAAACCTCCAGTTCACTTCCCCCCAATTATCTAAAGAGTGGAAGCACTATCATTTTGTTTATTTGGACCAGATCTCGATGAAGGTGATAGGGGTGCTGGTAATGGCACCTGTCGACTCTGCCACCGTCAAAATGCGCCAGGTAGCCGTTGACCCGTTTTGTCAAGGACAGGGAATTGGGCGTGCCATGGTTGTGTTTGCTGAAAATTGGGCCCGGATCAACGGATTTGACCGAATCAAGCTTTCCGCCAGAAAACAGGCCGTGCCCTTCTATTCTAAAATGGGTTATAAGACTCATGGTGAGGAGTATCTCGAGGTGGGAATCCCACATAGGGATATGTATAAAAACTTGATTTAGGTTCCTTCCCCACTTCCTCAGAACCTCTCAGTCATAGTACAGATTTCTCTTCACCCACTAAATGGATAGTAGTTATATATATATATTATTGTGTTACCTTTGTGTCGCAAATTGACAGTGCTGACTCGAGATGCCCCGGTATCTTAATGTATGAAATGGTGAAACAATTACTTTTAAGGGTGGGCGGAGTGTGCGAATAAAATTTGCACTATTTATCATCGCTTTGTCGGAAGTAGTACAAATTAGCGGACAATAGCTTATAAAATATTTACGATGTTCAAGACCATCTCACTATCTTTATCAATATTTATTGGTGTATCCCTCAGCCTTTTTGGGCAGACCTTTGAAGGTCATGTTCTGGACATCCAAACAGGCGACGCATTAGAAGGAGTCAATATATTTAGCCAAGCCGGCATACGTTTGGGTAGTTCTGATATGTCGGGGGCGTTTAGCATTCCTTTGGAGGAGAGTATGCCTTTGGTTACCTTCAAAAAATCCGGGTACGAGGACAATGTTACAAACATTCGTGTATTGGATGCCACCGAGGCCTTGGATTACAAGGTTTATATGATACCGGTGACTGCAACGGAGGATGTGTCGGAAATCCCGATAATAGATGTTGAAGACAATGATTTCGAAAATGAACAGGAACAGGAGGTCTCCTCTTTGCTAACCGCCTCCAGAGATCCATTTATATCGACTGCCGCTTACAATTGGGGCCCGCTTCGATTTAGAATTCGTGGTTACAATAGTGAAGATAACGAAGTGTATATCAATGGCGCCCGAATGGGTGATATGGAAACGCGCCGGATTTATTGGGGGCAATGGGGAGGCCTTAATGATGCCACGCGCAACAGATATTCGGTGGTAGGGCTCGGCGTAATGGACTATGCCATCGGTGGCCCGGGAGGAGTCACCTGGATGGATATGCGCGCTTCCGCCCAACGAAAGCAAACGCGTTTTTCATATAGCCTATCTAACCGCTCATACACCCAACGTTTGATGGCTACCTATACTACAGGTATGCTGCCATCTGGATGGGCATTTGCTTTTTCAGGATCACGGAGATGGGCTCAAGAGGGTTACCTTCCCGGTAGTTTCTACGACGCATGGGGCTATTATGGAGCAGCAGAAAAACGATTCAACAAACACCATAGTTTGAACTTTATTTATTTTGGCGCTCCGGGCCGGAGGGGAAAAGCAGGCGCTGGGACAAGAGAGATGTATGAAATCGCCGGCACGCATTATTACAACCCCTATTGGGGGTATCAAGTGGACAAAAAGCGGAACTCGAGAATCGCCCATGCCCACATCCCCGTTTCTATCCTACAACATCGTTGGACAATTTCCGATAGAATACAACTCAATTCTACCATTTCATACCAGGCAGGGGAGAATGGAAGCACCGGTATAAATTGGGCAGATGCCCCAGACCCAAGAGCCGATTATTATCAAAAATGGCCTTCCTACTTCACCAAAGAATCTACAAAGAATCAATTGACAGACTGGTTGTCTCAGGATGAGCGCAATAGGCAAGTCCAATGGGATTTGTTTTATCAAATCAATAGAAACAATCTGACATCGATTGAAAACGCGAATGGTGAGGGCACTACTGTTGTCGGGAATAGGTCTTTGTATATCGTACAAGATCGTCGCTATGATTATAAGCAACTCCAAGGAAGATCCACCCTACACATGCAGATGACCGATCGACTTAACACCACATTTGGGGTGGGGTATACCGGTTATGAAAAACATAATTTTAACCTGGTGGATGATCTGTTGGGGGGAGAGTTTTGGTATGACATCAACAAATACGAGACGGATTACACCAAACAACAGTATAACTTGGAGCAACCGAATCGGGTAGCGTATATCGGAGATACCATCGGGTATAACTATACCGCCAATATTAGAGAATGGGAAGCTTGGGGACAGGGTGTTTATACGTTGCCTCGATTGGATATGTTTTTATCAGCAAAGGTCTTTGGCACAAGTTATTGGCGCAAAGGATTATGGAAAAACGGGTTTTTCCCCGAGCGTTCTAAAGGGCTTTCCGGCAAAAAGACTTTTCTTAATTATACGATCAAGGGTGGGCTAACCTTCAAGTTGTCCGGCAAACAATACCTGGTCGCCAATGCGATGAGCGCTACGCGTCCCCCTTCGCTCTTTAATGCATTAATCTCACCGAGAACCAGAAATGACTTTGTGGACAGCTTGCCTAGTGAGTCCATCTTCTCCGGAGAGTTTTCGTGGATTTATAATAGCCCGGAGTGGAAGGGGCGCTTGACTTTCTACCACACACAGTTTAAGCACGGCATCAACCATCGTTCTGCTTTTTTCGATAGCGATAATGCCCTTGGCTTAGAGGAAGGCGAGTTTGGCAACATATTGTTGTCCAATATAGACCGGGTGCATCAAGGGGTAGAGGCTGCATGGCAGGTCGAACTGGGAAGAGGATTCCAATTTGGATTAACAGGAGCTTTCGGTATGTATCGATACACCAGCAGAATGAGATTTGAGATTGTACCGGATGATTCGGATCAGCCACTCCTTCTGGACAATACCATTTATTCTAAAAACTTCCGGCTAAGTGGTACTCCCGAGCAAGCCTATGCGGCAGAGATTCGCTACTCTTCAAAGCGTTATTGGTTTGCCGCTTTCAAAGTAAATTATCTCGGCCCTAGATATTTGGATTTTTACCCGTATCGCAGGACAGCAGATTTCACCAAAGGACTGCTAAAGGAAGACCCTTTCTTCAAGCAGATAACTCAGCAGGAACAAGTGCCGGGCGCATTCACTTTGGACTTCTTCGGTGGAAAGTCCTTTAAGTTTCAACATCACTTTATTTATTTGACACTCGGGGTGAACAATTTGTTGAACAATACCAATATCATAACTGGAGGATATGAACAGTACCGGGTCAGAAGTCTACGCAACGGATATCCTGATTTGAGCATCTTCCCAAATAAGTACTATTATTCTTACGGTTTAAACTACTTTTTAAACTTGAGCTTGCGACTTTAAACCCAACCATAAACTTCTTTAATTTGACCAAATGAAAACAAACAAATCATATATCATGTCTTTCAAGATTTCACACATAGCGTTATTATTATTGGGCTTTCTCGTCTTTGGATGTATTGATGACACCTTTGACACGCCGCCCTCATTATCTGAGGAAGATTTATCGGCTACGATGACCATTAAGGACTTCAAAGCCTTAGGAAAAACACGTCAGAGCATCGAGATAACAGACGATGTCATACTCGGTGGCTTAGTGATATCCGACGACAAACCCGGCAATTTTTATAAGACCCTGGTAATACAAGATGAAACCGGAGGTTTGCCCGTTTCTATCAATGCAACAGATTTGTACACCCTGTTTGAACGAGGCAGAAAAGTCTGGATTCGGGCAAAGGGATTGACGTTGACGGACAACAATAACCAGTTTTATCTTGATCTCAAAGGAGATCGGATACCCGACAATCTGTACCGTCAATATATTATCCGTGGCAGCAAGGGAGTCCAACCGGCCCCTAAAACTAAAAAACTCTTAGAATTAAGGGACGATGATATTGGGACGTTGGTTACGGTACAGGATGTGGAATTCTCTATTAAGGATAAGTCTAAAAACTATGCCGATGCTACCGCTCCCGGCAATCGAACAGTGGAGGATTGTATTGGCAACTCCATCATTGTTCGCACGAGTAATTACTCAGATTTTGCAGATCTCCCACTTCCTAAGGGTAATGGGACCATCACCGGCGTATTGAGCAGGTATCGCAATGATCTCCAACTGGGGATTAGAGATACCGGGGATGTGGTATTGAATAATCCTTCTTGCCTCGGGGGTGGGGGAGGAGACCTTACAAGGATGACGATAAAAGAGGTCCGAGCCTTGTTCTCAGGATCTTCAACCTCAGTACCCGCAGGAAAAAAGATTGAGGGCGTAGTGACTTCTGACAGAAACGCCGGCAACATACATTCGAAGAACATGGTGGTTCAAGATGAGACTGGGGGTATTGCCATCCGGTTTACACGAGACCATCGCTTCAACTTGAATGACAAGGTTGAACTGGATATCTCTGGTCTTACCCTAAGTGAGTATCAAGGTCTTTTGCAGATTAGTAATGTGCCAACGGATAATGCCCAAACTAAAGGAACAGGAAGTGTTGTACCAAAAGAAATCACAGTAGCAGAGATCTTAAATTCCTTTGAGCTTTACGAAAGTACTTTGGTGCGGCTTAAGGACGTTGAGTTTTCAGGCGCCTCTACATTTGGAGGAGGGCCAAAGGTCAAGGACAATACAGGAGAGATCGTCCTTTTTACTCGAAATCAAGCCACTTTTGCCAATGAGTCCGTCCCGGCAAATGCGATGTCTCTCAATGCTATCGTCACCCAAGGAGGGAGTAGTAAAACCATGCAGCTCAGCTTAAGAAATCTAAACGACATTGACGGTTCCGGAGGAGGAGGCACTGGAGGAGGTACCGATACCTTGTCAGCCTTTACAGAGGACTTTGAGTCTATGCCGGACGGTGTAGACATTAATAGCAACGGTTGGAAATCATTCATTATTGAGGGAGAGCGTAACTGGAGAGTTAAACTGTATAAAGGTTCTAAATACGCACAAGCGACTGCATTTAAGGATAAAGCCTCAAACATGGAAACCATGTTAATTACGCCTCCCATGAAATTGGACAAGCCGAAGAAATTTGCTTTTCAGTCAGCCAAAGCATATTGGGATCATGATGGTTTGAGCGTGTGGATATCTACTGATTTTGACGGAGCCAACCCCGGTAACGCAACCTGGAAAGAGCTTAAGTGCACACTGGCTGCTGAAAGTGATGCCGATCATGCCTGGATAGATTCAGGTGACATTGACTTATCTGCCTATTCAGGTGTAGGGTATATTGCCTTCAAATATGTGGGAAGTGCCGCCAATAGCCAGACCGGTACATTCCGGATAGACAACGTCACTTTTGGAGATAAATAAAGCGATTATTGCTGTCTATTCTAAGATGATTACTCTCAAATGTCGCTTAGAGCAGGTCTTCCGGGCCAAAGGCATTTGGAAGTAGCTCGCCGGCATCATTAAAATGCAAATATCCTGTTTCCTCACTTCCGCAAACGATTTCAATAGGGGAGGACTGCCGCTTTTGCATTTCATAAATCACTTGCCGGCACGCACCACAGGGAGCTATGGGAAGTTTTGATTTAGAATTGGGGGCAATGATAAATAACTTGTCAATAGTCTTTGACGGAAATTGTGTTTTGGCACTAAAAAGGGCAACCCTTTCGGCACACATGCTTAAAGGATAAGAAGCATTTTCTTGATTGGCGCCCAATACCACGGTACCATCATTTAACTCTAAAGCACAGCCAACAGGGAAATCCGAATATGGAGCATAGGCATTGTCCGCTACTGTATGTGCTTGTTGAGCGAGTTTTAACCAACCCGGTTCTAATGCTTTGATGAAATTCCCCATTTTAACTCTTAGTATTTCATAATAGAGTTCAAATATCATACCGTACTCCTTCCGGATTGCGAATTAGTCTATAATGTGACTTCCTTCACATTAATTTACTATCATAACTATTACTTTTGTCAATAAATTAAATTTCGTTTCACGTAAAATAATGAATATGACAATAGAAGAAGCAATGAATCAAGGGACGCTTATTGACGTTCGTGAGCCTTTTGAATACCAAATGCAACATGCAGAAGGCGCTATTAACATCCCATTAGGGCAAATCATGGCTAAAGCCGGTGAAATTAATAAAATGAAAAAACCCGTTCTCTTGTATTGCCAATCCGGCAATAGAAGCGGGCAGGCGGAAATGGTTTTGAGACAAAGCGGAGTAGAAGATGCCTACAACATTGGAGGCGTTTATGAAGTTATCCAATTGCAGAAATCCGTCAGGGTCTAAGGTAATAAATCTTCAATAAAAAGGAAGGAGCTAATGCCACAGCCCCTTCTTTTTTTTTCGTTCGGTGCACGTAAAAACAATGAATGCCAACCTATGATTTGACAAATTTAAATGGGTGACTGTAACCATTCGAATCTTTGACTAAAAAGATATAGGAGCCTCCGGGCAAAGAAGACACATCGAGAGAGATCGAGTGGATTTCGCGGGAAGGAGTCAATTGTACGGTTTTTTCCTGCCATTGGTTACCGTCCATACTCCAAATGGAAGTATGAAACATTGCCGTTTGATTCACCCTGTATTCGAGGATTAATTCATTTTCTACGAGATTAGAGTTTAAATGCAAATCCTTTATAGGATGCAAATCTATGACCCCGTTTGAAATCATGGCATCCGTTCTTGACAATTTGAATACATGTTCTCCGACGGTGTTATTCAGTCGTTTTAGCCACTTTTTTGTTCCGTGATTAATGGTATATGACACTTCGACTCCTTTGGACTTAAAGTCTCCGTCTTTTGATCCTTCAAAGGCAACCTCAAGGCTCATCGGTCGTTTTTGGTAATTAGACATATCGAGTCCCGGCGTAGTGTAACAAACTTGATTGGTATATCCTGTTGATTCTATCAATAATCCACCATCTTTACCACGCACCCGGATGCTTCCGGTATAATCAGACTCAGCTATGATGCGACCAAATGGTCTGCCGTTTGAAGTGGGCTGCCTACACACTCCACAATTGTTACAATTGGTCTTGATGTTGTTGTTAAAGCAATCGTCTAAATAAACTTTTTCATCTATTGGCAAATCGCTACTCGTAGTACCGATATTATAGACGATTCTTGACTTGCTTCCAAACGTTTTCACATGGATATATTTGAGCATGAGTGCTCCCTTATGTCTTTGATCATTGCCCTGCGCATCTTTGACCGGTTCAACCTTGGTGGTAGCTCCACAAAAAGTCACTTCCAGCCATTGGCCATGTAAAGTAACGAGAACAGCAAATTGAATAGCAATGAAGAATAAATATCTTTTCATTTGTTAGTAGTTTGGTGATGTAGTTGACTGCAAAACTACTCAAATTATTCTAATATATAAAATATCTTAATGTTTAAAACAGGCGAAAGATTGGTTTTGTGTAAAAATTGACATGTTGGAGCATATCGATATATAGGTCAATAACACCATAAGGCCAAGCGCAGTGGCCCCGTATAACATTAACTTCATCATTAGCATACAAAATAAATGACACTAAAAACTCATAAACAGTAAAATGTAACAAGAAAAATACCTATCCTGCCAATACTTTATTGCATAGTCAACAAATGCCATTAACAATGGAATAACGCAATGCTAAAAATCAATGAACACGTGCTGCTTAAGGAAAGACAATTTGCTAGAAACTTACAAATCTTCTGATCGATCGTCTTCCATTCCCCGTCCACACAATCACATAAAAGATACCGGAAGAATTTACGTTGATTTTGATTGCTTTCCGGCCAGTGACCATATTTCGCTTGTCGCATAGCAATTGGCCATCCGTCCTCACTACTTGCACCGCAATAATATCTTCCATGCTTGAACGAACAGTTATCTGCTTACTCTGAGGATGGTATGAAATAGCTACGGGAGCACCTTCAACTCGATGATTAATATCGCGAAATAGTAATCTTACCGGGTGCTCGAGTAAATTGTCATCGGTACTCATCGCATCCATGCTCTTACTCAATGAAATAAAATCCGACAGTTGTCCGGATTTTTTGGCCGTTATGTGAAGATAGAAGACAGGGATATCCTTTTTGAAATCAGTTGGAATCTTGGGAGTAACAAACAAAATATTACTATTGTCATTGGAGATGGCAGCTATATGTGTAAAATCCGCAAGAGCTTTATTCTCTGTAACTATACCATCCAATGTACATCCGTTATGCTCTACAGAGACACCCATTTGGAAGGTATAAAGAGATTGGTTTGCCCCTGAATACACCGGTATTGAGTATTTTTCTCCTTTCTTCAAATATACGTCATTGACATACAAAAGGGTAGGGGTATTGGAGCGAGTGTTACTACTCCCATTTCCCACGAGGCTCTCTTCTGTCCCGGTGATATCACCCAGTTTTACGGCTTTCAGTAGGACATCCTTTTGCCCGACCAATTCATTGAGTGGGATGACGTTGCGGGTTTTTGGCAAAGTGTCAACCAACGTGTCAAGCACGATTTCATTTGTAGCATCCCATACCCTCACTGCGGAGTCTTTGGGGAATGCCTTTTTCTTGCCCAAAATAATCTGCCGGATAAACAATATATCCTGAATATTGATAAGTCCATTCTCATTAACATCAGCAGCGTAAAGTAGTATTTGATCTTTAAACGGACGTCTTCCTATAAGATGCCATAAGACAAAGAGTAAATCCTTGGTATTCACCCCGTCTTCTGCGATTGCATGATAGGAAGAATGAAGATAATAACCGGAAGTATCCAGAGGAAGCTCGTATTCACATTGGTAGTCATACAAACTGTCTTTATAATTGATCTCATATACATCTGCCCCGAGCTCATCCGAAATTAATCTGACATCAAAATCCTCTGCCGTTATCCCTTGAAATACCTTTCCATAAGGTTTGAGCTTGACACGAAATGACGCAGGACAATTATCGACAGGAGGGGGTGTCTTGAGCGCCTCTTTCAGCGTGTCCGTCATTTGGTCTCGCGCAATGCGGTAATGTACATCTCCCTTGGGGCCTATAACCACGTATGTCGGGGTACCAAGAAACCGCCCGTAATCCCCCCTGGTATATGGAGATGCCGCCACAAGACTATTGCCTTGAGGGCTCACTGAGGGGAAGGTCAAACCATGTTTCTGCGCATATCCCAACACCCCTTCGTCATCATCCCAAGCTTTAACACTCAACTCGATAAACTCCACCTGTCCTTTGCCGGATTGCCAATCATTTTCATAAATCTTTTTTATTTTTGGAGCATCGGCATTGCAAGGTGGGCAAGCGACAAAAAACAACTTTAACATGACCGCCTTCCCCTTATCCAAGTAGTCTTTGTAAAGTGAAAAGCGTCTGCCATGGACGTCAGTTACGGTAAAATCCGGTGCTTTTTGAGCATATGTAATGAATGGAAGCCCAATTAGTAATAAAAAGTAAAGGTAGGTACTCTTTCTCATGACAAATGGGTTTTTAGAGTGCATGAACTTTAATCATAAAAAAACTGAACCTAAAGGTAAGGTAAATGTTTGATATACACATTATTTAGCACCAATTTATTCATCAATGTCAAAGAGAATACCAAAAGTACGGTTTGTTGACCTGGGACACATTGATTACCAAAAGGCTTGGGATTATCAAACAAAAATACACGAATCTATAAAAAAATCGAAGCGGGAAGATGCTGAAGGTACACCGGTAAATACCTTGATTTTTTGCGAACATCCCCCCGTCTATACCCTTGGCAAAAGTGGTCACTTGAGTCACTTACGGTATTCTTCACGTGATTTGGAGGCCGAGGGCATCTCGTTTTATAAGATTAATAGGGGAGGGGATATCACCTATCACGGGCCGGGTCAATTGGTCGTCTATCCTATCTTTGACTTGGAACAGTTTAAAAGAGATGTGCATTGGTACGTACGACAATTGGAAGAAGTCATTATACAAACCCTTGCTCTTTATGGCATTACGGGAAGTCGTATGGATGGCTATACCGGTGTGTGGATTCAAGGAAACCCCAATAAAAAAATCTGCGCGATCGGCGTGCATATGAGCAGATGGGTTTCCCTTCATGGATTAGCTTTTAATGTTGCACCTAATCTAAATCATTTTCAAGGCATTATACCTTGCGGGATTGACGACCCGGACAAAACCGTAACTTCTATGCAAGCAGAACTAAAACAATCGATTGATTGGACGGTTTTAAAGGAGCAAGTCAAACAACAATTTCATACCATATGCGACGTGAACTACATAAACGAAGAAAGTACTATATGAGCAAAGAGAACCAAGAGCAATCGGCCAAAACAATTGCTGAAAGTAAGACGACCATGACGGAGATGGTGATGCCCAATGACACCAACCCCATCGGCAATCTCATGGGAGGCAATCTAATGAGATGGATGGATATCGTCACCAGTATTTGTGCGGCAAAACACGCAAAAAATTATGTGGTGACCGCCTCCGTCGACAATATTTCGTTTAATACACCTATACGCAATGGGGAAGTGGTCACCCTCAAGGCTCAAATCACCCGTGCATTTAATAGTTCGATGGAAATTTTTGTAGAAGTGTTTGCTCAAACCCTAGATGGCAATAACATCCGCAAAAGCAATCAAGCGTACTTTACTTTCGTGGCCGTCAACAAAGACACGATGAAACCATGCAAGGTGCCCGCCGTGCTTCCGCTAACAGAAGAGGAGCAAAAGCGCTATGAAGGAGCACAAAGACGAAGAGAAATACGCCTAATTCTCAGCGGACGGATTGAGCCCAAAGAAGCCACAGAGGTAATCGACTATTTCAAGAATGTATAAGTCCTAAATATAATCGGTAATACCTGCTGCTTTTTGGTAGGAATACATGACAAGCGGGGGACAGTTCCAAAACACCCACTTAACATAATATTAATTATGTTCCGATGATGTCGGTGAATTTGTAGGCGACTTCCATCATTTTGAATAATGTGCCTTGTAGCAAAAAGATTAGCCGCAATATTTTTTGAAGACTATTTTGGCCTTAACATCGACATCAGGCCACAACTTGCTGACACCATCTTTTCCGCTGTGCAGTTTTTTGCAGGCATTATTAAGTGCAGCCGCATTCTTATCAGCTCTCCATTTGGCAAAATTGATCGTTGCCTTTATAAACAAAGAATCATCGCGTATCTCATATGAATAAGGCAAGACCTGATCCATTCCATTCCAGATGAGCTGCATCGTTCCATTTCCATCTTCACCAACAGTTTGGAATTGACCTGATATACCTCCTAATGTTTTAAAAAAATACTTCACCAACTTGGCATCTCTACCTTCATTTCCGGAGTTAACGCTCGAGGGTGCAATAACAAATTTAGTATGGGGAATGGCTTCCTTCATGGACCAAAGGGTGTCTTTTGGTATCTTAACCAGGAAGTTGTCAAATATCCCACTTACGCCCTTTTTTGAGGTTGTTTTATAAGCGGTCCATCGGACCTCACTAGAGTCCCTTTGATAGACATAAATACACTTTACATTGTCGTTTTCCTTCGAATGCTGCTCCTCAGCATTTGTATCTGTTTTAGTAGCCGCTTGGTCTTGTGCCCCCTGATCGGTAGAATTAGAATTGTTTGCACATCCCATAAGAGTTAGTGCGAAAAAAATCACAAATACTGCATTTTTCATTTGTTTATACTTTTTATATATGAAAATAATAAAAATCTGTAATGCATTACTCACGAAGTCGTTCAATATTTATTCACGTTCGTGAATCTACGATTTCAGGAGCTCGTAATTCTTTTTAAGCATACCCTTGTGTGTATGTTATGACTAATTAACTTCATGCTCCTTTCATCTGTGTAATCTATTCATCAAGAATAGTGCTTGATACTGTTGCGTTATTTTGTCAATCATTACATTTCACAACAAAGGTACATGAATTATTGTTAGCAGACTAAAAATCATCTGAACTGTCGTTTAAACGTCTAAAATTTGCATCATTTCATGTATAGAATACTACCTTTGCTCCATCATAATCGCGCATCTAATTTGTACGATACAAATCAAAAATATTGTTATATTACAATGAGACGAATTAATGTTATTTATCTTACAGCCGCCTGCTTGTCCATTATTTTAACTTTGTCTTGTGGCAATGGAAGTACAGGTTCACAGCCAAACCAACCATCCTCCCAAAAAGGAGCTTCTCCCCTACTCAAGGAAGAAGAAAAAATACTATTTGACAAAGTTATGGCTCTTCATGATAGTGCAATGGCGCAGATGGGGCATTTGACTAGCATGACTTCTGCAATGAGAAAAATATCTACAAACACAACATTATCAAAGGATAAAACAGATGTCGCTAAACATGCCCTTGAATCCCTTAGCCTCGCAGACAAACACATGTGGGACTGGATGTATCAGTTCAAAAAGAAGGACAAGTGGAAAAATGAGAAAGGAGAGTCTTATCAAGCTTATCTCAGTGAGCAACTTAAAATGATAACAAAAGTATCTAACGAGATGAATAGTGCTATTGAGTCGGCCAAGAGGGTTGCTGAGCATTAATTCTATGCGATTAATTCTTCAGGAAAACAGATAGTATACATGATTAGCAGAAAGTTATTCGTCGGGTTGTTACATATTGGTTGTTTTGCCTTTCTATTATTAGGTTGTAATTATAATCCAAAATACAAGCTTCCCATCATTGGACAGCAGACACTGGAAAATGGCGAGGTCATTGATCATGTGATTCGGCCCTTTGAATTTATCGACCAAGACAGCAATATCATAACAAATGCGACCTATCGAGGCAAAGTTTATGTGACGGACTTCTTTTTTATTTCTTGTCCTAGTATTTGTCCGTTGATGACTAAGCAAATGCTACGACTCTATACGCATTACGAGCAGGAACCTCAGTTGCTGTTTCTCTCACACACGATAGATCCACGCCATGACTCCCCTATCCGGTTAAAGCACTATGCAGACAAGCTGGGCGTTACGTCATCCAAATGGCATTTTGTCACGGGCAATAAGGATTCTATATACAATATCGCCAAAGACTATTTTATCGCTGTACAGGATGACTCGAAGGGTACAGATCCTGCCAGCCTCATACATTCCGGTAAATTCATGTTGATTGATGGTACCGGACATGTGCGGAGTTTTTGTGATGGTACAGACCCCAAAAGTGTCGAAAAATTCATGTTTGACATCGACCAATTGTTGAAGGAACACAAGAGCGAAAAATGAAGCGAATCTTTCGGTCTTTTCATCCCATTCTTGTACTAATTTTACTGCTCATTCATGGAGGATGCAAAGAGGAGTTTGTGCAGGGAAGAAGGCTTTATGAAGGGAATTGTGCGGGCTGCCATATGCACGATGGTACCGGACTTGCAGACATCACTCCCCCACTCTATGAAAGTGATTATTTGAAGGCCAACATCATGCAGTTGCCTTGTATCATACGTTATGGACTTTTTGATACCATTTTGGTCAACCGGATTATCTTTACTGATTTCATGCTCGGATATCCCAAGCTTACCGATGCCGAAGTGAGTAATATTTGCAATTATATTGCCTATCGCTTTTTGCAAGATCCTACGCCTTCTTTTTCGCCGAGAATGGTCAAAGCGTTGACCGATTCTTGTCGTGCGCACCAGCATCATCCCTCAATGCCTCTCCTTCGCGACAGTGTACGGATGTTTCAATCGATATGATTTTTTTGGTATGAAATGGTAGGCTATATGCATGATTCAAACGGATATACAATCGGATTCTATTGAAGGGCGAACATTTTTTACCTTTGTGGCATTTCATACATGTAAGTTAATAATAAAATCTTTAACCTTCCAAAGAAGAACTCTCTTCTAAAAGGAAGCGTATTCAATCGTATTAAAGTTAAATTATGTCGAAGAAAAACCAGATTGTAAGTTTAGTCGTAGCATCTTTCTGTCTATTGGCTTTTCCCTTATTTGCCGGGGAAGGCATGTGGCTTCCTCATCTCCTGAAAGCACTCAACGAAGAGGAGATGCACGCGATGGGCATGAAAATCAATGCCGAAGATATCTACAGCATCAATCATGGGAGTCTGAAGGACGCGATTGTGCATTTTGGAGGTGGCTGTACGGGCTCTATCATTTCAAGCAAGGGGCTTCTGCTCACTAATCACCACTGTGGATATAGCTTTGTACAGTCGCATTCCACTGTCGACAACAATATATTGAAGAACGGATTTTGGGCGCAATCCTTTGAGCAAGAGCTATCCAACCCGGGTCTGACCGCTACGTTTATTCGAGAGATTGTGGACGTTACAGATAATGTATTGGGTGATATTCCGGACAGTCTCACTTCAAAGGAACGTCAAAAAATGATCTTGGCAAATATCGCGAAGACAAAAGCGGATATTCGACTGGAGCCGTTCGAGAAAATTGTCATCAAACCATTTTATAAAGGCCTACAGTACATCGCTTTTATAACGGTCACCTATAAAGATGTTCGACTTGTCGGAGTACCTCCTGAGTCGATAGGTAAATTTGGCGGTGATACGGACAATTGGGCTTGGCCCAGGCATACAGGCGATTTTTCTATCTTCCGGATTTATGTGGACAAGGACAATCATCCTGCCGAATACAACATCGACAATGTCCCCTTAAAGCCCATCTATCATTTGCCCGTAAGCCTGGATGGGGCTGCCGAAGGAGACTTTACGCTCGTTTTTGGGTTTCCAGGGCGGACGAATGCCTATTTGCCATCCATCGCCGTAAAGCAGATTATTGAGGATTTTGATCCTGCTAAAATAGCCATTAGAGAGCAATCCTTAGGGGTTATGAAAAAGTATATGGTCCAAAGCGAGGCGCTAAAACTAAAGTACGCTTCCCGCTTTGCACGTATAGCCAACTATTGGAAAAAATGGATTGGTGAACGAGAAGGCCTGATTAAAACCGATGCGCTCAATCACAAAAGAGCTTTGGAAAAGCGATTCCTGGACCGAATTGATTCCGTTGCTATTTGGAAAGAGAAGTATGGGATGGTCTATAGAGCATTTAATGATGCTTATACCATCAATCGAGATTATCAGCTCTCGCGAGAAATCCACTATGAAGCATTTGCATGGAACTCCCAGCTCATGCGATTTATGCACAGTATCCATCGCTTGGCTTCTTTTGAAAGGGACCCCAATGCTTTTAATAGCTACAAACAAAAAATTGATGACAGAGTCAAAGGCTTCTATGACGCATTCGACCATGACATCGACCGCGAGATATTCGCTAAGGTCATCGCCGAATATTTCAAATACATGCCCCAACACATGGTAAGTCCAAAAATGTTTGCCAAGTGGAATGAATTGGGGCAATCCGGAGAGAAAATGGCAGCGTTTTTCTATGATCATTCCATCATTGCCGATTCCTCTGCATTTTTAAGATTATGGAAGCTGCCTAAGGATTCGCTGATGTCGGCCTTGCATTCGGACGAGGGATTTAATATCATAAATGATCATATCTCGTATTTCTATGATTATATCGAACCCGGGTATAATGACAATAAGTTAGTCATCGATAGCCTTCAAAAAATATATATGGAGGGACTGATGACCGTATTCCCCAAAAAGCGTTTCTTTCCCGATGCGAATAGCACCCTACGAGTAAGTTATGGTAAAGTCGAAGGATATACCCCGAACGACTCAACGACATACACCCCATTCACATATCTCAATGGAGTGATTGCCAAGTATAAACCCGGGGATTATGAATTTGATTTACCACCGAAGCTTTTAGAGCTATATAAGAACAAGGATTATGGACAATATGCCGATAGAAAGGGAAGGCTACCTGTTTGTTTCCTCGGAAGTAACCACACCACCGGTGGCAATTCAGGAAGCCCTGTGCTCGATGGGTGGGGTAATCTGATAGGCCTGAATTTTGACCGCGTTTGGGAAGGTACTATGAGCGATTACTATTACGATATCAGATTGTGCCGCAATATTATGGTCGACACGCGATATGTCTTATTTTTGATTGACAAATTGGGCGATTGTCACCGTTTGATTCAAGAAATGGATTTAGTACAACCCAAAACGGAAAATAAAGTGAAGGAATAAACTTACTTTTACTTGCGATATGTTAAATAAGTAGCACATTAAAAGAACGAAAGGCCATCCTTTTCGTTACCATCATGAATGCTTATCACTAACCTCTGTTTTATTATGGTTGGTGGTAAGATGAAATTATCTAACCTTATCAAATTTTATTTACATGCCAGATTTATCCAGTTTATTAAACAGCGCTATGGGCAAAAGCCTTATTAATGTTGTTACCTCACAAATGGGAGCCAACCCCCAACAAGCACAATCTGCTTTAGGTGCAGCCATGCCTATGATACTTGGTGCCCTAACTAAAAATGCCTCTTCACCGGATGGTGCTAAAGGAATTTTGGATGCCATCATGAATAAGCACGATGGCAGTATTCTTGACAATTTAGAGGATAATATTACAAAAGAAGAAGTTATCGAAGATGGTGGAGGGATATTAGGACACATCTTTGGCGAGAAAACCGAACATGTCGCCGGCGCAGTCAGTAAATCCAGCGGTCTGGATATGTCATCTGCAATGAATATGATGAAGATGCTAGCTCCCGTCGTGATGGGATATCTCGGCAGACAGACTAGACAAAGTAATATTTCTAACCCTACAGATTTATCTGGTATTCTGTCAGGAATGTTGGGGGGGCACGCCCAAGCTCAACAACATCAAAGCATGATTGAAAAATTAATTGACCAGGATGGCGATGGAAGTATCATTGATGACATCGCCGGCTTCGGAATGAAGTATCTGGGAGGAATGTTCAGAAAGTAGGAATTGTTCTGTATAGATTAAGACTATTATTTTGGGGCCTTTACGGTTCCTCCTTCTGAAAAGTCGGCAATAGCCGGCTTTTTTTTATCTTTCAGCTGTTTAGATGGAGCCCGATTGGATTATTTTTTTTGCTTTTTAGTGCAAATTCTACTGTTTTAACAAAAGATTTGTAATTTTGCTTGCAATAACGAATTGTTTAGATGCGTTTCAGCGTTAGTATTTCACAAAAAAGTTAGTAATGAAAAAGAATTTGGTCAAAATGCTTCTCTTAATTATAGTGGTATTAGCATTCTCCTCTTGTAATAGAGGCGTCGGCTGTCCTAGTGATTTCTCCCTGAATATAGTTTGGAATACCATTGTTTCTACGTTCCAACACTTACTTTAGATAAGATTTGGCATTACACTGGAAAGAGCTGGGAGAAAACACTTCCTTGGACACCCTCTTGAAGCTTTCACGCAAAGTTCCATGCATCGTGTTCAAACACAGTACCCGGTGCATTATAAGTATCCGGGTGTTGGATGGATTTCAAGATTTATGGGATGCTCGACTTAATGATTTTCATGTCGAGTTTTTCTATTTGGATTTACTGGCCTTTGGGCAGCTCTCCAATGCTATTGCAGCAAGGCTGAATGTCCCCCACCAGTCTCCGCAAGTATTGCTTATTATCAATGAGACCTGCACATTGCACGCTTCGCATTCTGAGATTCTATCTGAATCATTCAATGACAATATTGTTAGCCAGCTATCTGTAAAGTGAACGGTTTTAATTTTGAAATAGTCCCTACAAAAGACGGCAGTAATACCCTTCGACATCCTGTTTTTACAGCACTCTACCATTCGAGTTGGGGGGCCATGCAGGAAAGCCGCCATATCTATATACGTGAAGGCATCGACTATTACTATCAGCATTTTTTTGACAGAAAGAACCAAATTCGAGTCTTTGAGTTGGGATTCGGGACGGGCCTTAACGCCTTACTGACGCTAGACTGGAGCTTACAGCATACAGTTCAGGTGCTTTACGCCACAATAGAGCGGTATCCACTACCGCTCTCTACCCTCCCCTCATTGAACTATCCAATGCAAATCGAATCGAACCACCCTTCCCTTTCGAGTATGATGACTTCCATGCACGAGGCATTGCATCAACAACAGTTTAAGCACCTCACACCCAACTTCACATTTGAACCGAGAATTGGGGATTTTTTGGAAATGGAATTGCCCCCTGATATTGATGTCTTCTATTATGACGCATTTGCACCGGAAAGCCAACCCGCTATGTGGACGAAACCCATTCTGCAAAAGGTCTATGATAGCTTGGCCAATGGCGGCATCTTAGTGACTTTCTGTGCCAAAGGGGTATTCAAAAGGACACTAAGAGAGATAGGCTTTCAGGTCACCTCCCCACCCGGCCCGGTAGGTAAGCGCGAAATAACTCGCGCGCTGAAGGGCTAATCGTCATTCCTAACGTTATGAAATGGTGGATTGGGGGCATCTAATTCGTTTCCTTGGTTAAAATCTGCAGGCCAAACATTAACACTACAATATTTTAGATAAAATCCTTTCGCGCTCCTTCATGAGTGCATCGATATCTAATTGCGAATGCATTAATCTCCAACTGGCTTTTGTCCATAGGATTTGATCAAACAACCTCGCGCCAAGAACAATAAGCAATGGAGCCAGGAATACCGACAAAGCCAATACTCCCAGGAATGGCAACAGGACCAAAAAACTTATCCCCACAAGCAGTAAAACGGTTAGCAGGAAAATCGCTAGCCGAATCGGTGCGTGAAATGGAGGATCATTATTGACTAACTTCTGTTGTCCCCACCAGGCAAACTTATAAGGCAAATATCCAAGGAGAATCCCAATAATACCTGGGATCGCGAGCAATCCTAATTTGCTCCACGAAGCAGGTTTGCCCTTTTGAGCAACAATATAATCCGTTTGAACCCCATCCGGTAGTTTTTCCAAGTAAGACTGCACCTCTGCGCTCAGTAATTCTCGTTCTCCACTATTCATAGAAGAATAGCTTGAAGCTGCACGGATTTCTGCATTGAGCTGTTTCCGGCTATGGATAAATTGTTTAAACTTGTCAGGGGTTTGATTTCGGGTAAGCGCTAATAAAGGTTCGCCTGAGACTTCCAGTTTCTCTACGTCATAATGCACTACATGCGGCCGCATCTTTTCATACAACATAGGGGTGAGCTTCCGCATGGTCCCCGGCTTGTCAGCCTCGTAGGCATCGTAGTACTGATTTAATGGAATAGGTGCCCCAAAAGAAATCATAGCCTCTGACCGTATGTGGTCCAAATCGGTAAAATTAACTCCCACAGGAACGATAACGATGTCCAAATTTCGGTCGCGTGCCAAGGTCCCGAAAGCCAACCTCCAAATGCCCCTTTGCAAAGGGCGCAATTGCTTCACCCTCTTTGTACTTCCTTCAGGAAAGATAATTAAGGCCCCATGGTCCAATAGCATCTTGTAGCAGATACGGAAGGTCTTTTCGTTTTGCTTGAGATTAGTGATTCCATCCCGTCGTCTAAATATCGGTATTTGGTGAGTTTCCTTTAAAAACCACTTAATCAGTTTTCCCTTGAATATGTCGCCTCTAACCAAATAGAAAAGCTTGCGTGGTTGTACAGAAGCCAAGAGCATCGGCTCCATAAAAGAGGAGGGATGATTACATGCAAAGATGACCGCAGTATCCTTAGGGATATGTTCCAACCCTGAGACGTGGATATTCCGAAAATACCTTCTCATGGCCCATCCGACCATCGGGTTGAATAGTTTGTAGATCATGCTCTTATATTATTTCTTGGATTGAATCGGCACAATAATGCCAACACATCAGCCTTATTACCTCCCATACCCATTCCTTCGTGATTTTGGATTATTGAGGCATATTTAAAAATCCATTACAGAAATCACTCCTTATCGAAGTGGCAACAAAAGTAAAACTATTTGAAATATTATAGAAATTATCTGTGAGTTTATAGCTGCTCTTACAAGTGCGCGACTATCAAACTATCAATCAGTGCAGGATTTCCATCATAGCCTTTTCTACAGAAAGCGTTCTTTCTCTTCCGGTTCCTCTGATGATTTTATGGGGTATGTTTCTTTTCTTTATCTCTTTAAGATAGCGTTTAAAGATGGCTTTCCGCGTGCCGGGGTCTTCCCGCAATGGATCCGGTTCCCAAGGGATATCCGGATACATCAAAAGGTAAAAGTCAGCGCGTTGACGATCCAATGTTTCTACAACATAAGAGTCAACTTTCCCAAATTTTATCAAAGACCAAAGATATATCGTCAGCAGATCGGTATCCGCGACGACCCATTGATCCCCTCTCTTACTGGCTTCCAAACTAGCTGTATCTATCCAAGCCGCTTGTCCACGGGCGATTGGGACGAGATCTTCGTACGTGTATTTCCGTTCCAGTCGTTCGAGATATGTACGTGCAAATTCTAATGAATACTGTACGCCAAAGGCCGATGCTATGTGCATGACTGCAGCAGTTTTGCCGGTTGATTCTGGGCCTGTCACCACGATTCGATTGGGGTGGATATATGTCATTTTTTCTCCTTTGGTCCTCTTATAAGGATAAATAGATAAAAATGTTTGCCGGAAAGAAAAATCTCCCTATATTTACCTCCGAATACACTATACTTATGAACACCAACTGGAAATCCAAACCTTTTGTGCGTGTCCTCTTACCGTTTGTATTAGGCCTGCTTTGGCGCGAGTTTATACCGAATAGCGGCTTGTTCATAGGCGTCAGCCTTTTCTCCTGCATTTTAGGGTTGCTACTGTATGCTATCTATCCGTTTAGAAGACATATAATTTTAGGAGCATTACTTATGTTATTCTTCTTTACTGTTGGTTTTTTTTGTATGAAATGGTCGACCGGGGAAGAGCATCTCAACTATTTCATACATTATTGCGATCCGGCCCTTGATAGGGCATATATCGCCAGGATTCTGGCAGTTCACAAAAAGGAGAATACTACGCAGTATGAAATAGCGGTGACAGGAGTTCGCCGGGATTCCGGTTCAATTGCGGATTTAAGTGGCAGAGCACTTATCTATTTAAAAGGTGAGCATAATTCTTTTTTCCCGGGTGATAAAGTAGCATTCACTACACAATGGCGACACCCGGCCCCTCCTCCTAACCCCAGGCAGTTTGATTTCAGGAAATATTTGAGGTATAAGAATATTGAATCCGTAGGATGGGTGCATACCAATAACATAGAGTTGGTATATCGGGACCTATTTAGCTGGCGATACCGGAGCGCTAAGGCAAGGAGATTATGTATTCGGTTGTTGGAGCGATATGTTCCTTCACCCGATGCATTGGCCATTTCAAAGGCATTGGTATTGGGAGACAAGTCCGGTATTCGCCCCGAAGTAAAGACGACCTTTGCCAATACGGGTGCTATGCATATTCTCGCAGTGAGTGGGTTGCACGTAGGTATTATTTTCCTTTTGCTACGCGTTTTGCTTGGTTTCTTTCCGCAGTTTCCGCAGTATTGGCAACAATTACGGGGTGTGCTAATAGTGGTGGGAATTTGGACCTTCACTTTTGTGACCGGAATGAGTACTTCCACCATTCGGGCTGCCACTATGTTTAGTTTAATTGCAACTGGGCTGCAATTTTATCGAAGATCGGACATCTATAACACCTTGTCTCTTTCGGCTCTACTCACTCTTTTTATCGAACCGTACGCCCTCTTTCAGACAGGCTTCCAATTATCCTATCTGGCGACTGTAGGAATCGTGTATTTCTATCCACTTTTCATGTCCTTCTTTAACCATTCCGGATGGTTATCCAGGATGATTCTATCGAGCCTATTAGCCGGCATATCAGCACGAATACTGAGCTTTCCACTGGTGATATACTACTTTCATCAATTTTCGTTTGCTTTTCTACTCTCCAATTTTATTGTGCTTCCCCTGGCTTTTGTGATACTAATATTGGGTTGGGGGACAATTCTCATAGCATGGATTTCGAGCGGTATTTCTACCCAATTGGGGATGATCCTAAATGGTACTGCCGGACTTTTACTCCAACTGCTCCATCATATTAATCATTTTTCATATCTCCGTATTTCCCCTCTTTGCTTTAGCCCGGTAGTATTGTGCTTGTTGATGGTCAGCTTGGGACTTCTATTGTTGACCATTTCATACCGGAGCAAAAAGATTTTCTATACATTATTGCTTCTTCTTACCGGTGTTCATCTTGTAAGACATGTTGAGCATACTACATTGGAGCACTCACCAAGGTTAGTGTTTTATGCAGCAAAGCATCCCATTGTAGATTTATGGCTGGATGGCCGGCTCTTTAGCCGTCGAGAAGGATACTCCGGGCGCGAGGAGCATTACGCCACCGAGGGCCTACGTGCATACTTTGGAGCCACTCCGATTTATCTGACCACGGACAGCTTTCTGACTATTGGAGAACGGGCTTCGCTTCACTTTGACTGGGTCATGTATGGGGATCAAACCATTGTTTGGCTAAAGGATAGGACTTTGCCAGTAAAGCAAGCAACTATTCTTGTTATTCCCTCCCGAGAGATGTTGGAGGAGGTTAATCTTACCGAGTTTCCATTGTTAAAAAACGTAATCGTCTATGACTACAATAATAATTCGATGCCATACGACAACTACCGTTTATACGACGCCAACTTAACTTTTCACCGGGTGACAGCCAAACACGCTGTAACCATTAATCTGTCATCACTATGAAAGAAGAACTCTATGAATTTCTGAGATTCAATAAACAAGAATGGCTTCTACTGTTGCTCATCGCAGGAGCCAATACAGGACTATGGATGTATGATATTACGCGCTCCCCCACCCCTATCGAACACCCTACTGAGTATGTTTCAGAGCAGATCTTAGATCAATCTGTAGAGATGCCTACTATGAAAAATGCAAAAAGAATTTCCGCTAAAAAGCACACTTTACAATCAAACTCACCCCCTCCTCAAAAGAGTCGTTCCAAGGGTCGTAATCAAGCAATGAAGAAAAGAGACATTCCCATGTTTGAATTCAACCCCAACACCATCTCAAGCGATAGTTTGGTTCTATTAGGGGTGCCGCGCAAAACGGCCGAAACGTGGAGGAAATACGTTCATGCAGGAGGACGATTCTACAAACCTGATGACATCCAAAAAGTGTTTGGCTTAAAGGAGGATCAGGTAGAAGTGCTCATACCTTGGGTGCGCCTTCCTGTTGGACACAATTCAAGAAAAAGGAAGAACAGAACGGAAGCGGCACGATCTACACGTAGTAATCGAATTGAAATTAATACAAGCACTGCCGCCCAATGGCAATCATTAAAGGGAATTGGTCCGTACTATTCACAGAAAATCGTGCGCTACCGCAGTGCATTGGGCGGATTTAGTTCGGTTCTTCAGGTAAAAGAAACACCTCATCTTCCGGATAGTGTATTTCAAAAAGTGTACAAAAAGCTTTATCTCACACAAATGCCTACACCCATAGATATCAATACAGCAGACTATATCACTTTGGTCAAGCATCCCTATATTCACAAAAAGCAAGCATCGCTTATCATCAAGTACAGGAAACAGCACGGAGGCTACAAAAACATAAACGAGATACTAAAAATACGTGCGATTGACTCGGTGTTTTTACAGAAGATTCGCCCTTATTTCTACGTAAAAGGCAAAGAGATGGTAAAGCGATAATATTGGATAGAACAAACTATTCGGGAGGCAACATCACTAATGCGCTGCAACCATCATGGCTTTATACTTCTCTGAAAAATCCTTGACGTCCTCCACCATTCTCGGAGAACCGATGGCAATAGAAGTGCGCTGGTGCAAATCGGATACCTCTTTATCCAAAATACGCAATCCCTGACAAGTGGTAGCTTTGCCACCACATTGTTCGACAATCATCGCCATAGGGTTGCACTCGTATAATAATCTCAGCTTTCCCATCGGGTAATCGGACATATTGGGGTAAATGAAAACACCACCTTGAAAGAGAATCCTGTGAATGTCGGAGACCATCGTGCCGATGTAACGAAGTTTGAGGTTCAGTTCGTTGCAATGGTCGATATATCGCCGCATCCCAAAATCATACTTCAGATAATACCCTTGGTTGACAGAGTAGTATTTTGCTTTTTCCGGTATCTTGATGTCACGATGAGAAAGAAAAAACTCCCCTACCGAAGGGTCTAAAGTAAATCCGTTGACTCCATTGCCTGTGGTGTATACCAGGATGGTAGAAGTACCATACGTGACGTATCCTGCGGCGACCAATTTGTTGCCGGGTTGGAGAAAGTCTTCCTTTGTCACCGGGCTATTCACATCAGAGATGCGCCGGTATATGCCAAATATGGTTCCGACGGATACGTTGACATCGATATTAGAGGAGCCGTCCAGGGGGTCAAAAACAACGACGTATTTTGCATTTTTGGATTCGACGTCAGGCAATGGGATGAAATCCTCCAACTCTTCTGAGGCGATACCACAACACTCCCCACTATTGGCGAGAAATTCTATCATCCGGTCATTGGCGTAAATATCCAATTTCTGAACCGTGTCTCCGGAGGAATTTTGTTGATCTGCCAAGCCGATAATATTGACCAGTCCTGCTCGATTCACCTCCCGGTTAATCATCTTAGCTGCCAGCCCTATATCCCGCAATAAAGCGGTCAGCTCTCCTGATGCATACGGAAAATCCTTCTGTCTTTTGATGATAAACTCATCAAGGGTAATAAGTCTGCCCATAAGATGCATTTTATTTCTTAACGCAAATATATATAGAATTTTGCATGTATTTAGCGTCAAAATAAATTTCAGAACAAATTGATAAAGATAGTACGCCAATAGGAGCTATAATATTGCATCATATATAGGATTAACAACCTATAAAGCTTCATGTCACAGTGGGGGAAATGGTCATAAGATGGATTTAAGTACTTCCAAATGGACTTCATAAAACTATTTGAAGAATGGACTGTTTCATTTTTTCATGCACAACTTATTAACTTTAAATAGATTTTTTCTCAAATACAGGTGGCATCTGCTTTGGGGCGTTGTCTTTGTAAGTATATCCAACTACTTTAGGATCCTCCAGCCGAGAGTGGTTCGGGATGCGCTAAATATGGTGTTAACTACTTTGAAGCAATACAAAGCAGCGACTCCCGGCATTCAACCGGAGATATACAATCAACTCACGACCCAACTCACTCAGTTTGCCGGGCTTGTTCTTCTGTATGCACTATTGATGGGCGTATTTATGTATTTCATGCGTCAAACCCTCATTGTCATGAGTCGACATATCGAATACGACATGAGAAAAGAACTGTTTGACCATTACCTGACGTTGGACCATAGCTTTTTTGTACGTAATCGTGTTGGTGATCTTATGGCGCGTATCAGTGACGACATCAGCAAGGTCAGGATGTATGTCGGACCGGGGATTATGTATATGATTAATTTGATATCCCTGGCAGTACTGATTATTTACGCCATGTACAGTGTAAGTCCATATTTAACGTTGTTTGCTTTACTGCCACTGCCTGTTTTGTCTGTGTCGATATACTTTATCAGCAAAATCATCCAAAAGCGAAGCACCGAAATCCAACAACAATTGGGTGTATTAACTAGTACAGCCCAAGAGACCTTTTCAGGAATACGTGTTTTGAAGGTTTTTGTCAAAGAGCATGACTTCAAGCGATACTTCAACCGAGAAGCAAGCCAATTATTCGATAAAAACATGAAGATGACACAAGTTCGTGCTTGGTTCTTTCCTTTAATTATTTTATTGATAGGCTTAAGCAACCTCCTTACCATATCTATAGGAGGAAAGTTGTTACAATCCGGGGATATCACGGCAGGCAACCTCGCAGAATTTGTTATTTATATCAACATGTTAACCTGGCCATTTACTGCTATTGGCTGGATCGCCTCCATTGTACAGGAAGCCGCTGCTTCACAAAGACGGATACTTGATATTTTAAACACCAATCCTAAACTTGACCATCAGGGGACTTACCGGGGGGCGATTGAAGGTCCGATCCGATTTCATTCGGTTGGTCTTAAATATGAATCGGAAAATATGGTTTTGAAAGATTTATCTTTTGAGATTGATGCAGGACAGAAGGTTTCAATAGTCGGCAAGACCGGTAGCGGCAAAAGCAGTATAGCAGATCTGCTTTTGCGAGTAATGGATCCTTCTGAGGGGGCGATTTTTGTTGCTTCTCGCCCTCTCCAATCTTATGACATACAACACCTTCGACAGCAGATTGGTTATGTCCCCCAAGACACGTTTCTCTTTTCGGAAACGATAAGGAACAATATCGGATTTGGCTCAAGTTCTACGACCATCAAACAAATTCAATCCGCAGCTAAAATGGCGGGTATCCATGATGAAATAATGCGGTTTGAGGCCGGATATGAAACTTTGGTTGGGGAGCGAGGAGTCTCCTTGTCCGGTGGTCAAAAACAACGTATTGCCATAGCACGGGCATTAATAAAATCACCTAAGATTTTAATTTTGGATGACGCGCTATCTGCCGTTGACCCCACTACCCGGAGTCTAATACTTAACAATATCAATAGTGGTTCTAATTGTCGAACTCTCATCTCTATCACCCATAATTTTATTCACCTGGATGACTTCGACAACATTCTTGTTTTAGAAGGCGGGAGTATCTCTCAATCCGGGACCATGCGTGAATTACTAGAAGACGAAAGTGGGTACTTCTTCCGGGTTTATCAGCACCAGAAGAGGAAGGAATTGAAAAAGGGGGTGGCCGAGAAGACCTGACTGCGAACATATGTTGCACCTTTTCATCTGATATTATTGGCTTATTAGGACGGATTCAGTTGAAATCCTTAAGAATGCCTGGTTGGGATTGGGAGTATGGTGTATAAAACTGTTAAAAGCAATGGCCTGAGCAGAAAAACAATTGCTTTTCAAGTTATCAGTTAGACCAAATGATTACCGATGATAGCGATCTCACCAAAATTTCCACCACTTCTTTGTCGTGTTATGTCCATAACCATAGCCATAACCATAACCATATCTTGAAGATTGGCCGACCTCATTTAACAATAGCCCAACATTGTGGATTCGCCCCTCGGCTTTGAGAATTTCTATCAGCTTCAATTGCCTTTTGTCAACTAAATCTGCACGAATAACAAAGATCAACAAATCTGCATACTCGCTAATCAACAAGGTATCTGTCACCATTGCAATCGGGGCTGTATCAACAATAATATAATCAAAATGCTGTTTGACTACCTCGAACAACTCACCCATTCTAGGTCGAATCAATAATTCCGAAGGGTTTGGTGGTATGGTACCGGAAGCCAATATGTACAAATCGCTAAATCTCTCATGCTGAAATATTACATCATTAATACTCATGTCCTCATTGGAGAGAAAATCAGACAATCCTTTCTTCCTTTCTAGCTCAAGATATTTCAAAAGTTTAGGAGCTCTCATATCAGTCCCCAATAGCAATACTTTCTTACTGATAGCAGCAAGACTTTTGGCTAAGTTGATGGCAATAAAGGTCTTCCCTTCGCCTTTCATTCCCGAAGACACAAATATCACCTGTCCTCCCGAATTTATCTGACCCTTCAATAAAAAAAGCAGATTTGTACGTATCAATCTAAGAGCCTCTGCTGTTGGTTGATTACCACTGAGGTCAGGTAAATATTTCTTTTTATCTTTTGATTTGGGAAGTTCTCCAATAATGGGGATATTCAAATACTCTAAATCTTTAGTAGAGTGTACTTTAGTATCTAACAAATCAGAGATATAGATCCCTCCAACAGGAAGAATGAGCCCGACAAAAAAGGCGATGAGGTAAATCCGTGAAGGCTGCGGGTGAACAGGACCTTTTGTCGAAGGCAGATCAATAATCTTAGCTTTGGCAACTGTTACTGCTTTAGAAATAGCAGCCTCTTCTCGTTTTTTAAGGAGGTAAACGTACAGATTCTCATTAATGGATTGCTTTCGGATGATGGCCCGATACTTACGCTCTTGAGTTGGAATAGCTGATATTTTCCCTTTGAGTTCTTTTTCTTGTTGAGTTATGCCATTGAGTTGGATCTGTAGAGACGATTTGATGCCATCCAAACTTTCGATCAGATTTGCTTTGAGTTTTTTTAGCTGTTCTTCGATATTGATTATGACAGGGCTAGATGGGCTTGAGCTTTTCAATAATCGGTCTCTTTCCAAAACCAATTTGTTGTAGTTGTCCGTAAGATTATTAATACGCGGATAATCGATACCGATATTGGAGGGTATTAATTTGGAGATATCAACCGAACTGCTCAGATAATCAGCGAGGTATTCGACAAGACTGAGTTGTGTAGATATATTGTTCAACTTTTTTCTTGTCTCTCCCACCCATTCGCGAAACAGCCCGGCATCTTCTGCTATATCTGTAACTTGATTAGCTCTTTTAAAGTGCTCTGCTTGAACTTCTACACTATTGAGATCTTTAGATATGAGCTCAAGTCTATCATTAATAAACTCCAAGGTATTGGCAGCAATCTGACTTTGACTATTTATACCCTCTTCATTGTATATATTCATCAAATTAGTCAGGACATCAATAGCCTCTTCTTGTACAGGGGCTACCATGCTCAATCGAAGAACACTTGTATTTGAGCCCACTTTATTTATATTTAATTTACTTAGGATAATTTTGCTGGCTAAATTGACCGGTAGTACTACTATTTTAATCTCTTTGCCAATGTATTTACTAAAACTACTCCCCGGTGTAAAGATGACATCTCCTATTGCAAGTGAAACTTTATCTCCCATTGAAATCTGTTGACCCTTGGTATCCGGAGTATAATGCAAATCTAATTTATCATCGCTTAAGATACTTACATACAAATTGAGAATATTCCTCGGTTTATGAGAGGAGGACTTGTAAAAGTCCATTTTAATAGGTGCAACACCATATAGGTCTCTTTCATTCAATTTTAAATATTTCCTATATTTCCCCAGGTCGTAATACCTAACATTCAGGTTTAGCTTACTTACGACTTTGTTCATCAATTGTCGGGATCTAAGTACTTGAATCTCGTTATCAACATTGTCCACATATTGAGGAAGAACCCCTAAGTCGTAAAACGCCGCTAATTCTCCTGTTTTCCCTGAGTTTTCATTGAGCAAAAAGAGGGTACCAGTAACCTCATAGGATATAGGGGTATATCTGAGATACAGATGCGCACCTGCAAAACAGATAACAAGCGACAGCACAAACCAATACCATTTTGCTGTATATTTCTCTACAGTTTCCTTCAGATTGAGATTGTCCTCCTTGTTGATTTTATCAATTTTATATTTTATATCTTCTTTATCCATAGGATTTAACGGGTAAAATTCAATATTGTAATCGTTAAGGTTAAAACTGATACAAAGGTAGAAACCAGAGGACTAAATATGGACCTCGTCATTTGCGCTTTGTTCGGGGGCACATATACTACATCATTCTTGTGGAGGTAAAACACATTGGATGTAAAAACCTTATCCGAAGTAAGGTCAATATTAAAACTCTTCTTGTGCCCCTTAACAATTCGGATCACTTTAATATTCTTTCGTTGGCCATATACAGTCAAATCACCGGCCATCCCTAAGAGTTCGAGTATCGTAATTTTAGATCCCGGCACCGTATAAACACCTGGCTGTTTTACTTCTCCAAGTATGGTTACTTTAAAATTAACCAATTCTATCTCAACGATGGGATTGATAATGTATTGACTTAAAGCACGCCTCAAAACCAAACTCGCTTCATAAGTATTATATCCTCCGACCTTGATGTCTCCAAGTATTGGAAATGTGATGATATTGTCCCTATTTATCACGAAACGATGGACGTGGTCACTTACCAATCCACTTTCATTTGTCATAATTGACGGTAAAAATGGCTTAAGGGCCATCTCATCCAGAGCAGTTATCTTTACGGTTATCACATCTCCTTCGCTGAGAACAGGAGCTTCTGATGGTGAAAGAACAACGTCTTTGTTGTTGGTATTGGATTGATTATTAAAATAGACTATTCTCTTCTCCAGCCCACATGAGCTATTAACAAGAGCAAGGCATAGTACCAAAAGATAAATCAAAATAGATTTCATTGTAGAAATGGCTTTTACTATCGTCATTACCGACTTCAAGCGCTGCGTTTGCCCTTGAAAAAGATATTTGTAATTGCTTTAAAAAAATATTTCAAGTCGGTAAAGATAGGTGATTTTTCATACTCTTCGAGATATTGCATTTCGGCATCCAGAACATCCTCTACGATTCCTGACCGATTAAGAGAAACATACGGGGGGATACAACCCGGCTTATGTTTTCGTCTTCTATTTTTCACTTCTTCAGGGAGCATTTCAAAATACGTTTTGCTTACGGGGCGTACCCCCACCAATTTCATTTCACCTTTAAGAACGTTGATAAGCTGTGGCAATTCATCAATCCAATATCTACGCATAAACTTAGCCCAACCGGCTACCCTAAAGTCATTGGCCGGTTTTCCTGTGGATGAGTAGCCATTAAGCTTTATGACATAATCTTGTAGATACTCGGAATAAGGATGCATTGTGCGGAATTTATACACATTAATAACCTGTTCATCCTTTCCTACTCTAGGCATCTTGAATAATGGACCATAACTAGGATTGAGATTGTATTGGGGCGCTGATATTTTCCTTGAAATGACATAAAGCAAACCATCTATGGTCTCAGTGGACACAATTTCAAAACCACAACTCACTAAGCGCCCCAAGGTCTCAGCTTTAGAAACCAGCCTATTCCTCCCCTTAGAAACTGAATAAAATATCCACCTCAAACCTTTTATTTTTGGGATGATACGTCGATAAATCAATACAGGAGTAAAATAAAAATAGCGCAATATCGGCTTATTATATCGTCTCTTACGAGCTGCAAATGCAGAGTATGTCTCTACACAGTTAACAAAATGTCCCCCATCTATGAGCTTTCTATTGACCGCCTCATAAAACTTATTGTTGTATCTAATATTGTTCACCTTCTGAATGTTTGCAATAACCGAATGCCCAGGAGACAAATTTTCGACATCAGAGATGTTTCTACTATTAAGAAAAGTGGTCAATCCCTCTCCCAACGGAACTTTAGTATTAATAAAACACAACAACTTAGGACTTACTATCTCTTCAAAAGGGCGGGTTACGCATTTAGATTGTCCTTCACTCTTCGCAGAGGAAAACGCGCTTTTGAGATATTCATTGAGCTTATCCCTCATTATTGTACGAATGATGCCAAGTTCTAAATTCATTGACCTGTATACCTTTGTTCTAAAATGCAAAAGTAAGCAATTTGATGACATGTATTTCACTTTTATGCCTGTATTACAAACTGCGCCCTTATGCTTTGATTAAAAAGCATTTAAATTCACAACAGAATTCATATATTAACTAGCCTTACTGTTTGGCATCGTCCCAATAAGCAACAAAAAGGTTAAGTATCCTATCAAGCATATTCTCGACGCACCCAAGGTTGATTATAACAATCGTTTTCTTTTACTTTAACTCATTCTTTTAATTGTATCTGCTTCATTCGTTTGCTTCTTACTGTATGAATAGGTCTGTCAGCCGGAAACAATACGATAACCTAATTTTGTAATACAGATTTTGAACTTCAAGCAATAGAAGTTGTTTATTCCTTTAATCATTCCTTGCCATAAATATGGAGTTAAGTACACATTATAAAAGTTCTTTGATTATTGCTATTGATTTTGATGGTACTATTGTAGAAGATCGATATCCGGATATAGGCAAGCCCCGCAGATTTGCCTTTGAGACTATGGAAGCTTTGCAGGCTGCAGGACATCGACTGATATTATGGACATACAGGGAAGGAGAAAAATTGGATGAGGCTATTCGTTTCTGCAAAAAAAGAGGAATTGAGTTTTATGCCATTAATAAGAGTCACCCTGAGGAAAGGATTCCGTTCAAGACACGTAAAATTTTAGCAGATGTATACATTGATGACCGGAATTTCAATGGTATTCCTGAGTGGGGGATAATTGGCCAGTCACTCTTAGGAGATTTTAACACCAGGAGCATCAAAAAACGCTCCAAGATTAGAAAGTTATTTGGATTATAGCTTTTTTCAATATTAATAGAGAATGATATTATCATATGAACAAAATTTATCTAATTTTATTCTTCTTTTTGTGGATGTTTTCCTTACGAGGGCAAGAATGGAAAAAATATCCATATCGGCCAGTTGGAAGCCTTATATCTTTCCCCAAAGACGAAGGTATTCATCCTATTCAGCCAGAGGAATGGTGGTACACCATTGCTCATTTGCGTGGAAAAACATCAGGCGACCTATATACTATTATGCTAACCTACTTTTCGAAGGACACTTTGGGATTAGACGGATTCAGAATACTCAATTTTTCAAATGAAACGAAAAACCGTTTTTTTGATAACACCCGTCCTTGCAACTTTATCCGTATAGATTCTACGGCCCTCGATATCGAAGCCCAACTGCCTACCCATACAGAATACTGGAAGACCTCCAGAGATAGTAGCGGGCAGCTCATCCCCTTTGAATATGACATTCATGCCCTTACCACGAGAGGCACTATAGACCTGCATTACCAAGTCTATAAAAGACCGCTGATCCTTGCCGATTCCGGATTTTTCTATCAAGGCATTAAGAATTATACTTACTATTATTCGTTGACGGGGATTAAGGTCACGGGAACCATTAGTTTTTTAGGGACAACGGAGAAAGTGACCGGTGAAGCCTGGATAGACAGACAGTTCGGCTCTTTCAACCCTTACACCGGAGAAGCCTACGAATGGCTTAGCCTGCGACTGAATACCGGGATGGACATCAATGTATGGAATATATTTACTAACGACAACCGCCTACCCGATACTTCGACCTATCGGCTTGTAGGCGTTTATATAGACGACAGCACCGCCAGGACTCTTTCAGATTTTGAGCTGGAGCGAACGGCCTTTCGCACTCTACCTCGTGAAGGCAATGTGTATGCCTCTGAGTTTCATCTTGTCGTAGACTCACTCGGGGTAGACATTCGGATATCTACCACCAATAATCGCAGTGAAGTCAGACGACCATTTTATTTTTACGAGGGGCCGGTAATTGTCCAAGGGAAGGTTAGAGGGAAGCAAGTCAAGGGGGAAGGATTTGCGGAATTGTTGCACCAATATCGCTCTCCTGTTATTATCTTGGATTATCCGGAGAATGAGTGGGATGTTCGCAAAGCTATTCGATGGCACTTGGCCAATCCGGATGACGGAAGAAAGGAACATTATGACTTATCGATAAAGACCGAGAATGACTCCCTGTTTACACCTATTGCCCGTGGAATCACTGAGACTTTTTATCATCTGGACACCTCCGCCAGCATCCCGGCAGATTCCTTAATTTGGCTCAGGATATTGGGATACTCCATCGACACTTCCCTCAATGACACCCTGATATCAAAGCGGGCATTTCCGATTATTACAGGCACAAGCCATTCCCTTCATCCTGACTACGATGTGCGCTTGTTCCCCAACCCATGCAAAGATATTTTATACATACGGCACAACAAGGGCTCAATACCGCATGAGTTGACAGTATCCGTATTTAATGAGACAGGTCATTTGATTCGCAAGCAATTATTGCCCCACAAGATGACTCTGGAAATGAGCGGCTTTGCTAATGGCAAATACTTTGTTCTCATCAAGGGGGAAAAAGGCCTACAATTTCATACCGTAATAAAAACTGATTAGTACAAGCAAAATGGCAATAAAACAGGACTGACTATAAAGAATCTCAAGGTAACGTTAAGAATCATTAGACAGCTAAAGTTTGATTAGTTTTAGTCATGAAGATTTCGTTAAATTCTTACCTATGACAAAAGCAAACCGATGAAACAACTCACACAACAGCTCAAATCGGGAGAGATGCAAATCCTCGAAGTCCCTTTCCCTTCGTTAAACCCGGGATATATCATTGTGCGCAATCACTATTCGGTCATCAGCGCGGGGACAGAGGGCAAGACGGTAACAGATGCGCGCAAGGGCTACATTGCCAAAGCGCGAAGCCGCCAAAAAGAGGTGAGGCAAGTCCTTGATATGGCCAAAACCAAGGGTTGGAAATCCACCTACAAATTTGTCATGAATAAGTTGGAAGCCCCTTCACCACTCGGCTATTCCACTGCAGGTGAAGTCATAGCTGTAGGCCGTGGAGTGACTGCATTTAAGGCAGGAGACCGGGTAGCCTGTGGAGGGGCCGGAGCCTATCATGCAGAGGTTATCGCAGTCCCGGTCAACCTGGCCGTTAATGTGCCGGAGGAAGTAGATTTACGACAAGCTGCTTTTTCGACAATTGGCGCTATCGCTATACAGGGCATAAGGCAAGCCAATCTCAGTATCGGAGAATGCTGCCTCATCATAGGCATGGGCTTCATCGGACAAATCACCTATAAAATCCTGGAAGCATCGGGGATATATCCGATAGGCCTCGACATCTCCCAGGCGACAATTGATACGTGCAAAGCTGCCGGCATGTCAAATGTGTATCACAGAAATACTCCCGGTTTAGAAGTATTAATCGAAAAGCATTCTCACGGTATAGGCATGGATGCCATCATTATAACCGCGGGAACTTCCTCCCTGGACCCCGTAGAGTTTGCCGGCAAGGTGGCTCGCCCAAAAGCCAAAGTTGTCATTGTCGGAGCCGTCCCAACGGGTTTTAGTCGCCCCAACTATTATAAGAAAGAACTGGAACTGCGCATGTCCTATTCATATGGACCAGGACGAGGCGACCCGGATTACGAAGAAAAAGGCCGGGATTATCCAATAGGATATGTACGATGGACCGAGAATAGAAATATGCAGGCATTTATCCGGTTCTTGGAAGAGGGGCAGCTCGATATTGCAAAACTCATCACCCACACTTTTTCTCTCGAAGAGGCACCAAAGGCCTATGATATAATCTTAGGTCGCGAGGAGCCCTTTGGAGGAATCCTTATACGCTATGACACCTCCAAAATATTAGCGCGCGATGTCCGTTTGACTCAGATCGAGCACCTTCCTCAAGATGTTGCGATCGGACTAATCGGCGCAGGCTCTTTTGCTCAAGGAATTTTGCTCCCAAGTATGGAGAGCCACTGCCGCTTTGTCGGTATCGCCTCCGGAAGGGGAATAAATGCCAAATATATAGGAGATAAATACCATTTTGCATATCTCGCCGAAAGCGCCCAACAGCTTCTCGATGATGATCAAATAAACACCATTGTCATAACCACCAGACATCATTTGCATGCCGAGTATGTCGAGCAATCTTTGCGACATAATAAGAACGTCTTTGTAGAGAAGCCTTTGGCCATGAATGAAGCCGAACTTGAGGAAATCAAATCAACATATCACTCCCATCCCGGCCTGCGCCTGATGGTTGGTTATAATCGTCGGTTTTCACCTGCCGTCACCCAACTCAAGGAAATGCTGCCCAGTGATATTCCAAAATCCATAATGATGCGCGTCAATGCAGGGATGTTGCCACCATCTCATTGGGTCAACGATCCTGAGATTGGTGGAGGGCGCATCATTGGTGAAGCCTGTCATTTTATTGACTTGGCAATGTTTATCGCGGGGAGCCCGATTGTCTCCGTAGAAGCAGATACATTGTCTGATTCCGCTAACCTTAACAATACGGTCTCCATCAACCTCAAAATGCAAAATGGCAGCATCGCCTCCATCAATTATTTTTCTAATGGCAACAAGCTGGTTGCAAAGGAGTATATCGAAGTATTCTCTGGAGGGATGGCAGGAATAATAGATGATTTTAGGAGGCTTGAAATTGTTGATGATAAGAAGAAAAGAGCCTATAGGTATAAAAGCCAAGACAAAGGACATGCAGCATGTATTCGCAAGTTTTTGACGAGTGTTAAAGAAGGGCGCCCCTGCCCTATTCCATTTGAGGAATTATACAACAGTATGCAGGCCACACTTTTAGTCAATCGAAGTATTGCAGAAAACAGAAAAATCCATCTTAACGAGTACGATTTTCAAGTAATTATCGACAATGATTAAGATGAAAGATGACATTATGCAGCCCTTGATGCAACTCAAACATTTTATAGAAAAAGAACGTTATTCTGGATACGACCCCTATGATGCACTAAAATCACCATTATTCAAATGGCCCATCCTGAAGAATAGCAAGTTTCTTCGTTTTGGGATGCAACAGTTGGTCAAAAGGCTTCCATTCAATATCCGCCCTCTGCTGCTGATCCCAAAGGGCTATAATCCGGTCACTTTAGGTCTTTGCATTCAAGCATATGCTTATTTATATAAAGCAGAACCTGAAAATCATGAGGAGTATCTACAGAAAATAGACTACCTCGTTGAAGAATTAAAAACACTCATTCCCGATGGTTTTAGCGGAGTCTGCTGGGGCTATGATTTTGATTGGGAAGCGCGCTATGCTAAAATCCCCGCTTACCAGCCTACGGTAGTCGCCACCGGAATTATCACGAATGCCTTGTATATTGCACACAAGTTGACGGGCCACAGGGGAGCAAAACAGCTCGTTATAAGATCGGCTCCCTTTGTGGTCCATGATTTGCAAAGGTCTTATTCGGGTGATGCCATTTGCTTCTCCTACTCTCCTTTCGACCGTCAACAAGTATTCAATGCCTCAATGAAGGCGGTAAGACTATTGGCACAAGCCTACGACCTAAGCGGACAAGAGGAATACTTGTCAATAGCAAAAAAGGCGGTAGATTTCGTCTTAAAACATCAAAAAAAAGATGGTTCCTGGGGATACTCTTTGGCCAGGAGCGGAAATTGGACCGATAATTACCACACAGGATATATCCTGGAATGCCTCGATGAATACCAAAAGATAAGTGGAGATGTTAATTGTATCATCCCATTACAAAAAGGCTATGTATTTTATAAGTATAATTTTATAGAACAAAACGGTTCACCGAGGTTTTATGATATCAAAAAGCATCCCACCGATTGCACATCCGGAGCACAAACCATACTGACAACCATACGATTTGGAGATCTGACATTAGCACAGAAGGTAGCAGAGTATATGACAAATAACATGCAAAAGCAGAACGGAAGCTTTAGGTTTAGAAAATTCAAATTCTACACCGTTAATACATCTTTCATGCGCTGGTCAGATGCGTGGATGTTTGCAGCGTTGGCAAATTTAAATTATGTATTATGAAAGTGCTGTTTCACCTCGGCCATCCCGCACATTTTCATCTTTTTAAAAATGTAATAAGAGGGTTAAAGAATAATGGACATACCGTATTTATATTAATAAAGAAGAAAGATATTCTAGAAGAGTTACTTGAATCCAGCGAATTTGAATACGAAAATGTACTTCCAAAAGGTAGAAAGGATTCATTACTTAATATTGCCATCGGTCAACTAAAGCAATCATTTAAAGTATTCTTGTATTGTACTAGAAAGAGGCCTGACTTATTGGTCGGGACCTCGGTTGCCATCTCCCATGTGGGAAAAATATTGGGTATTCCTTCCATTAATGTTAATGAAGATGATGTTGATGCTGTCCCTTTTTATGCCAGATTATCCTATCCTTGGGCTTCTGTAATTATTGCTCCAGAAGGTTGCAGCACGGGTAAGTGGCATAATAAAACCATCTATTACAATGGCTATCATGAACTATCCTATCTGCACCCTAATCATTTTACCGCTGACATTGCAACAGCAAAGAAATATATTGACATTTCATCTCCATACTTCATCATTCGCTTTGCAAAACTAGGAGCACACCACGATAAGGGTATTCGTGGCTTATCTGACAAAATAGCACTAAAAGTTGTTGAGATTTTAAAGCCATACGGAAATGTACTCATTACCTCTGAACGCACGCTGGATAAGGATTTAAATAGATATCGCATTAAAATTACACCTTCTGACATGCATCACGTAATGGCCTATGCCTCTCTTTACATTGGAGATAGTCAAACTATGGCAGCAGAGGCAGGTGTCCTGGGTGTCCCGTTTATTCGATTCAATGATTTCGTTGGGCGAATCAGCTATTTAGAAGAAATGGAAAATAAATATAAGCTAGGCTTTGGAGTCAAAACCAATGAGGTAGAAAGGCTATTCGGATTGATGCTTATCATATTGCACATGGAAAATGCAAGGGATGTTTTTCAGAAAAGGAGGAATGCAATGCTTTCAGAAAAAATAGATACTGCTAACTTTTTAATCACATTTATTGAAGAGTTCCTAAAAAGCCGGCAAGCAAAGCGACATATCAAAAAGGAATCATGAGGTATCCGTTAATCCTCCAATATTGTCAAATCATATATTGTATTCTGACTCAATTCTTAGACTAATTCAAAATCATTTAAATACTTTTTCACAGTAGCTATGTCATTAAACATCAAAATGTCTATAATAGATAAGTCCTTAATAAATTCCCTATTAAATTGATTATAAGCCTGAATTTTACTCTTCACAAAGCTTAACTCCACATCGTTCTTTTGAAAATATACTTTATCGTATAAATGTTCTCCTCCTATAGCATTGTTATACTTTTTATAGCCTAGACGTTTGGTAATTTCCAATAACCTCTTAGCTTTTTTCAAAGACCTTGTTTCCGGTGCTACCTGAGAAGATCTGTTATAATTTAATTCTTTGCCCAAATATGAATAAACCATTTGAATCGAACTTATACACAAATCAGTAATATTTGTATGACCCTTATCGAACACACTAAGTAACAAATCAACAACATCTTTATAGTAGGGTGCCTTAGAATAAGCTTGTTCTAACTGTTTTTGGAATTTACTTTTCCATCGATCATCAATTATTGGCACCAATTCATTAATTAGTTTATTCTGACTTGCTTTACGTAAGGGTACTGTAAAGGTATATTCCTTGCCATTCATTAATATTCTATTGCGATTTATCCACCCCTTTTTGATATAATTAACATCATCATAGAATATAAATAATTCACTAGCTTCTATTAGATGAAAATACCCTATATAGGGAAACAGATAAGGTTGCATTATTGAAATGGATTTTCTATAACACATCTTAATCATTTCTCCGCTACTCCCTATAATCTTGAATTTTAACTTTTCATACAAAAAAAGTGCAGGATTATTCTTATGTACCTCTAATAGCAAATCCTTACTCGATGATTCTATTAAGTCCAACAAAATAGCTTTTGCCAACCCTTTCCCTCTATTCTCTGGTTTCGTCCATACCATAGAAATGAAAATTTCAGGCATATTGTCATAATAAATAACATACGACAATAATTCGTCTTTATCCCCTCTCAGCACTTTTGCTTTAGCCAAAGAAACAACCTTATTAGCATATTCCTTTAAATTTGAAATATTAAAATAAATATGATTGTCCTCCTGCAAAGACGAAATAATATCTTCTTTCCTAATCATTCTTTCTTTGTTAAACACAAATTCTTTCAAAAGTAATACTTCGTTGGATCGATAATCTTCTACAAAGGCCTTGCCCTAGTTTAAACAGCATTAGAAACCGAACTCCTATGACTCAGGCAACACTTTCTGCATTACAATCTACGAATATTTTCAAAGGCATCAATATACTTCTGCACCATTTTATCCAAAGTAAAATTCATTAAATATATCTCTCTACTTTTTTCTCCCATCTTCTTTCTTAAGATCGGATTAGAAATCAAAATATTCAATTTCTCCCGGATTGCAGCAGGATTTCCGGCAGGCACTATATATCCATTTTTGCCATCAATAACTGATTCGGTTATGGCCCCTTGGTCAGTGGAAATAATTGGCAATCCAGCAGCCATTGCTTCCACAATTACCCAAGGATGACCTTCCGGCTCTATGGGGGTAAATACAAAAATATCCGCATCTGCAAAATATTGCCATTTGTCCTCACCGCCTAAAGGAGGGATAACATTGATGCTTTGTTCTGCACTTTTCACCTTTCTCAAAAAAGCATCCTTAAAATCCCGGTCATTTCGCCATCCCCCTACAAAAGTAAAATCACATCTACTGTTCACCTCTTTCATTGACAAGATAGCATCTAAGAGAATTCCGGCACCTTTAGATTCATAGATATTGGCCAGATAAAGTACATTAAGCGTGGTTGACTTGTTATTCTGTTTCAGAGGAAAACAAAAGTCACCCCCATTGGGTATAACGAAGATTTGCTCATGCGAGAAGTAGTCATCAAATAAATAGCGTAATTTTTCTCCTAAAACAATAGCGCCATCTACTTTGCTCATGGCTATACGGAAGAGAAACCGCACAATAGAATTTGCTCCTGACAACCATTTTTTCAAATTACTACCTCTTAATTGGACAAGGCTTCTTTGTCCATATAATCCGGACAAAAAGACAATGGGAAAATCCTTAATAAACCCAATAGTCGTTTGGCTAATAGGAATAAGAATGACATTAGGCTTATCACGTCTTACCTGTTTCCAAAATTTCAAATAAAGACGAATAGACTTGAATATTTTCACAAGACCAAATCTCCCCTGTGTTTCAATCCTCTTATTGATAGTATTATTGAAATGTAAGAGTTCATACCTATCTTTCAACGAAGAAGAAAGCAATATCCTTGTTGCAATTGCAGGCCCCATATACGGCGGAGGCAATTTACCAATTATCAATACTTTTTTCATCAAAGTTCCACTTGATAAAATTTATATACAGGCTGTAAAGCAATAACAAATCCCGCTGCAATAATATAGAATAGAGACCCGCTAGAACCAAATGGATTAGCCGTAATAGAATAAAGTGAGAAGATTAATACGGATGTTACAACGAAGTATCTCTCAGGAGGTAGAAGCTTTAGGCTTTTTATCGCCAAAGTGACGTAAAACAGTAGAAACGACATTAACCCCACTATTCCTGTCCCGAAGAGAAACCGGACGTAGTCACTATGCATACCACTACTGGTCATAATAAACTTGGTTCTAAAAGGCAGGTTAGATGTACTTACCCCAATTCCCTTGCTCCACAATGATAATTTATCCCAAGTTGCAAAATATCTTTCCCAGCGTTTGATCCGGCCATTTAAGGCTCTGTCTTGATTGGCCTCCACATTATAGGCTGCTATTTCTTTGGAAAAAAGCTGGTTCAATTGGCGTTCAAGTAAAAACGGCCCCCCTGCTACTAGCAAAATCAGAAGTAATAAGGCGTACTTTTTCCCTTCAACAATACTACTACTTATAAAAACTCCAAAGCTAAGAATAACAGCAAGAAAAACACCCCAAGAAGCTTGATGTTTTAACCCAAGAAGAGCGAACACAGTCAATACAAGTACCAGTAAAACATAACGAATAGAGGTTTTTAGCTTGGAATAATAATGCCGGCTAAACAAATAGTAAGACAGAATAAAAAAATCTCCAATGACAAATGACATATAGCTAAACAAATCAGCGTACAATCCCGTTAATCTATAACCTCCTCCTCTGCTTTCCGGCAGAGCAACATAGTTTATTGGAGTAAATATCGCCTCATAAAACAACATCAACAATGGGAAAATGGAAGAGATAAGAAAAGTGTCGAGCAACCCATGCAAGCGTTCTCTATTAGTAATCACCCGGGTCAAATAAAAGAAGATGAAGATCGGCGAGATCGTTCGAAGTATGTACCCTATCGTTTGAACACTAAAGGACTCAGCAACCAGAAGGTACTGATTATAGGCCAGTAGAACAGCAAATACTATAAACACAATAGGGAGCAGTCCTTTCTTGGCGGGTTTTAATTTTATACTATATACACTAGCTAGTAGAATAGTTAAAACACCTATAACCTGAAGGGGAGAAAAGACTCCCATTTTTTTGACAAACCATAGGGCATCAACAAAAGGCCTTACAAGCACAACAACTAAGAACCACTTAAATGAAAAGGGCTGTTGTCTAAACCAATTGAACCATTCCAACATTAATCTAAGCATTTACACTGTTTGAATTCAAACTCAGATCAAACAACTCAATTAGAGACTTTGCAATATTTGAGTATGCAAATCTATTAAAATTATTAATTCTTCTCGTTTCTCTTTCATTAAGGTCGTGAAGAATAGGCGCCTTTTGTTCTATTAGTTCACCCAAAGCATTCAATATACCGCCTTTTTCATACAAACACCCATTATTATCTTCAATTACAAGATGATTCACCGATGATTTATTCTCAAGTAGAACGTAAAGGCCGGTCCCCATTGACTCCTGAATTGAAATCGCTGCATTTTTCCATATTCCTATATCTGAAGCCGAATAATAGGCTCTTAATGCTGCATGCTCCATAAATGGCAAAATAATTACCCGGTCAGAAATACTAAACTTTTCAATGTATCTCTTTAGCATCAGGGAGTAAGCATCATTCAGCCCACCAATCAAAAAATACCATATCCTCTTATGAGGAACTCTCTTTTGAATGGTGTCGATTACTTCAAGAATTCCTTCAATCCCTTTATTAGGAGTCAGTCTTGTAGACGTAACACATACCACATCTTCCCTCATTATCTTGTATTGACTTCGTATTAAACCTCTTTGGCTTCTGTCGAAATAAAAATCATTTTCATCAAAGCCAAGACTAGACTGAAAACCAATTTTGTCGATTCTATCGTGAAGCTCTTTTCGCACAATCCTCTTTAGTATTTCCTTTGTTGAAGGAGTATAAAGCACAAGATAATTGCTTATTTGTACAGATTTATTATAGAGACATGACTTAAGAAGTATATTTTTGAGGTAGCCTTTAATTCTTGGTTTACGCCAAGCAGCCATATCAATATTATTACCCAGCAATGTTAATATAAAACGCATACGATTTCCACCCTTTCTGAGTATAGGGTAAGGGAATACCTTTCCCACTCCAACAATAATTATGATGTGAGGGTCAAAAGCATCGACATTTTTTTGTAATCCAACAGGGAGTAAGTTGGCTGAATAACTAATTAACGTCTTTAATCTAACAATTTCATACGGATAATTACCATCACGAAACTTCCCTTGCTTGTACCTCTCGCGGTTGGGTATTACCTTGCGCGAAGAGGGCGAAATCTTATCAGAAGTAAACACTTTCAACTCATGGCCCAAAGACGATATAGCCCTAGCGAGATAAACCTCTTGGTACCCTACTTCCGGCATAAAGTGCCCACAAATAATTGCGATTCGATATGGATTCTTTACCTTCAACACTAATTGAGTTTGTATATGTCCAACCATTTCAAAACAGATATGACTTTCCAAAACTCACTTAAGTGTGAAGCCGACCGGATATCATTGGATTTTGCATATGCATTTATAGCCTCCCTGTCAAAACAGTCCGGCAAATCAACATTATTGACATATTGAACCAATTGTTGTTTCAAAAGCCTTTTCCATTCATACTGAGGTGTAACAAATCCTTTCTTATCCCTTCTCCAAACTACGATAGATGGCAGTATATTCTCGATGGACTTTCGAAGTATATATTTTGACCATCCATTATTAATTTTGGAACTAGTACTCAAGTTGATTCCTAAAATGACCAGATGGTGATCTAAAAATGGAACACGGGCTTCAATTGAAAAGGCCATAGAGTTTCTATCTTCGTATCGCAATAGATCCCTAAGGCCACCCTTGATAGCAGAGATACTCCTTTCCCGGAAGCTACTATCTTCCGGTTGGGGATTTAACGAACCTTTGAAGGTATCGTAAAAGTCCTTGTTCAACATAGATGCGCCGATTCTTGCTCTCTTTCGTATTCCGGCTTTAAGGAGTCCCGGAAAAAATGGAAATGCAGCACGGGCCAATTCCCGGTATATATTAATTGAGCGGTTCTGTTTAAGGGCTTGAGCTTCCTTCAGAAAAGTCTTGAATTGTCTATTTTTCATCAATTCCCAAAGATACGCTCCTCCAAAATAGGAGTATCCCCCCAAAACTTCATCCGCCCCTTGACCATCAAGCAATACTTTAACATTCCTTTCAGCAGCACTTTTCATTACGGCCCATTGTGCAAAAATAGAGCTTGAAGCAAAGGGTTGTTCCTGATGCCATATCAATTTATCAAAATCTTGCCAAAAATCAACATGGGAGGGATAGGTAAAATGGCCATTAATATTGGTAAAATGTGCTATAACTTTATTGGCATAATAACTTTCATCCAACTTCTTATCTTGGTATCCCGCTGTAAAAGTATGAAAAGTTTCATCCTTCATCTCCCCACTTGCTAACGCTACTATAGCCGATGAGTCCAAACCACCACTTAGACAACTCCCCACCTTCACATCGGACCGCATATGGATTTTGACAGATTCTTGCAACATGTTCTCAAACAACTGCTTTTGCAACGATAGTTCATCACTTATTGGAATCACCTCATCATTCAAGTCAAAATATTTGTCCCGGATGAATTTCAATTTATCTACCCCTATTTGGATAATCATATTTTCTCCGGGTGGGAGCTCCAATAGTCCTTTATAAAGCGTATTGTTCTTATTGGAAAGTTGTCCATGAACGACATACTCCAATAGCCTTTCCTTATCCAAAGATGGACTTTTCCCCGAGTAAGCTATTATTGACTTAATCTCAGAGGCAAAAAATAAATACTCCCTGCCGCGCAAATAATACATTGGCTTAATCCCAAATCTATCCCTGGAAAGCATCAAAGTACGGTTGTGTTCATCAAATAAGGCAAACGCCCACATACCTCTAAATCTTTGGACACATTGCTTCCCCCATAACTTATAGGCATTGATAATTACCTCAGAATCTGTGTTCGTTTCAAATTGACAACCAAGCGTGCGGAGTTCTGCGCGAAGTTCTATATAGTTGTATATTTCACCATTATAAACGAGGCTCACTCCACTTTTTATCATCGGTTGATGGCCACTCGGTTTAAGGTCAATTATAGATAATCTTCTATGACCTAAACCAATAATTCTATCGCTATTGTTACCCGGCACCCTGATATGCTCATAATCTAAGAAATCTGGGTCAGAATCATTCCCTTTATACTCTTTGCAAACGAATTGTTTATCGTACAAGACATACCCTTCATCGTCGGGTCCTCGGTGCCGGATAATGCTTGTCATTTGCTCCAGCTTTAGAGCATCGACGCCTGTCAGATCTATTACACCGGTAATCCCACACATACTATAATGAGTATAATAAATTAGTTATACGTATTGCCTCATCGTATAGTTGGGCTAGCCGTTTTCCAATGTATTTGGCAGAAAATCTTTCAATTACTGTTTTACGAATTTCCATAGCTTCAAACTTGTGGTGGTTAATCATAAGATATTTCATGCCACCTGCAATGCTTTCTTGACTGTTGGGGTCGACAAATATCCCAGAACGATCAGTAACATACTCTTCAAAGACTGTAGTATTTGACACCAAGACGGGTAATCCTGCTGCCATCGCTTCAGCTACCACCAATCCGAATGTTTCATGCTCACTCGGAAAAACCAAAAAAACAGCTTTTTTCATTAGCTTTATGATGTAAGACTTCGGTTGTTGGCCTGCAAGATAAACCCTTTGGCTGATCCCTCGTTCCTTTACAAACTCTTTTATCGCATTCATTTCTGGTCCGGCACCAATAATGTGCATTTTCCATTCCTTGGCGACATCACCCAAACCGTGAAAAGCTCGAACACATTTTAAAGCGCCTTTGTACGATTCTAACCTTCCGACAAACAGAATTACTTTTTCCTTAACAACCGGAGCTCCCGGAACAAACACCCTGGTATCAATAGGGTTATACAATAATTGTACATTCTTTGGAGATATTCCGGCAGACTCAACTTGCTCCAATAAATTCCGGCTCACAGGATGAAAGAAGGACGAACGTAGTATAGCATAATCAGCCAAGTACTTTAAAATCGGATTGTTCGATATCTTACTGAATGGGCCGGTATGTTCGGTAATACAAAATGGTATATTCAATCCTTTTAAGGAATGAGCCACCATACTTCCGGGCACGGCCGCACCGTGCACATGTACGACATCCATCCTTTCCTTTTGGGAGCGGATTTCTCGTCTCATTAGCTTATATAGTTGGACAAATTTCGTGTAATGCCCAAATTTACTTCTTCCTCCTTTCAGCATTATCCTAATGACATCAACATTATTAAACTTTTCTCTTATGATATCATTTTCTTTTGCCTTGAAATGATAACTTAAAACCTTCACATTGCAATAGGGCTTGACCGCTTCAATATAATCCAAAATATAAACCCCACTAATGTCATTTTTTGAGAGAGGGAAAGAAGCCGGAACAATGAGTAAATTAATTTTCTCCATCAAATGCTATAGTTTTGAGCGCTTCGTCCAATCGCAAACTTGTACCCAAATTCCCAAAATAAGGCAAATGTATACGGGAATACTCATTATGCTTTTTCAAGTATGAAAATCGCTCAAATATACGACTTTGTTTGTTTTCAACAATGTCGAATGGAATCCCTACTTCAAATGAATTTATCCTGTTCATCAGACTCAGGTATTTTGTACTCAGGTGACTTAAAACTGAGGGCAACCTTAATCCCTTTCTGTAAATATGTAGATTCTCATCTTGAAATAGTTGAATGTTACGAGCGATACTTATATGGGAAGCTGGCAAATAAAATGACCTGGATTGCAATACATTGCGTATAAAGCCACCCAGAACACTGACAAACTCCGAAAACCATTTCTTTAGTTGCTCATCTGTAGGAGCTTGATCAAACCACCGGCTTCTCCAGCCTATGAGTTCATGTACCATTTCATAATGCCTGCCCTCCCCTATCCCAAGCAGCTCCAGATCATATTTCAGCGCGTTAATCTCCAAGAGTAAGGATCGCAATTTTAATACCCCATAATGTAATTGTATCGAAAGAGCAATCCAAAGCCGGATAAGGTATTCAAGAGCAATTTGGCCTTTGACCTCATCTGTAAGCAAAGAGTCTTCCGGCAGATAGACTTCCAACTTAGAAGAATAGAGTATCTTGTAATTGCTAAATAACGAATAATGCTTACTTAATTTGAGCAGTTCCTCTGTAGTACCGAAAAGCCCGTGTGTCAAAATATTATTCTCAAACTCTGACAGCATAGGACGAATATTGAGTGTACAGCTTTGTCCCTCCTCAAAAATAACCATCACATCGAGATCGGATATCCCGGGATGGGACACACTGCCAATCTGACAAACGGCAACAGGGCTGCAGCTGTCAACTACCATGCCGGTCAACTTGTCCAGTAAAGCTTCATATGCCTCAGGCGGTATCGGAGTTGGTCGGTTTATGAATCTCATTTGTTAAGATTATCTTTCATTCGGCTCAATAGCATGCCTAGGCTATTATAAAAATCATTGCCTATTCTTTGTTCTACCTCATCCGGTATTTTTGGTGTAACATACCTCACCGCCCATTTGCGCAGGAATTTGCCCGGCCTATGTAATACATAGCGCTGAAAGGAATTCAACTCATAACACCACCCCTCCCGGATCGCCGAAGCTACTGCCATAACATGCCATTCTTCTTCGCTAAATAGTGGACGGATTTTCTCAAAGCTATACTTCTTAAAGATAGCCTCATTGTATTTAGCGGCATAGAACAAGCTAGGCAACAACATAATCTCACTGAGGAAACTCTTGAGTTGATAGATGTTTTTCGGGTACCATTTCATACCAACTCTCCTCTGCAATGCTGCATACATGCGATCAAAAGAAGGACGGTAATCGACCGGATGGTTGACGACAACAGGAAGCCGGATGGGATTGTCCGGATAAATGGATTTGGAATGTCGCAAAACTTCCACAGGCAGGTAAAGCTCATCGTAATCTGCCAATTGACTTTCGGCAATAACAAACCACCCGTGATGTTGCAAAGGGTCAAATCTGTATATCCTACGCATCGAGGCACGGAGGAAAGCCTTGAGTTGCTTGCTTCCTGTGTACTTATCTTTGACTATCAAAAGACCGTCAAAATCGCTGTAAGGAACAATTTCGCCCGTCGACACACTTCCATGAACAAGGATATATGTAAATAGCTCTTCATGTGAAGTGATTAAATCTCTTAGCTCCGTCAAAAGCGGAAGAGGCACTTGAATAGCCGGTATGTCAATATCAAAATATTTTGTGGTCATGGCATTAGTGCTCCTTAAGAATTGTACGATTAAACAACACCTTAACAATATCCATTATGATAGATTTATGAAACAGCAGGCTTATTCCCAAAGAGATAATTGACATGAGAACAAATTGCGCCATGCCACCACTTATGGACATTTGAGAGCTGCTCAATGCATTATAAACGACAAACAAAATCACCATGTTTGTTATTGGCCCAACAAATATCTTCACCAAATCAAATATATCAAATGGGAGAAAGCGATAAACAAAAATAAATGTAACAATTAGAGATAGCGCTTTGGCAAATATTAGTGCATATGCCACCCCAATCAGACCATAATGGCTTCCTCCAAGTATAGCCAGTATAGTAAACATGCTGCGAATAATCGATAAATAAACCGAAATCTCAGGTTTTCCAATAGACGGAAAAACAATAGCCCCTAGTTGGCCGACAGATTGAATCGCACCAGCAAAACTCAGTATTTTAATAACGGGAACAGCATCTCCCCATTGTTCGCCAAAGACAGTTGGAATTAACCAGTCAGCATTGAGGGCCAACAAGGTCATCATTGGAAACGCGACGATTGCAATGAGCTGACTCGATCTAAAATAAGTACTTAGCAATCTGGAATTATCATTTTTGAGAGAAGACAACGCAGGGAAAAGCATATTGCTAAAAATGTAAGATATCCGTTTGACCGGGGTGTACATGATGTTGTAGGCAAAGGAATAATAGCCAAGTTGCTGGGGCCTAAAAATCTTACCAAGGATAAGATAATCTATGTTTCTTTCGACATACAAAACGGAGTTGGAAGCCTTAAACTTAACCGAGTACCATATAGGCGATTTAATGTCTACCCAATTGAAGTAAAACAGAGGCCTCCACGAGGAGTGATACAAGATTAAAAACATCTTAATCACAATGGAAGAAAGTGATTGCACGACCAACGCATAGACTCCAAAATGAAGAAAAGCGGCCAGTACACCAAGCAAGCTACCTATGATAGTGGAGCTTAGGTTTAAGATAGCAAGAAGTTTGAACTCTAAGTTCCGCTCAAGCAACTTATAGTTAATCATAAAAAATGGACTAACCAAAATCCCAAGCGCCGACCAGCGCACAATACCGGTTAAAGATGGAGTGTTATAAAATCCGGCAGCGAGGGGAGCTGTCAACACGATGACAAGAAAGGTCACTACGGAAAATAGAAAATTCATCCAATAAATTGAAGAAGTTTGTCTTTGGTCTAGCTCTTTATAATAAATGACTGCAGAACCAAACCCAACAGCGCTAAAAAGAGAGATAAAACCGATATAGGTGCCTGACAACGCAATCACTCCAAAGTCCTCCGGGTGAAGCAACCGGGCAAGGACAATATTGATAATAATAGCAAATACTTGTCCAAGCACATTGGTCCCAGCCAGATAAGCACCTCCTATTACTAATTTTGTCTTTAGTGTCACTCTTATGCTATTTAAAGCTATTTATTAATCCGGCATTGTTTTGCAAAACTGCTTCTCCAATGCTACAATAATGCTTTCACCATAGTTTTGGTAGGTCAAATTAGAGATAAATTGGCGTGCGGACTTGGCCTTTTCTACCGCAGAATGATAATTCTCAAAGATATCAAGAATTTTCTTTTTCAACAAGCCGGGACTATCCGGGGGGACGTAATATACCAAATCATCCGAGAAATAGAGACGCAAATTGGGCATATCCGACAAAATCACAGGATTATCACTAGCCAAATAAATTCCCATTTTACCGGGCAACAATTGATACATGTAGTGCTCTGTTGCGGGATAGTAAGACAACAATATATCTGCAGCTTTGACGTATTTATAGTAATTCTCCAAGGTTTGGAATCCAAAGAGATAAACATTCTCACAATCCTTGATCTTCGATTGATAATATTCTAATGCATGTGGACTTGCCCCTACTATGTAATAATCGATATGAGGTGTATTTCTTGCGACCTCACTCATATATTGAATCTCCCGGGATCCTTTAAACACCTTACCCGCGTACAAAACTATTTTTCGACCCAATGGGATTGACAGCTGTTGCCTGATTGTACTTTTACCCGTCTTTACCAGCCTTTCGAATGCTTGTACCTGAGTGAATAGCGGAGAATTATAAAAATCGCTCAAGGGTCTTTGGGTGATTTTTAATATGAAATAGTTGACAAAATGGCTGTGACTTATAAAAAAATCAACATTCCGGACGAGAAATCGATGCAATAGAGAGTTCTTAATATTGATTATTTCAAAAACAAGGGGCGACTTTACAATCCCTATTTTTTTAAGAAAAATAACAGGCACTGTTGAGATGAAGCACTTAGAGTATATGATGTTTCTATTATCTCTGTAGTTTTTCCTGTTTGCAATAAAGTATTGAAATATGAAGAGCAATTTGAAGAGCAACAACTTAACCGGATGCACGTTTCCATCATCCCGTTCTAATAAGCTGTATGGGGATTCTACGATTTCAAATGCTCTTTCATCAATATTATAAAGAGAGAACAGAGACTTCATATCTTTGGGATTTCCCTTTCTTTCAACCCGTGGGGTAAGCAGTCTCACTTCGACATTTTGCCGGCTAAACGCTTCACAGGACTTCATTACATGAACAGCATCTGACCTGTTTTTACGCATATCTCGTGGAGAGATAAAGGTTATTGATGTGATATGTTGCCCTTTTATCATTAACGTTTAAGATTTTTTGTTAGAGAAATCAGCAATCAAATTGCATATCTCAATAATCAAATGATCTTCCAATTCATAATACATTGGCAGGCATATCACCTTTCTCGAAATGTCGTATGCGATTGGTAAGTTACCGGTGGATGACGAAGGCAACTGATTGTATGGTTCAAATTCACTAATAAGTGGGTAGAAGTACCTGCGCCCAAATATATTCTTCTGTTGCAGGTAATAATAAAGCGCATCCCTTTCTTTGCCATAGACTGCACTTTCGACTAAAATGGGAAAATATCCATAATTGTATTGGACATTCTCTAAATCCTCATAACACCGAATGCCGGCAACATCTTTGAGCAGAGATTTATACAAAAGGGTTTTTTGCTTTCGATTAGCGATTTGTTGATCGATAGTTTCTAACTGTAAGAGTCCATAAGCGGCTTGTAATTCATTCATTTTGGCATTGATTCCCGGTCGCAAAACACGTACTTCATTCACAAAGCCAAAATTCCTTAACTGGCTCAATTTATTCTTCATCTCAGCTGTTCTACAAACGACAGCTCCACCTTCTATGGTATTATATACTTTAGTGGCATGAAAACTCAATATAGACAAATCCCCTTCTAGTAAAACAGATTGACCCCCTTGTTTGACCCCAAATGCATGAGCCGCATCATAGATAACTTTTAAACCATGCTTTTGGGCAATTCTCTGAATCTGAGCTGCCTTACAAGGCCGACCATAAACATGGACCGGGAGAATAGCAGTGGTTTTTTCAGTAATAGCTTCTTCTATTTTACCGGGGTCCAAACAAAAAGTATCCGGGTCAATATCAACAAATATTGGTTTGATATTATTCCACCATAAGGCATGAGATGTAGCGACAAAACTATAAGGAGTAGTGATAACTTCTCCCTCAATATTTAATGCATGCAATGCCGCTATCAAGGCTAAGGTGCCATTGGAATATAAGGATATATGTGGCACTTCGAGATAGTCGGCTAACTTATTTTCCAAAGTGGTCACAAAAGGGCCATTGTTAGTCAGCACCTTGGTTGACCATATCTCTTTGAGCAAATGATTAAAAGAATCCAAAGGTGGCATATGCGGTCTTGTAACAAACACCTTTGAATTTTTCTTTGATTGCATTTAAATTGTTGAATTAGCACAAAAAAACAAATGTATTGACTTGCAATTCTATGTGGATAAAGTGCAAAATTGATGCTTTTATGTTACTTAACTCTTCTTTCTATTAAAGATTTTACAAAAAAGAGCGGCTGGAAAAGCCGCTCTTTTTTTGTAATAACTCATCACAACTCTTCCTAAGAAGAATTATTTACTTAATCAAAATCATTTTCTTGGTTGCGGTGTAGTCTTCGGAGTCGAGTTGATAATAAATAACTCGTCCTTTTTCGCCCAAGTCTTTAGAGGCCACGACCAATTTATTTTCACCTTGCTGACCATCTATGATTACCTTCTTGATGATTTTTCCATTATCCGTGTAGAACGTCAGTTGAACATTCATATCTTCCGGCAAATCAAAGCGGATCTCCGTCTCCTCCTTAAATGGGTTCGGACTGTTCTGATATAAGCGGAAAGGAAGTGCTTTGGCAATTGCACTACTTTCATAGCGTAGTGCTATTTCGTAATCACGACCTTTAGCATCATATCCTTCAGCAGAGGTTACTGCAGAACTTATCTTCAACAGTGGATTCTTAACCTGCTCCTTGCCTGTGAATACCAAGGTAAACAGCACCTCTTCTCCCTTAAGAGTGACCGGATTATCCAAAATGTTCCAACTAAATGTCAAAACGCCTTGTTCTGCCATTTGTGCATTGTAGTTGCTTGGGTCTATCTTTAACTTGCCAGGCTGCATCTCAACAAAATCCATTTGTTGTGGATCGAACTCCATGCTGTACTGCATGCCTACCATTTCATTAAAGTTGGCAGCCGTAACATCGATGGAGACCCGTTTGCCCGGTTGTAGCTCGACATCGTCCACTCTTAACTGTAGTGTTTTATCCGTACGCACTTTGGTCTTGCCGGTAAGGTTTGCTCTAGCATCGCCTGAGACATCCCCAATCTTGACTCCCCGGAAGTTGGCATCCAATTCTGCCTCAATAAGAGACTGGATCGGCAACCGTTCCGGATACCCCCAAGGCGTATGATAATCTGTAAACATATGTCCCTTCGGCATAAATCTCCAGGAGGTTTGCTTCCACTTATCCAAGTTCTTAATCTTGCCGAGTATCAGCTTACGTATTACTAAAATATCCGCTGTAGATACTTTTTCATTATTTGTAGCATCTGCCGCTATGTACTGATAGGCATCTGTAAAGTCCTTTTTGCCAAGAAGATGTAATTGGATAGCTACCAAATCCCGTGTATTTACTCCATTGAGCCAATCTTCATTCTTAAAGATGTCGATATACTCAGCGTTTTGTGGTACAGGTATGATAAACTTCCCGCCACTCTTCTTTGTCTTAAGTACAGCTCCATTCTGGTCTTCGAGTCGCACAAGTACCGAACCCAGTACTTCGTCTTTTCGATCTACGACGATACCCGCCAGATTGGTTGTATTGCCACAAGCATTGTTGTTGTCCTGAACAATTATCGTGGTCACACAGAAATCTGTATTTCCAGCCTCATCTTCTACCCACAACTCCACCTCAATACTCACTTCTTCTTTTGCTCCATGCGCTGTAAAGGTATCGCAAGTTACGGTGTAACCTGTCCAGCTTGGATCTCCATTGAAATAAAGCTTCAATGCAGATGTGTCTGAACAATTGTCATAACTGCCCGCATCCAAGTCCGTAGCCCAAACGGTTATACTACCACTTGAAGGCATAATGACGGTTACCGCACCATCCTCACAATATGGGGTTGGCTTCTTGCAGTCCTTCACTTCGAAGAGCAAGTTGCATACGCCGACGTTGCCGCAGCCATCCTCTACATAGTATTGAAGCATATGCTCCCCTACAGGATAGGTGCCACTGGCAGAGCTCGGGTCTAACTCATTATCTGCCCATGGATTGAAATAGTCGACCGCTTGCTGACCCGCCAATGCTCGTCCGACAAATACATCATATGTGCCATACTTACCAGACCGGTCATTGTAGAGGTCAATCTTATAGTCGAAGTACAACTTATCGGTTGGTGTACACTCGTCCGTAGCGCTAACATTGAGATCTATATGACCTACGCAATAACGCTGACCATTGATGACTGTATCCCGATAGGTATCCGGCTCGCAATCCGCGTGGCTGCAAGTCACTACAGGTGATATTTTATCTCTCACCAGAATAATCTGACGGAAATGCCATTCTCCCGGATGCGGATGCGTGTAATATCCCGTTGTATTGCCGGTGGTCGGCACCTTGTCCGGATCCCACTGACACCAGTCTATGACACTCCAATCCCGAATAACCTTAAAGCATGCATCTCGCGTTATCGTGATGGTATCGTCTTTGTAATCGATTGCGATACTGCTACACTGGTCATCCTTACCATTGACTATGACTGGTTTGCCCAGTTGTGGGTTAGAAGGATCAAGGTCCGCTCCGCAACCATCCAGTGTAATGGTCTCATTGCAGCCATTGGGCCATTCGATATCATCCGTATTGGAGGTGCATACTACAGGATCGATGTAGAACGGATCACAATTAACAACCCATATCTGTTGCTTATCTTGATAGCGTACACCATCGACCGTTACCGTGATAGTCCGGGTAATCACCCCTTGACCGCATTCCCGTCCATCGTTTACAGTAATCGTAGGCGATATTCCACATGTCTTGGATACAAATCCATCCCATCCCCATACCAAGCTATACTTGTTCTCCGGATGTGTTGGATTGTAGTACTTGTTGGCAAAGAAACATGCCTTTTCGGAAACTGCAGGAATTGGAACAAACTGAGGTGCCTTACCGTGTGGGAACCACTTCAGGTAATGCTGGTCTATATCTTCACACCAGCGTGGGCATACCACATCCGTCGTCTTCAGTTTTTCTCTAAGATTCTTGTCCGTCACTACCCTACCGAATGTAGGATTGTTTGGATCCGTCAGAGCCTCTTCGCTGTCATCAAACCAGAACGAGCAGCTTACCACTACATCATCCGGAGCATGTACGATCGGAAGGGCTTTATTCTGTACTTCTACTTCAACCATACAATCTGAGAAGTGGCCTTTGAGCCGGCCTCGTTCCATCGTGCTCGGTGAGATAGGACCAGGTCCCGGATCCACGTCAAAGACTCTAAACACTACCATAACATTTTGCCCAACATCCTGACAGCAGAAGGACACTTCGTCATCAAAGTACACCTGATTGCCGGTTCGGCCCAAATCATCATCACCGTCCAAACCGTTGCAGGCTACACGATTATCCGCTGTGCTGCCATTCGGCTTACCCAAGGTCTCATCCATACGTATCACCTTAAACCATACCTCCTTACAATTATCAAATGAGCCATCATCAAACGTCTTCGCTTTGATTTTTACAAAGTCTGTCGCTCTGTCATTCGAACTTACAAGACTTACGACCGTATGCGTCTCACAAACCGGGGTGGGTGGAATATTGTCCACTACATGTACCGTTACATTGAGTTGCGAGACATTGCCACAGGCATCTTCCGCTTCTATTACCACCGTATGCGTTCCTTCTGCCAATCCGATAACAATCCATTGACCGTTGGGCAGCTTAATGGCTCTTCCTGTCCACGTCAGTACTTTATATCCGACGGCAGCGGAGCAATTGTCCTCTAACCATGGCTCAGGCACTAACCACCTGCCAAAACAACTCGTACTCGTCATTCCTACCGTAACTTCCTCCGGGAAGGTGATTTTTGGCCCTTCTCTATCGATTACACGGATGACCTGCGTATGCACTAACGGGTTAATGCCCGGAATAACCGGTAGACACTTGCTCACCACCTTCCAATGTCGGTGGATTTCATACTCACCTTCACATGCATCGTACACTTCGTCTTCATATTTGTAGGAGTAGTTGCAATACTTATTCTTGTCAAAGACAGATTTTCCTCCTATTGTTGGCACACCTGTTCCTGTCCATTTTACATAAGGCGAAAGGGCTTCAGGATCATTTGTCGGGTAACCGCCAAAGCATCTTCTTCCACCGGTCTTAACCCACTGCCAATGACTACGGTAATAGATCGGGAACGGACTGGGATGTCCGGCGTTGACTCCATCTGTTATCACGTTCCATCCTAGACTTCTCGGAACACGAATCCTACAACCACTGGCTTTGTATATCACGGTATCCAAGACATAATCATCTACACATCCGGTTCGGCATCCCGTCGATAAATCAACTGCGTAGGCCGGGAAATGTGGATTAGGTACACCGGGACGTATCTCCTCTTTAGTAGGATCTATTTTTTCATCTTCTATTTCATCAAAAGCTTTATCACACGACAACCCGGGCACCGTCAAATCGTCGACATCAGCCGGGAAGGTGACATCCGCCAAGTCAAACTCTTTGACATAAATCATCTGCGTGCAGGTCGTAGTATTGCCCGAACCATCTTTTACTGTCCACTTTCGCTCTATGGTCAAGCGGTATTTCTTACACTTGCCATTGTCCGTTATTTTGTCATGATAAGTGATACTTGGATTTTGTACACAACTCAAAATCGTCGGACGGCCTGTATATGACGGTGTAAATGCTACAGCACATGGTACTGCAGTATCCGGCGGACATTCTATGACAGGGGCCAGCTTGTCTTCAATACACACACAACCCCAACAGCTATTGCCCGATCGTGGATCTATGACCGTCACCGTGAAGCACTTGCCTACGTCTGATAGGGTAAAGGTGTCGCTGTGCAACAATCCGTCTCTCTTACCACATCCTTCGCGCACCTCCAACTCATACCCGGAGTAACAGTGGTAGCCGTCTCCTGACAATACCATGTCCGCAGTTAGAACTGCTGTACAGGTGCTATCCAGACTTAACTGGGTTTGGTCAACACAAGCCAACTCATTGCCGGCAGGATCAAATTCATTGACCGTAACCGTGTATATACAGGTGTCTGCATTGCCCGCAGAGTCTTTTGCTATGACTACTATCTCATGTTCTCCTATTCCTAAATACGTAGCATCCGGTGGGTTAGCGTAAATGGTATCTACACCACAGTTGTCTGTTACGATATAGCCGTAAGACCAGAACACTTCACATTCTCCCGGATTGGCCTGCAAGGTCAAATCCGCAGGACAATTGGTAATGACCGGATCCTCACAGTCTTCTACTGTCACATCAAACGAACAGCTCGACTTATTGCCCGCTTTGTCCGTAAGAATATATCGTACCGTCGTCGTTCCTACTTCGAAGAACTCCATCGTTACACTTCCGCCTACCACCGGTCCATTCGTCGGAACCACTATCGGATCCTTAGAACTATACTCTACATAAATATCTCCAAGGCAACAATTATCTTCAAATATCGGATGCGTCCACATGAACTTTCCTCCACATACCAATGTGTCATTGCAGAAGGTTGTGTCTCCCTGACTGTAAGGCAACATCTGCATAATCTGCAACTCCCAATTGGTCAGTTGTGCCGGCTGCGTCGAAGCGCAGCTGTTATTTGCTATTTGCAATGTCCAATCTCCCATCATCGGCTCTTCGTAAAACGCTTTGAGTGGTTCCATGGGCTTAGACTCCCCTGCACTTCCAAGAGGATTGCAGCCCGATGCGGCCAAATCATTGGCTGCATCGTCATCCATCAGGCTAAAGTCAAAGTCATTGTCCCCAGCACTACATGCTCCCTCAAATAAGACCACTTCAGTTCCCGATGGACTAATGAGTGTAACTTCCAGACCATTGACATCATCGGCCGTGCCCGTCAAATTTAATACGTTGATATCTCCTAGTATTCCATTTGTCGGAACATTAATCACTGAGGTATAACAATCACCTACGGCTATATTGGCATTCAAATTGGTCGCTCCATTGTATATCATCGTGTCATACTCTACACAACTCGGAATCTCTACATCGCTTACGATGACATCCACCATACACGTATCCACTCCCGGATCTGTACTCTGTAAGGAGGCTACCGTTCCATTGTCTGTGAGAACAGGTAAGCCCGCATTGAGGCTACCCAGCGTTGCCGGAGCGCAGCTCTCTGCCAATACCCAATCCGTCTCGTTGTTGTGATCCTGTAGTCTGCTTCTGTAATAACTTGCATGACAATCCATATCTGCTGACACCCCACTCCAATCATCTGCTTCAACGACCGCTATGGTACCTGCGCCTACAGGATCAAATCCGTTGGTTGTCACCACATCTATCACGTGATCATATAAGCTGAGCACATAGCCCCTCGGATCGGTGTTAGCTGCTTCGGCACAATTCATTGAGAAATAACTATTGGCCGGATCATCTGCTCCCATACCTACATGGAAGACCAGCGTTTGACCAACACCCAACATGGTTCCGTTAGGAAGAGTTCTGCTGCACACACTTCCACCGGCGTCAACGATTTCAAGTGTCAAGCAAGTCAAATCCATCGTCGTCGGACCAAAATTGGTTATTTCGACATAATCTCCATTGGTTAGGTCGCCATCAAAATGTCCAGGAACCGGGTTTGTCGCACCTACCGGTGCACCCAACATCTGCGTCACTTCCGTTATCAAAACGATGGGCTGATCTTGGGCAATATACGTCAACTTATTGTCGCCCACGGGGAAGTACTCACCACTGGCATCTTCAACACCTTCAGCGATGACCGCTCCACTCGAATCGGTTATGAAATACGTTACCGCTACGTGATCCTTGCATGTATCCACTACGGTGGGCTTAAGGTTGAATACCGTTGCTCCACATTTCTCCGGATCGTTGTCAATACTGTCCACTTGCGGGCAGGTAAGCAACGGTGGATCCCAGTAATCATTGACGATAATTTTATATTCACACGTATCTGAATTACCACAACCATCTGTTGCTTCAAAAATCAATATGGTGGTTCCGACCGGGAACCTGCTGCCTGAATGCAATCCGGTTCCATCGATCTGTCGAATCAATACTGTATCTGTACAGTTGTCAAGCGCGTAAGGCGCCGAGAAGTTGACATAAGCATCGCAATGTCCCGTTTCTGCATTTTCCACAACCGGGAGTCTCGGACAATTCTGGAAGACGGGTGGTATGGTGTCAATTGTTCCAAATCTGAATGTCACAGAATCCACATTATCACATTCATCTGTAGCGTAGAAGGTGACGTCAACATATCGAGTATTTCCACATCCATCTACCCAGTTGGTGTCAATATAATTATTGCTCCAAGTGACTTGGCTACAATTGTCTACCGCGATAGCTCCGGCGTTGTTATTCAACCAGCTAATCAACTCGTCATCATTATTGGCATTGGATTGGTCACATAATATTTCATAATCCGCACCACCTGTGATCACTGGCGGAATGGTATCTCGTACCAGTATGGTTTGTGTCGAATCCATGAAATTGCCACAGGCATCAGTAGCTTTCCAGGTGCGCACCACATCGTATTGGTCATCACACCCTCTTGGTACCGTTACTTCATTAAATTCGATATTGATGAGTTGTCCACAGTTGTCCGTAGCAAAAACGTTGGAGGGCACTCCCGGAATCTCCTCTTGACAGAGCACCAACGTATCCGCCGGAACATTGTGCAATACCGGTGGTATCGTATCCCGAACCGTTATCGTGTACGAAGCACTCGAGCTATTGTTGCAATTATCATACGCTGTCCACGTCCGTGTCAACACAAATTTGTCATGGCAACTATCATTCGTAACGACTTCATTAAAGTCGATATTGAGCGGCTCATTAGCCATACAATTATCTGTAGCGCTTACGGTCGGAACTGCGGGAACTTCTTCTGCACATGCTACTAAAGTGTCGTTAGGAACTCCTGTAATAACCGGAGGCGTCACGTCCTCATCGTAGATGAATCGCTGCTCACAAGTGGTGAAGTTTCCGGATGAGTCCGTCACCGTATAGGTCCTGGTTATGACAAGTGAATCGTCAAAGTTACATGTACTCAGTCCGTTGGATTGATCGATATATGTTACCGTAAAGGCATCCGTAGTACAGTTGTCGCTGATGGTACCACCAAGACCCTCAAAACTCGCTTTGTCCGTTGCTCCTGCAGGAGGAATATCGCCGCACACCAACCCTCTGACATCTGCGGGGCAGGTGATAATAGGATCCTCATCATCCACTACTGTCACACTCCAGAAGCACATCGTGCTGTTGCCCGCACTATCTGTCGTCGTGTATTTAATCTGTGTTGTTCCTAACGGGAAGGACTTGGATGTAGTATCGCCATGAGATACATTCATCTCTGTCTCCATGCTTCCATCCGGGAAGGTGTACTTCACATTGAGTGAGTCAATATGGCAATTGTCTATCGGCAAGGGATGGCTCCAGTTGTGGAGACCTTCGCAATCGCCTGTTCCCCCAATGGAGGTTCCTATGGTGACATTTGCCGGGCACGCCAACTCCGGTGGAGTAGCATCATTAAGCGTGATATTAACCATGCAGGTGTCGGTATTTCCTTCATTGTCAGTGATGACGAGGGTAACCGTGACTACCTCTCCATGACGTGAACCCACATTTGTTCCCGGTGGAGGTGTTTGCTCAATACTATATATATTGCAGTTGTCCGTAAACGACATCGCCGCTATATCCGGTAGCTCTATATAACACGCATTATTCACAACGTCCATCGTAAAGTCCGGAGGACAAACAATTCCAGGTGGTATCGTATCCTTAAGGTGTACGTTTGTCGAGCACCAACTGCAGTTGCCTACACTGTCGCAGACGCGTAAATGCACTACTATAGGGCTGGTGTCCAAATCACCCATGTTGAAGAAGATAGTGTCTGACAGAGTAATAGTATCTCGTCCTATCTTTAGCTGGATACTGTCACAGTTATCCGTCGACAAGCCGCCGATTTGTTCTGCTGTAACATATCCTTCACACGTACTGCTCATATATACCGTCACCGGAGTACAAACCGCGTTGGGGTATTCTTTATCCAATACGATTACTTTAAACATGCAGGTATCTCCTACATTGCCTACCGTATCCGTTACACGGTGCCATACTTCCGTCATTCCTATCGGGTAGAATAAACTACCGGCTTGGCCTGTTGTCCAACTGGCACCCATGTCTAAACTGTATTCGTAAATCAAATCACTTTCCGCCGTACAGTTATCATTGCCGATGAGTTGGGGGAAGTTGGCTACTGCTCCGCACCAACCCGGGTCATTCGGTATCACCCAGTTGCTGTCCGGACAGTTCAAAAATACCGGAGCTTCATGGTCTTCAATCGTTATATTCATCTGACAACTCGCGGTATTGCCCGATTTATCTGTCGCCGTCCAGGTAATCGTATGGGTACCTAAAGTAAAGGTCCCACCATGTAAAGTCCACGGATTAGGAGCAAACGGCCAATTGTGGGCTATGGTGCTGTCCGGGCAGTTGTCTGTGAAGGTCGCATCTAAACTGTCACTACCCAAAACTACTTCACATACACCGGGGTCTGTCAATAGTGTTACATCCGCATGACAGGTAACTTGTGGCGCCTCATCATCTTGTACAGTTATTTTAAAGGTGCACATAGACATATTGCCAGTCGTATCCCATACGGTGTATTTCAAACTGCTTACCCCTTTGGGGAATGTTCCGCTTTCTACTCCTCCTGCTGTAACATTCGGACGCAATTCAATACTGTTGTCCGGATACGTAATGACCAGGTTCATCGTATCCACCATGCAATTATCCGTTGGGGTCGGATTCGTCCAACTGGCATCTCCTGTGCAGTCTCCCGTTCCCCCGGCACTTGTGCCAACTGTTATATCAGCAGGACAAGTGACCACAGGGTCCTCGTTGTCCACAATCGTTACAGTCCATGTACACATTGCCATATTGCCCGCACTATCTATCGCTGTATACTTGAGTGTATTGACTCCGGAGCCGAATGTGTGTGTAATTGTCCCACCCGGAGGCACATCATTCATGGTTACAATTCCTCCTAAGGCATCTGTAATCACCAAATTCAAACTATCAATATGGCAATTGTCATCCGGTACAGGATGGAGCCAAGTGTAATCACCATTGCAGTCTCCGGTACCGCCACTCGAAGTTCCCACTGTTACGTCCAACGGGCACACTACAAACGGATTTTCATTGTCGTTAAGTGTCAGTAAAACGCTGCATGTGTCCCTATTGTTATTATTGTCTTCTATTACCAACTGTACCGAAAGTGTATCTCCGTGGTGCGAACCAAAGAGCAACCCCGGCGCAGGTGTCTGTGTAATCGTAAACGTACCGCAGTTATCACTAAAGGCAGTGGCTCCTATATCCGGTATCTTTCCGTAGCAGAACCCCGGCTCATTATTAATAGTCATATCGGCTGGACAGGTTATAACCGGTGCTGAAGTATCTATCAGCGTAATCGCCGTTGAACACCAACTGCAATTGCCAACAGTGTCACACACCTTAAGATGTACCGTAATCGGAGAATTCGGTAAGTCTGCTATCGTAAAGTCGACATGATCCGATAGGGTCATCGTATCACGACCTATCTGCAATGTGATGCTATCGCAATTATCCGAGCTCAGGAAGCCCACTTGCTCCGCAGTCACTACGGCATCGCACATCGCTCCTACTGCTACCGTAACAGGTGTACATACCGCATCCGGAGCTTCGTCGTCATTCACCTGTACCACAAACTTGCATGTATCACTTACATTGCCTGCCATGTCTTCTGCCACATACCATACTTCCGTTGAACCTACCGCATAATACAAGCTGTACGCTTGGCCTGCTGTCCAACTGCCTCCCTTGTCCAACGAGTATCTATACATGACATTAAGTCCCGAGCAATTATCCTCTGCTACAATCGGGGCAAAGTTGGGAACTGCTCCACAACTTCCCGGATCATTGCTGTAGACCAACACACTATCCGGACAGTTAATAATCATTGGGGCGTCATTGTCTTCTACCGTTACCATAAAGCTGCAGGTAGCCGTATTACCGGACTTATCTGTAGCTGTCCATTGTACAACTGTGGTACCCAGAGGGAATGTGGCTCCTTGTAGCGTCCAAGGATTCGGCGCAAACGGATAATTATGCATCACACTACTGTCGGGGCAATTATCCGTAAATGTTGCATCCAATAGCTTATCCGTTACCAAATGCTCACATTCAGGAGCATCTGTCCCGAACGTCACATCTGCTGGGCAAGTGACCATCGGTACTTCATCATCCTGTACCGCAATCTCAAACGTACACATCGACATGTTGCCCGTCGTATCCCAAACAGTGTATTTCAAACTGCTGACTCCTTTGGGGAACATGCCGGTCTCCGCTCCACCTAACGTCACATTGGCACGCAACTCTACTGAGTTGTCAGGATACGTAATGACTAAATTCATCGTATCTATAGCGCAATTGTCCGTAGGTGTCGGGTTTGTCCAGTTAGCTTCTCCCGAGCAATCTCCCGTGCCTCCTGCACTTGTCATAACGGTCATGTCTGCCGGGCAAGTAATTACGGGTGGTTCGTCATCTACAACCGTTACTGTATAGGAGCAGGCATCTTTGTGTCCAGCACTGTCGCGGACCGTATATACCACCCGTGTCGTTCCCACCGGATAATCGTCGTGCAAGGGATGATTAACAGGATCTAGCTGGTGGAACACCAAGTTTGTTCCGGGTGGATACGGATAATAATGATTGCGGAAATAAGTCCCAGGATCGTATGAACAATTGTCCTGTACATGTGGACTCGTCCAGGATAACTCTCCCATACAATCTCCAGTACCTCCTGCACTTGTCCCTATCGTTACGTCCGCAGGACAGCCCACCAACTCAGGAAACTCAGCATCATTCAGCGTTAACTTTGTTATGCAGGTATCCTTATTGCCATGGGTATCCTCCGAAATTAACAACACCTGCATAGTGTCTCCATGAGACGAACCAAATAAGCTATTGGCCGGCGGCTCTTGTGTAACAGTTACCCCGCCGCAGTTGTCGCTCACCGTAGCAGTCAAATCCGGCACCTTACCATGGCACTGTCCCGGTTCATTGTCTATTGTCATATCTGCCGGGCAGGTAATCATTGGCGCTGTCGTATCACTTAGGAATACAAGCGCTGTGCAAGTATCACAGTTACCCACGGTATCGCATACCTTCATATATACCGTAATCGGAGAACTACCCAAGTCTGCTGATGTGAAATTCAGACTCGCACTATATGTTATATTGTCTCGCGATATCATAGTACTCATAGTATCGCAGTTGTCCGAGCTCAAAAAGCCTACCTGATGCGCCGTCACCGTAGCATCGCAGCCCGCTCCAACTATGGCATTGACATCCGTACATACCGCATCCGGTGCCTCGTCGTCATTGACGATTACATTAAACATACAGGTATCTGATATATTACCGGCCAAATCCCTGGCTCTGTACCAGACCACACTTGTGTCTAACGGAAAAAACAAACTATATGCATGTCCCGGTGTCCAGGTCGCTCCCATATCCAATGAGTATTCCAATACCACATTGTCTATTCCGTCGCAATAATCTGTTGCAATCAGTGGTGCCCAGTTGGGGATCGCTCCACACATGCCCGGATCGTTGCTGTAGACTAAGTTTGAATCCGGACAATTGATAATGTATGGTTCGTCAACGTCTTCTACCGTTATTGTAAATATACACGTCGCCGTGTTGCCCACCTTATCCGTCACCGTCCACATCACTGGGGTCGTCCCGCGTGGGAAGGTCGCTCCCTGCAAAGTCCATGGATTGGGCGCAAAGGGCCAGTTATGCATGATACTGCTGTCCGGACAATTGTCTGTATACACAGGATCCAAGGCTTTGTCCAAAACCGTATGCGCACATAAAGGCTTCTGCGTGGATAACGTTACATTCGCCGGGCAAGTTACTTGTGGATCTTCGTCGTCTATTACGCGTATCTCAAAACTGCAAGAAGCGGCATTGCCTGAAGTGTCCCATACAGTATAATGTACGGTGTGGGTTCCTACGGGTAGGGCCTGGGTCTCAGCGGCTCCTGCTGTCACATTAATTTTGGATATATTGGTATTATCCTCCAATGAAATAGAATAGTTCATACTATCGACCATACAATTGTCTGTCGGTGTGGGGTTCGTCCAGCTCGCTTCCCCCTCACAATCTCCTGTTCCACCAGCACTGGTCATTACTGTCATATCTGAAGGACACGTGATCATCGGAGCTTCATCATCTACTACTGTTACTGTGTAAGAACATGCATCTTTATGTCCGGCATAGTCTCTTACCGTATATACTACCCGTGTCGTACCTACTGGATAGTCATCATGCAAAGGATGATTAACCGGATCCAATTGATGGAAAACCAAATTGGTGCCGGGAGGCATCGGATAAAAATGATTGCGGAAATAAGTAGCGGGGTTATACGCACAATTGTCCTGTACATGTGGACTTGTCCAAGAAAATTCTCCCATGCAATCGCCTGTACCTCCTGCACTCGTCCCAATCGTTACGTCTGCAGGACAGCCCACCAACTCTGGAAACTCCGCATCGTTGAGCGTCAAACGGGTCCCACAGGTGTCCTTGTTCCCATTGTTGTCTTCCGAAATTAATAATACTTGTATCGTGTCTCCATGCGAGGAGCCAAATAAACTATTGGCTGGAGGGGTCTGTGTTACACTCACTGAACCGCAATTATCACTGACCGCGGCGGTCAAATCCGGCACCTTACCATAACACTGCCCCGGTTCATTATCAATCGTCATATCCGCAGGACAAGTAATCATAGGGGCTGTGGTATCACTCAAGAACACCTGCGCAGAGCAGGTGTCGCAGTTGCCGTGAATGTCACACACCTTCATATATACTGTTACCGGAGAATTGGGTAGATCCGCCGAGGTGAAACTCACACTAGAACTAAAGGTCATATTATCCTTCGAGATCATCGTACTCATCGTATCGCAGTTGTCTGAACTCAAAAAGCCCACCTGATGCGCCGCCACTGTCGCATCGCATCCCGCTCCGACTATGGCATTGACATCCGTGCACACAGCATCCGGTTTTTGGGTATCCATAACGGCAATATGAAAAATACAGGTATCACCACCATTTGCATTAATATCTCTAACCCACACTTCGATTGTGTCTACTGCAAAATAACTTCCAGAACCGTCTCCCGGCAACCAGGTTGCTCCCATATCCAATGAATGGGTTATTGTTCCATCCCCACAAGTATCGGCAAATACAATCGCATAATTAACGTATGCTCCACACTCATCGACATCATTACCCACTTTTATGGTGTCCGGGCAGAATTGTACCGAAGGAGCAGTAGAACAGGAAAGCGCACAGGATAAGGCTCTCTCAAATAAATCATTCCAGTCAGGGTCTACAGTAGGGCATCCTGGGCCGCCCTCAAAATAATCCCAACCGAAAAAGAAAATTTTCCCGGAACCATAAGGGATTTCATAAACAGAGGCTTGAGTACTTCCAAATCTTCCAAACACGGGAATCCCCCCTGCCGGTAAAGATGCAACTGTGCTGAATGTAGTAAAGCTATGATTGCCAAGAGTTGCCGGCAGAGCAGCACCGGATGCAAGACAAGAGCTGGAAGGAATAGAGCCAAACAAAGCTGATGAGCCAGAAGAAGTCCCTCCAGCACTAAGCAAAGAAAAACCAAAAACTGTATTTAAAAACCTCTCAGCTCTCAAAAAACGGCCATGAATTAAAAGCACTTTCCCGGAACTGACAAAATTCTGAAGTTCTGTAGTGGCGGCAGCATCCAGTACTATTTGGCCATTCTCCTGTTCAGGAATAACTACCGCATCTTTGCCGGAAAGGGCCGGGGTCCATGACGCACCGGTAGTTCCGATAAAGGTCGTCACCGTATGACCGGCCCCATTGTAATAATTGAGCAAATTGGTCCCTTCAGAACCACAGAAAGCTCCATTATCGACATAAGCCCCATCATAAAACAATGCGATATTGGACTGGGCATGAAGGTCTCTCGATGTAATCCAAAAGGTGAGTAAGGAAATCAAAAAAACCACTGAAGTTAATCTCAAAGTAAAGAATTTGTTCATGAGTGTTGGTTTTGTTTTACAACTAAAAAACTCTGGCAAAAACACGATAACTTCTTAATGCATTACACGTACTTTTACACTTAAAATCAAACAAAGAACTCATGAAAAAGAAAGCATAGATTTTTTTATCCTTTCTAATACTAGCTAATCTCTATCAATCATTCATTGTTCGTTCGAATCGAGGTGGTTAATCCCTTTTCAATGCACAAAGGTATTATAGTTGATGTAGAGCGTCAAAAAAATGGGGATATATTTCACATATTTTTAATATATATATATTATCATTTGTATATCTGATATTTATACATACTTTTAATATGCTATATGAATATAATTTCATCTATTAAAGATCAATTAACTGCTTGCTTTCAATAGTTTACGAAGCTTCATACATTCCATTCCTACAAACTTTAGCATGTCCATTCGAGGATTTTCTTGATGTAAATTTCCCTTGTGTTGGATTGATTTTATCGATTCATTGGGGTAAGTGGAATTGACAAAAAAAAGGGTAGAATGAATTGAATTAAAGCAGTATGGAGGGAAACTGAATGGATAGTTTCACCGCACCAAAGTAACATCTCCCACATACGATTTCGCCTCCCCTGACTTAAACAAAACAGCCGTGCGATAAACATAGACTCCCGGTAGCATTTTCTTGTTATGAAATTGTCCATTCCATCCGACGAAAGGGACATTTACCGGGAAGTGTTCATTTCGAAATATTAGTTCTCCCCACCGGTCATAAATCTCCAAAAAGATGATTTCTTCCACTCTCGAACTGCCATACACAGTAAAGCCATCGTTAAAGCCATCCTCATTGGGGGTAAAAACATTTGGGATGTATACTTTTGCTCCGTCAATCACCTTGACCAATACCGTACCGGTCACCTCACATCCGGAGGAATCCGTATAGGTGACGAAATACCTTTGTGTCTCGCGCGGAAAGGCATTTGGGGAAGAGCATGTCTCGCAACTCAAAGTATAGGCCGGACTCCAATGCAGTTGGCCATTCGTTCCACCGGGGATTTGAGCCCATAGGGATACGGTATCTCCCTTGTAAATCGTAGTGTCCGGTGAGACGGATAGCGCTATCGTATCTGCGGGATAAATCCTGACCGTATCCCTCCATAGACAGCCCGAAGTATCCGAAATGGTAATGTAATATTCTCCGGGCAAAAGACCGGAATAATCCGGCGATATTTGTTCACCTTTAGCATTGAACACCTGCACCTTATCATTTTCACCGGAAAGTATTACTTTAATCGCTCCGTCTTCTTCGCCGGGACAGGATTCATCGGTGACAGTAAGATGGTAATCCGGAGCCGTTTGGGGTACAATTTCATACTCATAAAAAGCAGTACACCCCAGAGAGTCCATCACCACGAGTTCGTGGTGCCCTATAGGCAACAACGTAGAACGAGCATGCTCATTGCCTTGATCCCATGTCAGTTGGAGCGGCCCAATTCCTCCGTAAACGTGGGCTGTTACGAGGGCAAAGGAGTCCTCGGGACATGGAGGAGAATAATCGATGCGCGCCTGAATCGCTGGGGCAATGGACAAATCAATCAGAATGATGGAGTCACAACGCTCCTTTGTCGAATAACGACGCTGAAAGGTCCCCGCCATTTTCTCCCAACGGCCAAAAATCATAGCACTATCTCCCGGGCATATCGTTAGCTGTTTAGCATTAAAATAACCGTCTTTTAACCATACATAGACCTCATGAATGCTGTCGCAACCTCTCCGGTCAGTCAAATGTACCGGGTAGGTACCAGGACGGGAGACAACCGTATCCTTTAAGTACAAGGTATCGCCGGCACAGAGCGGGACGCTGTCTCGAGTAATCCTCGTCGGGAATACTTTCAACCGGAGCGTATCGCGATTGAGACACCCATCTTCGGTACGCCCTTCTACCGTTATCCGGAGATTGGAATCCACTCGTACATGAACCGTCTCGCAGGTGTCACAGTCCATTACCCCGGCGGGACTCCAACGGTAATAATCAAAGCTATCTGCTTCCAGCATGAGGATTTCCCCCTTGCATACAGTCGTGTCCCGCCCTATATCCAATATAGGCGGAGGGGTGATGGTCAAACGTACAGTATCTCTGAGTTGGTGCCCACAAATATCCCGGACCAACACCCAATAAGTCCCGGCCTCATGCGCTATAAAAATGCTATCCGTACTCCCGTCTTGCCAAAGGTACTCGGCATAATCTCCTTTGACATGAATTGGTATGGAGTCCACAGTACAAAGCATTAGGTCCGGTCCCAAATCAACCATCTCCGGCAAGGAAGGGCGCAGGATGCTATCGAGGTTGTTGAGGTAATCGCATTCGATAAAGGAAGTGTACGGAAAGTCTTCCAATCGAAATGGAGGCTTCAGATTTCGGGGGGCATTGACCACTACATAAAATTTGTCCCCGGTCTTGTCTGGGATATTCAGCGTAAAGCTAATGCAGCTATCTACCGCAATAGCTTTTGCCAACACGGCAGTAAGGAGGGGCCTTCCGGCGGAGTGAATAGGGTCTGACCCATATACAGTAATTGGAGTATTGGGGTGCGTCGCTTTGTCTCCGGTATTGCACACGCGGACGGTCACCCGGCTAAGGCTATCGGAACATTCGAAAATCAACGTGTCGATCCATACATCTACCGCAGGGAGTTGGTCATAGGCGTAAGGCATGAGGTAATTATTGAGAATAACGCTATCGGCCACAACGTGGTGTCCCTGTTGATATAAGGGGACGGTCAAATCGTCATGGATATTGACATTGTAAAATAGAGATTGATTCCAAACACTACGCGTGAGGGGCCAGGGGGCTCCTGCAGAACCATAGACGCGCAATTTGTTGCCACACCCACATACGATTTCCGCTTCCCCGTCCCGGTCCACATCAGAAATGACAGGATATTCAACAAAAGTGCCCGAACTGCATGGCGTCTTGAATATTTCTGCGCCGGTCAACGCATCCAACAAGCGTAAGTTTGTCTCGTCGCGGTAGACGATTTCATACCGTCCATCGTGATTAAAATCCAAGGCGGTACTTCCCGTAAGACCGGATTTGTCAGAAGTCATAAGCGACAGCCGGGTCATCCACCCCCCATTTTCCCAATCCAAAATGCGGTACAATCCCGGGCTATTCAATAGGACTTCGACACGCCCGTCCCCATCTATATCTTTTAAGATGGGTAACCCGGCAAATCGGGCCTCAAAAGGGATACTACGCTTTAATTTTTGGTCTGTAGTTATACGTACGGGAGTCTGTCCATCCCACACCGTCAAAACCAGTGTCGAATCAAAAAAACCGGCATGACTATAGACAATATCAAGATCTCCATCCCCATCAAAATCACAAGTAGAAGTAAAACCATCCGTCCCACCGGGAAGCTCCACCTCAAGTTGAATACGCCGGTTCAAGGGTATGCCCGGGGTGAATTGTACACTGTAGACGCCATTGCCCATCGCCAACTCCAATCCCTGACAACGGGAACAAAATCCATCGGGAAGGATATCAGCTACAACGGGAAAATACACATCGTGAAAAGCATCCCAGTCATGGACCGCCCCTCTGTTTACAGCCGTATCGCCAAACGCCTTGAGATGACCATCGATGCCATCAAATATAAAATGAGACACAATCACCTCCGGCAATCCATCGTGATCGATGTCAGCAAAGGAAGCAGGAGAAGAAGTGGCATAAGGATGTTTCGAAGTATAAATCGAAGAATCGGAGACCCACTTGAGCCGGATGCCTCCATTGGCCCACTCGTAGCAGTAAAGATGCCCTCCCAGGGCATTGCCTGCCGTACCCGATGCTTGAACAACCATCTCACTTTTGCCATCCCGGTCCAAATCAGCTATTGCTATGGTAGGGTTGGTGTAATTGACCAACGGGGTCGTATCTATTTTATACTTTGTAGCGCCATTCCTCCCTTTGTAAACCACAAAACCCGTGTCGAGCAATCGGAAATTGGTATGGGAAAAAGGCCCTTTTTTCCCGATAATCTCCACTTCCCCATCTCCGTCAATATCCCCAATGACCGGCATGCTGTATTCATGCCAAATGGTATCTACCGACTCCCATTCCAACCGGACTGCCACCGGTGTCTGTGGAAACGGTTGCGTACATTCCAATGGACAGACTTTAAAGTACTGTGCGTCACATGCTTTTGTGCATCCACAATCCGGGTCATAGCAATCGATTAGGCCATCTCCATCATCGTCAATTCCATTATCACAGATTTCATTTCCACTACCATTGGGCCCCACTCCTCCACATAAGAGGACTAAGGTAAAGAGTACGGCACCGGAAAGGAGATTGTGCAAAATGTGCATTCAGAAAAAGTTGTTTGATTTTCAATTTTATGATAAGCATTTCTAGTGGATTGCACTATGTGCTTAATGGACCGGTTGTACATTGCCTTCAAACATTTCTACAGCCATTGACATACCCGAATCGACCTCAAAGATATAACCCTGCGACATAAATCCAAAGCAATTTGATATAGAACATAAAAAAGAGCAATAGCACTTACCGCTGAGCGCTTGACAAATGCTTTCAATGTATCAGAAAGCCTATTGATTTCGGGTATTTACTTTTTGATTGAATTAATCAAAAGTGTCACTACATTAGAGTATGGACATTAATAATCTTAAACACCTATTATTCAGGAACTTGATGACATGTTTTCCTTTTAGACCAGTCGCACTTCATTCCCATTGGGCTTGTTTTCGAAGCTTTGCTCTATTTTCTCATACCTCAATCCTTTGATATGTGGATTTTGTAGTACTTTTGCATGAACATTACATTACTCATTAAAATAATATGTAATATGTTCGACATCTTTCAACGCCTTCGGCACTTTATTCTTTCGACCAACAAATACCTGTTGGTGACATTTGCCTTTGCCATTTGGATGCTGTTTTTTGATGCGAACAAGGTGACAACACACTTGGCTCTCAATCGCAAGGTAAAGGAATTGGAAAGGGAGGTAGCCGACTATAAAGCAAAGATTGTTCAGGCAAAGAAAGACGCTATTGACCTCGAAGTCAACAAGGAAAAATACGCACGAGAGAAGTATTACATGCATCAGCCGGGGGAAGATGTCTATATTATGGATTCAAAAAAACAGTAAAATATAAAGAAATATGTCAGTATTAATAAATAAAGATACCAAGGTTATTGTTCAGGGATTTACCGGAAAGGAAGGTACGTTTCACGCGGGAAAGATGATCGAATACGGCACACAAGTAGTAGGGGGCGTCACTCCGGGCAAAGGAGGGCAAACGCACTTGGGTTTACCCGTATTCAATACGGTGGAAGACGCGGTAAAGCAGACCGGCGCAAATGCCAGTATCATTTTTGTCCCTCCGGCTTTCGCGAAGGACGCGATTATAGAGGCTGCAGATGCAGGACTACAACTAATCGTTTGCATTACAGAGGGCATTCCGGTGCAGGACATGATTGAAGCCAAAGCTTTTGTCAATGAGACAGATAGCGTTCTCATCGGCCCCAACTGTCCCGGCATCATCACTCCGGGTGAAGCCAAGATGGGCATTATGCCCGGATTTATCCACCAAAAAGGTTCCATCGGAATTGTTTCCCGATCCGGAACATTAACTTATGAAGCGGTCGACCAGGTTACTAAAGTAGGCTTGGGCCAATCTACCTGTATCGGTATCGGTGGCGACCCCATTCCCGGCACTACCACCAAGGAGGCGGTCGAGTATTTCATGAACGATCCGGAGACCAAGGGCATCATTGTCATTGGCGAAATTGGGGGCAATATGGAAGCGGATGCGGCTTACTACATCAAGGAAAATGGCACGAAACCCGTGGTGGCATACATCGCCGGAATCACTGCTCCCAAGGGGCGGACCATGGGGCACGCCGGCGCTATTATTGGGGGAAAAGCCGATACCGCAGAGGAAAAAATGAAAATCATGCGCTCTTGCGGTATCGAGGTGGTAACCAATCCTGCCAATATCGGTGAGACCACCTACAAAGTCATGAAGGAGCACCAATTGGTGTAAATAATTCTCTATTTCGCGACCATATGGATGAAACATTCTGACCCCGCTCTGGGCCGGATGGAATCTCTTGCGGTTTCTAATTTTATGATATGAAATAGTGGACTAAACAGTGCCTCATACTCCTCTATGCTGCCGCCAAAGGGAGGTCCCTCGAATGGGAATTGTATCTTAAACAGCACCCCCGCCATGACTCCGTCAGGCGTCAACAAAGAATGACATTGCCGGGCGTATTCCGGCCTGGAAGAAGGAGAAAGAGCGGATAAAAAGGTCTGTTCGAGTATGAAATCGTACCTTCCTCTCAAGGAAAAAAAATCTTGTACTATCAGGTGAGACCGGGGAAAAGACGGAATCCGGCGTGCAAAGCGCTGTATCGGCTCCGGCGCCCAATCGCATACAAAAACTTCGGGATAACCCAACCGGTGAAGGGCCTCGGCTTCGTAAGCATTGCCGGCTCCGGGAATCAATATTCTGGCCTCCTTAGAGATGTATTTGGTGGCAAAATTGATGAGGGGCGGAGACGGTGCACCGATATCCCAAGGGGTATTCTCCTGGAGGTATCTCTGATTCCAATGTTGTGCGGCTTTCCCCGGTGTTTTTTCAGATGTCATCTGTTTGCTTTTTATTGTCTCTTAAAGGTCCGATGGAACGTGTAAATGTAATGATGAATGAAATTCATGTTCCTTAATCATACACCAAAACTAAAGAAATAACCCTAAAGATAGGGCAAAAGGTAGAGGTCTTCTCAATAGAAAGTGCTAAAATATCCAAAGGCGTATTATCGGTATTGCTTTGTCCCATATGTATCCACTACAATGATTAACTTTTCTTTAAGCCGTCTCGTCGCATAATTGGTGCGTATTTTGCGTTATTATTACAAAGAAATAGTGATGTTTTTAATTGTCAGAGAACTATTCATCGTCTGTTTTTCATAAGCGATAATATTCATGGTGCTGCTATCGGGCAAATAACCTCCTTTTATCTATAATTATTACCTTCGCATTGATTAATGTCTAACAACGAAAAAGAACATATCAAAAACCCCACACGAAGCCGGGGAAAACAAAGATGGATTTGGCGTACACTTCTGTTATTATTTTCTCTTATTCTCCTTGCACTATTATGGTTTTCATATGCAATTAATAGACAGTGGGGAGTTCATCAGATAGAGCATCGCGTGTCCAAAGCCCTCCACACAAAAGTGCAGTTAGACACATTTCATTTTTCTCTGTATAGCGGCCTGCAATTGCAAGGGCTTCTCCTATTGGATCATCATAAAGACACCCTACTTTATGCCGGCCATGCACGGATAAACTACCATAATTTAATAGGGGCACTCCTTCATAGATCCATTACTTTTGATGATGCTACTCTTCGCGACATTCGTATAACAATTACGACCTATAGTGGGGAAACCAAAAGCAATTGGGAAAGGATATTTGCCAAGCCGGAATCTACGGACAGGGAATTGGCCACCAAAGACTCCCCCTCGCATAAGTGGTTGGATTTCGCTTTCTCCTTAAAGCAAGTAAAAGCGGAAGATGTATTCTTATCGTATGCTAATTTTGATCGGCATTTTGATCAGTACTATGACATTCCATGGATTGAGGCCGTCATCAAAAGCAGTGATTTTAAGAGCAAAACATTTCTCTTTTCATCGCTTTCTATTGCCTCTCCGGAAATTGTCATCAACCGGTATTCCAACACACAACGGGACACTATTGGTGGGGTATCTCATTCCTCGGCAGAAGAGGAAGGGGATTCATCTAAGGTTGACTCTTTGCTGACTGACACAACATGGAATACCCCACCTCCTACTCCATCTCAATCGAAAGGATTTACCTTGAGGTTTGACCGGATTGAAATAGTAGATGGCACATTGCAATATACCAATTATAAGAAGCCTTCCGGAATTAGTATTGGCAATCAAAAGTTTATAGACTGGAATGATATCAGTTTGAACAGCATTAGCACCAATTGCTCCGATGTAATCATCATTCCCGGAGTGATTAATGGCCAATTGGACCATTTGGGATTTATTGAAAAAAGTGGCTTTGAGGTTAAGGAGATGTGTGTAGACGATTTCATATCGACCAGAGATTCGATGAAGGCACAGGTATTTCAACTTTTTACAAGAAAAGGTGAAATTTCCGGTGATCTCCGTATGGATTATGATGGATTTGAATCCTTCAAGTATTTTGTAGATGATGTGTACTTGCAGGCAAAAATCAAGCGTTCCCACTTTCCGGTACAGGATTTATTGTATTTTGCTCCTGCACTTTACCATACACATTATTTTTCTGCTCATGCCGATAACACATTACGCTTAAGTGGCACGATAATGGGATATGTCAATGCTCTTAAAGGCAGGAAAATGGTTGCGGAAATTCCAGGAGGTCTCTCCTTTAGAGGCAATATATCCACCAGGGACATCACGCATAAAGGAGAGCGTTTTTTTAGTATCAAGGCCAGCCCCTTACTGACAAGCGCTGCCACATTAACGGATATCTTACAGCTCAAAGGAGCTACGGGTCGATTCCAAAAGTTGGGAGGCATTGCATTCAGTGGCCAATTTGACGGATTTATCAAGGACTTTGTAACCTATGGTACACTCGAGTCCGATTTGGGAATAGCCGATATGGATATGCGTCTTAATCTTCGACCAGGGATAAAAAATGCGCGTTATTCCGGACATATGTCCCTACAAAATTTCGCTTTAGGGACCTTTACCGAGGTACCTGACTTGGGTGAGGTCACCCTCAACGCCGCGGTTACAGAAGGGCGTGGACTAACTATCCAAACAGCCAAGGCTGACCTCAACGCTCAAGTATTGTCTCTCGACTACAGGGGGTACCTATATGAAAATTTAGTATTTAATGGCATCCTGAATAAATCGCTGATAGATGGAGCCCTAAGCATTTCTGAAGACAACATAGATTTGGAATTTAAGGGATTAATCAGCGATTTGGACAAACAACCCAAATTGGACTTTACTGCGAAAGTCAAAAGATTAAAGTTACGACCTCTCCACCTTAACAAAAAGGATATCAGGTTTAAAGGTGACATGAAGGTCAAATTGGAAGGGACGAATATCGATAATTCCGCCGGAGAGATTGCCTTACATCATTTGCGCATCCAAAGGGATACTATCGTTTACGAATTGAATGAAGTACATGCGATACAAAAGATATTTGCCGGTGGACTTAAGACCATGGATGTAAAGTCAGATATTTTAGATGCCCGCTTCAATGGCCACTACAAGCTTTCAGCGTTACATAAGGACTTTTTGCGATTGTTTGAAAAAAAACATCCTCATTTGTACGCATCGATGCACTTGCCGAGCATTCAGGCTGACTCCGTACAGCATTTCTACAATTTCATAATAGACGTAAAGAACCTCGATCCTATCCTTCCTATCATAACAACTCAAAATATACAATGGACCTCATTCAATGCAAGTGGATTTTATGATAGTAGTTTGGATTCCTTGGATTTCACCTTTAACACCCCAAGTTTGCACTACAATGATTTCCAGTTGGATAAGATACGCTTTTCAGGAAAGGAGGGTAAAAGTAAAGGTAAATGGACGATTCAGGTAGATAAAGCGAAGCGCATAGGTATGAAAAACTACATAAAAGGAATCCATGCCTCTTTTGAGTTGGCAAAGGACACCTTATTATCAGATTTGTCCATGATCGATTCTGCTGCCAATTTAGACACGTTTCAATTGGCCCTCATATCTTTTCCGCAAGAACAGGGGCTGGTAAGTTATTTTGGGTACCGGACGAAACTCGTCACCCGCAATGGAGAGCGGTGGACAATTGACCCTTTGAATTACTTTTACATCGACAGTCAGAGTATTGATATCCGGGATTTCATAGCCCACTCAAGTAGGGGCAAACGAATGGAGATAAGCAATATTGGTGCGCGTGGATTAATTGCTTCACTCAGCGGTATACCGACGAGTGTAGTAGATAGTTTATTGCGACTCCCACAGCTCGACTTCGAAGGAGAGATGGATTTATATATTCAGATAGCGGATATATTCAAGCGCATTAATATTTCAGGAGGAGTCTATGCCCCTGATCTCGGATTGCGCCCTGTAAAATTGGGAGAAACACGTATAAGTTTTAAAATGAAGGACTTCAAATCCCCGATGTATCTGGACTTACACGCGGTCAAGGACCGGCAGGAATTAACTGCTGGTGGGCACATACGGTTCGATTCGGTATTTGATCCCGAAGTGGGCAAAAAAGTGGGATATCAATTTCACGCAGATGGGACTAACCTCCCATTGAAAGCTATTAAAATCATTATCCCGGAAGGTATTTCCAAAATAAAGGGGACGCTCACCGGCAAAGTGCATCTTCAAGGAATCGGAAAGGACAAAGATTTACGGGGCAATGTGTTTGTCCAAAAAGGACAGGCCAAAGTTGATTATATTGGAGTGACTTACTTTCTCGAAAAACAAAATATCCGGTTAAAGAAAAATTACATTGACTTTTCGGGCGTCATTCTTTCAGACAGCCTCCACAATACAGCAGTAGTTACAGGAGGTATGCGTCATACCTATTTGCGGGATCCCGCCTTGAATGTCACCATTCAGTCCGAAAAAATTCTTGGATTGAATACCACCAAACAAGACAACCCAAGCTATTACGGCACTGCCATAGGCAATTTGTTTATCCGTTTTAGCGGCCCGTTAAAACGCCTGAATATTGACATCAAAGGTATAACAGGAAAGGGAACCCACTTGTTTATCCCAACAGGATACAGCAAAGAAGAGGGTAAATATCGCAATAACTTTATCTATTTTAAAAATGAAGTTAAAAAGCGAGATAGAAAAAAGGAGGACGACGTGTTACAATTGACGGTCAACATGGATATGGAAATTCAAGAAGATGCGGAGACCTCCATCATCTTTGATGAATCAACCGGAGACATCCTAAAGGGCTCCGGGATCGGGAAAATACATTTATCTGTATTACCCGGAGGTCAAATAAATATGATTGGCGACTATCAAGTGGCAAAGGGCAATTATCTTTTCACATTATTTAATATTGTCAACAAACCTTTCGTAGTTCAACCCGGGGGCACCATCCATTGGAATGGGGATCCACTCAATGCCCAATTGAATATTACCGCACTTTATGCCAACTTAGAGGCACCTCTTTACCCATTGATTGCGGATTATCTTGAAAATGCTTCCGACAATATTAAATCGGGAGCCAAGAGACCAAGAAGAGTGGATTTGGAAATGCATATCACAGGACCTTTGTTTCAGCCCGAAATTTCGTTTACCATCAAGGTGCCAAATCTCACAGGTCCGCTTCGCAGTTATGCAGTCGCCCGATTGAACGATATTAATCAGAACACAGCGAGTCTCAATCGCCAAGTATTTGGTCTTATTGTATTCAACAGTTTTATCCCTCCTTCCGGAATTGGCGGAGGACTCAGTGCTTCATCTATCGATTATACTGCCAGCTTAAGTGAATTTGTATCTATCCAGTTGTCTCAACTTTTGACAGGTGCTGTAAAACAAGCCCTTAGAGATGTGGGGTTCGTCTCGGATATCCAACTCAATGTCGCCTACAAGCAAGTAGAGCGATTTGTCGGCCAAAACACAAAAGGAGGAGAATACAACTTCGAATCAACGGTGGACTTTATCGATGCGATTCGTCTGCGGTACAAGGCAGTGTATGCCAATGCCTCCATTACTAATAATTCTCCGTATTTGGATAACGAATTTGATATTGAAGTCATTAAGACAGGGGTGGATGGATTGCGATTCAAGTTCCTTATCGCGCAAGACCATTTCATAAATAATGCTCCCCGTATCAACTTTGGTATAGGAGCTACCTACAAAACCCAATTTGATACTCTAACCTGGAAGCAACTACTCTATTAAAGCATTCCGTAGCATACCATAACACACCCACTGAACCTTCGCTGACATGAACACTATAATCGGTAAAAAAGTGGACAGACTTAACGATGATGAAACGATAGAAAAGGTCAATTTAGCATATTGCAATGACTTGACCGTCTATATTGCATATAGGACGCAGTCAAAATACAAAACCTCTCCAAATCGTCTATAGTCAACTCCAACTGAATCGAAAATAAAACGGATGCACCACCTGCCACACACAACATCAAATATCCACATTCGCATAGGTAGCATTCTCCTCTATAAACTTACGGCGGGGGGCCACTTCATCCCCCATAAGTTTAGAGAATATCAGATCTGCAGCTACAGCATCTTCGATGGTAACTTGCTTGAGTATGCGGTGTTCTGGATTCATAGTGGTATCCCACAATTGCTCCGCATTCATCTCTCCAAGACCTTTGTAGCGCTGCACCTTAACGGTCGACTCATTGCCTTTTCCTGCCACTTCCTTGATGGCATTACGCATTTCATCATCATTCCAGCAATACTTAAATTGCTTACCCTTTTTTACTTGATACAAAGGTGGTTGGGCGATATAAATATATCCCTCTTCTATCAATCGAAGCATGTACCGGAAAAAGAAGGTAAGAATCAAGGTGGTGATATGTGAGCCATCGACATCGGCATCCGTCATAATGATGATCTTGTGATATCTCAAATTCTCCGTACTCAATACCCGCTCTCCCTCTTCTTCTACTATGCGTACTCCTAGGGCAGTGAACATATTCTTAATCTCCTCATTCTCATAAATCTTGTGCTCCATAGCTTTTTCAACATTGAGAATCTTACCGCGCAATGGAAGAATCGCTTGAAAATGTCGATCGCGTCCTTGCTTAGCTGTTCCACCGGCCGAATCTCCCTCCACCAAATACAGTTCGCTGATAGAAGCATCCTTCGAAGCGCAGTCACTCAGCTTTCCGGGAAGCCCGGACCCGGTTAATACATTTTTACGCTGTACAAGTTCTCGTGCTTTTCGAGCGGCATGCCGCGCTGTAGCGGCAAGTATTACCTTATCAATGATTCGCTTGACATCCTTAGGATTCTCTTCGAGGTAATTCTTTAGTGCACTCCCTACAATTCTAGATACTACACCGGTTACTTCGCTATTGCCTAACTCCCCTTTTGTCTGCCCTTTAAACTGAGGTTCCGGCACCTTTACTGCTACCACACTTGTCAACCCCTCTCTAAAATCCTCTCCGGATACTTTAAACTTAAGCTTCTTAAAAAAACCACGTTCCTCGGCGTACTTTTGAAACTCTCTATTGACCGCGCGCCGAAAACCATTGACATGCGTACCTCCCTCACGTGTATTAATATTGTTTACAAAGGAATAGATATGCTCTTGAAAGGAGGTATTGTACTGCATTGCCACTTCTACCTCGACATTCTCCTCCTTGCCTTTGACGTGGATGGGTGATTCGATAATGGGAGTCCTCCCTTCATCCAAATGTTCGACAAATTCTTTAAGTCCTCCTTCTGAGAAAAACTCTTCGTACCTCGGTTTACCTTCTTCATCTTTCTCCCTTTCATCAGTCAAAGTTAATAACAATCCACTGTTGAGATAAGAGAGTTCCTTCAGTCTGGCGGCAAGCACATCAAACTTAAAATCCGTTGTATCAAAAATGGTCGGGTCCGGATGAAACTCGATAGTCGTACCTGTGCGCTCTGTCGCACCAATCTCAACGACTTCTGTAGTTGGCTTTCCCACCGAATATTCTTGAACGAAAATCTTTCCCTCCCGATGTACTTCAGCACGAAGATAATCCGAAAGCGCATTCACACAGGACACTCCTACCCCGTGCAGTCCTCCGGAAACTTTGTAGGAGTCCTTGTCAAACTTTCCTCCGGCGTGAAGTACTGTCATCACGACTTCAAGTGCTGACTTTTTAAGTTTTTCGTGCATACCCGTAGGGATACCGCGGCCATCGTCTGTTACCGATAGATGACCATTTTCATAGATGACCATATCGACTCTTGAGGCATGTCCTGCCAAATGCTCATCTATAGAGTTATCTATCACCTCCCACACCAAATGGTGCAGTCCTTTTGTATCGGTACTACCGATGTACATCCCCGGTCGCAACCGAACCGCTTCAAGTCCTTCTAACGCGGTGATACTCCCCGCGTCATATTGTTGTTTCTTCTGAGTCATTATGTGTTTTGATTCTTTTTATACCTAAGAAAATAAGGTGAGAACACATATGCTGCATTCCGCTATACACCCTATATTTTAGGCGCACCTTGTTAGTGTTTAATGAGCACACAAAGATACGAATATATTAGAAATTATAACTATTTATCTGCAACTATTGAAGCAGAATATACCTTAATGATAAATCCCCTAAGAATTGACTTACTCATAAAAAAATCAAACACTAACAGGCGCCCACATTTCTATCCCGGCGCATTGTTTTACGGGTGTTGCATTACGATAATTCTATCGTACTTCCCCCATTAAGAACAAATATGAAATTGTAAAGTTTACTTCAACAACGAACCAACTGCAAATCTCTTTCACCGGATTAATATCAATGACAAAGCGACGCTTACTTCACAGAGACAGGCTCAGAGAAAAACAATGGGAGCATCTCATATTAGAGCTTTTACCTTACCTGCAACACACCTCAATTATATTACTGGAGGGAAATCTAGGAGCAGGGAAAACCACTTTTACAAATTGGTTTGCCAAGGTGCTCGGTTATCATGATACGGAGGCATCCAGTCCAACATTTGCATTGGCCCATAGTTACCCTATAGCCCACAAAGATTTCAAGCAATCCACTTTGTTCCACCTCGACCTCTATCGCCTGGAATCCACACAGGAAGCCCTCGATATGGGGATAGAAGAATACCTGGAGGATCCCGGCAGTTTTGTCGTCATTGAATGGCCCCAAATTATCACTCCTCTAATCCACGATGCTATTCTCATAGAGATTAACTATGGGGAGAAGGAAGGGGAACGTATTGTTGACATTTGGGAACTCCATTCAAAAAAATAATCCTATTTTTGTAACTTATTCATCTTTGACCTTAATCTCCTATGACAGAGCAAGAAAAAAAGAAAGTCAATATTGATCTTGGAGCATTTAGCTATCAGCCAAAACCGGAAATGTTGGCGATCCAGCCCAAAGACAACACCTTACTCATTGGCATTCCGAAAGAGACCAGGATGAATGAGAATAGACTGGCCCTGGTCCCCAGTTCTGTTAAAATATTAGTAGGCACCGGGCATCGGGTAGTAGTCGAATCTGGGGCAGGAGACCGGGCCAATTATCAAGATATCGAATTTTCCGAAGCTGGAGCCGAAATCGTTTACAGCAAAGAAGAGGCTCTCAAAGCTAATGTTGTTCTTAAAGTTGAGCCACCAACTGTACAGGAACTCAACGATTTCAATAAGGGACAAATTTTGATTTCTCCCTTACAATTACCTATTATTTCCAGAGAATACTTGGCAAAACTCAAGGAGCGCCAGGTTACCGCACTGGCCATGGAATACATTCAATCCAGAGACAACTCCTTTCCTTTTGTACGCATATTGAGCGAATTGGCGGGGATGAATGCCGTAATTACCGCCTCAGAGCTTTTGGCAAAAACCAATGAAGGGCGTGGGGTACTACTCGGTGGCATCACCGGTGTCCCACCCGCTAAGGTCGTCATTCTAGGAGCTGGTGTTGTCGCTGAATTTGCCATCCGGGCTGCTTTAGGGCTTGGAGCCACTATTCGCATACTTGACAATAACATCCACAAGTTAATGCGTCTCCAAAGCAGAATGGGCACCATATTGCATACTTCTGCTATTCATCCAAATTACTTGCTTCATCAACTTAAAACGGCAGATGTAGTCATTGGAGCGATTCATTCGAAGTCCGGCAGGACTCCTCTTATCATCACAGAAGATATGGTCATGCAAATGAAAAAGGGGGCGGTGATTATCGATGTTTCCATTGATCAGGGAGGATGCTGTGAAACATCTGAAGTCACGACCTTAGCCAACCCTACATTTGTAAAACACGGTGTAATCCACTATTGTGTCCCCAATATGGCTTCTAAGTACCCAAGAACGGCCTCTTTGGCGCTATCCAATATCATCACCCCTATTCTCCTGGATATGGGACATCAACACAATCTCGAGAACTTGTTATTCAATAATAAAGGATTGCGTAACGGAGTCTATTGTTACAATGGATGCTTAACCAATGAACATCTCAGCAAGCATTTTAATATGCGTTTCACCAATCTTGACTTATTGCTCACCTCACAAAGATAATCTCAATAGGTATTCCATATTTTCAGATATGCATTCATGGCCGGTTAGGAATGTAATCGGCCAACACTCTTAAGAACACGTGTTGCCACTCCTTGGGATGTACCCACCCTAAATTCCTCAAAGCACCCAACACATACAGCCCCCAAATAATCACTAAGAAAGGGTAGTATATAAAGATACCTCGGTTCATATTCCACGCTTTGATAACCTCAAAGTGATGCAGGTGCATGAACGCGCGCGTAGAACCACATCCGTAACAATAAATGCCATAAATCCATTGTGAAGGGCAAAGTGATACCCCTTCGTCAAAATAATCTGCAGGCAACCACCATAAGGCGATGGGTAATACCATTAAAAATAGCAACCATGCAAGGTTTAACAATAACAATCTAACCGATGATTTATGCACAAGAAGCCAATGATGTTTTGTTTTTCCTATTAGAATAAACACAACAATTGAATTCCACCATATATGTCCCGATGGTTACAGCTCCGCAAGTTCTTTGTATGCTTTAACCAAGTGGTCCGAAATTTGTTGGGCACTGGCTCCTTCTATATGATGGCGCTCCAACATATAAGCGAGTTGCCCATCCTTAAATAGAGCAATGGATGGGGAGGAAGGGGGAAAGGGCAACATATACTCTCTTGCCTTGGCCGTAGCTTCGCGATCTACCCCGGCAAAAACTGTAATGGCTCTATCCGGTTTAGCATCAGATTGCAAAGAGAGTAGCACAGCAGGGCGTGCATTGGCAGCAGCACAACCACAAACTGAGTTGACGACTACGAGCGTTGTCCCGGGCTGCTGCAAAGCATCTTCAACACTTTTAGGGTCTTTTGCCGCTATAATCCCATTAGAGGTAAGCTCTTGCTCCATGGGGAGCACTAATTCCGGTGGATACATGATATTGTCTGTTTAATTTTATTAATTTTATGTTTTATTACGATGTACAGGAGATTGGCACCTCTGCACGTGTCCATTAACAAGTCATTTTTATAATAGTTCATTAGCACAAGGAACTATGATCATATGAATTATTGTAATGTAACATATCAAAGGAATATGCCCCAATTGTACCTGGGCTTCATTCTCTATCTCTCCCTGTTTTTTGCAAAGCCGGTTATCGGGCAAATATCTTATCATGATTTTTTGAATAACAAAGACAAACTCGGTATCCCGTTTGAGTTGAAAGGGCATCTGATTATTGTTCACATAGTTTTGGAAGAAAAACTACCTCTAAATTTTATCCTGGACACGGGTTCGCCCTTTAGTGTCCTTTTCGAAAAAACTTACGCTGATATACTTCGGATAAAGTATTCAGATACCATTCGTCTGGCAGGGGCCGACCAGACGAGAGCACTCAGAGGGCATATCGCACGTAGGATAAAGATAGGACTTTCTCCCGGACATACTGCCGTTAGAGATATCATCATCCTTTCCCAAGATTACTTCAAACTCAAGAATTATATCGGTTACAATATACACGGCATTCTGGGGATGGATTTTTTTAAAGCCCTGTTGGTAGAGATTAATTTTCGCCGACAGCGGGTTGTCTTCTACAGGGATAGTACGGCGATTCATATCTCCAGGAAATATATTCAAATCCCTATTGCCACACATAATGGAAAGCCCTATCTCCGATTGCCCCTTAAGGTGGACGCCGATTCAAACTCACTTGTCGAAGCCAATCTGTTATTGGATACAGGGGCGGGGTTGAACATGCTGCTCATCAACGGCTCTTCCCCTACCATCCAACTCCCCAAAAATCACATACGTGGATTTATTGGAACTGGATTGGGAGGCAACGTCGAAGGATATTTATCCAGAATTGAAGGATATGAACTAGGGGGTGTAACCTATCATCGTACCCTCGCCTACTTCCAATCTATTGATTCTAATGTAGTCCGCTTAGACACCTCTTTTGTACGACATGGGATTATAGGCAATAAACTTCTCGAAAATTATTCAGTCATCATAGATGTACATCACAACAAGCTTTTCCTGAAGCCCTATCACACCAAACCCATTACATTTAATTGGGACAAAAGCGGCTTGCTGGTTTATGCCGTAGGTGCCGATTTCAACCATTTCATAATCGGAGATGTTTTAGAGCATTCTCCGGCAGCAAAAGCCGGCATCCTCCCCGGTGACCAGATTGTTCGAATAGGCTGGTGGCCGGCTTCCTGGTTTAGCTTAAATCGCATTACCAAAATGCTTTCCGGAAAAGAAAACAGTAAAATCAGGTTGACCATTAATCGAAATGGAACAATTATCAAAAAACAATTCCGGTTAAAAAAACTCATATAGGGCTCTGATTTCTCATGTCGTCTTAAAATATATTCCGCAAGTATTGACAAAAGTGGCCATCCGTAAAGAAGAGCGGCGTCTTGTATTGCGCATTGGAAGTAGAACTGGAGGAATGTTTTACGTACACCATCAATGCATCATGTACTACCATTAGAGAGCAGTACAAATATAAATCCCCATTTGATCTTCAAACATGCGATTTTTCCTTGGTGCACTAATGCTCAGGAAATGTAATAACGCTGCTGGACACCCGGTCCGGGTCTGCTTCGCTATCTAACTCCTGCTTGGGGTTGTAGGATTGATATTCACAAATACTTTGACTATGAATAATATCCAGTTTGACTCCTACATGGTCCAACAAAAGAAGCAGATGTGCATTCCATATTACCTCCTCATTATCCCTGGCCTCAAACAGTAATCCATCGAAACTTAGTACCGAGAAAAGCACCCGGGTATCCAAAAGTCTCTCCGCAACTTCTTGTTCTGATAATTCTCCAACAATAGTAACAACCCAATCCTTCCCCATTCTCAAGAGCGCGTTTTGCTCCAACATCTTATTGGGCACAGTGCTGAGCACAATGGCATCCGGGTTTTCATACAATCTCGCCTCCGGAAGGAATTCCTTGACATATCCGGCAAGTCGCTTAATGCTTTTCCATCTTTCCGAATGTACAGCCCTAATGATTCCCTTCTCCAGACTGCGTATTCCCGGGTATGAAATGGTAAAACCTTGACGAGTGAATGAGCTCTTTTCTTTACCTGGCATTTTTATTTGCAGGCACACCTCATCCTTGGATGTATCACTAAATCCTATATGGATTATAGGATGAGGGGCGTCAATTGCAGAGCGATTAACCATCACAGGAAAGACTTCGACCAGCTGGTCTATCAATAAGGATTCTGCCGGCAACAATGGAATTCCCTCTCCTTTCTCTAATAATCTTGCAAGCTTCTTATCTTCCTTCAACAATTGCATTATAACACTTAACATCCTTTGACCGGTCCGCGCACAAGTCAATCCCAGAAGGTTTCGTCTATAATCTCTGTAAGATTTTAATAGTGCATTAAATGTGCTGACCTCCGTAGAAGGTGTATCTTGCAAATGCAGGGCGATCAGTCGTTGATAATACCACATTTCAAATCTCAAAACCCAGGAATGGACATCATATGGTCTGAGAGCAAGAAGTATGGCTTTCTCCCGGTCTTTCAGCGATTCAATAAATTGCTGCCATTTGTAATAATCCTCAAAATGATTCTTTTTCTCAAACAATTCTTGCCACTGAGTGAATACCGTGTCAATAAACTGTAGTTTTTGATAGATATACATGTGGTTATCTTCCCGGACTTCAAGAAATATCCGGGCTTCTTTAACGCGGTGCAGGATGGCTTTCAACTCCTCTACCAATCGCTTAACTGTCGCTTTATCTAAAAGTTGGTCATCAATGTTGAACAATGTCAAACGCCCCATGCGGGTCTCTACATAACGCGATATAGCTCTGTTGGGCTCTTTGGAGAACAAGTCCTCTATCCCAATAGCTTCTTCCGCCAAACTCTTTATATCCTTCATATCCGGCAAGGAGATTAATCCTTTGACCGGATAATTATTGCAGGATATTTGTAACGCACGATATCTCGCAAGTATCTGCTGTTCTGCTTTCCCTTTTTCATTGGAAAACATCTTCAAAAGGCCTTTCTTCTTTTCTTTGGAGCGCTCCTCTAATATGTCCAATTCCAAGTGAAGCTCTGCCCAATGCCCTTTTAGTTGTTGCCATGATGCATTCAGCATCCGGATATAGGCCATTTCATACCACACCAACCATTCACTCAGGTCCGTTCTCAAGCGTCCAATCCTTTCGAGTGCCTGCGAGATGGTGTCAAATAGGTGTTCTTCTGCTTCCTTTTGAGAAAACATGTTAAAAAGTACGGGATGAATCTCTTCAAAAACGTGAAGGTAACGAATTACCCCCGGATACAAGGTAGCCCCGCGTTTTACTATCTCGTATATTTTAAGATATTCCTCCGTATTCAATTGCAGGTCTGCCAGGTGTGTAAGTGAAGACAAATAATGTGGCTTGGGGAGTTTGGAGCGAATATGATTCCAGCGTGACAGGATATCTATCATGCGCTTTTCCCCTAAAACCGTTTGATGAAGGACCCTGAAATGATTTTGCAATCTTTTAACAAGGTGCAAGTAATGCGCTCTATTTTTCAACATCATAGTCTGGTCCGGTACCGATCGATAGACCTCCTCCTTGGATAAAATTTGCTTTATCTTAACAAGTGTAGAGTTGGCAGTAGCACTATTGTCACAAAGAAGCACAAAATCAGCTAATCCCGAGTTATGAAAAGAGCTCAGAAGCAGATCGGTCACCTCCTCATCTACTGATTGGATATGGATGCGCACCCCTTCTTGCAAGGCCATGCGAGTGAATTCTATCACAATATCAAACGCACCTTCTAAATTATCGAGTTGAATGTCAAGCCCACCCCCTCTCAAAAAGCAGGTTTTCATCTGCTTTAATAAATGGACTGAAAGTACACTTTCATTTTTATTGATATACATAAATGCGTTAATTTCCGATGCAAATATATGAAATTATTTTATATGTATAATTGTATTGTGCGGTGTGTATTTTTGGCTCCAGGCCAAAGAGAGCCATCATAATAAGCAAAAACCTAAAAACGAAAGACTTTATCAACCAAACATTATGATGCTTCAAACTAAAGGCTTCCTTTTGCCCGATTATTAGCCTAAGGGATGTAACTTTGCAATCTGTTTTATTGTGGATTTATAAAACGTAAATATGCAACTCATAACCCTCTCTGTAAAACAAGAAGACCAAATCCTCTACGTCACCCTTCAACGCCCCAAAGAACTCAATGCCATCAATGCACTGATGATGGGGGAACTCCGGGAAGTGATGGAAAACTACCACCGGGTATGGCCAGGCACAAAGGGGATTATCATTACAGGATCAGGAGAGAAAGCTTTTGCTGCCGGGGCGGATATCCGTGAATTTGTCGGATTAACACCTGCAGAAGCTTCTCAATTGTCCAGAAACGGCCACATCACATTCAACCTGATAGAGAATGCACATGTTCCTGTCATTGCCGCGGTCAATGGTTTTGCACTCGGCGGTGGATGTGAATTGGCCATGGCCTGCCACATTCGCATCGCCGCAGCCAACGCTAAATTCGGCCAGCCTGAAGCAAACCTCGGGCTTATTCCCGGATTTGCGGGTACCCAGCGCTTACCCCAACTTGTAGGTAAAGGAAAAGCTCTAGAGCTTCTAATGACAGGTGATATGATTGATGCAGAAGAAGCTTTTAGAATCGGCTTGGCCAATGAAGTCGTCGCAACAGGAACGGCTTTGGAGGAGGCGACAAAGATGATGAAGAAGATACTCAAGAAGGGCCCCTTAGCGATTAAATACTCTATCCGGTGCGTCAACGCTTACTTTAATCCCAAAGAAGATGGGGCCGAAATTGAGATTGCTCATTTCGGTCAACTCATGGCTTCTGACGAAGGGGTAGAAGGCATCTCCGCATTTATCGAGAAGCGAAAGCCGGATTTTAATAAGGTGTAACGGCTCCACCCTCGCCTCCTAATCGGTCCATGAACATGAACCGGATTGGTTGCAGTACCGGTACGACTATTTCCTAAAGGGATATCCGTTTTTCTCCACGACAAAGGATGCCACGGTCTCTAAAGCCTTATAGATATCGATTTCCAAAGGTTGGAAGATTTTTCTGAACATCTTTAACAAAGTAGCGCGATGTTCTTCATCTTTGGCCACATGCACCAAAATGCGTTTGGAGAGCGAAACAAAGTCCTCAGAATTGTAATACACGGAGGCCGCCAATGTACTTCCCAATAATTCAGAATCGTACAGTACCCGGGGCTCCAACCGCTTTACACGCAGCATTGCCGATTCAGCTTGCAGAATATGAATGGCCATATCAGCCAAAGCCATAGCGACATATTGGTCTTTCCTCAAATCCATACGACCACTCATCTGCGCCTCTATCAATATAGCCAATACATATTGCAAGGCATCCTTCATGCTGTATACGGTCCGCTCTTCTTTGCTCTCCCCTTTTACTTCGACTTCACGACCTTGCAACCATCCAAGACTGTGGATTACCAGTGGATTTTCACCCTTCTCCGCGTCTTTTAATAGTTGTTTGATGATGACAAGGCGGTTGATTTCGTTGGTCCCTTCATAAATTCTGTTGATCCGTGCATCTCTGTACATACGAGCATAAGGCATCTCTTCCGAAAAGCCGATACCGCCGTGAATCTGAATATTTTCGTCCGTACAGTAATCGATGCTTTCAGAGCCGGCTATTTTGATGACGGCGCACTCCAACGCATATTCCATAGCGGCGTACAAACCTGCCTTCTCTATCGATTTTCCTTCGGCCTTGTAGGCTTGTTTGCGGTCTTCCATCCAATCAGACACCCGGTATACCGTACTCTCCCCTTCGAAGGCGCGAATCGTCATTTTGGCTAGTTTTTCACGGATAGCACCATACCTACTTATGGGATATTTAAACTGGATGCGCTCATTGGCGTAACCTGCAGCGAGGTCGATGATTATTTTACAGGCGCCAAGGGACATGGCGCCCAATTTGAACCGGCCGATATTCAAGACATTGAAGGCCACCTTATAGCCTTTGCCGACTTCCCCCAATACGTTTTCGACCGGGACCTTCACATTTTCAAAAAAGATTTGCCGGGTAGAAGACCCCTTTATGCCCATCTTTTTTTCCTCTTCGCCCAATGCAATTCCATCAGACTTGGCATCGACGATAAAGGCAGTCACCTTGTCTCCATCCACTTTGGCAAAGACCACCAATACATCGGCAAATCCCGCATTGGTTATCCACATTTTTTGGCCATTAATGAGGTAGTGCTTGCCATCATCCGACAATTTGGCTTCTGTCTTCATCGCCATTGCATCCGATCCTGAAGTCGGCTCGGTCAAGCAATACGAATGTATGTGCTCTGCTGTCGTAGAGGGAGGAATATACTTCGCCTTTTGCTCGGCATTGCCGTAATAGTAAATGGGCAATACCCCAATCCCAATATGCGCAGCAAAGGTGGTGTCAAAAGAACCACTCATCGTGCCGAGATAATCCGCTATAAACGTATTGGTATGGGTGTCCAATTCGAGACCTCCAAATTCCTCAGAGATATGTGCCCCCAACAACCCCAACTCTGCTGCGGCCTCCATAAGAGGGCGTTGCATCGCCAAAACATGTGACCGGGAGCGATTCTGGTCGACAAAATCCCGTACCATATCGATAATCATCCCCTGGTCTTCATTGTGATCCTCCGGAATAAAAATACTCTCTTTGGGTTCATTATCCCACAAGTATTGTACGCCTCTCCATTTCATATTTATACATTTTTGGTTAAGTGTTCTATACATTTTTAATAACACATTAAAAACAAATAATGTTATAAAAGGAGGAAGATATCTCTTGAAATTTTCAATATTAAGGTATGAAATCGCAGGCTTCAGGCATATGGGTAGAATGTAAAAGCTAAAGCACGACTATTTGCGTTCCGGCATGAATAGAAACCGAGTAAGGGCTGATAACCATCATTCCACCCATCGAAATCCCTTCAAGAGTAAGATTTTCCTAATAAAACACTCTCTTTTCAGTAACTAGGCTGCATTACACAGAATAAAATAACATTATTTTGAATACACTTAACAAACAGCCTTTTAACTGCAGCCTATTGTATTTATAACCTTTATGCATTAGTTATAATTTTATATGAATTTGATTCCAAATTTTAACACTTTTTTCTTGGGTTATTCAAATATTTTATCGTAACTTGCACATTGTAAACCGATATAAAACCTTATGTTTACACACAGACACCATATCACCCCATCCATTCCGGAATCGATTTCTGCCCGGATCCACAGGATATTGTCGTATCTTGTACCTCTATTTTATTATAGAAGTCCGAAGTCCGAAGTCCGAAGTCCGAAGTCCGAAGTCCGAAGTCCGAAGTCCGAAGTCCGAAGTCCGAAGTCCGAAGTCCGAAGTCCGAAGTCCGAAGTCCGAAGTCCGAAGTCCGAAGTCCG
>JALWRC010000065.1 GCA_027080725.1 Saprospiraceae bacterium
CCTTTGGGGTTTAATTTGAAATATTCAAAATTGTCCCAACAATCCATTATCAGAAAGACATCTTTTTCAGGACACCAGGGTTTTATCTGTGTTGGTTCGAGTAACCTTGTCCCTCTGCCAATCATTTGCCAGAATTTTGTATAAGAGTAAACAGGTTTTGCAAATACCAGATTTACTAGCTCATGAATATCGATACCGGTATCCAACATATCTACACTTATTGCCACTCTTGGCATATTATTCTTTTTGAACTGGTCAAGCAAACCGCCTTTTCCGTAAACCCGGGGGTCATCAGAAACAATAACTTTTGCCAATTCTCCTGCATATTCAGGATACAGAGCATCAAAAATTTTTTCAATTCTGCGAGCGTGAGCTTTGGTCGTGCAAAAGAATATGGATTTTCCGGGCAAAACACCATTTGGGTCCTTAATACATTCTTCCATAAATTCTTTTACGATGGTAACATTAGTGCCTTTGTTGATGACCCTTTTTTCCAAGTCCGTCCCTTCGTAATTTATTTCTTCAATGTCTTTACCTTCAAGAATGAGTGCTTTTTGTTCTTCCAAACTTATTGTTCGTTTGCTAATACCTTCGTCTTGAAATTTGGTTTTAATTTTCATTACTTGAAAACTGCATAAATAAGGCGGAATATTGTTTACCGCTTCTTCGTAGGAATAAGCAAAAGTGGGAATACCATCTTCAGTATCAAAAAGTTTAAATGTATTGTGATCAATAACATCTTTAGGTGTAGCTGTCAGACCAAGTGTTAATGTGTTGAAATAATCAAGAATCTCCTGATATGTATTATAAATTGAGCGGTGGCTTTCATCAACAACCACCAAATCGAAAAAATGAGGCGAAAGTGTATATTCTTCATCTCTTATGATATTCAGCATTGTTGGATAGGTTGAAACATAAATTCTACGGTCTTTTGCAATTATTTTTTCACCAAGTTTAGGCCATCTTGGCTCATCGGGTAAAAATTCTTTAAACGCATCCAACGCTTGATTTCTTAAAGCAATTCTATCTACAAGAAACAAAACTCTTTCTACCCAACCTGCACGCATCATTGCATCTACAAAAGCAATGGTTGTTCTTGTTTTTCCTGTTCCTGTTGCCATTACAAGCAAAAATCTCTGTTTCTTTTTCTCTATGCCCTCCATTACCGAGCGAATGGCCTGTATTTGATAATCTCTACCGGCAATTTTTGTGTTAATCAATTCAGCTGCAAGTGGTTTGCGGTTCCTTCTGATATAGCTGTATCTCTCCAAATCATCTCTTGTAGGAAAACCGACGATTTTTTTCGGAGGATAATTCTCTAAATCCCAAAAATATATTTCGTGTCCATTGGTATAAAAACAAAACGGCAGTTCACCACCTTTTTCTTTTAGTATATTGTAGCAATACTGTTTTGCTTGTTCTCTTCCAATGGCAGGGTCAACTGAAGTTTTCTTTGCTTCTACTACTGCTAAAACACGCCCGTCTTTCCCATGAAGAACATAATCTGAATATTGATGTCCTTGATATGGGGTTTGAGGCTCTCTAACCCCTTCAGGTAATCCCACATTTATATCAAACTCCAAAGAAACTTGTGTATTATCGCTGACATTCCAACCTGCTTCGGCGAGTTTCTTATCAATTAGTTTCTTTCTTGTTTGCGCTTCATTCATTCTATTAGTTCTGAATTATTTGTATTTGCTGGGTGGTAAAAAGTATACTCTACCCGATTTTCGAGATGTGTATGCTTGTACGGTGGTGTTTTTATATGCTAACAAAATTTCTTTCATTCTTGGTTTCCTCTTTCTTTGCATTGGGCACAACTCTAAGTAAGGCATCCATCACTCATTTCCGAACAGGCCAAATGTTATAGGCGTGGCCTGTGATGCATACATTTCAGTTGGACAATGATGGAGGTATGGGAAACGCTTCGATGTCTCCTTCCTTTCACTTTCCTATTTAGGGATAAATATACGGCGATTTGAAATATTTTACTGACTCTCGTAATTTATTGTCTAAATTATTGGGGGCTGAATCAGATGCAATTTTCATTTTGTATTCTTTAGAAATGATTGCAGATGTACTATCACAACGAATAAAATAGAAGGAATAGAAGCATAATGATACATCCCTCTAAAATAGGCAGCGCGGGACATTCCCCTTTTTTGCCAAAGCGCTACGAGCTTCTTACCAATTTGATTTCTTGCCATAACTTTTTTGGCTCTAAGGTCCGACTAGTATTCTTTCAGTACAAGATGGGGTTGAGTGGGAGGATACGCATAAAAAGACTTGTCACCACAAATTATGACCTCCCCACTAATACGGAAAAATAGGCTGTATGCGGCGGTACCTTACGCGATTAGTTCATTTCGAATTTAAGATTATGACAATAATAACTGAAAAACCCATACCCTTTAGCTTTTATCACCTTGTCAGTGAGTTAATCTCTGCACAAAGATGCTAGCGTAATACCATCAAAACATATTCCTCACCGCAGAGCGGGACGCCTTGGGATGCGCCGTTATGAGAGGGGTGATTTAAAGATAAGCAATATATAGGCGGGGATTATTTTAAGATTTCTTATCTTTGACTAGATAAATGTCATAAAACACTTTGACTCTACATTGCTAAGATAGTCATTAATAAGATGATAGCTATAATAATCCTGGCTTTGCTTCCGTCCCTCTTAGTCTTGATTGATTTTATTGGATACAATGTCACTGGAAAAAGACTTTACAATATTGTATACAGTCGAGCATTAGAAATCATCTCAATACTAATAATCCCCTTGCTTTATTTGATAGGAGATAATCAAGACACCAATGACTGTTGCACGGAAAGCGCGACTTTCTCTCCCGAACATATATTGATTATTAATGTCGTAATAAGCATCTGTATAATCACCTATTTTCTATCCGCCTATAAGAAGACAATAATTAGTCCCATAGTCGAAACCTTAATAAACTCCATTCTACTTGGTGGAATTGTATTTAATGTATTCATGGCCATCCACGTACAATTTCCATATTGGATTGTTGGAAATCTTCCTGTTATTCTGCTTTTCGTACTCGAGTTATCCAAGAATCAAAGGATGATATCCGGCTATAGTTCGAATTTTGACCTTAGCACCATGAATTATGCAGAGAAAATTGCATGGAAAATATTGAATTTCAGACCTATTTTCAAAATACCTGTTTTACTGATTATATGCTTACCAATTTTAGTGTTAATATCTGGTTTTATGTTACTTTTTGGACAAAAACCGGATTCCATTATTAGAGCATTTACCGACACTTACAAACACGGGTTTTCTCAGCTTGACTACATGTGTGAGAATGTAGATTGTGGCGGCCATTTTTTTTGCTCCGTCGCAGCAAAAGGGCATAAGCGAATTGTAAAACCAATAAGATTAGGAGAAAGAGGAGGAAATAGGATAATGTGCAATAGGCAACTCTTAATTGCTAATGCCTTTGAAGAACTGATTGAAGATAATTTTCCGAAACTGCATAAGTATATAAGACGAAACTACAACAAGGTCGGCAACGTAATACATCGATACTATTTGGTTTTCAATATAAAAATCATTGCAGACATGGTGTATATAATGATGAAGCCCCTAGAGTGGTTTTTCCTTCTTGTGCTTTATACATTTGACCGGAATCCTGAAAATAGAATTGCTAAACAATACCTTAGCCCAATCGATCGTGATGATATTAATCAGAAAATTACCACCTTTTAATAAACGGAACTGAATTCGCATTAAAATCCCATCACACTATGCATTACCTGCCGAGCAGTTTCTCCCCTTGCATTTCAAGCACAGCCGAACTGCATCCGGCCAAAAGGGCTAGGTATATCATCAAGCGTGTTTATTTATTTCGTAATAAGATCCATTCAGCTCACCAAGATCGCACTTGTATATTTGCAGGGATTTTTGCCCATTCAGCCCACTAAAAACGATACCTCAACCCAATATTCGCAGAAAATGGAGTCGTCGGGGCAACAGTTGCAATCGAGGAATTGGACGGTAAGAGCTCTATGGAAAGGTCATCGCTGATGTCAAATTCCATCAAGTGTCTGTCCACAAAAGCCTCTATCCCCGAGGCTACGTAAATTAAGCCCAGCCACACATAGCTTTCAAAGAGCGCTTTGTCCGCCTCCCTGCGGAAAGTCTGCAACGTATTGACGTCATAAACCCCTTGAAACCGGTCTTGTGAATTAACCCCCAGGTCCACACGCATACGGAAGGCCTCGTCATAGATATGGTAATTCTCCCTTCGTCTGGCAATGATATACACAGCAGCTCCGATACCTGCATATACGATGGGCACCTTCCAGAAGCGCCTGTTGTACACCTGCCCCCCACCGGGGATGGCCGACCACATCAACGCCCTGCCGGGTTTACCCCGAAACAATACCTTGAATATGCTCTCTTTTTTCTCCTCTTGTTCAGCAGTTGTGTCTGTCGTAGTCTCTACTACCTGAAGGGTATCCGGCTTCGTGGGCTGAACCTGGCCTTTCAGTTGCCCCCAATACCCAAACAGAAGCAGAAAAACGGGGACCCAACCCATATTCAACCCTTTCATTTGTTTGCTTTTCATGTTTTCAGCAATTTGATGGACTCTTTGATGCTGCGAACGATGGCCCCACAGCCTACTGCCCCAATACCTCCAGGATATCATTGAGGTGCTTGGTGTCTTTGAAGGGGATCACCAACTTGCCCCCGCCCTTAGCATTGGTCGGAATCGACACCTTAGCGCCAAACATCTCCGAAAGCCTGTCCCGGACGGCATTCATCTCCGGAGAAACCTTTTCTGGGGACGGCGTCTTCTGTGTCGCCGAAGTCTTCGCCCGGCGCTCCAGAGCGCGCACCGACAACCCTTCGTCCAATATGGCGCGATGCAAATCAAGTTGGAGCATCAACGATTTCACTCCGGCCAAAACCCGTGCGTGCCCCATAGAAATGAGATCCTCCTTCAAGCTTTTTTGTATCTCCGGAGGCAGGCTGAGCAGTCGAAGGTAGTTGGCCACCGTACTTCGTTTTTTACTCACTCGCTCGGCCATCTGCTCCTGCGTCAGGCCGGCTTCTTCCATCAATTGCTGGTAGGCAAAGGCCACCTCCAATGGATTGAGATCCTCGCGTTGGATATTCTCTATCAGCGCCATTTCGATCATCCCTTGGTCATCCGCTGTCCGGACATAGGCCGGTAGCTCCTTCAACTCTGCAAGCTGGGCCGCACGCCATCTGCGTTCTCCCGAGATGAGCTGATATTGGCCGGAGGCCAGGCGCCGTACGGTGATAGGCTGGATGAGCCCATGGGTGCGAAGCGATTGGGCAAGGGCTTCCAACTCCTCCCGGGCAAATTCCTTTCTCGGTTGAAATGGATTGACCATGATTTTGTCCACCGGGATATTCGCAACATGGCGTCCCTCCTTGTCGCCCGATTTAGGGGCAGTCTTAGCCGAAAGCTGATCGTAATTGCTAAATATGGCTTTAAGGCCCTGCCCTAGTTTTTCTTTGCTGTTTTTGCTCATATTGCTTTGTGAATAGTTTCAATTTATGGCACAAGGTGTGCTTCTTCCTCCTTGTTGCGATCCAAAAACTCCGCCGCAAGTTTCATAAAGTTGTCGCTCCCCTTGCATCCGGCATCGTACATGATGACCGGTTGCCCGACTGAAGGGGCCTCCGTGATTTTTGAATTCCGGTGAATGATGGTCTCATAGACGAAGTCTGGGACGCTCGATTTAATCTGTTGGACAATCATCTTACCCAACCTCAATCGCCGGTCGTACATCGAGATGAGTATGCCATCGATATGGAGTTGGGGATTGAGTTGATCGGTGACGAGCTGAATGGTGCTTTTCAACTTGCCGAGGCCTTCGAGTGCGAAGATCTCACACTGGATGGGGATGATGACTTTTTCCGCTGCGGTCAATGCATTGATCGTGAGTAATCCCAGAGAGGGGGAACAGTCTATGAGTATGAAATCGTAGGCCTCCTCCAGCCCCTGGAGCAAATCCCGGAGTACAAATTCCCTACGCAACCGGCTTACGAGTTCGATTTCCGCTCCAACTAGATCTATATGCGAAGGGATGATGTCCAAGTTGGGAGTGTTGGTAGGGCGAATCGCTTCCTCCAACGGCGTATCTCCGGCGATGCATTCGTAGATATTGGGGGAAGTCTCCGGCGAAATCCCCAATCCGGAGGTCGAATTGGCTTGCGGGTCAAAGTCCACCAAAAGCACTTTGCGCTCCAATACGGCTAACGATGCCGCGAGGTTAATGGCAGTGGTCGTCTTACCGACTCCTCCTTTTTGATTGGCGATTGCTATAATTTTCCCCATATGATTTTATACCTCTAATGATTCTCCAATATCCAAAAGTGCCAACTCTTTGCCGGCCGATCCAAATACCTCCTTCGCCTTCGCCTTGTCGATGGCAATGACTTCAAAAGTATCGAAATGATACCCCAACACCCTATCACATCCCACATAATCCGAAGCATGAACCGCATCTTCATACCCCATGGTAAAATTGTCCCCGATAGGTAGAACCGCCAAATCCAATGAAGGACAAGATTCCGCGATGAGCTCCATGTCCTTGGTCAAGGCTGTATCGCCGGCTATGTATACACATCCCTCTTCATTCCACAATACAAAACCAGCCGGATTTCCACCGTAGGTCCCATCCGGAAACGCACTCGAATGCAAGGCATTGACCATTTTGACCGTACCCCAATCAAACGTAAATTTTCCACCGATGTTCATTCCATGTCCTTTGCAATTCTTCTGTCCAAAATAGGTTGTAATTTCAAAATTGGACACGATTAAAACCTCCTTTCCCGCCGCCAGGGTCTCTACATCCGCTACATGGTCTCCATGCGCGTGCGTCAAAAGCAGAACATCCGGCCGCAGGCTTTCGATATCGATATTTGCAGCCTTGGGGTTGGGAGTGATGAATGGGTCGACGACAATGCGCGTGCCCTTGGTTTCGATGAGGAGGGAAGCATGTCCCAGGAATGTAATTTTCATATCAATAGGTCTTTACTATGTGATGAACAACGTCCAATCTGAAAGCGGATCATTCAAAAGCACTCTTCTCAGTGCGTCTTTATCAATTTTCTGCAAAGATACGCAAGAAACTGCGGAAATACCCTACTGTTTTTGTATGTATTAGGGTATGGTCAACCTTATAGGGAATTCAGTTCAACGACAGGCGCCAGACTTCACCATTTACTCGTAGTAAAACGCATTATCAATAAAGCCTATTTCTATTCTGAGGCCAATGCCAACAATTTCATAACGGTTTTCCAATTCCTCGTTGTGGCCGCGACATTTAGTTTCTTCTCAAAAAAACTATTCGTCAGCTTTGAAAGGTGAAATTTTCCTTCACAATATATAAATACTTCCTTATCGTCAATATGAAATCTGTCAGGCTCGTAATGATACGTGCGGGTCCTTTCTACCTTGTCCGCTGAAGGCCTGCTTTGCAAGAGCGTCAAATGCAGTCGATTGATGTCCATGTCCTTGTTAAGAAATGGATTCTTGGTGATGGATATTTGGAGTTCTTCAGGACTTCTTACAATCACCGGAACCTCAAACCCATACTTTTCAAGAAGGACCTTTTGAAGCATGTGTTCCAATGAAGCACTCGTTTTATCCGAGTCAAAAATCAAATTGCCACTTTGTATGTAACTTTTCACATCACGCCATCCCATCGTTTCGCACAGTGATCTCAAGTCCGCCATTAGGATTTTTTTCCTTCCACCTACATTTATGCCTCTCAATAATGCAATTCGTCTTCTCATATTGGTATTTATTTGTTTACAAGGACTTTGGCTAAAAAAGTACCTGCACTTGCTATACTTACCCCCTCGTATCAAAAGGGAAGATTATTCCATATAATAATACATCTACCTATCGCCCGGCTCAATATATCTGTACTTATCCAGGAATTTGTTTTCTATGACCTTCTTGAACACTTTGTTCTCACTTACGGGATGTTTCATCAATCCCGCTTTTGGTCTTACGGGCCTTTTTTCAAACCCACCTCCACAGTTGGGGCACACATTGAATAATACGGTGTCAACACAGTCCTTACAAAAGGTACATTCGTAAGAGCATATCATCGCCTCGGCGCTGGTATTTGGCAGTGGTTTTTGACAGTTTTCACATGAAGTTCTAATTTCTAACATTGTGTTTTATTTGTTGACCAAAACTCAATACGAAGATGATCAGTTGCCAAAGAATGCATTGCGCTCCCGGGATAAAATAAGCCCGTCGCAACTGTAGCTGCGCTGCAAACCAATTTATTGGAATGGGTTTGATTCTATTGTGCTTACAATTCCTCATTAACATTTTCGTCTCTTTTTTGAAGGATTTTATTGCACACGCTATTAAATACCTTTTGTATCAATTAATCATTCTCGCTGTTAAGTCTCTTGCAGAATGATGGATTGTTTATATATCAATTTTATTCTCATTTACTATTTTGAGATAATTCTATATCTTCCTTCAATGAGTTCTCTAATAGTATCTTGATTTATTTCCGGCACTATCCTTCCTGAACGAGTTTGTACTTTTAATAGTTTTGTCCTGGTTTTTAGCCTGCATACCTCTTCGAATTTTTTGAGATATATTCTGCAATATTCCTCAAATCGTCTTTGCTTGAAATGTCCAATTTATTCGAACCATTTTCTGATTTCATTTGCCAATTCACTCTCCGATAGGATTTGTCCATTCTCCGATTGCTTGTTTCCGGTTTCAATCTTTTCAATTAAGATTAATCTATCAACCAATTCATCAATTGAAAACTCATCTGGAAGTTTGTCAATCTGTTCTTTTACTCTTTCTTTTGTCAACATAATCGCTTGTTTTACTTATTTGTTAATGGGTCGTGATAATAATTTCTATCATTTTCAATTGTGTGTCACTCTTAATATGCGAGATAACATTGGCCTTTGTATCAACAGATTAATTCTTTAAGTCAAACATCCTACCGATTAGAGCGGCAATGATGAAGTAGGAGTCATTTCCTTAATGATTTCAATATGCGCACACTTATCATCTCCCCATAGAACGGCATGAAAAGTGTTTTTATCGTCCTTTTCATACCATTCCTCATTTAGCATCCAAGGTCAAAATTTTCTAATTCTCCTCCCAAAGATATGAAATACTTACCAAATAACCTTACTTATTGATGAGATGGTGTGTATTAAAAAGTGCACTAATGAGCTTTCATTAAAAAGCATTTGTATTCATAACAGAATTCATTAATGGAATAGCCTTACTTTTTGGCATTGCCCCAAAAAGTAACAAAAAGGTCTAGGCGAAATTAAGAGCTATGCGTAGTGGGGCGGCCATACCTTCTGTTGAAGGGAACACGGCAACTATGCTTCGAAGTGAAGACTGTGCCTTAATGGTACTTAGACCATAGAAGATATAATAACACAATCCCGGGTTAGCGCCGGTTCCCGCTTAGAATTTCGCCGGAATAGGCCATATAATACATCTGCCCTGTATAGTAGCCTCTCTTAATCTTGATTGAAGAGTGGACATCTGCTAAAGAGCTACCAAAAGACTTATCTAAACCATAAACATTTACATGTCAATTGTTCTTGTGGAGCAGTCAGGTACCTAAAGCTATTTTCACTCCTGAAGTGACGTATTCCACCTGTGTTTTTCTCATAATTTTTCAAAAAAGTGCATTTTGTAATACACACGATGAGATGGTGTGTATTACAAAATGCATATAAATGAACAAATGCGTCGTTTTGTCACCATTTTTGCATACAACACTTCTCAAGCATTTAGTCTACTGAACTGGGCAAAAATATCGCCAAAACGGTTTTGGGTGTTTTTATTTACCCTGCACCTCGCAATCGCTCGTACAGGGCTACAAAGATGGTATCCCTACGGGATTATTTCAGTTTCTCCAATCAAAAAAGTGTACTTTGTAATACACCATCAATAAAAGCACATCAAAACGAAGTGGACACCTGTTTGTATATTTGCACATCACAAAACCAGTTCAGCGGTGTACCAATCCAAAAAAGTAATCGTCGTCATGCCCGCCTACAACGCGGCAAAAACCATCGAAAAGACATTCCGGGAAATTCCCAGACCGCTTGTGGATGAAGTGATCCTGTGTGATGACGCGAGTAAGGACAATACCGTGGAAGTGGCCCAATCCCTCCACATCAAACACATCATCGTGCACGAATCCAACAAGGGATACGGTGCCAATCAAAAATCGCTTTATGACAGGGCATTAAAAGAAGGAGCCGACATCATCATCATGCTCCACCCCGACTACCAATACACCCCCAAGCTCATCCCGGCCATGTGCAACGTCATCGGCGAAGGGCTCTACCCCGTCGTCCTCGGCTCCAGAATCTTGGGCAAGGGAGCACTAAAAGGAGGCATGCCCCTCTATAAATATGTAGCCAATCGCTTCCTGACATTTTTCCAAAATCTATTGATAGGGAGTAAGCTTTCGGAGTTCCATACCGGGTACCGCGCCTTTAGCAGTGAGGTTTTGCAAAGTATCCCTTACCAACGCAATTCGAATGATTTCGTCTTTGACAATGAGATGCTCTCCCAGATTATTTTTAAGGGGTATGAAATTGCTGAAATCACTACTCCGACAAAATATTTTGAAGAAGCCTCTTCCATCAATTTCAAAAGAAGCGCACAATACGGCCTGGGAGTATTACGCGTCTCCCTTGTTCACTTTTTAGCAAAACGGGGCCTTTGGAATTCTAAGTTGTATTCACAAAGCCCTCCTTAAAGTAAATGTAACTGCATGTGTCATATTTTATTCGAAGACTCCCGAAAGGATCTTACATTAATAATAACATGAGGTATAATTTGAATATTTCAGAGGTTGCATAGAGGCAGTATCCCGCTTCGGGAATCCACCATTTCATACCATAAAACACCTCCCATTATCCACAATAAAAGCAAATTCACTGCAAGGATTCTTTTGATAATGGAAGAGCATTTGGCATCAATTGTCCACTAAAAGAAGTACGTCACATTGCCGCCCCCGCCGGAGAAGCGCGAGTTGACCACATTGTTGTACTTGGAGCCGAAGGTGTAGCGGATATTCGCAAATCCGAAGAGCGAGTAATTGGTCGCGAACAAGCGATTGCGCAGCAACACGTCTTGGATCTGAGCCTGAGACTTGGGTAGATTAATCTGATCGCTGATGAAGGAGAGGTAGCCCCCGAGTCCGAAGGTAAGCCCCTTGGCCACCTTCCAATCTACGTTCGTATTGAATGTCAACCGGTTCAACTTCACATCTTGCAGATACTGGCTATATCCCGCTCCAATCCCGACATTGCCCCAGTTTTGCTTCTGATACAAGTAGGCATCCAAGCTGTGAAAGAACACCAATTCCTTCTTCTTATTGAAGACCGTTTTCTCCACATACACGTTGTGCTTAGGGCCGATTTTGTAGGTAAGGGTCAGCTGGTTTCTATCGGACTCATCATACTTAAAAAGGTTGTATTCCGCACCCAAGACCACCGTGTTGGACAACCGGTAGTTATTGGTGATATTCTGAAAAATACTGTAAAAAACCCCCAGTGAAAAATGGTCCGTGATGGATTTGACATAAGAAGCGTCAACATACTTATTTCTCCGGATGGAAGTAATCGTGCTCGTATCTATAATTTCGTTGAGAGAGTCTCGAAAATAAAAATTGGACTCCCGATAATTCAGCCCCGCCGAAAAGCGTACCTTACTCTCCTTGGTAACGCGATTGGCCCGAAGATTGCCGCGCAGGTTGAAGTTATTGTAATTGGATTCGCCGGAGAAAAAACCACCTGTCCCCAGGGAAAACACCCAACTGTTCCAAGGATCTACAGGGAGGTCTTCTTCCGTTACCTGTTTGGGGATATTTACGCTGTACTCGATCTTATCCTTCAGCGAAGAGCGCAACAGGTATTGGAGCATTCCTTCCTTAAATGCGCTCATGATGGCATCATTGACCAATTTATCCGTATCGTCACTTGCCGTCACGGTGGATATCGTATCCGTTATCCCATCATATTCGTTCAGCCCGGTGAAGTACAAGGTCAACTTATCCCCTCCGGATCCCACTCCCTGGCTGGTGACCAATACATGGATGTCTGCTGATTGGGGGTCACGAACGAAATTGACGTAATCGATGGTGTTGCGTATCGCGTCAAAATCGCACTGCCATCGACAATCCAAAAAGACGTTGGGCGCCCCTTCGACGAAGGTGGCTTCGGTCGTTTGAGCTGTTATGGGATGTAAAATGATTAACCACACAAAAAACACAACAAAAGAGTAAGGTAAGCGCATTGGATTAGGTTTTGTCAGAAATGTCATAAAAAAGCAATGCTATGTGAAGGGGCACCCTTCCTTCGGGCATGGCACATAAAGAACAAACGCCATCCAACGGATTTTGTTATATATCCTTTACAAAAGTAAGGGAACTACTCCACCTCATCGCGCAATGAGTGCGTATTACATCCCCTGGTATGAAATGGTTGAATTGCAGTTCATACAACATCCGGAGTGTAGGGCCAAAACGCCATTCTGCATTCTATCTATCCTTCCGTAAATCCGGCAAATTTCAAGAACATATGCTGCTGACTGTACACGGAGATATTTCGAAGGGTAAGCACAATTTCGATATTAAAAAACGGTTCCTTCATATATTTGAGGACATTGGCCGTGCCCGGAATCAGCCGTATGAGGCGTCCTTTTTCGTTGACAACAGGCTGAACATAGGCGATTTCAATTCGCTTATTGGGATCATTGGTATCACTTATATAGACATTTATCTCCGAGAATCGTCCGAAATCATACACCGACCCGTCAGCGGTCTCCAGCCACATATCGTGTGATAGCACTTCTGTTACCTGATCCCGGGAAATATTGCTGGACTGTAGAGCGGCATCCAGAGAAGATGCGACCCTAAAAACTTTAGAGTACCTTTTGAAAGTGCTCAGCCCACCGGGCACCTCGTAGTTGAAGGGGTACTCCATGGTAAAAACTGGTGCCGGTGGCTTCTTACACCCGGACAAAAGGAGCGAAAGAGGCAAAATGACTATCAAGATTCTTTTCATTGGCAACATAACGCCTTAATTATTAAAATATTTTCTTAATTTGGCAGATTAATTGATAGTAATACATAAATCAACAGGTCAATATGGGAGAGCAAAAAGTCAGTTTATTGTCGAGTGAAAAGGACATGCAAAAGTTTGTGCAACATCTATTAGACGATGTAGAGGCATTGGACTACATGTTAAAAAATGATTGGTTTGAGAACGATATCGTCCGTATCGGGGCAGAACAAGAGATGTGTTTGGTCGACAATGAGACTTATCGCCCTGCCCTTGTAGCCATGGAAGCCTTAGAAAAACTGAAAGACTACGACTGGGTAGAAACCGAGTTGGCAAAATTCAATCTCGAAATAGGGATGACTCCGCGCAAATTTGCCGCCTCTTGCCTAAGAGAAATGGAGGAAGAGACCTTGGAGCGCTTGCACATTATTCAAGAAGCCCTTGAAGAGCTCAATACAAGCCTCATTTTGACCGGCATCTTGCCCACCTTAAAAAAATATCATCTCGAACTGGAGAACCTTACTCCCAAGCGACGCTATTTCGCACTCATGGAAGCACTTAAGCAACAAATGATTAGCGGTACTTTTGAGTTGTACATGGAGGGAATTGATGAGTTGAAGATAAAACACAACTCCCCCTTGTTGGAAGCGTGCAATACGAGCTTTCAGTTGCACCTGCAAGTTGCACCGGACAACTTTGTCAAGATGTACAACATCGCTCAGGCGCTCACGGGCCCCATTCTAGCAGTTGCTGCCAATTCTCCGATTGTGTTTGGACGCAGATTGTGGCACGAATCCAGGATTGCCCTCTTCCAACAAAGTCTCGACACCCGTTCCTCCCACGAGCATATGCGTGAGCGCTCTCCCAGGGTGCATTTTGGCAAGGATTGGATCAATGACTCTATTCTGGAAATCTACCGCGAAGATATTGCGCGCTTCCGCACACTCATCGCTCCGGACCAAAGTGAAAACTCTTTGGAACTGATTAAGAAAGGGAAAGTACCCAAACTCATCGCTCTGCAAGTCCACAATTCGACCATCTATCGCTGGAACCGGCCCTGCTACGGGATATCAGACACCGGAAAACCCCACTTGAGAATTGAAGCGAGGGTATTTCCTTCCGGGCCTTCTGTCCTGGACGAGATGGCTGTCGCCGCCTTCTGGCTCGGCTGCATGCAAGGCCTGGCCAATGAGACTGATGATGTCCGCAAGCATATGTCCTTTGCAGATGTCCGGGATAACTTCATGAAGGCCACCCAATATAGTCTGGATTCTAAATTCACTTGGTTTGAAGATGAAAAGATATCCGCTATTGACCTCCTACGCACCAAACTCTTACCCTTGGCTCAAAGAGGCCTAAAGTCGGTCGGTATTGCCGAGGCAGATATCGAGCGGTATCTCGGGGTCATAGAGGCTCGGATCAATACCCACCGCAATGGAGCCCGGTGGCAACTGAGGGGATATACCCACCTTCTGGAGAAGACCGTGCAAGATGAAGCATTGACTTGCCTCACTGCCTCCATAATCAAACATCAACGCCAAAACCTGCCGGTGCACGAATGGGCAGAACCCAAACTCGGGGACTTACCCAATTATGTCTCTTCCGAATTGCACGTCATGGAGTGCATGCAGACCGACCTAATCACCGTCCAAAAAGATGATATTGTCGAATTTGTCGCCGACCTCATGGATTGGAATAAAATCCGCTATGCTCCGGTAGAAGACACCAAGGGTAATCTTGTCGGACTGATCACAGCCCGTATGCTGCTCCGCCATTTTGTCAAACGCTGTAAACTCAAAGACAACAAGCCGGTCAAAGTCGAAAAAATCATGATAAAAAACCCGGAAACCATAGATTCGATGGCGTCAATTTTTGATGCCCTCAGGATTATGCGAGAAAAAGGCATTGGCGCCCTTCCTGTAGTCACGGACGATAACCAACTCGTCGGCATCCTCACCGAACACGATTTCCTCAACCTCTCTGTCCGGTTGTTGGAGCGACAGGCAAAACGGAAAATGTAATTGCTCCATCCCACAATTGCTCCCATCATAAAAGAAAGCAAATGCAGGATGGGTGGTATGATCCTAACAAACGGATGAAGCATTATGCATCCTCCTCCGGTGTACTCGGCGTGATATCTTCTATTTCGACATCCTTGGTGGCCCGGTCATTGCCTTCTGCCATTTTTTTAGCTTTGTCAAAGAAGCTATCCTTGCCTTCAAAGAGGCTTCCCCCGACGGACATATCATCATCTGCAAATCCGTCCTTGTTCTTGTCCTTAGCCGCTTCCTCTGCTGCGATGGCATCTTCTCTCTTTATGAAATCGTCGATTTTTTCGTTGGTCGTTTCGATGACCTGCTTTGCTTTTTCCACTAAGGCTTCTTTTCCCTCAGAAAGCTTTTCCCCGAGTTTTTCAGAGACTTTACCGCCCTCATCCAAAATGGGTTTGCCGACGTCACCTGCCGTCTCCGCCACCTTATCCACTAAATCCGCCCCTTTATCCAATACCGTTTTCCCGACATTCTCTGCTACACTTGCGACGGAACCCAACACACTTCCAGCCGTAGATACCCCATCTCCAAAGTCTTCTTTCACCTTATGAGCGCCTTCTGTAAAAGCATCTGTCAAGTCTCCGGCTACATCCTTGTTGGTTTCCACGGCGCTCGATGCGACATCCACCGTTTTATCTACTACCTCCGAGGTGACCTCCTTCGTTTTGTCATACACTTTGCCCGCTACATCCTTGGTGGTTTCCACGGCACTCGATGCGACATCCACCGTTTTATCTACTACCTCCGAGGTTATTTCCTTAGCCTTATCAAAAGCCTCTCCGGCAACATCCTTGGTAACCTCCATGGCATCTGAAGCCATATCCATGGTTTTATCTGCTACCTCCGAAGCCACCTCCTTGGTTTTATCATATATGTCCGCAGTCGTTTCTTTTGCGGCATCCAGCAAGTCTCCTGCACTGTCTACCGCTTTATTCAATCCTGATTTTGCTAAAGATTCCGCTCCAAATAGCAATCGTTTTAATCCACTAAAAAGTCCCATTATTACAATTTTTACATGAAAAATACAGCCAATAACGTCCGATGTTCGCCGGCAAAAAGCGCACACCTGACCGGCTGCAAGGTACGACAAAAACCTTTTTAACACTTATATTACAAGACAAAAAATAACGCTACATCACTATTAGCGTGCAAAGGGGATTTTTGACGCTTCAGAAAAAGATTGTTATTTATGGCATTTGGATTACGAAACCTCCTCTATGTTATACTTTAATTTCACTTTTTTGCCTCGGCGCTGCCTGCTGTATCCAATTTTGAGTTCTTACCACAACTTTTTTACATCAAAGGCCCGGCAAAACAAAATTTTTCACGTACCTGCATGCCGGGAAATATTTCCAAATAAAATTCAATCTTTTACTATTTGTTGCGTCGTGGTATTATTATTCTCATCCACTATTTTTAAGATATAAATCCCTTTTTCAAATGTGGATAAAGAAATGGAATTGACGTTATTTTGCGAATGCATTTTCTCTCCTGACAAATTGTAAATTTCAACGGTTTTGACGGTTGTGTTTTGAGGTAATGAAATGTTGATGATGTCTGTGGTTGGGTTTGGGTATATGTTTAATTGTTGTTGACTTAAAGTGGTTGCTCCAAGTGTTTGATTGGTGGTAAAAATATACACGGACCCAGCATTGGGTAAAGTGTTGTGACCTTGAGCGTCTTCGTCTTCAGCAAAAGCCCCTGCAAAGCAAGTGGTGTTGTCAATAGCCACTGAAAAACCCAACCAATCTCCCGCTCTGCGATCCGAATGCGTCAACTTATCCGTCTGAAGCCATTGATTATTCTTGAGTTGATAAATATATGCGGCACCTGCATCCGGCATATTATTAGAGCTATTCTCATCTAAATCTTGCTTTCTTGCACCAACCACAATGTTTTGATTATTAATGGCAACCGAATATCCGAATTCATCACCCGCAGTTCTATCAGAAGCCACTATTTTTGTTTGTTCCGTCCAATTTCCTGCATTATCGCGCTTGAATATATAAGCCGCCCCGGCATTGGATAGGTTCGTCAGCCCGTTTTCATCCGGGTCTTCCTGATGAGCGCCGACGACTATATAATCTCCCCAATTACTTACCGAGTAGCCAAACCAATCTCCTGCAGAACGGTCGGAAGCGGTAAGTTTTGATGTTTGGCCCCAGTTTCCCGAAGCGTTATCCCGTTCAAAAACATAAGCGGCACCGGCATCTTTTTTTGAATTATGTCCATTGTTATCTTTGTCTTGCTTATAAGCCCCTACCACAGCTATGTCTCCTTCGATAGATACCGACCAACCAAATATATCAAATGGAGCGAGATCAGAAGCGATCAACTTTTGTTTTTCTATCCATACACCATTTGCATTTCGCTCAAAAATATACGCCACACCGGCTTGTATTTGGAGGTGGTTTTGGGTATCATATTCATTTCTATATGCAGCTCCCACGATTAGATGATCGACACTAATACTCACAGACTTTCCAAAATAGTTTAGAGAATCAAAATCTGATGCAAATAATTGTTGCTTTTGTTGCCAATGGTCATTTTCGTCTTTTTCAAAGAGATAGACCGTGCCTGTTTGATAATAAAAAACATCATTAAGGGTGGTATCTTTTTTATAAGCTGCAATGGCTGCATAATTTCCACTTATCGAAACGGCAGTACCGAAATTGTCATCTTCGGCTCTGTCGGCAGGTACCACTTTCTGGTGAAAATTCCAATTTCCGGAATTATCCCTTTTGAAAAAATAAGCTCCACCGGATTTTAATATTTGATTATTGCCGTTTTCATCTCTATTTTCGCGGTGCGCGCCGATTACTGCAAAATCACCACTTATAGCAATGGACTTTGAAAAACGGTCTTCCCGGTCTCTATCCGGAGCGACAATTTTTAGATGTTCCATCCAATTTTGTGCAGACAAATGTATGCCATACAAAAGACACAACAAGAGTAGAGCGAATGATTTCATTAGTTATTCTTTAATTATTTTTTTGATTAAATTGCTTCCTTTATCATTTTCAATTTTTATGAGATAAATCCCGTTTTCAAAACCGGACAAAGAGAGGGAATGGAGATGGTTTTGACTGTAAATTTTCTCACCCAACAAATTAAATATTTCAACACCACGGATGGTGGTATTTTGAGGTAAAGAAAAATGGATTTCATCTGTTGTAGGGTTGGGATAAATGGCTATACTTTCTTCATTAGGAATTGTTTCGTCCACTCCTAAGGTCACACCTTCGCAATCATAATTAAAATAGTCTTCCGGGTCGGTGTGTTGCGCATACCATAAATCGTATTTTTCTGCGAGAGTAGCCCAAATGATTTTGCCTTGGTCCACATAATCTTGCAGCCCGTCAATAATCACCCCAATGCTATCTGCAAAATGAGGTATTTTGGGCATATCTCTAAAATTTATCAACATATTCATAGTGTAAAAATCATTGGGACCGGAGGGGAGCGTTTGTATATAATCAACAATGCTTTTGATATTGGCGATTACTTCATCTGTTGTTCTTACTAATTGACCTGTCCGAAAATTAATAGTATAGCTTATATCTCCATTGCATCCGCCACCTATTGCAGTGAGCACCCCATCAGGGTTATGTTGCAAAAAAAGCTCTAAAGAATTGGATGATGTGGGTTTCCAAATTCCAAATACGTTTAAATCATTTACATGACCCGGACTTGCCATTCCCCAGATAATCTCGGGTTGCCAATAAAAGTTTTTAAATGTGAATCCGGCTTTGGGCGTTTGATATTGTGTCCATATTTCGGTTGATTTAGCCCAATTGCTCCCCAATACTTTTCTTGTCATTGTGACTCCGCAAGAATCCAAGAGTTTAGCTAAATCCGAATAATTATAGGGATTGACTCTTTTGTCAAAATGATTGTGTCCGTCAATATCAATATAAGGAGAGTTGTTGGCCCATTCCAAAATATCGTTCGGATTAGTAGCGGCATTTTCCCATTTTAAAACCGCTTTTATAAAGTTTGCATCTAATTGCATATTGTATTTGGCGTGTTTAGCAATAATAGTATCGCATACTTCCTTAACGATGGGCCTTATCGTATTGTAATCAACCGACGAACTTTCATACTTTAACGCATCGGTAATTTCATTATGGGACACTATATTAAAGTACACCGGCGTTTGTGCTTCAACAAATACACTGAAAAACAGCCCTACAACAAACGAAATCACCTTGAATGAATCAACCATATCATTACATTTCATAATTATACTATTGATAGTGTTTTTTTTTAAAAAAGAACTGCCATCTTGGCGTATGAATAACGCTTTGACTACACTATTATCAAAAGGTTTAACATAAGCTGATAGCAATCGCAAAGCGATTTTTTTGGGGTTGACCGGTTTTTGATACTATTAACTAATAACCTTCAATAAAATATTATAAGTAATGAGAAAGAACATTATCATGCTGTTTGCCATCGGGCTTTTTGCTTTGCCTCTTTTGGGTCAAAAAAGCTATGGTATAACCGGCACACAAGGTTTTGTTTTTTGGGATTACTTTGGAAAAGAGCAGGGCAATACACGGATATTTCAGGCCTATGGCACACAGACGGAATTAAGCGTTTGGATACACGACCAAATCGTGGACCATACTTTAGAATACGAGTTGCATCTCGGCTATACTAATTTCGTTGTGTTATATCACGAATTTGGTTTTTTTTCGAATTACAGTAATACAAAGGGCTATTTCTCCTATCTTTCCTTTAAATCCGGCCTATTGTATTCCCCTCTTGGAAAAAAACTTTCATTTACGGCATTTTGGTCACAATATGTACTTCTTGAAAGAAAGGATCACAGAAGTCAGAACCGGTGGTTTTGCACCTTGTATTTGGGTTTGAAATATAAGATTAGTAGCCGATTTGGTCTTAGCCTATCTTCTCCGGTTTTAACTCTTTTCTCGCCTTATAACGGTTACAAAATATCGAAACCATTGCATTATGAATTCGATCCCTTCTTCGAAATAACAGGCGCCAACCTTGGGTTGTCGTATCGGATAAAATAAAGGGGGTTAAGGGCATACTTCCTATTCGAGTGTGGAAAAATGCAGCACTTTACCGCTTTAGCACAAAGCCGGATTAGGACAAATCAGCTGCAAGCACAAAACATCCAAGGGCGATTCGCGTTGATTAAGGCGTAATAAAGTAAACATATGAGGTATCGATTTGTCCTTCTTACGGTCCTTCTGTCAGGGGCCTTCTTTTCTTGCAAATCCTGGATGACGGTGGAGCGCTCGGATGACGCGGGGAAAAACTCCCATATAAAGGCAGATAAGGTCTCCCGTCAGGCTAAGCCTTCTGAAATTGTCAGAATGAGGCCTGACCGATCCCTGCGGGGCAAAATGACATTTGCGGCTCCGGTGGATCCGTCCATAATACAGGGAGCTCTTGACAATGGCGTGCATTACTACCTCGCGAACCCGTCCTCCGGCACCACCGGCAATACCCTAGCGCTTGTCGTCCGTCACGGTTCGGCCCATGAGCCGGCTGCTTATCCCGGACTTGCTCATGTACTCGCTCATGTTATGGAGGACAATTATCACCGGATTATAAGTGGAGATGCCGGGCCCTTCACCCATGTTTCCTACGATGCGTTGCAGTGCCTCACCTCATATAAAAGCAAAAGGGAGGCGGAGAATATATTACACTTTCTACACCTGACCGCATCGGACCTCCCTCTTGAGACCGCGACCATCGATCGGGCAAAGCGGGAGGCCATGCACTGCTCCATTCATCCGGGCACCACCCAAGACAGTTTGATTGCCCGGACACTTTATCAAGGCTCCCCATATGCTTCCCACCTCCCTTACTATCGCCACTCTTCGATACGGACCATCCCGGACGACACCATCAGGCAGCACTACAAAGTGTGGTTTTCTCCAGGGAGTATCGCTATTATAGCCACCGGCTCTTTTAGCAGGTATGAAATGGTTGAATCCCTGCAAAAAAACTTTAAAATGGATGCCCATCGTCCTACCCTATTGTCTCCATCAAAACCCCATATCCCTTTTCATACCAAGCCGAGAATACGTTCTATCATCGACCCGGAAGCTGCGCCCGGCATTCAAATCATACAATTCCGGCCACAAATAAAGCACAATACCTTCGACGGTTACATCAAGACCATCCAATGGGATTTTTTCGAATACCTTTGGCTGGAAGAAATAAAAAAGGTTCTGCCCTCAGGGGCTAATCCAAGTATCCATTTTGACAAAGGGGTAGATGGATTGGACCAATGTGTCATACAAATAACGGTACCCCAAAGCGGAGAAATGGAGAACGCATTAAGGCAAGTGTTCTCTGTGCACAGGAAAATAAAACAAAAGGGATTTCCACAGGAGGAATTCGAGACTTTAAAATCGTCTTTTCTCTCCGACAAAAAAGCCCGACTCTCCGACAAAAATCGGGCCTCCGGGCGAATCATGGCCTACAGGTTAGCCCGGCATTTCCTCACCGGAGAGGCAGTCCCCGACGCGGCACAAGCATGGAGCGCTATAGAGGGAAGTGTGTTGCCCCTTTCGCCGAAGGAAATGCAGGGATTGGCTAAAATTTGGTTGACCAAGCGCAATAGAACCATCCTCGTGCGTGGTCCTAAGGATAGCCTTCCCGCTGAATCAGCTCTACAGCAACTTGCTAACGAACAATAAATAGTTAATGTGCTCCATATTTCAGATACAACTCCTTTTCGGAGTGCGCTCAAAATGCATTATCAAAAAATTATCCACCATTTCATACCTCAAATAAAACAAAGACATGTCCACCAAAGCCATCATTTTTCTAGTTGTCATCGCATTTATCCTCGGATACTTTTACCTCATGAAGAAACCCAAGTACAACAAGGGAATTGCGGCTCCCAATTTCCGCGGCAAGGACCTCGACGGCAACACCTTCCAACTGAGTGATTTTAGAGGGAAATACGTATATCTGGATTTTTGGGGCAGCTGGTGCGGTCCATGCCGCGCGATACGCCCCCATCTCGTGAAAGTATATCGACAATTTCATACCTCCAAGTTCAAAGACGCCTCCGGTTTTGACATCATAAGTGTTGCGATGGAGCGAAGACCCGGCCAATGGAAATCGGTAGCGGAATCTGAGGGAATGACCTGGGGCCACCAATGCTCCACCCTCATAAAAGAAGGGCAACAAATCGCCGGCTTGTTTGGGGTGAAGAGCATCCCCTCCGGGTATTTTATCGGGCCGGATGGACTTATTCTTCTCAACCGACCCCAAATGAGCGAAATGGCGGATTTTCTTGCCAAAAAACTGTCAAAATGACACCTATACCACTATGGCAACATAGTTGATATACCATATTGACGGAATTAATAGACATAAAAAGCATAGCATTATGGCAGAAAAGAAGGAGAAAAAGAAGACGACGAAAAGAAGTACAAAATCGAGCAAGGTTCAGCAGGAACTCCAAGCAGCTAAAGACGAATTGCAAGAGTTAAAAGAAAAATACATCCGGCTCATGGCGGAGTTTGACAACTTCAGAAAGCGTTCGGCGAAGGAGGCCTTAGAATTGCGTAAGACCGCAGCGGGAGAAGTTCTTTCAAAATTGTTAGCCGTCCTCGATGATTTTGATCGAGCGAAAAAGCTTTCGGACGATGAGCAAAGTCCCGAATCTTTTACAGAAGGGGTAGAGCTTGTTTACAACAAACTGCACGCCATCCTACAACAATTGGGGTTGGAACATGTAGAGCCTACAGGGACCCTTTTTGATCCGGAAGAACACGAGGCGGTGACGCGTATCCCCGTGCAAGATGAGGAGCAAAAAGGCAAAGTGGTGGATACCATTGAGAAAGGCTACAAGCTCCATGAAAAGGTCCTCAGGCATCCCAAAGTCGTTGTCGGGCATTAACAGAAGACAGATACACAGAAAACTACTTTATATTATTCATTAGTTGACCACGAGTTCATGACAAAAAGAGATTATTACGAGGTGTTGGAAGTTTCGCGCGATGCGGACGGAAGTGTAATAAAGAAAGCCTACCGGAGGCTTGCCATCAAGTATCATCCGGACAAAAACCCCGGAGATCCTGAGGCGGAAGAGAAGTTCAAAGAAGCGGCTGAAGCCTACGAAGTGCTCAGTGACCCGCAGAAAAGGCAACGCTACGACGCCTATGGACATGCTGGAGTAGATCACGGTGGGCACTCGGGCGGATGGACCATGGAAGATATTTTTGCGCAGTTTGGCGATGTATTTGGTGGTGGCGGTAGCCCCTTCGAATCGTTCTTCGGGGGGCGTAGAAGTGGCAATGGACCACAGCGCGGCAAGCATATTCGCATCAAGTTGAAGTTGACCCTCGAGGAGATAGAGACCGGTGTTGTTAAGAAGGTTAAACTCAAGAAAGAGCACGCCTGCTCGTCTTGTCATGGTTCGGGAGCTAGAAGTAGTGGCGATGTCACCACTTGTTCTACCTGTCGTGGAAGCGGATATGTGGCACAAATAAGAGACACGTTCTTAGGGCGGATGCAGACGACCTCCACTTGCCCGAGCTGCAATGGCAGTGGACAAACCATCCGCGCTGTATGCGATACTTGCCGGGGGAGCGGGGTCGAATTGAAGGAGAGCATTGTTCAAATCGAGATTCCCGCCGGAGTCGAAGATGGCATGCAGCTCTCGATGAGAGGACAAGGTCACGCGGGCAAGAAAGGGGGACCTGCCGGAGACTTACTCATCGAAATACAAGAAAAAGAGCATCCCATCTACCAACGCGATGAGAATGACCTTTACATGGACCTGGTGGTGAATTTTGCGGAAGCTGCCCTCGGAGTAAAAAAGGTCATCCCCACTCTACATAGTCAGGTGAGCATAAAGATACCCTCCGGGACGCAATCGGGCACCATCATGACACTTAAGGGCAAAGGCTTGCCCTCTGTCCGGGGGTACGGCCGTGGTAATTTGCATGTAAGAGTAAAAGTGTGGACACCTACCAAACTCTCGGCGGAGGAAAGGGCCTTAATCGAAAAAATGCAAGAGATGGAGGGATTCGAACCGAAAAAATCAAGAGAAGAAAAGAGCTTCTTTGAGCGCATCAAACAGCATTTCTCTTAGTCCTATGAAAAAAAACTACTTCCGCCAAATATCCTTTATCTCAATAATACTAGCTCTATTGATGAGCTGTACGGACAGTGTTCTTTACCAGTCGGAGGTCTCTTTGCCCGGTTCGGGATGGAGTTATGACCAGCCGGCGAGTTTTGAGTTCGAAATAAAGGATACCTCCCAGCAGGTCAACATGCTGCTCAACGTCTCCCATTCCGATGCTTACCAATGGCAAAATCTTTACTTGAAATTGTACACGGACTTTCCCGGCGACAGAAAAGACACCCAAATACTATCGGTAGAATTGGCCGATAAAACGGGCCGGTGGTATGGCGAGCGAAGCGGCACCACCATTACCGCTCCTATCCTTCTTCAAGACCACATCCGCTTCGAATTGCCGGGCACTTACCGGCTCCGGATCGAGCAAAATATGCGGGTTAATCCCGTGCCGGATGTCTCAGGGCTAGAACTCGTTCTCGAAAAATCTGAAGCTCTCCCGGCCGCTCCTAAAGACAAAGAGAAGAAAACGAAATAAGAGGAAGAAAAACCGATGATACAGTAGAAGTACAATATTTTTTCTCCACACCTCCTATAATATCGTCTAAACCTCTTTATATTTATACCAAAATACAACAGTATAGATAATTGCAAGACATTATAATAGTCCTATTGATGAATTTGACTAATTTAAAAGTTGCATTTGCACTTGATTTCAGGTAGTATATTAGCCTACAAAAGAACATAAATAATGAATATCAAAGATCTTCCATTAAATGATTTACTGACGGTAGAGATGACGTATCTCTCAAACGAAAGGTCGATGCTGTCCTATATGAGAACTTTCATGGTTTTTTTGAGTTCCGGAATTGCCATTTTAAAAATAGAACTATTAAACCCTTTAATGCTTTTAGGATATATATCGATAGCATTGTCTGTTGTTATATTAATCATAGGTATCTATCGATTTTTTACGGTCAAAAAAAATGTAAAACGCATTCTTAAAAATATTAGTAAAAAACAATTGTAATCCAAAATATGTAGTAAGAACATATTCAAAAATAAAATAGTAATAGGCAACTTTGGCATAAATCAAAGTGATTCAGCCACCTATAAACGAAAATGCTTTTTTTGCGGCACAAAAAATGAAAAATTTTAACAATAAATATGTTTCGTACAACTCATGTGAAGTCGAATTGACTATCGCACACGCAGGGGGCCAACAATCAGGCGGAGAAATGAGATTTGAAAAGCAAAAATGACATTGAAGGAACTACAGATGGGGGCAACATATTATCAAATAGAACAACACAGATAGATAGGGTAAAGAAAAACAGCATTTCATGCCTTAGTATTGGATAATTTGTTCGATTTTTGATGGCGCATAGCGGATTAAGTTCGTAGATGTAATGAATAGGATTTGGATACATATTTCTCTATTTTTGTGCCTGACCATTGGGGATATCCGGGGTCAGGAGATCTTTGTGTCGCCATCGATTAGCACCCGGAATGACTTCGGTTATGAAGTCCTCACGGGGTGGGCGCACGATGATGTACTGCTGTTCCGGGATAAGATATTAAAGTATTCCGTCGAGCGGTACGATTCGGTTATGCAACTCAAATGGTCGAAGGAGCTGGACTTCAAACGGGGGTTTACCGCCATCGTCAGTGTCGAAAAGGTAGATACCCTTTTCGCAGTAATCTACTCATACCGGCACGAAGGATCGGTCTATGTCGCCGCCGATTATTTTGATCAAAGGGCGGAATCCGTACGGCAAACGACCCTGTTTTCTACTACGAAAGGCCTGGATTTGACCGCTTTCAAATGGGCTGTTTCAGAGAATAAGCAGCGGGGTGTAATATTCTACAGTAGTGGGTCAAAACCCCTCTTTGCCATCCCGGTGGATTTACAAAATCCAAGGATGACCCGTGCCATAAAATTGGAGTTTGAAGAGAAGAATTGGAAGAAGCATTTCGAAGGGGTCGTGGTCAATAACCGGGGAGTGATGGCCTTTGTATTCAATTTTCCCAAGCATTGGTATTCGGCGAAAGACAAAGAACTCAATGTCTTCTTTGTCACTCCGGATGGAGCGGTGGAAAGGGTCTCTTTCATCCCAAAGGATGCGAAATTCTTAAATATTGCCCTGAAGGTCGATGAGTCCCATAACCGGTTGATAGCGGCCGGCAGCTATTCGAACAAAGGCGATCAGGCTGTCGGCTTCTGGATGCTGCGATTGGACTATCAGAATACCGGTAAGGACAGCTTGCTGTACTTGCCTTTTTCGAAGGAGCTCGTTCGTAAGTTGACCGGCAAACGAACCTCCAAGGGCAAAGGCAACCTTCAAGTCACCGATATCCAATTGCGCACGGATGGAGGTGTCGTGCTCTTCGGGGAAGTGCGCAAAAAGTACCGTAGGCGACCGGAGTTGGCGCGCAATTTTGATATCACCGGACCCGGGACCAGCGGATGGATGGATTACTATTACGAGGATATCGTGGCGATGTCTATCCACCCCAACGGGCTCAAGCACTGGGAGGAAGTCATGTATAAACACCAATACTCCCAAGATGACGAAGCGATATTCTCCTCCTATGTGATTATGTCCAATCCCGCCGTCCTGAGAATCCTGTACAACGACGAGATAAGTGGCAGTAATACCGTCTCGGAGTACCTGGTATCCAGCGAAGGGGTCATCGACAGAAGAACCGTCATCAATACCACCCGGCAAAAACTGTGGCTGCGCTGGCGGGACGCCTACCAGACCAAATACAATGAAATCATCGTGCCGAGCCAGGGCTACAATACCCTTAGTATTGTGAAGATACGGTTTTAGGGGTCGCCGGCCACCTCCGCCATCCCCTCCCCGTTATTCTAAAATCCCCTATCTTGCAGCCCTAACAGAAAATATCTAAATTATGCGACGATTTACCACGTGTGTGATGTTATTTTTAGGGCTTGGGATAGGAAGTGCACAGACGAGCTTATTCCTGCCTGCTGAATTTAAGCGAGCCTATATGAATCATAGCCGGAGCATGACCGGAGCGCCCGGCAAAAACTATTGGCAAAACAAGCCTTCTTATAAGATGAGGGTCGAACTCGATCCCGCTACTTACACGATTAGTGGTGAGCTGGATGTCCGGTACGAGAACCGTTCTCCCGATACCCTTCAGGAGATTGTCTGGAGCATGCTGGGCAACATTTATGCCAGGAACAGTCTGAGGGATTTTCCCGTAAATGTAGAGAAGTTGGGGGAAGGTATGAAATGGTTGGCCCTTTCTGTCTCGGGACAAACGGTGGACCTCGAAAAAGATATCGTACGCCGGGGGACCAACGGGATACTTAAACTCACGGCTCCGCTGTTGCCCGGGCATTCGATAGAGATGTCGGCAAGATGGACATTTACTTATCCGAAGGATGTCACCATCCGCAATGGGCATTATGGAGATAGTACCTTCCTCATCGGGCACTGCTACCCTAAAATCGCCGTGTATGATGATATCGATGGCTGGGATAAGACCGACTATCGCGGATATGCGGAGTTTTATGGGGAGCAAGGGGATTATGATGTTTCGGTCGTCGTCCCGGGAGACTTTAAGGTTTGGGCGACCGGGGAGTTGCAAAATGCTTCGGAGGTGCTGGCACAGCCCTATTTGCAGCGCTGGCAAAAGGCGCAATCCTCCAAGGAGGTGGTGCATATCGTCTCCAAAGAAGAAGCGGAGAGCCGTGTGACTGTCCCGGGGGAGAAAATCACCTGGCATTTCAAGGCGGAGAACGTTCCGGATTTCGCCTTTGGCAGTTCGCATCGTTTTTGCTGGGATGCGCGCAAGGTAGTGGTTGACTCAAGTAATGGTAGGGAGACGCTCGTTCAGACGGCTTATCCACCGGAGCGCGTGTATTATCCCCGTTTGATTTATATGATGGACACCTTGATGCATCATTACTCCCGCCAAATTCCCGGCATTCCCTACCCCTATCCGGTCATGACCATCTTCAACGGCAACGATGGGATGGAGTACCCGATGATGTGCAACAATGGAGAGGGAAAGACCTGGTCTTCGTCTGTGGGGTTGGCCTATCACGAAGTAGCCCATACTTACTTCCCGTTTTTTGTCGGGACCAACGAACGTAAATACGCATGGATGGATGAAGGTTGGGCTTCGTTTTTCCCCCAGTTTTATTGGGGCTTGCACATCCCGGAATTCAATTACTTCCAATCGCGGATGGACCGGTATTACAAGATAGCAGGCACCTATGACGAAGTACCCTTGATGACCTCTACAAGGTTATTGCACGACCGGCCACCTTACCGTCAAGCGAGCTACAATAAGCCTTTTTTCGCTTACTCCTATCTCCAACACCTTTTGGGGCAAGAGTTGTTTGTAAAGGCACTGCGCACCTACATGCGACGATGGGCGGGCAAGCATCCGACGCCGTATGACTTCTTCAATACCTTTAACGAAGTGGCCAAAATGGATCTGAGCTGGTATTGGGAGGCGTGGTTTTTTAGGACGGGGTATGCAGATATGGCTTTGGAACTCGGTGCCAACAACACCTTGGTGGTCGTCAATAAAGGGGGACTGCCACTACCGATAAAGGTAGAGGTGCTCTTTAAAGATGGCACCAAGAAAATAATAACCCTTTCCTTAGATACCTGGCAAGATGGCGGCAATGCTTTCGAGTTGCCTATGCCAAACAAAAAGGGAATAAAATCAATAACTTTGGGGGATGATTGGATTTTGGATGTCAATCCGGAGAATAATGTTTTAAAGTATTAGGAATTACTGCGGAACTTTATACATTTGCCGCTCGAAACGATTGGGATGCTGCGATTTGTTTAGCTTAGATGTCCATAACCCAATGGTTACTTCGTTATTATGGTATGTGATAAATCATTAAAGTAAGATGCTCTACGTATTGAAATCACAATTGGACAGGCTCCGGCATGCAGAGCATACTTTTATGATTATCGTAGCCATGATTATTGGAGTAATTGGAGGGTATGGGGCGATCGTCTTTAGATATCTTATAAGCCTGTTCAAAAAAATATTTTTTGGAGATTTTCAACTCTCTTTGGCTTATCTCGAAGGGTTGCCATGGTATGTCAAATTGTTCGTTCCGGCCATAGGTGGATTAATCGTCGGGCCCATTATTTATTTCTTTGCTCGTGAGGCTAAAGGACATGGCGTCCCTGAAGTGATGGAATCTATGATTTTGAAAGGGGGAGTGATTCGACCACGGGTCGTCTTGGCAAAGATTATTGCCTCTGCGATATCCATTGGTACAGGGGGGTCAGTCGGACGAGAGGGGCCGATTGTGCAGATTGGTTCAGCCTCGGGCTCCGCTCTTGGGCAGTTAATTAAGGTGCGCAGCTCCCAGTTGCGAACAATGGTCGCCTGTGGGGCTGCAGCGGGTATTGCCGGAACTTTTAATGCTCCAATTGCCGGGGCCATTTTCTCACTCGAGATTTTACTAGGCGACTTTGCCATACCACAGTTTAGTCCCATCGTGATATCCTCTGTTGTGTCAACAGTCATTTCGAGGCATTATCTCGGAGATTATCCTGCGTTTATTATTCCTAAGTATGAATTGACAAGTATCTATGAGTTTGTGCCTTACCTTATTTTGGGAGTATTGTCCGCCATCATTGCCATCGTGTTTACTAAAGTGGTATACAAAAGTGAAGATTTATTTGAGAAACTTCCGGTTCCGGAGTGGCTGACACCGGCTATAGGCGGCTTAATCGTCGGGGCGACAGGTATCTTTTTCCCACAAATATTTGGGGTAGGATATGAGACGATGGATTTGGCTTTGGCCGGAAAACTCACCTGGTCCTTTTTGTTGGTACTGGTGTTCTTGAAGTTATTCGCTACCTCTATTACCATTGGCTCCGGTGGTTCCGGAGGGATCTTTGCCCCCTCGTTGTTTCTCGGGGCCGCCTTAGGGGGTGTTGTCGGGACTTTGGGCCATGCTTGGTTTCCCGAGGTGATTGGGAGCCCGGGGGCATACACTTTGGTAGGGATGGGGGCCGTTGCTGCAGCTACCATGCACGCCCCGATAACCTCTATATTGATATTGTTTGAGCTGACCAATGACTATCGAATCATCTTGCCTTTGATGGTTTCGATTATCCTCAGTGTCGTGATTAAGATGAATTTGATGGGAGACTCCATCTATACTCTTAAACTGAAGAGAAGGGGATTGGATTTGAAGAAAGAAGTGACGGCCAACTTGTTATCGACCACTATTGTCGCCGATGTGCTTAAGGATAATTTTATCGCCGTTCAAAGGAACACTCCCTTCAAGCGCTTGTACGAGTTGACCATGGAAACCCACCACCTCAACTATTTTGTAATCGATGAACACACGCACCTCTTAGGCATTTTATCCCCGTACAAAATACGTGAAATCGCTCGACTGCACGATCCGGATGAAGTGCACATGCAGGCCAAGGATTTGATTGTTAAGGAGGGAATTTTCTTTACGCCGGAGGACACGCTGGATAAAATTGTGCCCTTATTCCACGATTTCATACTGGATCAAGTGCCTATCGTCAATAATGCGGAAGAGCGGATTCTTATCGGGCAAGTTACAAAGACGGACCTCCTCGATGCGTACAATAAATTGGTAACAAAGAGGGATATGGCCGGTGCGATCTCCACCAGTATTACCTCGGCTGAGAAGTACAAGGAGATTCCCCTTTCGGATGGCGAATTGATGTGCGAAGTCGAAGTGCCCGGCAATTTTGTGGGCCGGAGTCTTATGGAGTTGGATTTGAGGAATAAGCACAAGATAGAGGTCATTCTCATTAAGCAAAATTATGATCCCAAGGACAAAGAAGCAGGGAAGATTGTCACTCCCGAACCCCATTATAAGTTCCAGTATGGTGATCGCATCTTAGTTCTGGGGCATCAAGAAGATGTTATCCGGTTTAAGACCCTTTCCTGACCGTGCTGCATTGGGGAGGTGGTTTTGGCGTTCACGAGTGGATTTCCCCTCTTTAAATGTCTTTTCCATTACAGATTGGTATGAAATTGTAAATTGTTGTGGTCACATTGGCCCTTGGTGTGTTATCCAAGTGTAGTTCATGCAGAAATAGCGCCATTTACTTTCTTGCTTATTTCCGGAATTTCAAAGCACACATATTCGTAGCGCGGTAATTGTTTGTATTCTAACCTATCAAACAGCATAAAAATGAAAAATGCATTAGTGCTTTTATCGGTTTTTACCCTTTTTGCTTCCTGTAATAAACGAACATCCCTTTCGGGGGCGGACTCTTCCGGAAACAAGACATCCGAATCCCTTTCCTGTATGGCTAAGGCAGAGCGACAGGGATTTATCAAGACATCGGAACATGGCAAGTTGCTGTTATACGGAGGCAATAGCAAGACAGAGCGGGATTTTGACATCAGTGGTTGGTTGTTGAAACCGTGTCAACTCAAATACGGATTGGGGCGAGAATCCTTTGATGCGTTGATTCACCCGGAGTTTATTACTGTCCGGGAAGCTGGGGAATTTTTTCCTGACAGGGAGCGATTTTTAGTGGCGACATCTCCTACGGAAGTGAAGGCGTACTCGATTTCGCTATTGACCCGTCATGAAGTCGTCAACGACGTCATTAACGGGCGCCCTATCATGGCGGCATATTGTGTTTTGGCGGATTTGGGGGCCATCTATAGCCGGGAGTACTGTGAGAAGATATTTACCTTTGGCTTATCCGGCTATACCTATTCTGATCCACAGGTGTGGGGAGGGACGGATGCCTTTGTCCTTTGGGATAGAGAGACGGAGAGCTTATGGTGGCCTTTGATTGATAAGGCCGTGTCAGGGGATATGCAGGAAGTTGCACTTGAAAAATACAGCGGAATCTGGTTTGAGACGACGTTGGATGTGATAAAGAAGAAGTACCCTGAAGCCCTTGTTCTTAAGCCGGGACAATCGTTAAATCCCCCGACATCGTGGAGGCGTTATAGGAGGCCATGTAAGTAGCTTTTACTTGTTATTCTCCCCTGAACTACCCCGCATGCAGGCTCATCCTGATTTTCTTCTCGAGGCTGAAGACCGTATCTTTAAATATTTGGTCGGTGTCCATAAGATTTTGGACACTCCTGCAAGCATACAAAACAGTCGTGTGGTCTTTGCCTCCGAGGTTATTGCCGATTTGTTTGAGGGATTTATTGGTCATTTGTTTGGCCAAATACATGGACAATTGCCGTGCGATGACGATGGAGCGTTTGCGGGTCTTGCTGTGCAACTTTTCTAAGGGAACATTAAAATGCTCCGCCACCAGTCTCGAAATACTCTCCACCGTCACCTCATCGCTCATATGCGTGATAAAGTGCTTAATGACCTCCTTGGTAAGGGGAATGTCAATCTCTTTGTTGTTGAGCGCAGATTGGGCAATGAGCGTAATTAAGACGCCTTCCAATTCGCGGATGCTATTCTTAATGTTGTAGCAGATAAATTCGAGCACATCATCGGGCAATTCGATGGCATCGTCCTTTATCTTCGCCCTTGCGATGGCCATTTTGGTCTCAAAGTCGGGTGCGAGGAGGTCCGCCGAAATTCCCCATTTGAAGCGGGAAATCAAACGCTCTTGCATCCCATTGAGTGACTTCGGTGGGCAATCCGATGTGAGAATTATTTGTTTGCCTATTTGGTGGAGGTGATTGAAGATGTGAAAGAATATTTCCTGTGTCTTGGGCCGGTTGGCAAGGAACTGAATGTCATCTACAATGAGTACGTCAATCATTTGGTAAAAATTGACCAATTCGTCGATCGAATTATTCCTGAGGGCGTGTACAATCTGATTGGTCAACTTCTCCGAAGAGACAAATATGACGTTCTTGTCGTCATGCCTGGAGATAATCTCATTGCCAATGGCTTGTGCCAGGTGGGTCTTGCCCAGTCCGACATCACCAAATATGAAAAGGGGATTGAAGGCATTGCCGCCGGGTTTTTTGGCCACAGCGAGGCCTGCAGAACGCGCCAGGCGATTGCAGTTGCCTTCTATGAAATTGTCAAATGTATAGGAGGGTTTGAGCTGCGGGTCAACCAACTGACGCTTTAACCCCGGGATGACAAAAGGGTTCTTGATTTTTTTGGAAGCGATATCAATTACGCTGTCATTGGCCTTTTTGTCGAGTGATTCGGAGGCGCGTACCTTTTTGTAGTCATCGACGACGATTTGGTATTCCAATTGGCCCCCGGGGCCTAATGCGATGCGCATGCCTTCCCGAATGATCGTGATATAGTGTTCTTCCAACCATTCGTAAAAGAACTTATTGGGGACTTGTATCGTGAGAACGTTCTTTGAAAGCTTTATCGGTTTGATGGGTTCAAACCAAGTCTTATAACTCCTTGGATTTATCTTTGTGGCTATATGGCGGAGGCAAATAGTCCAGACCTCCAAATGGTCTTTTGATGTCAAGGCACAAGAGTTAATAGGTTCGCAATACATTCATAAGAACACCGGTTCCGGGAGTGGCTACAACAAGTTGGAGTGGCCGGCATTTCATACTGCAAAATTGTCCAAAATTTATGAGTTGGACCTCATTTTTGAATAAAAAAAAGACGCCAAAAATAAGATTATTTCATATGAAAAAATAATTTAATAGGTAAACTGTTTGACTTGATTGAAGTTAGTGGAATTTAATCGAAATGAGTTTTTTCAAAAAACAAACGGTTTGAGATTGTTTACTGTATTTGGAGGTAGTTCTTTTGCCTTCAATGAGTTATATTTTTGACATTTCCGTTCTAACATCCATAGTATTCATGTTTTACAGATTAGAATCTTTCGTATACTTTCCACCTCAATGCACATATGAGCGATAGTAGTGTTTGGTGTTATGATGGATTGTACATCTGTAGATTTGATTGGGGGGGGTGTGAATATTGGTTCACCAAAGTTCTGCCATTTCATATATAAAAAATATGCGTTGGTCTAATAACATGATGAAGACATAAACGATATGGGTACTTTTGAAGTTTATTAAGAAAAAGCAATAAAGCGTACCGGGAATACCTTGTATGAAAAGTAAAATGAAGGATATGCAACGAACAATTACTGTATTATTTATCGTATTGACGGCCCTAACAGCCGGATTTTCCCAAGGCCATGGTAAAGGGGGATGGAAGGGGCGACAAAAGCCAAAATTTATGGGCAGCCTCAAAGGTAAAGTAATAGACAAGACGAGCGGGAAGCCGGTAGAGTTTGCGAGTGTCGTCTTGATAGAAAGCCGTTCGGGCAAGGAAAAAGACGGACAAATCACCAGCGAATCGGGTAAATTTAAGTTTAATGAAGTACCGGTAGGCCATTACAAATTGGCCATCAGTTTTATAGGATATGCAGACACTTCCTTGGAAGTATCCCTAACGCGAAAAGATCCTTATTTGGATGTCGGAAAAATCGGGATTGCTCCTACGGCGGTCCTGCTTGGGCAAGCAGAGGTGAAAGGGGAGAAGGTGTTGATAGAGCAAAGTATTGACAAAATCAGCTTCAATGCCGAAAAGGACCGGACGCTTATCGGAGGGGACGGTACGGATGTCCTCCGCAAGGTGCCTCTCCTTACGGTCGATCAAGATGGCAATGTCTCTTTAGGGGGATCCAAGGATGTAAAGATTCTGATTAATGGCAAGCCTTCGACTTTGTTTTCGACCAACCCGGGCGACGCCCTCAAAATGCTTCCTGCGGATCAGGTGAAAAGGGTGGAGGTCCTCACCTCCCCGGGCGCCAAGTACGACGCAGAAGGGACTGCGGGGATTATCAATATCGTGACGAAGAAAAACCGTTTGGACGGTATCAGTGGCCGGGTCAACGGGCGTGGCGGCTACCCACAAAACAGATTTGGAGTAAATGTTAACGCCGCTCAAGGGCGACTGGGAGGAAGTGTGAATGGTTCACTGTATTACGGCATTCCGCGTGCGGGAAATACCTATTTTTATCGAGAAAAGAGCCTTGGGGCTTCCAAGGAGACCTTTCTCAAAGAAGGGACGTTTAAAGGGGGATATTTCGGATATTGGGGACAAGGAGAACTGATTTACGAACTCAACGGCTACAATTCTATCGGGACTTCTCTGAGTTGGGGGGGACATAATCACGATAGAGAAGGCAATACACATGTCGACTTCGAAAACCCCATTCGCGCGTTGGTGGAGCAATATGACCGGGAAGAATCCACTGCCAGCGGTAGAGGGAGACTCAATTGGGCGACGGAATACACCCGTTCTTTCGATAATGAGCAAAGACTGTTCACCTGTGGAGTACAGCTCGAGAACGTCAATAGCAACACGCACAATATCCTAAAGCAAAACCCCAAAGACCCGTCGCAGGAATATCTCGTCATCAACGAAAACGAAGACAATATCGGGAATAGTATCGAGCTCACCGGTCAGGTGGATTATAAACACCCTCTCAATCCAAAATGGTTTGTGGAAACCGGAGCCAAAGCGATCCTTCGTAATATCGTAAGTGATTTTAGTGCCGAATCTTTGGATGCCGGCTCATCAAAATACAATGAGATTCCCGATCGGACGGATATTTTCTTTTATCGCCAATCGGTTTATGCAGGGTATCTGAGCAGCACCTATCAATTGGATAAATGGGGATTTATGGCCGGGGTGCGCTACGAAGACACACAAATCGAAGGGCATTTTGACAGGTTCAGCTCTTCTGTGGATAATAAGTACAACAATATCGTCCCCAATGTAGCCATCTCCAGAAAACTGAGTATAACTCAAACCATCAAGTTGAGTTACAATCAACGCATCAGACGGCCTTCTCTATTTCATATCAACCCATATATTAACCAAATTGATAGGCGAAACATCCAATTCGGAAATCCGGACCTCAAACCGGCCAAAAGTGATAAAATCGAACTCTCCTACACTAATTTTATAATGGGAAGTTCGATTCTCGCGAAGTTGTTTTACCGAAACACTTCGGATGTCGTGAGCCCATACACGAATGTGGACTCCCTTGGAGTGGCCAGTAGGACCTTTTACAATATTGGATTGCGCCAAGAGTTGGGTCTCAATTTGTTTACCAGCCTGCGTCTGGGGAAGAAATTTACCGTACGGTTAGGAGGTAACATTATCAACGCACGCATATCTTCTACATCGGATATCGCGCAGGGTCTGTCCAATACCGGTTTTGAGTTTGGGGGGCATATGGGTGCCACTTATAATCTCCCCAACGATTACAGCCTTGAGGTAATGGCCTTTGGGCGTTCTCCACGCGTGACCGTCCAGGGATTTGAAGCGACCTTTTGGATGACCAGCTTTTCGTTTCAAAAGTCTTTTTGGAACCGGAAGGCCTCATTAGGGTTAGCGGTCATTGATCCTTTCTGGGACCAGAAGGTATTCAGTTCAAAGTTGGAGGAGCCCGGTTTTTACCAAGAGAGTAGATATGCTGTCCCCTTTCGCTCGATTGGGCTCAAGTTCAGCTACAGTTTTGGTAAGCTCAAAGTCAAAAAGCGATTCAAATCCCACATCAAGAATGATGATTTGCTCGAAGGGGGTGGCGATGGCAACGGTGGTGGAGGCATGAAGTAAAGGGGCGGTATTGGCGTTCTCAACAAGTTTGCTTATTTTCGCGCTTCACATTGTACGGCATGCCTGTGCGATGAAGGAAGTATATTAGAAGATAACCAATCCATAAAATGAAGTTTAATACCAAGACCATTCATGCCGGAGTACATCCGGACCCAAGCACAGGTGCCATTATGACACCGATATTCCAGACCTCCACCTATGTGCAAAATGCCCCGGGGGATCACAAAGGTTACGAGTATGCCCGCACTCAAAATCCAACCCGCCAAGTTTTAGAGGCCAATGTCGCAGCCTTGGAAGAGGGCAAATATGGCATTGCGTTTGGCAGTGGTCTGGCCGCATTGGATGCTATTATGAAATTGTTGGAAGCGGGGGACGAAGTCATCGCCACCAACGATTTGTACGGCGGTTCGTACCGTTTGATGACCGCGATTTATGGAAAATTGGGCATCAAAAGCACCTTTGTGGACCTGACGGATCCGGAAGTACTCAAAGAGCACCTCAATGAAAAAACAAAGTTGGTTTGGCTGGAGACTCCTACCAATCCATTGTTGCGCATATTGGACATCAGGCGACTGGTGGATATCGCACATGAGGCGGGGGTGATGGTATGTGTAGACAATACTTTTGCCTCTCCGTATCTGCAACAACCCTTGACCCTTGGAAGTGATCTTGTATTGCATTCTGCCACCAAGTATCTGGGAGGGCATTCGGATGTCGTATTGGGGATTGTTGCGACGTCTTCAGAGGCATTGGCCGAGCGGCTTTATTACATTCAGAATGCCTCCGGAGGAGTGCCGGGGCCACAAGATTGTTTTTTGGTAATTAGAGGGATTAAAACCCTTCATGTGCGCATGCAGCGCGCATGTGAAAATGCGGCAAAAATCGTAGCCTTCCTTCAAGAGCATCCCAATGTGGACCGAATCATATACCCGGGATTGCCTTCCCACCCCAATCACGATATCGCCAAACGACAAATGAAGGACTTTGGAGCGATGGTTTCTTTTGACCTAAAGGGCGAAGATCCTGAGGCGGGTTTAAGAGTGTTGCAAAACACCAAGCTCTTTGCATTGGCAGAATCCCTCGGAGGAGTGGAGTCGTTGATTAGCTTGCCGGCGGCCATGACACATGCGTCTATTCCAAGAGAAGACCGGTTGGCCTCCGGGTTGACGGATACCTTAATCCGGATGAGTGTCGGTATTGAGGACGTGGAAGATTTGATTGCAGATCTGAAGCAAGCGCTATCCCATTAACAACAGCAATAAGATGTGATATGCAAAAATCCAAGAAGCAAAAATTTCATATTCGCCCGAGATTCAAAGTCGAAACACCTTTGTCTAAGGAAGAGATTCGCGCATTGTTCTCAAAACGGCTGAAGGCCCCTGATGCGCCTTGTAGCGGGAAGATACGGGGGGATTATATCGCATTGTTCCCTAAGGCAAAAGACAAACACTACTGGTCTCCACACCTTTCCATAACAATAGATGATAATGAGATCGAAGGGAAGCATTTGCTACGGGGATTGTACGGCCCCAGTCCTTCCGTGTGGTCCATGTTTATGTTGTTTTATGTCTTTTTGAGTGTCATGCTCCTCATCGTGATGGTCGTGGGATTTGGCAATAGGTCTCTTGGACTTTCTTCCGTTATTTTGTGGCTGGTGCCTGTTATTCTTATTGTCATCTTGTCGCTTTATTTAATTGCTTACTTTGGACAAAAGAAAGGGCACGATCAGATTGAGATGATTCATGGGTTTTTGGAAGAGGTACTCGGTCACAAAGTCGGAGACCCACCCGTAGTGTAATGCAAAGCTCTTCCGACAATGTCCGACAATATACACCAATACACTACCTTTGCGGCAATTAACGCAGCACAATAAATTATGACTCAAAGCATAAAATGCATTCTCAAATACTTCCCCGACCTCTCTGATCAACAGTTTCATCAGATGGCGGCTCTCTATGAACTGTATAGGGACTGGAATAGTAAGATCAATGTCATTTCTCGTAAGGATTTTGAGCATTTTTATGAGCGGCATGTGCTGCACAGTCTCTCGATATCCAAATTTTTAGATTTTACTCCCGGAACACAGGTGTTGGATTTGGGCACCGGAGGGGGATTCCCCGGTGTGCCTTTGGCCATTTTATACCCGGACGTAATGTTTCATTTGGTCGATGGGACGCGCAAGAAAATTCATGTAGTCAACGAAGTACTCACAGAGTTGGGGATCAATAATGCCATGGGACAGCAGATTCGAGCAGAAGAGCTCAAGACCACCTATGATTTTGTCGTTACACGTGCCGTGGCTTCCATCGACAAATTGTACAGTTGGAGCGAACGACTTTTGGCAGAGCACGAGAAAAACCCCATACCCAATGGACTGATTGCACTGAAAGGAGGGCAGTTGAACGAAGAATTGAAGACCCTGCCGAAAGGAAGCTACTTTGAGAAAGTTCCTCTTAGCACGTTCTTCGATGAGCCCTGGTTCGAAGAGAAGTTTTTGATTTATGTCCAAGGGTGATTTTGTTGCTCAAACAGTCACTATACTACGGCATAGCTCCTGTTTGAGCGCCTCGATTCAGTGAAAAATAGCGGCGTTTAATACTGGTTGAACTTTGTTCCTGGCGCACTATTTTTGCATGTCAATTACCGGAAAATCAATCCATCCGGACCGGGCAAAATATCGCCAATACGGCCTTGGGTATTCATATTTACGCTGAACTTTGCTGTCGCTCGTAATGGCTATTAAGATGGCATCCCTATGGGATTATTTCAGTTTCTCAAATCAAAAAAGTGCAGTTTGTAATACACCCCATCACCTAAGACAACCTCCACATCCAAACTTTTTGCGTACCTTTATCATCGACTTTAGCCTAGTACACTACAAGAGTTTTGGTGATATGATGAGAAGTTAAAGCGCTAATAATGTACGCAGATCAGGTATGAAACGGTTGATTTTTATTCTAATAGGATACATCATAGGGTGCTCTCCGGGAGCCCCCCGGATATCGGCACAGGTCAATGGCGATTTGTTCTGGAAGAATCGCGTGCAGTACAGCGATGATTTCGATAGCAAATGGATCTATGACACGGAGCACTTCACTGTGTATTGGTACGGCAAGTCCCGTGCGAGTGCCCTTAAGGCGATATCCTTCTCCGAAATCGATTTTGAGTCCATCCGGAGAATATTGGAGCATCGCATTAGCCGCCCCATCGAAATCCTGGCATTTGCAGACATTGCGGATCTCAAGCAATCCAATCTCGGCAATGAGGAAGCCTTCACCAAAACCTTGCCCATCACGAAAGTTTACGGCAACAAAATATTAGTGCATTACGACGGAGATTCCCGTGGGCTCCGTCGCCAAATCCGGGAGGGCATCGCTCAGGTCATCCTTCGATCCATGCTCTACGGGGACTTCCTCAAAGAGGTATTCCAAAAGACCTACCTTAAAAGAATGCCTTTGTGGTTTGAAAATGGCCTTGCGAGTTATTGCGGAGAACGTTGGAGTCCGCGCATCGAAACTGCGATCCACTCTTCCTATAAAAACGGATATTTGGACGAACCGTTTGAGCGATGGGCGCAAGAGGAACCCGTACTAGCGGGACATGCGCTTTGGTACTTTATCGGCAAACAATACGGGGAGAACAGCATTTCGGATTTTCTGTACCTCATTCGGATCAATAAAGAAATCTACCAATCCGCCTTCTTTGCCTTTGGCGACGAATGGGAAGATTTGATCGCCAAAATGACAAAGTATTACAAAGATCACTTCGGCAGGATAGACCCCTTATTCGAAGATCTGTCGGATGATGCTGCCTCTCCATTCATAAACATCAAACATCACCCTCCACTTACCGCAATTGACCTAAACCCCAACACTTCACAATGGACTTTGGCGACCAATGACAAGGGGAAGCGAAGCGTATTTCTCGGGGGCAGTGCAAACAGGAGTTTGCACCTGAAGAGGCTTTTCCGGTCGGGTTCACGGAATTTCCTACAACCTCCCGACCTCGAATACCCCAAGGTAGCTTGGTCGCCGGATGGTAGTTGGGTAGCGCTCATCAACGAAAAACGGGATGTACTCTACCTCAAGCGATACCATTCTGACGGCACCTTACTGGACGAGCAGGAACTGCGGCCGGAGATCAGACGCGTATATGATATGGACGTCACCCGGGAGGGCCTCTTGCTCCTCACGGTGGATTTGCATGGATTTTCGGATTTGATTTTATACCACCCCAATACGCGCAATATCTCCTTGCTGCTCCAGGACTTTTGGGATGATCCCGATGTGTGCTATTACGACGACGGCCGGCGCGAAGGAGCAATTATCTCCTCCAACCGCAAGGGAGACCTATCCCTGACCACCAAACTCCGGACCGACACCATCTTACCGGGAGGTCCCATGGATTTGTATTTCATCACATGGAATAAGGAGTATCAGGCGACACATATCCGGCGCCTTACCCATACCCCACACATTGACGAGGGCGCCCCACAACAGATTGGAACGGACAAAATCGCCTTTCGCAGTGACCGGTATGGACGTTATAACATACACACCGCCACTATAGATTGGTCTGCAGATTCCCTCGACGAGCAGTTGACCGGTTTGTTTTTCCCTTCTGCCGAAACCCACTATTGGGATACAATGACGAAAGCACTCGTGCTGGATGTACCGGTCAAAGCCGGCCATTTCATACTAAAAAAGAAGCCCTCCTATCCTTCTCTCTCCGCATTCACACCACTCATGAAAAAAGATGCACGGCCGGTTGCTAATGTCGATGACACCTTGAAGAGCGAAGAACCCAGGCGATATGATCCCTTGCATTTTTTTGAATCCCGCTTTGCCCTTCCGCCTTCGATTCATAGCATCATTCCGAAATCGTCAGAGGCGACCTCCACAGACTTACTCCATTGGATAACAGGAGAAGAGCAACGCACCGCCACTCGTCCCCAACCCTTTAAGTCCTCGCTGGCTTATGCCTACTTCAAGCAATTCAGTCTGTACGACCTCAGCACCAAGCTCGATAACAGTCCGCTTTTTGACGGACTCATCGCCTACGAAAATGTGGCGGGCAATGATCTTTCAAACAGCCCCATACGGGCTCCGTCCGGCGTACTGATGAAGATGCATTTGAAGGAGCTCTTTGAAGACTATTCCTTGATCGCCGGGATGCGGGTCACTTCCGGACTGAATAGCTGGGAGGAATACGTGCAGTGGATCGACAAAAAACACCTCATCGACAAAACCTGGACGTTTTACCGGCATGCCAGGAGACACACCCGTCAAACGCCCAGTTTAGACCCCATTTTTTCGAAGGATGTCGCTCTTGTCGGTCAATACCAACTCAAATACCCTTTTGATGTGTATCGGAGTGTTCGTGCCTCTGCCACCTTCAGGCAAGAGCGCTCCTTCGATCTGATTAGCGACCGGCAAACCGCATTAAGCCCCAGCCTTGACCGGCAGCGTATCGGAATAAAAATGGAATACGTCATGGACAATACGATGATCATGGATCTCAACCTGCTTCGGGGCACCCGCTACAATATCGGCATCGAATGGCTCAAACGATTTACCGTTGACCTTTCTCCCTGGACGTTTAAACTCGGTGACCCATGGATGATGGTTGGCAGTTGGGATTTCCGTCATTATATCCCCGTGCTTCGACACAGTGTCCTGGCTTTCCGCTGGGCGGGAGCTCTGTCCTTTGGCCCCGAAAAAATCCTGTACTTGTTGGGAGGGACGAGTGACGAACTCAACTATAGCATCAATCCCGGGTACCCCGTCCCTCCGGATATCGCTTTTGGGTATAAGACAGTGGCACCACCATTGCGGGGATTCAGCTACAATGCGCGCAATGGCAGCGCCTACAGCATCGCCAATGCAGAATGGCGGATTCCGGTCACCAAATACCTGATGCATCGCCCCTCCAAGTGGTCCTTTGTACGACATCTCCAGCTGGTCCCCTTTGCCGATGCCGGATTGGGATGGTATGGGTGGAATCCACTGGACCCGGACAGCAATCAAAATGTCCGGGACTTCGAGAATCCGGCGGTCAAGCTACGCGTCAAATTCTATACCGAGCCCCTTCTCATCGGGTATGGATTGGGACTCCGTACCTCCGTTTTGGGGTATTTCTTCCGGATAGATTATGGCTGGGGTTATACCAACGGAGTGACCCAAAAACCCAAATTGCATCTGTCGATGGGACTCGATTTTTAATCTTCAAAGGTTCCATCTGACCATAACAGATGAATTCGCGGAGTCTATGCCCTTATCGAGGCGACCCGGCGACCCATTTGACGATTTTTGCCCTTTGATTAGGCGCCTCCCTTATGAAAATGAAATACACGCCCGGGGGCAAAACACTTACATCCGCTCGGACATCCCCTCCCACTCTTAAGCATGAAATGTTCGAGGTGACCTCTGCCCCTAAGGCATTATAAAATCGCAGAGCACTGTCAGCGGTCGCCTTGGAGCCCAATCGAATATGGAGTATATCGCCTGACGGGTTGGGGTAGATCACTATATCGCTATCCTCTTTGCGGTCAATATTCGAAGTGACCGGCTCGCAGGACATGAGTCGCTCAATGACGGGAACATATCGAGTGCCGTAAAGGCTATCCATATCCCAGTAATTGAATTCCGGCCCGTCATTGAATCCCCAAAAAGCATAGTGCCAACCGTGGATACAAGCGATGGATGAGATGTCACGGAGAAATTTCATCGCCCCGTGTTGCGGCCTCGAAACACCCATTTCTCCGACAAAAACCGGCACTTGATATCGATTCTGAAATTCCAGTACGGGCCGGTACACCTCTTGCTCCAAAAAGGATCTGTCAAACCGCCTTTCCTCCTGCAACCTGATACTAAAGTACGTCCCGGGATAGGTCACGCTCCAGTTCTCCTCCGCATGGGTAAACTCCGCAGGGTTGTACAAATGCACCTTGTACACGATATATGGATCTTCTTGCTTGTCCACAAAACCAAAATACTCGGGATCCGAAAAGTAAGGACCTTCTACCATTATGGGTAAGTCTTCACTCACCGTGCGTATAGAGTCGATCAGCAGGGTATAGAGTGCATTGACATCGATGCCCGCATCCTCAAATGCCTGCTTTGCCGCCGGAATAGTGGGTTCGCCATCATCCAATAAGAACAGAGGATTGGGCTCTATCAAGGGGTCCACCCCTACAAAAAGCGAGTCTTCGACGAAAGGAGTAATCATGCGTTTGACCATGGAGGCATAGAGCAATTGTTCCTCGCGATTTGTCCAGATACTCGATTCATTTTCCTCGTCGGAGACATCGATTCTGCCCGGTCCGGTGCGTATGGTGATGACATACATCAACCCTGCACTCCTCGCATACCGCACCATATTATCCAAAATCTCGATGTAAAACGTGGTGTCTCCGTCTTCCGCCCACCAAATATGTTTCCGGTAAGGAGGGTCCACCTCCCAAAGGCCTTCGATTTGGATATCGACGAGGTTGGCCCCGATGGATTTCAGTTTTACGAAGTCACTCGGATAGACATCCCGCTCGTCTTGGTTGTCCCAATCCGTCATGTTGTACCCGTGAAAAAATCCGGGTGTTTGCCATTTGTCAAACTTGCTACTTTGGGCATTCAGCTTCCCACAAAGGAGCAATAGCATTAATGTGATAATCCTTGCAGTTTTCATGACAACCATATTTTTTTATAAAAAAAAGCGGAGCTATGGATATGAAATGGTTGAATTTTAGCCGGAAGATTCTCGGAGAGTGGGAGCCTAAACCCACACCATCAAAGATAAAAGTCAAAGGTAACAAATTTGCACAAAACATAAGCGCAAATAATACACACGAAACACCTATTATTTGTTTACCTGTGTTCTCCATTTTGTATATTTGTGTCTTAGTCACCGCTATTTCACCAAATTTCGGGTTCAAAATAAAATGCAATTGAAAGGGGAAGTAATCTAACTTGTCCAAAAACTTTACACCAACCAACCAACCAAAGTGTAACCATGAAAAAGAACAGAAAAAAGACTCCTTCAAGAAAGACTCAGAAGGCTGTATCAAAAGCAAGAAAAGGGTTTACTCTCCCGCTTTTCCTCCGGAAAATTATTGTGTTTACATCTACGGTAATAATGCTATTCGCTCTTTACAGATTCAATGTCGGCTACAAGTGGTTTTACGATCATCTGATAGTAGAAAACCTCAAAAAAACCTACAAATACCTGGATTATTCCCCCGAGCAAAAAATGGAGCTGAAGCTGGGATTCTCGAGTAAATACATGAATTTTCTAAAGAAAGAAACCCCGGAAGATGCCATCATCATCATGCCCCCTGATAGTGCATTTCACCCGAAGGGAAAGAAAAATCATTTTAACAATTTCATTACACGAAGGACCTGGGGCCATTATTTCGTTTACCCTAGAAAACTAGTATTTGAAAAGGAGAAAGAAAAGTTTCCCGAGCTGTATAAAAATGCCACGCATATCGCGGTAGTCGATTACTGGGGGTATCAAAAACTACCGTTTAAAGTCAAGAAAAAAGAAGAGTTCTCTATCATTAATTTAACAGCACTTAAAACATCTAAGAAATGATTATTCTCTCATGGCTAGTGGTCTTTCTGCTTGGATTATCGTTTGTATCGCTTATTGCCCAAGAGATTGGGGCCGCAGAAAAGATTGGGTTTTCCTTCCCAATGGGAATGGGAATTCAGTCGATTATTATGTTCCTTTTAGACGTGTTGCACTTTCCTGTAAACAACAATTGGACGCTGCTTGTCTTCCAACTCTTGCTCATCGCACTGTTTGAATGGATCAAATACAAGAAACAGGATGCCCCTTCTCTATCCGGTTTGACTGTGCCGAAAATATCTGTCAAGTGGGATACCATTAGAGCCTTAAACTTCACCTGGCTATTGCTCATAAGCATCACCCTTTTTGTAGTATTTGCTATTGTCTTTAAGACGCTCGCCTGGCCGGTATTCATCTACGACAGCCTCACCGGCTACGACTTCCTCGCAAAGGCCATCGCCAGAGAGGGGACGATACACAATAGTATATTCGACCCCGATTACCCGCTCTATACGGTAAGATGCCTTTATCCCCCATTGGTTCCGTACAATTTTGCCTATGCCCACATCACTGGGTTGGCCTCATCCAAAATTGTAGATGTGTTTTATTACCTGTCCATTTACCTGGTTTTCTATGCCTATCTTAAGCGGCATACGACACATTTGGCTGCTGCGTTTTTCTCTCTTTTATTGGCGGTCACCCCGGAGTTTGCCGCCTTCTCAGCCTTATCCTCGCCCAATCCTCCGACCACCTTTTATGTAGCAATCGGGATATTGAGCCTGATTATCTGGTACAACGAAGACCAGAAGAGTTACTTGCATCTGGGGATAGTACTCATCGCATTTGGGCTTTGGACCCGGACGGAATCGATTATTTTCGCCATCCCGGGCGGAGTGCTCATCCTTCTAAAAAGCTTGCACCAGAAGGAATATCAACCTCTCATTGCTTACAGTGTCATCACCGTGTTTTCACTTTTCATATGGCAATGGTACACGAGTGCCGTATTGGATGTGCACGAAGGGTTGCCCCTCGTTAAAACACTTTATTGGGATCCGGGCAAGTTGAGCCGCATGATGAAGCAGGTTCGTTGGGTGACCTTTAAACCCAATTACTACGGCATCACCGTGTTTTTATTCTTAGTATTGATCGCCCTCAACGCTATCAACATTATTAAAAAGAAGGACCAATTGGTGCTTTTATCCGTCATATTCTCTGCCTGGGGGCTCTACATGATCATCTTTTACCAAATCAAGACCGACTACATGCCCAACCAGACCACTTGGATTACGAGCGGGTACCGAAGGGGGTTCTTTTACTTTTTGCCTCCGATCCTCTACTATTGCGCCAACAACCGGCTGGTTCGCTCTCTATTTAGGAGAATTGATGTGTTTAATGGCAGCCGCTAACACGCTTGTAAGCCAATATAAAGCATTGGGGAATATCTATTTTCCGGCACATCACTCCCGCTTAAAAGGCGTCGAACGGAAGACAATCTCCCCGGGAGTAAATCCTCCATCGACAATTACCGCTTCGATTTGTTCCCGGGTAGGTTTCTGTGCTGCAGGAACCGATAGAAATGCCAGTCCCTCCTTCAGCTCGATGTCCACATGCTCTACTCCGGCCAACTTACTCAGGTCTTTCTCCATACCATATGCGCAGTAAGGACAAGCCAGGCCCTTCACTTCTATTTTGATATACACCCGCTCCGGTTCTGTCGGGGTTTGGGCTTCAAGCGCCACCGAGATGTGGAATATAAATATTGCAATCAACCATTTCATATATAAATAATTTTAAATGTATTATTTAATCCAATAGACTTCACAATAAACACTTTCTTTAGTTAAACAAGAATCTCGTCCCCAACAAAAACGTGTAATTGGTTTGATTGGATAAGACATTTTGTTGTAAGACGGGGAGCTGAACACTCGTCTCAAACAGGATACGCCTTCCCGGAATGAATTGCAGGCCGGGTGAGATAAAAATCGTGTGTATCTCCGGTGAGATGATATAATTTCCATTGCACTCGAGGAGAACATTGAGTTGCTTCTGGGGATATATTTGTGGCAATAACGGCACGCTGACCGAAAAGTTGTATATGAAATGGTCGGCTGCAGGACCCGGAATGAAATTGTAGCCCACATCCGCATACAACCCGACCTTGGAAGAAATTTTACCGACAACTATACCTGCATAGGTTTGAAAATGCCCTGAGCCAATCTTCGGCGAAGAAGCCGTCCCTCCGGTCGGTATGCCCTGTTTAACCTGGCCCAATATCCTAAAAGTCTTCGCTTTGCCGTCCCTCTTATAAAGCTGGTACTTGGCAAAGAGCACCATGTCAGCCAGCCCACCGGAAGTCTCACTTCCCTTAGGGGTAATCCACTTGAACGGCACTATTCCTCCGACTTGAAATTTGGGGCTTATATTGTAGGGAATCCCAAAAGGATGCACATAGATACTGGCGTTTTCCTTTGAGATAAACTTCCCAAATGTACGAATGCCGCTTCCCGCCAGACCCAACATGACCGGTGTCCCGGTCGTAATCGGTGGACCTTGTGCCCGAAGGTAAATCACCGGCAGGAGCAGTAAAAGCACAAATATATTCTTCATAACGATTTACATTTAGGTTACTAAGTGGCCGTAGGAGACAAGTCTTACCTGTCGCATATCATGCCGGCCCGCTTACAAAACCCAAAGGTACTTCCGGCGCCGGGGGGGGTAACCAAATGTTTTTCAACTTTTCTTTTAAAAAATCCGGAATGGAGGAATACCTCCTACCTATTTCACCCTTCCAATGCTTCCAAACGCTGTTTTATCAGCTGAATCTCCTTGAGTTTATGAGTGATGTCTGAGAGGGTCAGGGTCGGGAAGCTCTGCCGTAGGTATTCGATCTGTTCCTCCATACCGCAATTGCCGGGACAGGAATCCACGGCCTTGACAATACCGATGGCAAGCGCCTTGCGATAGACCTCATCCAATAGGAGCAGGTGGGCTTTCTGAAGCCCCTTGTCAATGGATTTAAACTGCACATTGATCGCTTCCGGGTCCCGCTCTTCATCCAGCATTTTGACAATACCTTGCAATTGGCCACTGAGGGTCTTGAGGCGGGACTTTATATCTGTTATCAGTTCCGGAGGAAGGTCGTATGCCGGCATAGGAGGATGATTATATGGTGAAGAGGTCTATGTATTGCCTGTCGTGGTAGTAACTAAGCTACTCATCTCTTTTTGCATGATGTTAATTTGTTTTTTACAACTCCATTAAAAATTTAACAAGTACATATACGTCAGAATAGGGGTTCAATTTGCACTTAGCCACCCCGTTTGTGTCTTCGTATGCCCAATGTGTTTCTAACAACCATTCGTTATTACGGACTGCGTCTTCGATTTTATCTTTCAAAGTAAGGTATTGATTCTTATTCTTTTGATAATCTTTATCCAACCTATTCCTTATGTATCTGATTATTTCATCACAACTTGCAAATGGCCTTGTACATTTTTCGTAATGTAAAACTATAAAATATTCGAAGCAAACACTTGAAAAGCCAACGTAAATATCATTATCAAATGCCATCTGAATTGCATTTTCGAGATTTGGGTGCCTATCCCTATCAAATACTGCCCAAACATGGATGTCTTTTTTGGGGATTTGGGCGCTTACACCTTTTTTTGCCTCATTTATTGCTTCTCTGACAACCCCCATTGGAGAATTGTCTCTTGGCTTAACTATCCTAACCCCGTGCAAACGTTTTGATTTAATAATTCCACGGAAATATGTAGGTTCTGTTTCTTCTCCTTCGGTGACAATTCTAATATATTTGTTGGGCTTCATATTGTTCCTTCTTAATATTCAATGAAAGCGCGAATTCATCTAACATTGGAGTCCCACCAAATCGCCCAAACATATACCATTTTTCAAGAGGTGTGACCTTTGATATATCTGTAAAACTTGAGAGTTTCTGACATGTCGTCACCCCCTCAATGTCTTTATTTGTAATGATGATTTGGTCTAATCGAAAAATATCACGATCCAATAAAGATACATCGTGGGTCGCAATTATTAATTGTGCATTATTGGGGTTATTCTCCGTACTGTTAAATAAGCCTATTAGCATTCGCGTTAAAATCGGATGTAGGCTCTTATCTAATTCGTCGATTACTAATGTTGATCCATCTTCTAATGCATCTAAAATTAACCCACCAACAACTATCAGTTTAATAGTTCCTGTTGACTCTTCATTCAAATCAAAAGCTTCCGTGCCGGACAACTCACCATCATCATATGTATTGTGTATTGTGTTTAATCTAAGCCTAAATTTCTTAACGATTTCATCCTTGGTTTTTTGAGGAATATTTTCAGGAAATTTGAATTTCGTTTCATCATACTCTTTAACAATGATTTCCTCTACTCCGGCATCAGCTGCTCTTATTATTTTATTTAAGTTTTCTCTGAAAGTGGAAGAGCCTTGAGACAGCATGATTCCAAATGAATTTATTAAAGCATCATCATATCTGCTGTCATGAAAAGTGGAGCAATAAATATACTTTGAAAAAAACTTATATGGCTCTATTAAACTGGCAATTGGTCTATTACCCGCTTGGGATAACACCAATTGGTTTGGATACAAATCAAATTTTCTACTCCCTTTGTAATGTGTTCCGAACTTAATACTAATATTTTCATCTCGTAAAAAAAGCAAGGTTTTCCTGCTTTTGGGAGAGTCCGGGTAGTAGTATAGCTCTTCCCTAATTACTTTTACCTTGTCAAACGCTATTTTGTAAACATATCGCGTTTTATTCTTAGCAGCAAAATCAATTTCAAATTCAGTCGGTTCAGTTTTAGATTTTGAACATAATGAAAAAGGTTTATAGAAATGAATAGGTTGATCCAATCTAAAATCACTTGAATATTCCACAAGGTACTCTAATGCTCTGAGGGCCCTTAATAAATTACTCTTACCCGAAGCATTTGCACCATATATAACCATTGACTTAAGTGCCTGTAGCTTTAAGTTATCACTATTTTCTTCTATAATATTTTCGTTTAAATCACCAGAAGAAAACTTGCTTGATGGTCTAAAATCTAAAGTAACTTTCTCCTTAATTGATCTAAAATTGGTTACAGAAAACTGCAGAATCATGCTGTTATTGTTTTAATGAAAAGCAATAATATGACTTTTTTATACAAAAACGCACGTTTCCATGAGAAAATTATACAATAAATAATTATAATCTTAGTGAACTTTTCTATTGCAACTCATATAAAGACCATAAATACCTCCTTTCTCCAATATGTACGGCACTCATTGATGACATTAAGCTTCTTTAGCACTACCCCGCTTCGAGCGCCCTTTTCAGGTCGGCGATAAGGTCCTCATGATGCTCCACACCGATGGATAAGCGAATCAACCCGGGGGTGATACCAATTCGCTGCTTCATCTCATTCGGCAGGCCCACATGTGTCATCGTTGCCGGGTGCTGTACCAGGCTCTCCGTACTCCCAAGGCTCACCGCCAATTTGATCAGTTTCAAGTGGTTTAAAAACCGGAAGGCTGCCGGTTCCCCACCTTTAATCTCGAAGGAAAGCATCGCTCCCCCCGAGGAGTATTGCCGCCGGTAAATCGCATAGTCGGGAGAGGTCTCCTCCAGGAATCCCAAATAATGCAAATGCTCTACCTCTTCCCTTTCAGACAGGAATTCCGCCACCTTGCGGGCACTTCGGGCCTGCTGCTCCATCCTCACTTTCAGTGTCTCCAAGCTCCTCATAAGCAACCAACAGGTATGGGGGCTCGGCATATTTCCCAAAAAGGTGCGCAACACTTTTATTCGTTGCATCACCTCACACCCTCCCAATATTGCACCCGCGATAAGATCGCTGTGGCCTCCGATATACTTGGTTGCAGAATATAAAACGAGGTCGGCACCCAACTGTAAGGGGTGGGACCACAGAGGCCCCATATAGGTATTGTCTGCCGCCAAGTAAACCTTCCGTTCGGAAGTGGAATACGCCTCGGCAATCTCCTTGCACATAGCGATGTCTATGAGGTCATTGGTCGGGTTGGCCGGAGTCTCAACATATATCAGCGCGAGCTTATCCCCGGCCTTTTGGGCATCCAAGCGGGCCATTACCTCTTCCTTGGTCTCTCCGGGATAAAACCCGATACACCGTACCCCGATTTCCGTAAGAAAATGATTGATAAAATGCTCTGTCCCACCATAAAGTGGCAGGCTGTAGAGCAATGTATCTCCCGGCTTGAGAAATTCCAGAAACAAGGTGCTTATGGCTGACATCCCGCTCTCGAAGACAGCGCAATCCTCTGCCTCGTCCCAAAGGCATAGGCGATCTTCTAAAATCTCCAGGTTGGGGTTGTTGATTCTGCTATAAATCAATCCCAACTTTTCGTCTTCCCCTTGCTCCCGAAGGCCATAAGCCACTTCGAAGAAGGCCTTACCTTCCTCGGCCGTTTTGAAGGCGAAGGTGGAGGTCATAAAAACCGGTGGTTTGACGGAGCCTTCGGACCACTCGGGACGGTATCCGAAGCTCATCATTTGACTTTCCGGATGCTTAGGTCGTGCCATATCTTATTGTGTTTTGATGCTTAATTACCGCAAAACTACATCACAAAAGGATAAATCCCGTATATTTGCTGATGAAGAAGAGTATATTCCTGCATATATACATATACACAGGAATTAACCCATGTATTGTAATCCAATTTCGGCCGTAAAAGGAATAATTCCTATGATTAAAATAGACCCCACGGACAAGCGATTAATCGAATTGCTCCAAGCAGATGCAAAGCAAAGCATAAAGGAAATATCCACTGCTCTACGCCTCACAAAAACCCCGGTTTATGACCGTATCAAACGATTAGAGCGAGCGGGGGTAATTCAGAAATACGTCGCGGTGGTCGATCCCAAAAAAATCACCCATACGATTGTCGTTTTCTGCTCGGTATCACTGGAAAGTCAGCGTTTGAAAGATATCACCTCTTTTAGCCGGGCAATAGAAAAGATTCCGGAAGTCATCGAGTGTTACCTGATGGGAGGTGCCAATGATTTTTTACTGAAAGTAATGGTGGAAGACCTGGAGGCGTATCACCGTTTTTCCTCCGGCAAGCTCGCTGCCCTGCCCAATGTGTCACAGATAAAAAGCACGTTTGTCCTCGATGTCATCAAGCGCTCCACCGTCATCCCGATGTATTAATGGGGGGAAGGGCTTTTCTATGAGGTGATTTTCTTGTAGGATGGTAGAGGAAATACCGACGTGTCCATTGCAGAATACACTAATCCTTCTATGTAATTTATGGTAATTATGATTGGCAAATTGACACATCCCATTTATTACTAATATCACTCACAATTTAGCTCTTTTCACCATCATTATCCGTTTATTTAACACTTAATTTTAATAAATAAAGATATATACACATTTTATGCATTCATAACTTGTTGATTTTCTATATATATATATATCAATCCGTTATGAATCCAAAAATACCGGTTTTTGGGTATTGACATTCGGTATTAGGCGGTAGTATATTTGTGGAGTTTTTCACTTATAATGAATCAATTTACATCTTAATAACACAAAGTCTGAGCACGAATATCTCAACTGACCGGTTAGGCACATAAAAAGAAGAACAGAGACATTCATAAAATTGAAGGCAAATAGATGTAGGCGGGAGAATAACCCGAAGTACTCGCCTTAAAAATATCGAAGTAGGGATTTGTTAACTAAAAATTTAAGCCATGAAATCTACACTATCTATTCTTCTTGCAATTGGATTAATTACTGCATGGTACAGTTGCTCAAAAGAACCGGAACGAATAATTCACAACTCAAAGGGTGTGCTTAACGTTCGTTCAAATAGTATTGACTCGAACGTTCTGATCTTCTCATTAGGATTATCTAGAGCTCTAACAATGGAAGATTCTTTAAGATTATTTATTAAAGATAAAAGTAATCCAAACTGTAATGATTGTGGTTATAATGACTTGTTGCTCAACTGCATAAAAGGGGAACAAGTCACTCCAAGCAAAACATTTGAAGAAATATTAATTCCATATATGAATATTTATTGTCCTGATAATATTATTGTTGAGAATATTATCACATACATCCTCAATAATTTTCCTTCCGTATCACTAAAAATACCTGACAAGTTTCTATATGTTAATTGGAATCCTCAGGACCTTGGTCAAACACCTGCAATAGTTTTCTACACAACAGATGAAACCATTGTGTGTTATAACGGGGGCATTATATCCCCAAACTCAATAATTGATGAAAACAGTACAACATTTTACTTAAATTTTTCTGTTTCCGAGTTTACGGTTGCTTTAGATAATCAAGGAAATATCAATAATTCATCATTAAATATATCACAATTGTTAGGAGGACTCACGCCTGAATGTGAAACTGCACTGTCTGACTATTTTGATGAAGTCGGAGCTGAAAACTCATGCCTAGTTACTCCAACAAACAAATTAGTTTCAATAGATTCAATTTATGCTATTGTTAACGAATGTAATGAGCCGACGATAATACCACCATCTGATCCAATAATAGAATCACCACCTCCACCTCTTTGCCTTACAACTCCACTGAGGGATGTCGATGATAACCACTATACTTGGAATTATTTTGATGGATTTAAAGTTCCTTTAGATCAAATACCATACATTAATAATCAGCCCGGAGGGGAAGATAAGTTTAGTTTTGTTTTTGTCTGGGTTCATGCAAAGAATGGAGCAGCTAGTGAGCATGAATGGCATGTAAATGTTCCAGCATTCAAATTGGTTAAACCTGCAGTATATCACTGGGATTTATCGGATTGTGATGATGATGACATTCTCGCTGGTGATACCGATGATTGCGCTAAACTAACTGTTGAATCTGCCAAGGAATCATTATATTATAAAACTGAAGATAGAAATGAGTTCTTTCACTTTAAGGATTCAAGGTGGTACTTAGATGACGAGGGGAAGTTCTTTACTTTGAGTATAGTAGAATTTGATGAAACAACCAAACAACTCTCGACCAATTCAACAAATGGCTCCTCTACCACTCACACAACAAACATAGGTATTACTGTACCATTTTATGAAAAAGTTAAAGCTAATGGAGGATACACATATAAGTATACATCTTCAAGAAGTATTTCGACATCAGTCACAATTAAAGGAGCATCCATAGTCCCAATTGGTAAACATCCAATTGACTGGTGTGATCAAGAATCACAATTCTTAACCTATCCTTGGGGAACAATAATGCTTCTAACAACTGGTTGCGATGTAAGGTCATATTAATCGAAACAATAATGTTTGTAAATGCGTTCATTTTTTTAAGACCTATTCCCACTAATTACGATCATCTATTCCGCATGAATGTTTAGAGATATGAATGAATCTTTTCTTTCTCAAATCATTCATGCGGATTATTAGCACAAATAAAATCACCACCCATGATTCCCCGCACTCTCCTTCTCGCGCTGTGTTTCTTCAGTCTTCTGGCGTGCTGCAAAACAAAAAACGAAAAGCCCTTCGAATATGTCCGGATAGATGAATTAGTGCGATTCATCGAAAACGAAAGCGAAAAAAATCTGGCTATCTTACGCCTTGCTGTGGCGAAAACCGTAGCACGAAGCCTTAGGGATACAGAGGTACGCCACTTTATCTATGACAGATTAACGGAGAATACAGACAAATACTTCAACGAACTCTTGCTGTCGGATTTGATAAGTGCGAAGGTCACTTCCGAAAAGACGTTTGGAGATTATCTAAATGAAGCCATAGATGACGAAATAAAGTCTCTTTTTGGAGAAGACCTCATTAGCAAGGCCATAGCCGAGGACCCGATGTTGGTCATCAAGATTCCGGATGTATATTATCACACTTCTTTCCAATTGGATGATTATGCCCCTCTGGTTTATGCAGAGACCTACTCACCGATTAAGACGACAAACACCGAACATTTAAGTTGGGTAGGCTATCATTATTCCGGTTTCCAAGACTTGCAGACCATCTGGGAAAAGCCTAAATATTTTCCCATTGTTGTCAAGTACAGTCGAGATTATTTGCTTATTAACACCCAAACGGCAAAGACATACCGGGACTTTGCCATCCATCAAATGATCCCACAAATCAAAGACAAGTGTCTATCTGAGATTCGCAAGAAGTTATTTGCGACTGGAATACAATACACGAAGGATCAAGAGTTTCGATATATCAAACGCAAAACTATTTTTGATTTGGCGACAACCAATTGCGAACAACAAAGAGGAGTGGATTCCTATGATTTTTCCTCGTGCCACTTGCCTTGTGAAAGGGATTGTTTTCCAGCAGATTCCTTAGGCATTTCTCTAAAGGGAATGTACGCCTCCCAGCCAATATGGCGGCTTGGCAGATCCAGTATCAACTATTTCATATTTAGAGACAATATCGACTTGCTCCTCATCAACTATGTTATTAAGATTGACTCTCCTGCTAAAGTGTTTGACGCCCATATGATCACCGGATATCGAGTCAATGACTTTCTGGCTTCGCCGGAATACAAGGTAACGATCGGGCAAAATGAACATTGCATTGAGCAAATCGGAAAGGTTACATTAGCCTATTCGCATTTTATCGCACTCGAGCCCACTTATTCTAAAATTTCTCTCCGGCATGTGGTCGAGAACCGTATGGATACGAGCTATCTTAAATGGAGAAGCATGCGGCTTTTATTAATAGAGCAATCCGACTTTGCAAAATATCTTCCCATAACACAAATAACACTTGGCAACCGGGTTGTCAATCTCACACACCTTACATGGAATGCTTATAATTCTCTTGGAACTGCCCCCTATGATTATTGCATGCCTCATGATTTTGACTTTCATTTTGGCAATATTTTCACTCTTAACTTCTCCTATTGATGGCTGCAATTAAGTGCCAAGAACTCGACGTTGATGTTATAAATTCATAGCACAAGAAGAAAGTATATCCCATAAAAGCTCGATCTTTTTATCGGACTCATTGTTGCTATTGGACTTATGCTACTCTTTCACCCTAGTGCCTCAAGAACAGAATAGAACCAGTATAATCTTACTCTTATGTATATACATGCTAAAAATGGTTAAAACCATTACAAGAGGTAGGTTGTATTCTCCATCACACGGTTAAAACCGTGGGCTATCCCTTTTGAGCCCTCGATTCAGAGAAAAATAGCTGTGCTTAATACTAGATGAACTATGTTTCTTACACCCTAGCGAAGTACTTCCACATTTATGCCTTCTATCAGGCAAAGTACGGGTTCTCTGACTATGCGGCGTGGAGGTTTCACATTCGACAGGACAACGAGGTGGTCAAGACATTGGAGGTGCGAATCAATGGCACAGGCATCACCTCCGGCATCGGCATCAAAGCGGATTTGGTGGATCTTATGAAATGAGTGCGGTGAGATAAACAAATTTTGGAATTTAGGGGAGTACTGGGGGTGATGCAGTTGCAAAATTCTTGTTAAAACCACTATATGTTGAGTTTTAAGAACGAAAAAATCGACTTCAACGTTTTATAATGACAAGATAGAGAACAAAGTACAATTAGTTTCTTATTTTTGTGACAATTAACTTGATATGAAACCGACATGATTAAAACAAGCATTAAACCATTCTTGTAATGATTGTTTTAATCATCAAAGG
>JALWRC010000066.1 GCA_027080725.1 Saprospiraceae bacterium
GTACCATTCAGGGTATAGCTGGAGTTGTCACCACCATACACCTCAAAACGCATGCGGTAGTGCTCGGATACACTGTCGCATTCGAACTCTACATTGCGCCACAATGGAAAATCATGGAACGTAATCTCTACAGTATCGGTAGCTATACAACCGCCATTATCCTCTGTCCATACAAACCGATACGTACCGTACACATCCGCGGACATCGGACTTCCCGGGGATGTCGGATCTGAGATCACTACATTGGCTCCCGTCGGCTGGGACAATACCGTCCATCTTCCGCTACCGAAACTCACATTTGCCTCCAGATTGGTCGTCAGGAAACACACGTCTTTATCCGGGCCCGCATCCGGATTCGGATAAGGTAAGAACCGCACCGGCTTGGACACTAAGCGCAAGCAAAAATCATTTAGATTCAGATTGCCACTCGCATCACACTCGCCTATCACATAACTCACATAATATACTTTATTTGCCTTCATTGTCGTAGCATCAAAGCAGAACGTATTCCCTTGTGGATTATAATCCTGAATAACCAACACCGGATCATTGGGGTTGATAAAGCTGTTGTCCGAGTGCAATATCATCTTTACACAGTCATCCGGCTCCCCTTGATGATCGTCGTTTGTCGTCACTGTTATACATTGGTCCACGCATGTAAATTGCTCTGTGGGGTCCATCGTCCCAGCATCGGTCAACCCACAATCGCAATTGTGTGAAACAGGAATCATTGCAGTACAGCCGTTTTCATCTTCTATCTCCAATACATCGGTTGTATTGCTCTGCAGGTTATTCGATCTAAAACACCAGGTCGTACGATCCAGCGTACCATTTCCTTGAAGTAGTTTATAATTCGGCTTGCCTTTCGTTATACATACTTCGTAGTACCATTTGAATTCCGGATCCCTATCTATACAAATCTTCTTCAAACTCACAATCTCCGGGCTTTCATTGAAGTAGACCACCGTAGAATCCAGTTCCGGACATATCACATTGGTCTCTTCAAAATAAAATACATATCTACCGTACTTATTAGCAGTCAGGTGAGGTGTTAGAGATTTGTTGTCCGACATCAATACGCCAGGCGTATTGAGCCATCTGACTTGTGAGCCGTTGATACTTTGCACCGCTTGCAAATCAATCTCCAATCCACAGATACTCTGTTCCGGTCCTGCCTCAGGTCTGGGTATTTCATACCATATCACCGGGTGAAAATCACGCTGCATACAGCCTCCCAATTCGTCCACTGTCCCATCTCCTTTGTCTTTGCCTAAAATCACGCCGAGGTAATACACTTTGCCCCATTGCATCGTCGAAGGATCAAAAGTGAAGGTACCCGTATGATTGCGTTGGATGGCCGTGCTGTAATACGTCCCCGCTTCTGTAAACAATACGTAATCCACTATATCTTTGGGGCCCAACACCTCCCCTGTATTGTCGTAATTGATGTGTACAGTCGTTGCCCCACATTCCTTTATCGTGTCTTTCGCAACTACGCCCAATTGGTTCGGGCATACACAGTTGTGACTTATTTCATACACAAACTCACATCCATACTTATCCCGTATTACCAAATGGTGAAGGGTATTGTCCCATATCGTATCGGAGAGATATTGATTGCCGCTAATCGTCCCCGTTCCTTCTACAATTTCATACGGGCCCTCGCCATTGACTATCTCAAAGGACACGCGGAAACTCTTCGCATCTCCGGCACAGATCGTATCCACCGGACCGTGATCCGGATCCGGGCGAAACTGCACCGTAATACTATCCCGACCATCACAGGTTGACAGCGATTCGCTCCACTCAAAAGTATAGGTGCCGTAGTCGTCCACCGCGACCTCGGTCTCAATATCCGCCTCGTCATATATCACATTACCCGGTGCCTGTACCAGCTGCCAGTGTCCTCCGGGCACATCCGCAGTACCGCGCATCTTGTAATTCAATCCACACAACACCGTATCCGGGCCTGCATCCGGTTCCGGAGAGTCTTGCAACTCCACTGTGAAACACGAATCCTTGCTTCGGCCACAATCCAAGAGTGCATTGACACAAATTACGCCGATATTGCCCGCGCCTTTATCCCACAGGATCATAACATCTTTTGATTTCTCCGCATTTTTGGTGATGATAGTACCATTACCTTGACGAATCTTCCAACCATATTCACATACATCCCCAACATCGTTTGTGATATGATACTCCCCAACCGTTCCAAAGCATAATGGGCTGTCTCCGGTAAGTACAGGCATGTCAACATGAACAGGCTTAATAATCTCAAACTTTCCCGGATCAAAGTAACATGTTTTATTCTCATTCGGGTCATCCGGATCCGTATAATCCACTTGTATAAAAAACTGGTACTTGCCCGGAAGTCCGGTCAAACCGCCCTCTTCCAAGTGCACTTCAAACTCTTGCTCCCAAATGGTATCCAAATTAGGATTAATCCAAAAGGGCGTTTCGGTATAATCCCCATTCAGACACTCCGGCGTCCAATCAAACTCTGCGGAAACAACATAGTACCCCTGACATTTGGCACAGGACTGTTTTGTAGTAACCTTCGGATTATAAGTATCAAAATACATAATATAAGTCGTGTCACAGAGTGTCTCATCCTCTCCCCAAGGTTCTTTCCACGTCACTTCGACACCACATTCCGGCTGTCTAAAGACATGCCCATTTTCCGCGACGTATGGGGTACGGTCACATCTGAAAATCCATTTTTCTCCAATCGGTCGTGGGGGTAATAAAGTGATTTCTTTTGTATAAAGCACACAACAACCACTACCATCCTGAATCGGCAATGAACATGGAGGATCAATACAAGAAGAATAAATAAGTGTATCTTTACCCTTATACTCCCAACGATATTCCCCTTCATGATCTTCCCAACACACTCCTAAAGGAGGCAATGGAATTATTTTCTTAGCTTTCGGGACTAGGGTAAAGCACTTTGTTTGTTCGTCACAGATTGCATTTGGATTGCCGGGGTTACCGAGAACCCAAGTGACACAAAACTCAACATCATGCGTGGGGACATCAAAACCGGTGATACAGTTTTGGTCATCATAATCTGGAGCATCTACGCCATCAATTGTCCAGCGGATAGGTGTTTCGCATCCGCCTTGTAATTCGCCAACACATATATCAACCGTGTTACACGGACAAGGTTCTCCTATCACTTCAAAATCGGGTAATGGCAAGGGTATTTGAGCATGTCGACCTTGTCCTACACTAATTTCGTAATGACAAACATCCCCACAACATCCATCGATCCACACATAGTAGGTATGACAATTGGTAGTCACTCCGGATAGCGTAAATGTAGAGGTATTGCAAGCAGCATTACAATCAAGTGGCGCTCCTACACAGTTAAAGATAATTCCCGCCTGAATGCCATTACAACCAGTTCCAGCAAAATCACAATCAGACGGGTCAAAATTAAACGTCACCTCTATCCGGGTACCATTGCCGATGAAGGCCCACCAGTTTGTATTATGAGAAACTCCCTGGCCAAAGCATAATGTAGGGAACGGGCCTGTCACATTGGCGTAATCCGGATTAGAACACGCGTATCCATCCAATTCATCCAATCCACATAGGACGTTGGCATCAGAACAAATATCTGCACCGGGGGGATTACAGCTTTGAGCATAAACGCTAGATAATAATGGAATAAAAAATAGAACCAGTATAAGTCTTTTCATAATCAAATAGTTAGAAGTGTACGATACAGTACCAATTTAGTCTTAGAGTCCATATAATAGGCTAAGAAATACATCTATTAACTCAAAAGCAATTCGAATGCTAAAATTAATACTTTTAATGATAGCCACAGCACTCTGAAAGAAGTATTTGATATATAGACCCCATAAAAAGCCAATATGCTGCCTGATGGCATAAAAAAATAAAATAAATATTACTCTGCAAATGATATTAACAGCCATAGGGCATCTAATTTGGGAAAGTCACTTTTCACAATAATAAAGCGGGGGAATAACCATTCGATTATTCCCCCACTTCTATTATTACGTAGCTTAAAATATTTTCATTTATTTGCTATCGTACTACTGTCACATCTCCGGATAGTTTTTTGGTTACCACCCCATCTCCGAGGTCTTTGAATGCCACCTCTACATAATAGACATATACTCCGGGCTTGACATCACGGGATTTAAAGGTACCATCCCACCCGTCCAACGACCGGCCTTGGTCATTGAAGTAGATATCTTCCTTACTCTCCCATATCATCTCTCCCCATCTGTCATACAAGCGGAAGGTGGTCACCTTGTCTATCAATCCGGGACGACCGAAGACATATAACTTCTTATTGTCCTCCAAGGCATTCTCGCCCTTCGGCATGATCACGTTGGGGATATACACTTTACGGACCACCTTGACAAAGATATTGATAAAATCTTCCGCTTCGCAATTATTGGAATCCCGCACGACCACCTTGAAGGTGTACTTGCTTCGTTTGAGGTCTTCGCGCAACGGAGACAACTCGTTGCCCTGCTCATCGTACCATCGGATATCCGCATCCGCCGGGTCCACCCCTCTAAGTGCATACCACAAGCTATCCAAACTGACATCATCTCCCCATTCCTTGTACAAATCATCCTTGGCCTTAATATCCACCTCCGGAGGTTCTACGATGTTCACTGTCTTATCTACTTCACAGCCATTGGCGTCCGTGATGCGTATAGTATAAGCTCCCGGTGAGAGATTTTTCAACACCTC
>JALWRC010000067.1 GCA_027080725.1 Saprospiraceae bacterium
AATCTATCAACAACATCTACACTTTGCACCTCGATTCCTTTAGGAATTTCTATGAAAAGCTCATCTGTTGCAGGGTTGGGATACAGTTTGAAATACGGTCCAAAGCCATCCGGTTCCATTTCATTGAGGACGATAGGCTGATTATTGCAGGCTTCGACTTCCCACTCGGAATAATCCATTTTAGTGACCCTTTTGAAAGGGGTACCATCCGGCAAGACATCATTACAGACGGTTTGCTCATAACTCAGGGTCAAAATATCAGCATCAGCGATGTTGCGCTCATAGATATCCAGCGTCTTACAGTTGCAACTCGGGTCCACCGTCGAGATGTACATTTTGCCATCCGGAGTTATGAATGTCACTCCACTTCCCCCATCTCCATCGTTTTTCACATAATTGCCATCCTCATCCTCTGTCCACTCTCCACTATTGACCAGCTCATCCTCGGTAGGAGGGATAATTATCCTGTTTTTAAACTGCCGGGTTTGATCGGACAGCACATCAAACATCATTTTCTGGGATTCAGAAAGGGGCAAAAGTGTTTGATTCGTTCCGTAAATACCCGGATTCTGTCGTTGAAGGAGTAGTCCGGCACTTGAAAACACGGTAAGTGCAGGCTTATTCATCCAGTCCTGATAGATATTGGCATCATCTATATGTTGAATAGAATACACCATTTCACCGGAAGCATCGAAATCATAGCTTTCGATATTGGTTTTTGTCATCGTGCGATACCTCCACTTATCGAAGGGAGCCAAGGTATTGTACTCAGCCGGAGCAAACTCATATTTGTCCGTTTTGACTACCTTGTAACTCTGATGACACAATTCGATTGAGCTACTTCCACCTCCACCGTTGTTGTTTTGGGCGAAGGCATTGCTCGTAAAAAATAGTAACAGCAAAAGAACAGTCTTTACCATTACCTGTTTAATAAAATAACTAATCTGTTTCATAATTTATAGTTTTGAAATTAGATAATATCATCCTTTGGCAAGTCGCAATTGCCGAAGGGTGTTTTTTTTTGAATCAATAAGGCATTACCTCCCACCTAACCATGTGTCAATAACATAGCTACCGTTTTGTAATCAATTTTAATGGAAACGTTGTCTATAGCGTGTGGCGGGATTTCATAGTATTTGGGAAACACCTTTTAATAAAACGGAGGGTCCACACACATGTAATAACAGTGTATAGCCGACTCCTTGATATTTTTTGAAATGAATGAAAAGATAGATAAATAGAACACCCCAACATGAACCCTATTGCTTAGACCAAGTACCACCCTGCTAACAAGAGCTAATATACGAATTACAGAAGATACTAATGTAGCTTCGTGTAGCTTCGTGTAGCTTCGTGTAGCTTCGTGTAGCTTCGTGTAGCTTCGTGTAGCTTCGTGTAGCTTCGTGCGAGGAATAGGTGTCATATAAATAAAAGTGTGTTTGTTCTCAGTGGCAAATATACAGCAAAGTTCCAGAACCGCAACAATTTTTCGACACTTTTTTTTCGCTTTTTACGATTTTTAAATCTAATCCGGCATCCATTCATTTCATTCCAATCTATCCCCATCCCTACTGATGTATAGTTCAAAGCTTTATCTATTAAAAGAATGGATAAATTATTGTATTTGGGTATATTATTTTTTTATAAAAAACAATATTTTTTCACTACACCTCACTCTTTGGCTCGGGATTTATATCCCTATCATCATGCGAATGGGGTCCTCGAGCAACTCCTTTATGCGTACTAAAAAGGTGACGGCCTCTTTGCCGTCCAACAACCGGTGATCGTAGGACAAGGCGAGGTACATCATGGGCAATATCTTCACCTCTCCATTGACAGCCATCGGGCGCTCCTGTATCTTGTGCATACCGAGGATCGCTGTCTGTGGGATATTGAGAATAGGCGTGGACAACAGGGAGCCAAACACCCCACCATTGGACACGGTAAAGGTCCCCCCTTCGAGGTCGGAGAGAGCCAGCTGGTTATCTCTTGCCTTGATCGCGAGGCGTTTGACTTCGCGCTCGATTTCGAGGAGACTGAGCCGGTGCACATTGCGGACAACCGGGGTCACCAAACCCTTGGGAGCCGCCACTGCGATAGAGATATCGACGTAGTTGTGGTAGATAATCTCTTCATTGTCGAGTTGGGCATTGACCAATTCGAATTCTTGCAAGGCCATGGCACCGGCCTTGAGGAAGAAGCCCATAAAACCCAGACTGACGCCGTATTTTTCCTTAAAGGCCTCTTTGTATTTTGCACGGAGATCGAGAATGGGTTGCATGTTGACCTCGTTGAAAGTCGTCAACATGGCAGTTTGGTTCTTGGCCTTCACGAGATGGCCCGCGATGGTTCGGCGAAGGCGGGACATCCGCTCCCGGCGAACGGTGCGCTCTCCCACTGTAAGCTCTCCCGACGCCGGTGGAGCAACAGCCGAAGTATTTTGGGTGGCAGGTCCGGCAGCCGTTTTCTCCTCTACTGCTCCCTCCTGTTCCTTCACTTTTGCGTGTAAAGCATCCGCCTTGGTGATGCGTCCCTGCTTTCCGGTGCCCTGCACACTTTCCGGGGAAATGCCCTTCTCTGCCAATATCTTAGCGGCAGCCGGAGAAGGGATGGGTTTTTCTACTTTCACTTCCGGTGGTAAGTCCTTGGAATCCTCTTGAGGAGGAGCGGCTACTTCTTCTTTGGGAGTGGACGGCGAAGCCTCCGACGGATCGATAGAGGCGACCACGGCCCCGATTGGTATATCCTCCCCTTCGCCGGCGATGAGGTGGATGGTCCCGGCCTGTTCGGCAGGGAGCTCCAGGGTTGCCTTATCGGATTCGAGTTCGGCAATGGGTTGGTCCATCTCGACATAATCGCCCTCATTGACCAGCCATTGGGCGAGGGTCACTTCATTGATAGATTCACCGATGGGAGGTATTTTTACTTCTATTGCCATTATTCTTACTATTTTTTATTTTATGCGCCTTCCCGGAAGGGCCAAATTACAAATTTTCAAAGACTCTATTCACAATATCTGCCTGTTCTTCCAAATGCACCTTCTTAAAAGCGATGGCAGTACTGGCGCTTCGCAGGCGGGCAATGAGGCGGATCGAGCACCCTACCGTCCTGGTCAGCAGATAAGACCATGCGCCCATATTGGAGGGTTCTTCCTGCACCCAACAGAGTTCGGCGTTGGGGTATTTGGCACAGATGGCATCCCATTGCTTTTGAGGAAAAGGATATAACTGCTCCAACCGGATGACTGCGACCTCCCTACGGTCCTCTTTCTCCTTGCGCTCCACGATTTCATAATAAATCTTCCCCGTACACAGCGCCACCCTTTTGACCTTTTTGGGAGGGAGGGTTTGGTCGTCCCACAGTACTTCCCGGAAGTGCCCCTCAGCCAGCGATTTCAAGGGGGAAACCACCCTAGGATGGCGAAGCAGGGATTTGGGGGTCATCACGACGAGTGGGATGCGGAACGGCCAGGCCAGTTGACGTCGCAGAGCGTGAAACATATTGGCAGGAGTCGTAGGGTTTATGACACAGATATTGAGTTCGGCACACAGCGAAAGCCATCGCTCCAGGCGTGCGCTCGAATGTTCCGGCCCCTGGCCTTCATATCCGTGCGGCAAGAGCAGTACCATGCCACTCATACGGTGCCATTTGCTGTAGACCCCGCTGATATACTGGTCAAAAATCACCTGCGCACCATTGGCGAAATCACCAAATTGGGCTTCCCACAAGACGAGCTGATTGGGGGAAGTGAGGCTATATCCATAGTCAAAACCGACGACGGAAAACTCGGAAAGCGGGGAATTGAACACACTGAATGTAGCCGCCTTCGCGTCGAGATTAGAGAGGCGATTAATACCGCTGTTGTTTTCCTTGTCAAAGAGTATGGCATGCCGGTGGGCGAAGGTCCCTCGACGGCTGTCTTGCCCGCTCAAGCGCACCGGGTACCCTTCCATTATCAAGCTGCCGTACGCCAACATTTCGGCGATCGACCAATCTGCTTTTTGCTCCTCCAAGCCGAGTTTTCTCCATTGCTTCAGGAGTCGTTCTGCCTTTCGCAAGGGTTGAAACCCCTTGGGCAATGTCGTCATCTTATCTATGATGTAGCCAATACGTTGCATAGGGACTCCTGTATCCGGAGAGGTATCAAAATCCTCGTAAGAGGGCGGTCGCAAAGCCTTCCATTCGAGTTCGGGTTTTTGGTATTGGTACGGTAGCGGCTTCTCCTTGACCTTGGCGAGTTTGGCCTGAAGATCATCCCAAAAATGCTTCTCGAGCTCCTTGGCATCGGCATGAGAGATGACGTTCTCCGCGAGCAATTTGCCGATATACAGATCCCGCACATTTTTGTGGGCAGCAATCGCCGCATACAACATGGGCTGGGTGTACTTCGGGTCATCTGCTTCATTGTGTCCATGCCGGCGGTAAGCTACCATATCGACAAAGATATCTCTATGAAATCGTTGGCGCCATTCTGCAGCGAGCTGAGACACAAACACCACGGCCTCTACGTCATCTCCATTGACGTGAAAAACCGGAGCGCGCACCACTCCGGCGACACTGGTACTATAATCTGAAGACCGGGCATCGTCAAAATCCGTCGTGAAACCAATTTGGTTATTGATGACGAGGTGCACCGTTCCGCCGGTTTGGTAACCGTCCAGGCGAGAGAGTTGCACGGTCTCGTACACCACCCCTTGTCCGGCAATGGCAGCATCTCCGTGTACGAGGATGGGCATGACCTTTTTGCCCTCTGAATGATACACGATATCGTCTTTGCCACGAGCAAACCCCTCTACGACCGGATCGACGGATTCGAGGTGGGAGGGATTGGGAGTGAGCTTGATATAATACGGTTTGCCCGAGGGGGTCTTTTTCATCGAGGAGAATCCGAGGTGGTACTTGACGTCGCCGTCTCCCATCGTGAGATCTTCCGGATTTTCGCCTTCGAACTCGGAGAATATCTGGGCATAGGTTTTGTTGAGCAAATTGGCCAGGACGTTGAGCCGGCCCCGGTGCGCCATTCCGATAGCCACCTCTTCGACACCGAGTTCCACCGCTTGTTTGATCATAAAATCCAATGCGGGGATAGCGGCTTCCGTCCCTTCGAGGGAAAAGCGCTTTTCTCCGAGGTACTTGGTTCCGAGAAACTTCTCAAACAGCGTCGTTTCATTGAGTTTCCGGAGGATCTCGAGTTTGTTTTTCTTATTGAACCGGTAGCGTGCATACTCCACTTCCATCTTGTGTTTGAGCCAGGCCTTCTCTTCCGGGGCACGGATATAATCCCACTCTATCCCGACAGAACGCGCGTAGGAATGGCGCAATTGAGCGATGATTTCATCGAGGGTTGCGCCTCTCATCCCTAGTTCTGCACCGGCTATAAAACGCTTTTTATAATCCGCTTCCGTCAATCCAAACTCCTCCGGATCCAAATGTGCTTTGCGGTCCTTCCGCTTCTTAATCGGATTGGTGTCAGCGATGAGGTGGCCGCGGTACCGGAAAGCTTCTATGTATTGGAACACCTTTATCTCCTTGAGGATATCTACCTCCTCCCCTGCCCTTCCGGAGGTAGAGGTGTCCCCTCCTTCTGCGTGGTCCAGGGCGAACTCAAACCCTTCGAAAAATCGCCGCCATTCGGGCTCAATAAGAGACGGGTCTTGTTGGTATTGGAGGAATAAAGACTCGACAAATGCCGGATCGGCGTGTAAGATGTAGTTGCTGTAATCGCTACTCATTTTTAATTGTATTTTTCTACTATCTGTAGATTCTGCATGTAAACAAACAACATCGGAATGCGTTCAGAAGTTTTTCGATTTATTTGAGGATTTGTAGGGGGAGCATTGATAAGGGGCGCTCTTATTAATACCAAACACTGTCAGGACGGCTTCGCGCCTATAATTGGTATAGAGGGAGGTGGAATCGCAAAAGAAAACTACCAGGAGAACAGCAAATGTGGGTCGTTCCGCTTGAGTTGTTGTGTCGTCAAGACGAAAACCATCCCAACCATTTTAATAATCCCATCTCTAATATTCTCCTATCTTAGCCCTTGTTTTTTGCCGGTCGGGCATCGACAGCGAGGGGTGAGTTCTGAGTAATAATGACTTACCACCTCAATTTTGACGAAGATTTTATTCCGGGGCAATGTCATGGCTTGTCCATGAGGGGTAACGGTTGCTATTATTCAAACAAAACGAATTCATTGGAGTATTTCGACCATTTCAAGGCGTTGGATCACATCACGCTCAACTTTAATCCCGAAGGGATTATGGCCCTCAATGTCAGTTTGGCCTTCGTGATGTTTGGGATCGCCTTGGAGATGAAGAGCGAGCACATCACCCGGCTTGTTCATGCTCCTAAGGCATTGGTCATAGGGCTGATGGCCCAGTATGTATTTTTGCCAATCCTCACCCTTGGTCTGGTGTTTCTACTCCGGCTACCCTTATCAATCTCACTCGGCATGCTATTGGTCGCAGCGTGTCCGGGAGGCAATATCTCCAACTACATCACGACATTGGCTGGGGGCAATGCCGCTCTTTCTGTGAGTCTAACCGCTGCATCGGATTTGTTGTCGATTGTGATGACCCCTTTCCTTTTTACCACCATGGGTAATCTGTACATCGGTGTAGTGCCGTTGGAGCACCCCATCCATCTGTCTTTTTTGGCTGTTCTGAAGACCATTTTTCTTTTGACTGCACTTCCGATTGGCCTTGGGTTTTGGTTCAAAAACACCTACCCCACGTTGACAAAACGCCTTCTAAAACCAATAAAAAAGATATCCTTTGTCCTGTTCCTGCTCTTCGTCATAGGAGCCGTCGGTCTTAATTTCGAGCACTTTTCCCAATACGTCTGGCTGCTGCTCCCCATTGTCATAATACACAACGCCCTCGCTTTTCTGACGGGGAATTTGGTCGCTCGCATTAGCAAAGTTGCCCCTATCGACCAAAAGACCATCACCATCGAAACCGGCATACAAAACTCCGGTATCGCCCTGGCCCTCATCTTCAACAACCATATCTTCCCCGAGGGATTTGGGGGTGCAGCATTCATTGCCGCGCTATGGGGCATGTGGCACATAGTGTCAGGCATGGGACTAGCGCTTTGGTGGGGAAGAGGGAGGTAAATATGACGTCACATCTCATTCAACCGTCGTAGGCATCACTGTGCATCCCCCCACGCACTTCCTCCCGTCCACCTGTAACATATGCCCTGATGCTTACGTATAAGGAGAAAGAAAAATGGAATATGAAAAATAGTACCTTCTTTATTACGAAATTCTTGCTATTTATGGTATGGACTTCATCCGTCCATCTTGCCACTGCCCAACAAGATTTATTTGTTTCCGGTCAGGTCGTTGACTCCACGTCAAAAAAGCCATTAGAGTATTGCACCGTCCGTTTTGCAAATGAGAAGGAGGAGCTTATCACCGGAGGAGTCACAGACGAGCGGGGGTATTTTGAAGCCGCATTGCCACGGGGAAAGTATCATATTATTATTGATTTTTTGGGGTATAAAAAATTCGAAACCGAAACCCAAATCTACCAATCCAACCAATACCTCGGCACCTTCCGGCTGGCTGCGGATGATATCCGGTTGAAGGAAGCCACAGTCAAAGGAAGCGCCAAGAGTTACCAACTCGACAAAAATGTATACGTCGTCACTAAAAAGATGAAAGCCGGAACAGCCAACACCAATGACCTCCTCGACAAGATCAACGGCGTCACCTATGACCGGTATAATAACAATATCAAAGTCGATGGACAAACCAATATAAAACTACTCGTCAACGGACTCGAAAAGGATCAAGATTACATTCGCGCTCTCAATCCGGAGAGAATCAAAAAAATAGAAATCATTAAAGATCCAGGGGGAAAATACGGCCTGGAGGGGTATGCTGCCGTGATTAATATCCTACTGAGATTGGATTACAAGGGCTCGGAACTCAGCCTCTTTGACCAACTCATCACAGACCCTGACCCCAAAGAACTCGCCTATTTTTTCCCAATCAACAACGGCTCCATTGAATACACATATACACAAAATAAACTCAACATGTATGGACGGTATGGCCACAATTTGAATCGATTTAGTTTTCCTACCTTTTCCTCCACCTATTACACCGATGGGAAAAAGATATTCAAGAACGCATACGGACTGCATGGCAATAATCAAACCACTCTTGCTACCACAGACGCCATCACGATTGGAGCGGATTACTACCTCAATCCACGGCACACCATCAGCTTTGAAGCCCGGTTGGACAACCCGTTTTTTGGCCACAAGGAAGAGACAAAAAAGTACCTCTTTCAACAATACATGGATAGTACGCTGGAAGCCCACTATTTCATAACAGAAAAAAACACCAGTACCTTTAACAGCAACTATCAGTCTGCCTTTTATATCGGACGCCTGTCGGATGAGGACCGCCTTGAGATTACGGCGATTCGTTCACATTATTCGGATGAAAATGTCTTTGATTTTTTGAAGGGGGCCCTCCTCGAACGGGAAGATCACCTTGTCAACACCCAAAACCGGTACAAAGCAGATGCGACATTGACCCACCAAATCAATAACAAGAGCAGCCTCAGTGCCGGCTATGGCTATGTATGGCTCTCCAACCAAAATCAATTCAATCAGGAGGATTTCAACTATACCGACCAAAGGCATAGACTATTCGGGTACTATTCGCTAAAGCCCAATGCTACGTGGGGCATTAAAGCCGGAATCGCTGCCGAGCTCAGCCGTCCGAAAGCCTATGACCAACAGCTCAACTATGTGATTTACCAACCTTACCTCGACCTCAAATACACCCCTTCGAATAACGTTAATATGAAACTCAAATATCGTGCGGACAACCAATATCCGGGTTTGAGCCAAGTCAACCCGCACGAAATCTATCTCGACAACCAGTCCGTCAGTATCGGCAACCCAGGTCTAAAACCGGCCCTTACGCACAAGATTTCTCTTCGCACTAACATCCTCAACGGATTTCTTTCGATCGAGCCCTATTACCATTACTCCAATAATTATATCGGCCAAGTCGCCTCCCGAAGGGCGGATGGCATCATACAATACGATTACAAGAATATCGGCCAATATCAGCATTATGGGATTAAGGGAAGCATTGCTTTTCCGGTTTATAAGACCCTGTATTGGCAGACCAATGCGGACTATTATCATAGCAGCATCACCTACGAGGGACACCGCAATGCTTTGAGCGACATTAGTCTCGAGAGCAACCTCATCTACGTAAATCAGCCCCATGCTCTCACTACCGGCCTCATCCTACAACGCGGCATGAACAAAATCATCGACCCATCCGGGTATCATATATGGAACAATGATTTCCTCGGAGTCCTGTTGCAAAAGGGCTTTCACAATAACCGGCTCAACCTTATGGCACTTTATATGCTCCCCGTCAATGCCGGCTTGAAATACCACGAACAAGACTATGTCGAGACCCCTACTTTTAGGCGTTTGGATATCTACGATATCTCATTAATCAAGAATGTCATCGTCTTCAAACTCAACTATCGCCTGACCAGGGGAAAAAGTACCCGAAGGATCAAAAAAGACATCGAGTTGGAAGAAAACAACCAGTCCAAAGGGATTTTTTAGGTATGAAATGGTGGATTCCTTTACACCATGAAGCAAATCCTCTCTTCAAATCAATAACAAGCTTGGGACGAAGTACAAGGGGTAGCACACCGGTCTTTCATCATCTTATTTTGTGCATTCATCATGGGCAGGTAGATTTCCCGGTCTCAGAAGCAACTTTTTTGTCCAATTAAGCCTTTTAGTGGGTATACTCTATTTCTGTTTGATGGGGCAGGATGGAGACTCCTCTGTAGAGGGAACAATCATTATCATTCATTCACCGTAAAACAATAAAAATGAACTCGTCAAAACTGTTTATGTTCGTAGCATTAATTGGCCTCACGAGCTTATACTTCTTTGCACCTCAAAACAATGTCACCGATTTACTAAAAGGAGTTATCGTCGGAGCAGTCATCGCAAAATTTTTCTTGTCGATCAAACATCGTTGTATTTGAGGTGGTACGCATTCCCCATTTCAGTTTGCCAACCTGATGGCAGGTTGGGAGTCCTACACCACCCCAACAGGTTATCAAAGGCCACCAATCAACCATTTCATACCACCTCTCAAACCTATCCAAATCAATCAACATCATGAAAAAGAACAAGAAAGTCGATGACTTCCTCAAGACAAAAGGCCATCCCAAGGACAAGGAAATCCAACGTGTCCGGGAGATTATTCTCGGGGTCGATGATCGCATCGAAGAGACCATCAAATGGAGCAGTCCGACGTTCATGTACAAGGGAAATATCGCTTCCTTCTTCCTGAATGCCAAAAAGTTTGTCAGTCTGATGTTTCATTACGGAGCGAGTATCGACGACCCGAGCGGGCTATTGACCGGCGAAGGTAAGGTCTCGCGTGTGGCGAGATTTATGGATATGGAGGACATCGAAGCGAAGAAAGAGGATTTGGAAAATGTCATTCGATTCTGGATCAAAATGAAGGATGCGTAATAAGCAAATTGCCAGGGTCTTGCTCCATTGCCTGGTTTGGATAGCCGTATTCGAACTCGAATCTATCCTTTACTGGACGTGGAACTATTGGGAGATGAAAGATTTCCAAACCACCCAATGGTACAACCTGAGTGTCTATCCTGTTAAAATAGTCGGCACCTACCTCTTTATTTATTGGCTCTTGCCCCTCTTGCGCCGTTCACGAAGGCACTTGTGGATGAAGGTACTGTCCGTATTCGTCTACCTGATGGTTTGGCTTGAAATCTACCGGATGGTGATCAACTTCCTCACCTGGCCATGGCTCTTTGGGCGATTCCCGGAATTCAATCCATTGGAAGTATCATTAATGACTTTTTCATTTATCAAACTGATTACCCCGCTTCCCTTTATCCTTATCATCGATGGATATTACCAGCAACAGAATCGGCAGGAGCAAATTCGCCAATTGCAAAAAGAAAAAACAGAAGCTGAACTTCGCTTTCTCAAAGCACAAACCCATCCTCACTTCCTATTTAACACCTTGAACAACCTCTATGTATTGGCCAAAAATAAATCTGAAAAAACTGCTCCGGCCATTGCCAAACTATCCACATTGATGCGGTTTATGCTTTACGATTCCGGACAGAAATCCATCCCCATTTCCAAGGAACTCCAATTGATCACCGACTACCTCGAACTCGAAAAACTGAGGTACGACCATCGCCTAAAAATACACTGGGATCCGCAAGTGGATGACCCTGACAAGCGTATCCCTCCACTCTTATTCCTGCCGTTCATAGAAAATGCATTTAAGCACGCTGCGAGTCAATCCGCCGGGCCGATTTCGATTGATATACGCCTGAAGAGCTATGCCTCGCATCTTGAATTCTCTTGCTCCAACCCGATCGTCAAGCCTATGCAAGCCGAACACCAAGGCGTTGGGCTACAAAATATTCGCCGAAGGCTCAACCTGTCCTTCCCCCAAAAGCATGCGCTGACCATCTCCCAAGAGCACTCTGTCTTTCGTGTTCATCTTACAATAACCCTCTAAAATGTCACAACTACAGACCATCATCATAGAAGACGAACCTCTGGCCTCCTCATTGCTGGAAGACTACATTGCCAGGACCCCATTTTTGCATTTGATGGCAACGTTTGTTTCCCCTGTTCATGCCTTGCAATACCTCGAAAAGAACGTGGTGGATGTCATCTTTTTGGACATTCATTTACCTGAGCTTAACGGGTTGCAATTTATTGCTCGTCTCCGATACTCCCCGCAGATTATTTTGACGACCGCCTATGATCAATATGCCTTGCAAAGTTATGACTATGCGGTGACAGATTACCTTCTTAAACCGATCGAATTTGAGCGGTATGAAATGGCTATCAACAAGTTGGATCGCAACAAAGCGTGCCCTTCCCTCCTCATCAATGTCAACAAAAACAAGATCCGGATTAATGTAGCGGATATCACTTATCTCGAAGCATGCCGGGATTATCTATGGATTAACCTGACGGATAAGACGCGACATAAGACCAAAAGGACCTTGTATTCCATCCTTCGGGAGCTGCCTTCCTCCTTCGTACAAATTCACCGCTCCTTTATTGTCAACACCGCCCATATCTCAGCATTTAACAGGGCAACGGTAGCCTTGGAGGATGTAGAATTGCCGATAGGCCGCAAATACAAAAAACGACTTCCCCCTGCCCTGTTTTAGCCCCCCATAAGGCACAGAGGTAAAAGAGATTGTTCATATTCTTCATCGTACTCAAACTTTGTGTGTTTTTTTGTAATGGTTTGAACCATTTACATCTTGTACGCATAAGGGACAAGCTGACACTGTATTCATTTTGTTCGTCAGGTATGAAATGGTGGACTCTTTTACATAAAGAACGGTGGTGAAGCAACAAAAAATGCGTCCTGTCAGCCATCCCATTATAGGGATGAATGCAATACAGGACGCATTAAATCTTTCCATGATTCAAAATCGCTACAACCGAGGCGTGCCATTCATCTCACGATATTAGCAACCGTAAGACGATCACAATTTGATAAACTTCCTTACGGTTCGACGACCATCCGTATGGATACAAATCATCAAGTACACGTCCGCTTGTAAAGAAGAAATATCCAATTGATCCATGCCGGGCGCCACCTCTTTCATCTTTCTTCCACTCCTGTCCGTAATGATAAAGAGCTCTCCTTCTTCTCTATTTATAATCCGGATATAGTCTCTCGCCGGATTGGGCTGTACGACAAAATCATTTGAAGGTTTCTCTTTCCTTGCTGCACTAACGTCTTCTCGCAATCCGCCGGCAGGAATCACTTTTACCGAGTAGTCTTCCACCTCGCCATAGCCAAATGTCTCGCAGGGGGAAGGGTATCCGCCCCATTTCATACTAACCCGCATCAGTGTCAAACCGTACTTTGCATCCGGGGGTACAGTCACCGATTCGGCAATCGTCCCGTAATCGTCTTTGGATAGCACGAGTTCCGAAGGCTCGAACACCCGGTTTTGATTCCAGTCTATCCAAACCCTCCAATATTCCCTGTAAGAAGCACCGGAATATCCGGGGAAGAGATAAATGGAATAGGTATGCCCCCGATTCAGATAGGTTAACTCGGCAGTATAATCTCCATAACCCCCATCATCACCGGAGGGATTGTCAATGGTGTTGAATACCACTCTATCGACATATTCATAACCTGTGTTAAGCCCTTTGGAAGAACAATACACCGTGTTAATAACATATACCTTGGTGTAACAAACATCGAAGTTGCCCGAAGCGTCCTTAACCGTGAATGCAATTACGTGCTCCCCGATGTCAGCTGTAGTAAACACAGATTGACTCAATGTTTTTTCGGTGATAGCGCAATTGTCTGTTGAGCCGGCATCCACCTGGGATGTAGAAAGAGTAACACTCGGCGCTCCTGCAAGATCCAATACGACATGTGAAACGCAACTCGCAGAGGGAGGGATATAATCATGGACAATGATTTGACCCCAACACTGATTCCAACTACCATCGGCGCAATTGACCTTTAGTATGTAGGAAATGGTGTCACCGAGGCGTGAGCAATTAATAGGGGGCGCTACAATAGTATAGGTCGCCCCGGGTAAGGGAGGGGTCGCCAGTAACATATCGAGCGTAAGCGTCGCATTGCCAGTACCATCTAAAGCGACATGCACCGTAGAGTAACAAACTATGGAACATTGGCTTAGCCCTAAGGAACTATAAAATAACATACTGAAGAACAAAAACAGAATTCGCATGATAATACTTTTTTGATGATGCGTGCTCTACGCAGAATTTAAAAATCATCGTAAAAGTACAATCGCCCCTCCCCTGCTGCAAGCCCTATTGAGTATCCGGATGGTTTATTTGATTATTCAGTGACCGGGTGCCGAAAGACGGTATATTGCACCTCATAGAAGTCCTTTAACAATAGAAAGGAATGGTTGGGTGATTTAAAGTTTGGCGCCGGCTGACAACCATTACCAATATTGTTTAGAACTCCAAAACCCACGGTTAAAACCGTGGGTTTTGTTCTTTACTCTTGCTTGAATGCCTAGTGCTCCGCGTAGAAAATAACTTCGGCAACAACCGGTGGAATTTCATTCCCGTGGTACTAGAGAACGAGTATAATATGACTCTATTTCATAGGGCATAAGAATCGCCATTTATTTGCGGGATGCAGTCGTAGAATTATTCTTGGCATCCAAGGCTTGCTCCACTGCTGCCAGTCGTGCGGACAGGGCCTCAAAGTTGGATTTTAACGCCCGGTTTTCTGCTGTAAGTGCTTCGTTTTTTGTAGAGAGCTCCTGAACCGCCCTCACCAGCGGGACGACAAACTCAGCGTAGGCGAGGGAGTAGTATTTCACATCGCCGGCCGGCTTGCTCACGCCGCTAAAATCATAGCCCACGCTCTCGGCGGCTTGCTCGACCTCCTGTGCGATAAAACCCGACTGTTTGATCTTATTGACATCGTATTTTTCGGGGTACTCGCTGGAATCCACCGTGCCGATGAGGGCATCCATTTTATCTTTGTCAAAATGGTAGGTCACCGGACGCAGGGCATTGATAAATTCCAGTCCGACGACGTCCTCTTTTACATCATTCTTCACCCGGCCGTCGGAGGTATTGTGCCAGGTAGAATGCCCGCCTATCCATGTCACCGATGAGTTTCCTATCCTTACCTTATTGCTCGCATTCGGTTCGGCATTATAGCCTAATCCGGTGGAATTCGTATAAGATGCCCCATCAGAAAACGCAGAATAACCCAAGGCGGTGTTGTAATCCCCCGTGGTGTTGGATTTCAGGGCTTCATACCCGTTGGCGGTGTTGGAATACCCCGTGGTGTTGCTTAACAGGGCATAAAACCCGGTGGCGGTGTTGGAATGCCCCGTGATGTTGTAAAACATGGCACTTTCACCGTTGACGGTGTTGGAATACCCCGTGGTGTTAGAATACATGGCTTGATACCCGTTGGCGGTGTTGGAATACCCCGTGGTGTTGGATTTCAGGGCTTCATACCCGTTGGCGGTGTTGGAAGACCCCGTGGTGTTGGAATACAGGGCATTATACCCGTTGGCGGTGTTGGAATGCCCCGTCGTGTTCGAATTTAGGGCTTGATGCCCGTTGGCGGTGTTGGAATACCCCGTGGTGTTGGAATACAGGGCATGATACCCATTGGCGGTGTTGTTATACCCCATGGTGTTGGAATACAGGGCAAAAAAACCGTTGGCGGTGTTGAAAGACCCCGTGGTGTTGGAATACAGGGCTTGATACCCGTTGGCGGTGTTGTTATGCCCCGTGGTGTTGGATTTCAGGGCTTTATACCCATTGGCGGTGTTGGAATATCCCGTGGTGTTGGAATACAGGGCATGATACCCATTGGCGGTGTTGTTATACCCCGTGGTGTTGGAATACAGGGCTTTGGAGCCTATGGCCATATTCCTGTAACCTGTTGTATTGCTTTTCAAAGCATTATAACCTACCCCGGTATTTTCGTATCCCTTTGTATTCGCATATAAAACCTTAGACCCCACCGCCGTATTCTCAGAACCATGATACGATAAAGTTGCTCCTGTACCATTGTTGTACAGGGCAGAATCTCCGATGGCCACCAAGTTGGAGCGATCTCCGGTACGATATAAGGCATGGGTGCCTATTGCCACGTTAGAGTGACCTGTCTTATTGTTGTACAACGATTGATAGCCTTGGGAGGTATTGTTACTCGCATTTTTTAAAAAATACTGAGCGTAGCTACCGTAGGCTGAATTATAAGACCCTGTGGTGTCATAATATAAAGCTCTATATCCCATTACGGCGTTATATTTACCTTTAGTATTCTGATTTAATGAATAACTCCCAATAGAACTGTTATTATAACCTGAGGTATTATTGGCCATAGAAGATTTCCCTAAAGCCGTATTGTTATAACCACTTTTATTATTATACAAACTCTCACTCCCAACACCAACATTGGAGGAACCTGTACTATCCGAATACAATGCTCTATGTCCGATTGCTACATTATCTATGCCGGTCAGATTGCTGTAAAGTGCCTCATTGCCCAAAGCGGTATTATCATATCCGGTTGTATTGCTTTTCAATGCGTTATTTCCTACTCCTGTATTTTCGTATCCTCTAGTGTTTGCAAACAACACCTTGGACCCCACTGCCGTGTTCTTAGTACCATGCGTTGAGATATATGCTCCTGTACCATTATTGTACAAGGTAGAATCTCCGATAGCCACCAAGTTGGAGCGATCTCCGGTACGGTATAAGGCATGGGTGCCTATTGCCACGTTAGAGCTGCCCGTCTTATTGTTGTACAACGATTGATAGCCTTGGGAGGTATTGTTACTCGCATTTCGTAAATTGTATTGAGCGTAGCTACCGTAGGCTGAATTATATGATCCTGTAGTGTCATAGTATAAAGCTCTATATCCCATTGCAACATTACGGTTACCTTCCGTATTATAATACAGAGAAAATCTTCCAGTTGAACTATTACCCCACCCTGATATATTATTAAACATGGAAGATTGCCCTAAAGCCGTATTGTCATAACCACTTTTATTCTTATATAAAGTATTACTCCCTACGCCAACATTATAGGAACCTGTACTATCCGTATACAATGCTCCATGTCCAATTGCGACATTTTCCTTTCCGGTCAGATTGCTGTAAAGTGCCTCATTGCCCATAGCGGTATTATCATATCCGGTTGTATTACTTTTCAATGCGTTATTTCCTACCCCTGTGTTTTTATATCCTCTAGTGTTTGCAAACAACACCTTGGATCCCACTGCCGTGTTCTTAGTACCATGCGTTGAGATAGTTGCTCCTGTACCATTATTGTACAAGGTAGAATCTCCGATGGCCACCAAGTTGGAACGATCTCCGGTACGGTATAAGGCATGGGTGCCCACCGCTACATTAGATTTCCCTTCCTTGTTGTAATACAACGACGCGTAGCCTTGGGACGTATTGTTACTCGCATTTCGTAAATTGTATTGAGCGTAGCTACCGTAGGCTGAATTGTATGACCCTGTAGTATCTAAGTATAAAGCAACATACCCCATTGCGGTATTTTTATGGCCTTTTCTATTCTGCTTTAAAGAATAATATCCAGTAGTACTGTTATAATTTCCTGAGGTATTATTGGTCATAGAAGCCTCCCCTAATGCAGTATTGCCATAACCACTTTTATTCTTATATAAAGTATTACTCCCTACACCAACATTGTAGGAACCTGTACTATCCGTATACAATGCTAAATGTCCAATTGCGACATTATTATTTCCGGTCTTATTACTGTAAAGTGCCTCATTTCCTAAGGCCGTATTATTATATCCAGTCGTATTCGATAATAGCACCTTGGCCCCCACTGCTGTATTTTTTGCAGCATGCAAAGAACTAGTTGCCCCCACACCATTATTAAACAACGCGGAATCCCCCACGGCTACCAAACCAGAGCGATCGGTGTTCATGTACAATGCTTTGTTTCCGACAGCAGTGTTTTCTTCTCCGGTGGTATTGTCGTGCATTGCTTTATATCCCACGGCTACATTTCTCTTGGCAGAGGTGTTGGATGTTAAGCTCTGCTGTCCTACGGCCACATTATTGGCACCTGAGGTATTCTCGTACATACTGGCTTGACCAATCGCGACATTAAAATCTCCATACTGCGTCTTATACATGGCATGGGCGCCAATAGCGGTGTTATTGTCACCGGCATCGTTCTTGCTCAGGGACAAATACCCTACTGCTGTGTTGTTCCACCCCGCAGCATCGTTTTTCAATGCCTCGTATCCGATGCCCGTGCTGTGGTTATCGGTTCCGTCGTCTGTTTTCCCGGCATCCTTTCCTACAAAGACACTCCCACCGGGGGCATTTAAGTGGAAGGTTTTGTCATCGAGCTTGGCGATTTCTGTTCCGAGGACGGTAAAACGGATGGTATCCTCATCGGGGTTTTTCTCTACTTCGATTTTGGTGTCGTTATCGGCATCAACAATCTTGTCGCTCGTCGTCCCACCGGAAGACAGTTCGGTCCATCCGCCCGTATCCTTAAACCAAAAACTCTCGGTGTCCGAATCAAAGACCAATAAGCCGATTGCCGGAGAAGCGATGGCGGTGCGTTGGGCAGTGGTCATCCTCGGGATGAGCATCCCTTTGGTAGTGCTTTTCACATCGAGTATAGAGGATGCATCCGGAGAGGAGCCGTCTGTGTTGATGCCTACGGCTTGGGCACTAACCTCACTCGAGATTCCAAATAGTAGACAACACATAATAACAAAGGAGACAAAATACAATTGTGTTTTCATGATTCTAAATTTTTCCCCAAAGTTCCCTACTCTCCGGTGGTTTTAGGTGGGAGAATTTTTTAATGGCAGATGCGAATGAGTTAACGGTAGGTCATATATGATATTTTTCATATATGAAATGGTAAAATGCAGGCAAACCCGTGCCCCGGTACCGGAAGGAAGGACATACTAACCGAAACTGACCGGCAGTATGGTGTAGGGTGGTAAATGAATAAATCGTGTGTTTGCGAGTGCTCCGGGAACAGAATAAGGAGAGTATGAAGGTGCTCTAATGTTTACAGGATGAAAATGGTTAAAACCATTACAAATTTCAGATGGTATCATCTACCCCACGGTTAAAACCGTGGGCTATGGGGTTTAGGGGGGCTAGTGTTCCTGAAATCATCGCGAGCTACAGGTTGAAAACCTAAACTTTTATACGTATTGTGACGACACGTCGCAGTATGTATTACAAAGTGCACTATTGCTCCTTGTACACCTTGGAGTCACTAGTGCTTCAGGAACAAAGTTCATCCAGTATTAAACGCAGCTATTTTTTTCTGAATAGAGGCGCTCAAACGGGAGTTATGCCGTAGCATAATGACGATTTGAGCAACAAAGAGTCAGAGGAAAAGAGCAAGTTTATACTGTATTTATTTTGTTCCTGTAGCACTAGTTTGAAGTAGTAGTGCCAATGCCACCACAGCGGTACAGGAAGAGAGCGTACGCTCTTATTCCCGGATCCCGTCTAAACAACCTCATCCCCTAACCCCTTCTCCTTTGAAACACATCAAGTAATATTAGTAAATACATAGCCAAAGGAGAAGGGGGATACACTCTTTATCTAGCTGAACATTACCCTAATGAAATTCCCTACAGTTAGAAAAACACAAGCCCCCCTCTCCTTCATCATAAATATTCATTCGATGTACAGATTGAATAACGCCGAGGCGTCACAGGTTATGAAGGAGTAGAGCCTGTGCCGCTGTGGCGGTAGGGATGGGGGTGAGGTTGTAAAACTATGCACTTTGTAATACACACTGTCTTGATTCTTTTTCTTTTGCTGCGATTGATTTTTTAGTTTACTATGAAATGGGCAGTTTATAATACACACCACGTCGCAATGCGCCGACCGTTTTAATACAATTTGGTAATGTTGGTGCGAGCAAGTAGTACTGCTAAAGTCCCAGGCTTCATTCTTCGTCCTTTGTGACGAAGCGAATGGGAATCACGATAACGACCTTAGTCCCTCTGAGTTCGCCTTGTTCATCCTGCATATCCAAAATTTGGACGGAGGATTTTTCTGAGAAATGCTTAATTCGATCGGAGGTGATGCGTATTCCGTACGATTTCCGCTTGCGTACCGAGTCTTTTTGGAGCAGCAGGGAGGCTTTGCGTCCTATCCCGTTATCATAAATCGTAATGCGCAACATATCCTCCTGCTTGTCGATTGCGATTTCGATTCGTCCTTTGGATTCCAGCGGCAACAGGCCGTGCCAAATGGCATTCTCGATGTACGGTTGGAGGATCAAAGGTTGGATGACGATACTCTCCACCATCACATCCGGGGCGACCTTAATTTCATAATCAAACTTGTTGCTAAAACGCATGGATTCGAGGTCCAGATACAATTTTATCGCATCTATTTCTTTGCTGAGTGGAATCGCACTTTGTTCGGAATTGGCCAGGATATACCGCATCAGCTGGGCAAATTTGGAGAGGAAATTCGTTGCTTTGCGGGGCTCTTGCCGCGCGATAAAGCTCTTGATAGAGTTGAGGCTGTTAAAAAGAAAATGAGGGTTCATTTGAGAGCGCAAAGCCACCATTTCGATTTCCTTGATTCTCGTCTCCAGCTTGCGTTTGGTGGCTTCTTCTCTACGTATGAGCGCAATGCGATACCGGTAGAGGAACCACACCATTCCGGCGAACAAAAGCCCAAACAGCCATTTAAACCAAAGGGTCTGCCAGAAGCGAGGTCTGATGTAAAAGGAGAGTTGTCTATATTCTGATTTTGCTCCATTCTGAAAAATCGGACGAATTATAAATTTGTACTTGCCCGGCGGCAAGTTAGTGTATGAGACATTATACTTATCCGTCGAAATAAAGCGAGCATCCACACCGCTTAACCGGTATTCAAATCGTACGGGCTGATCAGTGAAAATCTCATTTATCGCGTAGGATATAGTCAAGAAATTCTGGTTGGAGGCCAACTCTACATTTCTTGTATGATCTATATTATAAATGGTGGAATCATCCCCTATCCGGACGGATTCAAATCTCAGCTTCAACCCGGGAGAGAGATGTGGAAAATCGTGAATATTAAACTTCGTAAAAAAACCATCCCCACCAAGATGAAACTCTCCTCCAGTCTTCTTATGAAACCCAAGTCCGAAATAGTCATTCAACAGCCCATCCTTTTCGTGATACGTAAGTTGGCTTTTGGGGCCCAACTTCATATTCATTATGCCCATTCCTGCATAACTAAGATAAACCAATCGCTCTTTATCAGCTGCTCGAAATCGCATAATTTGATTGGAGAGAAGCCCATCCTTTTGTAAGTATCGGTCTACGACTTTATTAGAGCGAATATTGTACTTAAAAATACCAAACCCAAGCCCACCAACTAACATAATAGAGTCATCAAAAAACTCCAATGAATGTACACGTAAAAAGGGAATATTCCTCGATATGTTAGCATTGGGGATAAAGCTAAAATCATGTGTGCCGGGGTCAAAAGACTTAATACCGGCTCCTGTCGCAAACCAAACCTTTCCATTATAACATTTCGGCATGGTATTAATACCCGTCCCCGGATTCGAACTGTCCGGATATATGGTTATCTCATCTGCCTTTGGGTCGTAGGAACCACATCCATTTTGTGAATATATGGTAAACCAATACTTCTGATTCAAAGTATCCAGAAGCCTTCCGGAAACGTGGTACAGCTTAAATTCCTTATAATGATTTGTAAGAGAAAGATGAAAACTGGAGGTATCAATTCGAACAAAGCCATAGCTGGACCAAATCCCAAATACTCCTCCTGCATGCCGGAATTCATAAAAATGAATATTGGGCAAATTCCTGTCTACTGTTAATCTGGTTACGTGATTAAAATTATTATCCGATTTGAAAACATAGGGATAATTATAAATTGAAAACAATATATTGTGACTATCCAGCTCGTAGAAATCATGAATAAAGGTTTCTTTATAGCTCTGATTGTTAAGATACTTCTTATAGAACGAAGGAGGAAGAACCCAGTGTTTAAACCTGTGAGAAAGAGCCGTATTCACCCTGACGCCATCGGTTCGTGTTCCCACCCAAATGTTGCCTGCGTGATCCTTCAGTAGTGAATATAAAATCGAATTGCCCAAGCTATACTTGGTCCCCTCATAATCAACCAAAGACCTGTATTCGCCCGTTTCAACATTAAGCACGATGAGTCCCTTTAAGACGGTCGCCACCAAAAGTTCATCATTAGAAATGCCAATTATCTGAGTAGCGGAATTATTAACCTCCCCTTTTATCACGTATTTTCTCCAATGATGTGTCCCGGGATCAAAACACAGTACCAAACCGTCATCTGATGTAGCGTAGAGCTTGCCATTAATATGCATATATAAATCCGGCATATCTACCCCCCCCGGTGTTTCATAATAGATCACCTGATGGGTATTTATATCGACTGCTAAAAGCTTGCCACCCGTGGTTCCAATCCAAAACAAATTATCTCTTTTGCTATCTTGTAGTATAGAAAACATGCCTAACCCCTTTCCCGAAACGAATTGCCCGGAAGTATCGCGCAACTTAAAAGGAATTATTGAGCTCGAATCATCTACTTTGACATACAACTCATCCCTCGTAACAAACCATTTGGTGTTATCTCGATCAACGATGACATCCCATACTGCTACCTCACTAAAAGCTACGGAGTGAATCAATTCAAATGATTTGAATCGATCCGTCTTTGAGTCGTAGGATGCCACCTTTCCCTCTCGCCCTCCAACCCAAATCAAATGGTTCCGATCCTCAGTAATACACCGAATCGAACTGAAGGGGATAGAAGTAGAATCATGAAGTTTTGGGGTAAAAACCCGTATCCTCTGTCCGTCATAACGGTTAAGACCATTGATGGTAGCAAACCATATGTACCCTTGGCTATCTTCAAAGATGTTATAAACACTATTGGAGGAAAGTCCGTCATTTACATCCAACGTCCTAAAATGATATTGCCCCAATCCCAATTGGGTACTTAACAGCAATGCAAACAGAATCCCTACCCTCAATTTCTATCTTGTTAATATTTGTGCCAAATTATCCTTTTTTCTGCGTGAAACGGGGACTTGCGTCCCATCATCCATCACGATATAGCCCCCTTCCACCTTGACATACTTCCGGACATAATTCAAATTAATCAAGTGCGACTTGTGTACCCGAACAAAGAGCTCTGAATTAATACGCTCTTGAATATTGCCCAATGTTTTCGAAACCATAATCGGCTTTTCGTCTACCAAATAGATATTGGTATAATTGCTATCTGAAGTACATCGCACTATCTTGTCGACCACTAAAAACTCTAAGCCTTCCTGCGTAGGGATAGCGATTTTATTAAAGCAAGGGTTTTGCTGTTTCAATACCCTTTGCAGTTGCTCCAATTTTTCCACCCAGGTATCCGATGTCTTCTGGGACAAAAACCGGTCCAAAGCTTGTTGGAGTTTATCGGCAGATACCGGCTTGAGCAAATAATCCAATGCGTTAATTTCAAATGCGTTGATGGCGTACTGGTCATAGGCCGTGGTGAAAATAATCGAAAAATTAATTCGATCCATGGAACGCAACATATCAAATCCATTCATTACTGGCATCTCGATATCGAGAAAAACCAAATCCGGTTTTTTCTCTTCGATAAGGCGAATACCCTCCTTTGCACTGTTTGCAATCCCCAATATTTCTATATCACACTCCAGCCCGTCCAATTCCCAGATAAGGGCATCTGCACTGAGCTTTTCATCATCTATTATAACCGCATTTATCTTTGTCATTGTGCCTATTCTTCATTGATTTGATAAACCAAAAATACTAAAATATTACATAGCAATTTCAGCAATGAGTAAACGGTACGTATTTAACTGTTTTATTCATGACTCAATGAGTTAAAGGAACTGGCTTGTCCATCTAAAATTGCCGCACCAACGGTTTCCCCCTTCTCCATTTCGAAAAAATAGCGGATGTGGCGCCGTAACACCCCATCCGCTTTACCACTTATCTTTTGCAGACGTGCATGAACCAATCAAAAGTCATATTGGACCGAGAGGGAGACACTGCGCCCCGGATTGTAAATCCGCCCTTTGAGCGTACCGGCATTTTTGTATGAAAAATTCAAATGGTCGTAGTATCCCACGTCCAAGAGATTAGAGACGCTTATATTGCATTTGAGATGATTCCGCCATTTCATACCACACTTCAAATCCAAAAGGGTATACGCAGGGGATACCGTCTCCCCAAACGAAGTATCCACCCGGTCTTGCTTGGCGCTGTACCTCCCTGCAATCTCAATAAAATACCCGGCGTGGGCATACCTCAACCCGGCATTGACACGCAGAGGCGCCATCAAAGGGAGCGGAGTATCCCAATCGATATTTTGCCCCTCGGTATAGGCCAATCCCATGGTTAACGACAGGTGTCCCGGCAAGGAAGCTCTGGCCTGCCATTCTACCCCGCGCAGTATGGCTGCATCCAAATTAGTATAGGTCTTAGCCGCGGTAGGAGCCCGCCAAGGGAGAAATTTTCTATGCAAGCCGGCATCCACCACTGGCAAGATATAGTCTGAAATCCGGGAATAATATGCATTCAGGAAGACTTGCACCTCGGGATAAATCCATTTGACTCCCACGTCTATCTGATGGTTCACCTCGGGCACAACAGCGGGATTGCCCACATATTCGAAGGGTTCGGCCCCTACCGCCAGATGTTGGATATACTGCTCCTCCATAGACGGAAATCGCACACCACGGCCGAGGGCCAATTGAAAGATATGGTGCGATGTCCATAGGCATTTCGCATTCAAGTGACCGGACCATCCTATGAAAGTCACCGGATCTAAGCGGGAGGGGGCCTTCTGTACAAAACTCCGTGGGAGGGCTTCTGCCCGGGCATTAAAATAATCTCCCCGAACGCCGGCTTTGACGTTCCATCTCGAGGATGGCGTCCAATCCATCTGTAAAAACGCCCCGATGATCGACTGGGAAGCCTCCGGCCAAATGGTGTCCGTGATAAATTTCGGTTTGTCCAGCACTTTGCCCGGTGTCTTGGGATGATCTGGGGGCAATCGCTTGATCTTGCGCGTTCGCTCACCCGCACGATCCAAACGATACATATCTACTCCATAATCCAATCTTACCGCATCGACACGCGAGGTGGCCCGAACCTTTCCGCCCGTCGTCATCGCATACACCTGAGTCGCGGCCTCCACCATGCTCGCGTTGGTCCGTTCGGCATTGGACATGAGGTGATCTACCTTGGAGTGATACGCCAACAAAGAAAGCCGGGAAACCCGTCTGTCCTCCATCTTTCTGGCGTATTTCAAGCTGTACACATCACTGTTGTTGTGCTTCGAATCCATAGGCAATCCCACGTGTGCGATGTCGAGGCCGGCAGAATGCCGGAAGTTGACTTGCAAAGCATCAGCGGAGGACGGCCGGACATTGGTATATAGTGAGAAGGCGCGCGTCTTGAAATGTGCCGGAATGGTATCCCTGCTTCCATCGTGTTTGCCTGTAAGGTAATTCCCATTTTGGAGCACAGCCCCCATTCCACCGACATCCAAATACTTGGAATGAAATCCCAATTTGGCACGTCCAAATAACGATGGCGCATTGGAGGCGCCCCCCATGAGGAACATCCCGTGCCAGGGCTTGGCATCCGCGGCCGTCACTGGTTCTGTAATCATATTGATAGTCCCGCCAAAATTGGGGCCGTACAAGACGCTAAAAGGTCCTTTGATGACTTCGATTTCGCTGATCTCTTCGGGCATCACATGCGTCGTAATCGGGTCCATCCGGTTTGGACACGCATGCATGACCTTGACGCCACCGTCATACATCACATTGAGACGGTCCTCTCTCAGCCCCCGGAATACGGGTTCGGAAGCAAAACTGCTTCGCTTGATCATCGAAAATCCGGGAGCGTGCTCAAACAAGTCCGAAGCGGTCCGGGCAAAACTACCCGACCGGACGCGCTCATTCAACACGCTGTTAATCGGATCCTCCAACGAAGGACTCCGCGAAACGATAATGGTATTCAATAAAATCAGTGCATCCGCTAAAATCACCTCAGTCGTCTTGCTTGCCGTACAATACAACGACTTTTGCTCAAAGGATGGATGGACGAAAGTAAGCCATTGGCCATCGCTTTTGGAGGGGATGGCAAAGGTGCCCTCCGTATCGGTAAAAAAGTAGGCGCCGGATTCTGTTTGCACGTAAACATCCGACAGCGTAACGCCCTTTGCCTCGCTCCGGACCACCCCTTTGATAACATATTGCGCACTCAATATCTGCGCAGTAAACATTATGATTAGTATTAATATATTTTTCATGGTTAATTTTATCTTTTGGAAGACGGCTATTTATTAGCCCTCTTCTAAGGTGAATTAGATAGTTAGTATGAAATGGTTGAACACCGGCCAGCTGGCATCAGTGTACTGTTCTTTACAATCCTGTTGTAGCAATTGGGCACGGAAATCCATGTTCGCCGAACCTTCGTGCCCTTCGAATCCTAAAAGAATAGCATTGAAAAATCGGTTCACTCCTAAAAGCAGACAACTACTTTGGTTAGATGGTGCATCCACCATTAGAGAGAGTCGGGCACGAATCAAGATTGTAGGAATAGAAGGCAATTATCCCAACTTGGGAGGTGGCGCGTCTATCGAAGGGTAGTAAGTGAATATCCAGCACCCCGGATCATGCCGGGCTATTGTCTGCATCTCTTGTGTCTTTCCATTGGACAAGACAAACGGGGAAAATACCCAACGCGGTTTGGGCAGGAACATGCTCTTGGAAGGAACCGGAAACGAGTGATCCACATCGCTTTCATACACTTTGCGCAGGTCCTCTTTTAATATACAGGAGCCGTGACACTGCACCTCGGGTTTGAATCGATTAATACAAAGCGTCTCCTCGATTTCTTTCTGATACAGATAGTAATGGACATATGGCAGATAGGGGGCAAACACCGAAAGGATGAAGCCGGTCAACAGGATATATGCCAATTTACTATTCATTCAAAGCAACGCTCTTTTCAGAGTTTTCACAGTATTTTAGAAACGTAAATGTACTGCTCGACCTCGAGAAAAATCCAATTTTATGCCCTTCTTTTAATTGGCGAATACAAGCAACTTTCATTTGCACTCCGGACGATGTTCTGCACGAAAAAAAACAAACATAAAAGAAGAAGAAATTTTTCCTAAATCAAGGGGGACGAACGAGAGAAACCACAGCCCACAGTTTTAACCGTGGGTATGAGGTTTCAGACTGATTATTCTAATGGTTTTAACCTTTTTTATCGTTCCTCCCTTTTTTGAGGGGAGCGCAGGAGCAGAAGGAAAAGAGGAAGATTATATTGTAGCCGCATTTACTCGTGGCGCACTATGTGCGAACAAAAAGCTTCGATGAGTCATGCCCCAAGGTGTGCACCATGAAGATTCATTATACAGCGTTTGTTGGGGTCCGCCCAAAAGGTTCATCTCCAATTTTCTCCTCCCTACGACACTATTTGCAAGCGGATTCTAATGCGGTCTCGATATTACCCGGGGTGGAGACGATCTTCATAAACGTCCCCATCGAGAGGTCGGGAAAGGACAGGGCAATGCGATACCGGCCATGCAGCATATAGGCCTTATTCTTATACACCAGCAGCTCATAAGGAAGAAATGCCGTATGCAAGGGATGATTGAAGTCGATTGTAGGGAGGAAAGAAGCCTCGCCGTTGGCGCCTCGCAACCCAATACCATACAGCTTTACTTTTTGTCCCGGGAGCGCTACTTCGTAAACCTTGACAAGTTTTTTCTTGCTGGTCAGATTGCGGTCTATCGTACTGACGGCTTCGCTATAGGAGCCAAACTTGTGCAACACAATATTATCCTCGAAATACGGCATCCCGAACATATAGTGATACCCCTTTAAGTCTTTGACAGACATCCCGGATTTACTGCCAAACTGTTTTCCACCTCCACTCCCCAAGGGACTCAAGGCACTCAAAAGCTTAGAAGAAACAATCTTAATGATATTCTTTACCCCGGCATAGTCTTTTTGGAAGTAGGCTGCCGCCCAATACTCGGGAGTGGTATAGGAAATATTGACATGGCCATTCTCCTTGGTAATCCCCACTCGCAATGCCAAAGCAAAGCCACGCAGCCCGCCATATTTGGCTACCGCCTTTTTCAACCCGGGTGAAGTAATGGCAATCAACCGGCGCTTCATGTCTTTGGCCGGTCTATAACTGCCTAAGACTTTAAATCCGGCATTTTCCAAGGCGGATTGGACCTCCGCCTTGACCGTAGCTATATCTCCGTTGGTCCTTGCCGCAAGGGTATAGGGTTTATAGGTTTGTGCATAGAGGGAGGATGTCAATAGCATCCAGGCGATGAAACTAATCAACGATTTCATAACGAACGAATTAATTGATTTTATCAAATTATTTTGCAAATATACCATTTTGCTACACTTTACCAAAAAGCTCCAGACGCTCCCACTTGGCATCGACCACTTCCTGAGCCCCTTTGAGCAAGGTCTCTGCAAGTTCTTTGTTCTGTTTGATGACGCGAGTAAAGCGGGCCTCGTTGTACATAAAATCAGATACCGGGATACTGGGAGCCTTGCTATCCAACTTAAAGCGCTTACCCTTAGGATTGGCGGGGTTGTAGCGGAACAAGGGCCAATAACCGGATTCAACGGCCAATTTCTGGTGCTTAACTCCATCGCCCATATCGTAGCCGTGCTCGATACAGTGCGAATACGCAATAATCAACGAAGGTCCGTCAAATGCAGCGGCCTCCTGCAGCGCCCGGAGTGTTTGCATATCCTTAGCCCCTATCGCGATCTGTGCGACATAGACATCCCCATAAGCCAGAGCTTGCAATGCCAAATCTTTTTTGGGAGATCGCTTTCCGGACATCGAGAACTTTGCGCTGGCGGCCATCGGAGTCGCTTTGGAAGTCTGTCCACCGGTATTGGAATACACCTCCGTATCCATCACGAGAATATTGATGTTTTCTCCCGAGGAAATGGCGTGGTCCAGCCCACCATAACCGATATCATAGGCCCATCCGTCTCCCCCGAATATCCACACATCCTTCCTTCGGAGGTAGTCCGACATATGTCGGAGTCGCTTAGCAGCCGGATTGTCTTTTATCGTCTTAAGAACGGATTTGAGTTCCTCGATGGCTTCGATTTTATCCCGCTTCTCCTTTTCGTCGAGAGAATCCACCGCCAGTAACCTTTCCATTAATGCGGGGTCAATCTCGTCCTTCAGACTATTGAGCAACTGTCTGGCGGTCTGCTCCTTTTGAGTCAATGCCAGGCGCATTCCCAGGCCGTATTCGGCATTGTCTTCAAACAGGGAATTCGCCCATGCAGGGCCCCTACCCTCTGCATTGGTTTTGTAGGGAGTCGTCGGCAAGTTCCCTCCGTATATGGAAGAACAACCGGTCGCATTGGCGATTAATATACTATCTCCGTAGAGCTGAGTAATCAACTTGATATAAGGCGTCTCCCCGCATCCCGGGCAAGCACCGGAAAACTCAAACAAGGGCTCGAGGAATTGAGAGCCTTTGACATTGGTCGGGAGGAGGGTGCGGTCGTAATTAGGGAGGTCTATGAAATAGTCCCATCTCTTGTCTTCGACTTCCTCTACTTCCGCCTTAGGCACCATATTAATCGATTTGTAGCCGGCGACCTCTTTGCTTTCTGCCGGACAGATTTCGACACAGAGGTTGCAGCCGGTACAGTCTTCCGGAGAGACCTGCAGCAGATAAGATTCATCCGGGGACAAAAACGGTTTTCCCTTGGCGGGGAGGTATTTGATATCTACCGGAGGATTGTCCAGCAGCTCGTTGGTCACCACCTTGGATCGAATCGCGGCATGTGGGCAGATGTTGACACATTTATTGCATTGGATGCAAAGGGACTCGTCCCAAACAGGGATAAAATCGGCAATGCCGCGCTTCTCATACTGGGAAGTTCCCATCGGGAAGGTCCCATCCGGCATGAAAGCACTCACCGGCAAGGCATCCCCTTCACCGGCAAGGATTTTGCCCAAGACATTCTTGGCGTAATCGGTTGCATTGGCCGTCATGACCGGACGAAGGGGCATCTCACTGGTCACTTCCTTGGGGTAGTCCACTTGCTGGAGACTATCTAGCGCCTTATCTACCGCGTTGAAGTTCATTTGGACGATAGCGTCCCCTTTGTGGGAGTAGGATTTGACGATGGCCTGCTTGATCCGCTCGATGGCCTCTTCCCGCGGCAAAATACCGGAGATGGCAAAAAAGGCGGTCTGAAGGATGGTATTGGTCCTACGGCCCAGTTTAGCGGCAAGTGCCGCTTTGGAGGCATCTATTACATAAAACTGAATATCATTATCCACGATATGTTTCTGAAGTATCATGGGCAGCTCATCCCAGATTTCGTCCTTGTCAAAGGGCGCATTGAGCAAGAAGGTCCCACCCTTCTTTATACGAGAGGTCACATCAAACTTGTATATAAAATTGAACTGATGGCAAGCGACAAAATCGGCCTTGTTAATGAGGTAACTCGAGTAAATGGGTTCAGGCCCAAATCGCAAGTGCGACGTCGTCATCGCTCCGGCCTTTTTGGAGTCATAGACAAAATATCCTTGGATATAATTGTCTGTAGTTTGGCCTATAATCTTTATCGAGTTCTTATTGGCACTAACCGTACCATCCGAGCCCAATCCGTAGAACATGCAATTGTAGGTCGATTTGCGGGTATTGAATACCGGATCATAAGACAAGCTCGTATAGGTTACGTCATCGTTAATACCGACGGTAAAATGATTTTTTGGGGTCTCCTTTGCCAGCTCGTCATAAACGCCCTTGACCATGGCGGGGGTAAACTCCTTGGAAGACAGCCCATATCGACCTCCTACGATCTTTGGCATCGGTCGGCCCGCTTCGACGTAGGCTGCGACGACATCCATATAGAGCGGCTCGCCTACACTTCCGGACTCCTTCGTGCGGTCCAATACGGCGATGGAACGCACGGTCTCAGGCATTTGCTCCATAAAGTGATCGATAGAAAATGGACGATACAAACGGACAAAGAGCGCACCGATCTTCTCTCCTTTCTCAGAGAGCGTCTCGACCACTTCTCGAACGGGACCTTCTCCCGACCCCATAATAACGATTACACGTTCCGCTTCAGGATGGCCGATGTAATAATGCAAGCTGTATGGTCTGCCCGTATGCTGATAAAACTCGTCCATAACCTCCTGCACAATCCCGGGCACAGCATCGTAATACTTATTGGCGGCTTCTCTTGCCTGGAAGAATACATCCGGATTTTGCGAAGTACCGCGTATGACGGGCCTATCCGGATCCAGTGACCGGTCTTTGTGCGCCATAATGAGTTCCTCAGGCATCATTTCCTTGATAATATCATCGGAGATGGCATCGATCTTTGCAATTTCATGCGAGGTTCTAAAGCCGTCAAATACATTGAGCATAGGAACGCGCGACTTGAGTGTCGCGACCTGGGCAATCAGAGAAAAATCATAGGCCTCCTGCACCGACCCTCCAAACAACATCGCAAATCCGGTCTGCCTCGTAGCCATGACGTCAGAATGGTCGCCAAAAATGGATAAGGCATGGGTAGCAATGGTTCTCGCTGCCACATGAATGACCGCCGGCAACAATTCGCCCGCCATTTTATACATATTCGGAATCATGAGAAGCAAGCCCTGTGAAGCGGTAAAGGTCGTCGTCAGCGCCCCGCCCTGCAGCGAACCATGCACCGCTCCGGCTGCTCCGGCCTCGCTCTGCATCTCGATAATACGCGGGACTCCGCCCCAGATATTGGTCATACCATTGGAGCTAAATACATCCACATGTTCTCCCATCGGCGATGCCGGGGTAATCGGATAAATCGCGCAAACTTCATTGGTTTTGTGTGCCATTCTCGCCACAGCTTCGTTGGCGTCACAGATTAATTTTGGATTCTTCTTTGCCATGATTTTTTATTTATTTCTTTAATTTTCCTTCTCCTGTTAATTAATAATCACAAGTAAATTCCCCGCGATTTCATACCTAAAATGGCCTTCTCCGAGTCTCATCAAACCATTTCGCAAATAGAAATCAACACATATGGATTATTACTCATATATTAGTTGCTGTAATTCCAAATATTACACCAACAACCTATTACTAACAGCGAATAAATTTATATCGGAAAGGATATATAGCAATTGATAAATGTCAGTTTTTTTACTGATTATTACCGCTAAAATCATGACGGGAGGCATTGTGTACCTCCCCCCATGAAGCGCGTTGCAAAAGGGACGGGGCAATACGGGGTGGATGCTTCTGCAAGAGACAGAGCGTGTTGTAACCGGCAAAGGGGATATATTGGTATCAGGTAGAGGATAGCGGGTACGGGGTATTAAAGCCCACAGATAAAGTACAGCGGTCACTCCCCGCCGCTGATGCGTAGCCGCCGTTTGTACTCTGCCAGTCCGAGATAGATATCCGTGTATGCCACCCCGTTTTTGATTTCAGAGGCGAGCGCACCTACAGGGGTATCGACGCCCTCCCTTTCGATGGCTTCCAGGACTCTTTCGAGCATTTCGGGCCGGATTAACTCCGCAAAATGCACCTCTTCCCCCCACTCATGTGCCAAGGCCAGATGGGAGATGATCGTCTGCACGGCCAAACCGCGTTCTTCCGCTATCTCCTCGATAGTCTTGCCGGATTTATACTCCATAAAGCTAAGCAGTTGCGAACTTCTCCGGTCCTTGTGTTCCACCTTAAAGGCACGTATCACTTCCAAAAACGCGTTGCCAAACTTTTCATACTTAGCCGCACTCATCCCGGGCATCTCCCGCATCTGATCCACGTATGCAGGCCGCACTTCTGCCATCACTTGAAGATTGGCATCAGACAATACGGCGTATGGAGGGATGGCGTGTTCATCCGCCAACCGGGTGCGCACTTTATCCAGGGCAAAATACATATCATTGCGCATTCGCTCCTTTTTGGTGAGCTTTTTCTCCCTGGGAGCCGCTTTCTTCTTCACTTCGAAGGGCTGATATTTGACCAGGGAGACGGGTTTCTTATCAAACAACACCTTATGCCCCAGCTCCGTAATCTTCAGCTTTCGATGGTCTTTATAATCGATCTCAAACAATCCCTGGTGCAACATCTGCAGGAGGTATTGTTGCCACTCGTAATACCCCAAATCCCGGCCTGCCCCAAAGGTCTTTATCTTATCGAACCCCTTTTCATACACTTCCCTTTTATGGGAGCCGCGCAAGACATCTATGAGCATCCCCACGGCTGCATTTTGACGTAAGCGATAGGAGGCGGACAATGCCTTTTGGGCGATAATCGTCCCATCCATCCTGGTCGGGGGATGCTTGCATATATCACAATTGCCGCAATCCTCCTCCAGATACTCATTGAAATAGCTCAACAAGATTTTCCTTCGACACGTCTGTGCCTCCGCGTACTGCTGCATGCGTTCCAACTTGGCCAATTGAATCTCGGGTTGCCCGCTGTCCATGGCAAAGGTCTTGAGCAGCATGACATCCCGAAAGCTATAAAACAGAACCGTATCGGCAGGAGCCCCATCTCTCCCCGCTCGTCCAATCTCCTGATAATACCCCTCGATGTTCTTCGGGAGATTGTAGTGGATAACAAAGCGCACATTGGACTTATCGATGCCCATCCCAAAGGCGATGGTTGCACAAACAATTTGCACGCGGTCATGTATAAAATCATCCTGTGCCTTATCCCTGTCTGCACGGGACATCTTGGCGTGGTAATGCGTCGCATCAAACCCCAACTCCTGCAATCTTTCAGCGACCTCCTCTGTCCCCTTTCGACTCAGACAATAAATAATCCCACTTTGGCCCTTGCGTTCCTGCAAAAACCGATAGATGGCGTCGATACGCCTTTGACCCGGAAGAACGGCCAGGCTCAGGTTGGGGCGATCAAAAGAGGCCACAAAAACTTTGGGATCGACCAATCCGAGCTGCTGGATGATGTCTTCCCGGGTAACCCGGTCTGCAGTAGCCGTCAATGCCACGATTTGAGCCCCGGGAAAATGCTTACTGAGTGATTTGAGTTGGGTATATTCTTCACGGAAATCATGGCCCCACATGGAGATGCAATGGGCTTCATCAATAGCAAACATCGAGACCTTCGTGCGCTTCAAAAAATGGAGGGTATGCTCCATCAATAAGGTCTCCGGTGAGAGGTACAAGAGATCCAGAGCGCCCTTCGCCACCTGATCTATAATCTCCTGCTTTTCGCCGGAGGTCAGCATCGAATTGTAAAACGCGGCAGAAATCCCATTGGCGCGCAAGGCGTCCACCTGATCCTTCATAAGCGAAATCAGCGGAGAGATAACGACCGCCATCCCCTCCATCAATAGCGCCGGTACTTGATAAATAATTGACTTCCCACCACCGGTGGGCATAATGACCACCACATTGTGTCCCTCCAGGATGGTACCGATAACAGATTCCTGGTTGGGCCAAAAAGAGTGGTAACCAAATTTTTCTTTGAGTACTTTCAGGGCATCATTTGTAGTATTCATAGCCCAAAGTTATACATTACCAAGAGGACAACAAAAAAATCATTTGATTTTTTTGACAAACTTCGTCAAAATAACGATGCGTTGCCCATCCACCTTCCCTTCAATTTGCTCTGCATTGTCTGCGACGAGGGAAATACGACGGACGGCCACCCCGCGCTTAGCGGTGAAGTTGGCCCCCTTGACCACCAAGTCTTTGATGAGCGTCACGGTATCCCCTGCTTGAAGAACATTGCCATTGCTATCCTTATGGACGACTTTCGCATCCTCGTTTCCGCCTTCCTCTGCCCATTTTCTCGTCTCTTCCTCCATATACATCATCTCCAACAAATCGGCGGGCCACCCTTCCGCCCGAAGCCGGTTCAGCATTCTCCATGCTACGACTTGCACCGCGGGCACTTCACTCCACATACTTTCATTGAGACATCGCCAGTGATTGGGGGCGACCTTATCCGGATCCTTCAATTGCTCCCGGCACGTTCCACAGGTCATCACACACTCTTCCGCCGCCTCTCCGCTTTTAGGGCCGACGATATACACATCCGGCGCTTCATCACTCCCACACAGTTCACAGCAGTGATTACTTCTCTGCAACAATTCGTCTCTGACACTCATAGTCTTATTTTATTAGTATGAAATGGCTGATTTTTTGGGCTCGGATCCAATGCTTCACATCAGGGGTAATGTGCACTATATCTCCCCCCTTCATCGACACTTTCAATCCCTCTACATTTTCAAATACCGCCTCTCCTTCCACACAAATTAAGAGGGCAGGTACGGTGGTGACATGTTCTTTCAATAATCCTCCTTCATCTATCTGTAGTGATATCACCTTTCCTTCTTCCGCCTTGAAAATAGCTTTGGTAGATACCGGTTTTCCGGCCGGATGTAGTTCTTTTAGATTCATAGTCTTCAATTTAGTGTATGCTAGAAAACTATTCAAAATATACGTTAAATACCCGCAAAGCCGCCAACAGATTCCGGTAACTCTCCTCCTTGAGATAATCGTTGGGACTGTCCTTCAATTCCCCCACCAAGTCCATGTACGGGACCAACCATTTGTGCAAGGCATCGTGTGCAGGCCCGGACATCGTGCATCCTGCGACTAAGGCATTGATGTCCTTTGACAAGGCATCACCCAGGGAGGCATATTCTCTATCCTTGACCTTTTCTTGCCCTTTGATTCGCTCCTCCATTCTCCGGAGAACCACCATCATGTCCTTATCGACTTTCCATTTGGAACCCGCATTGAGCGAGAGCGCATACGGGTGTCTCTTCAGAATATCCTCCGTACTTTGCCCTTGGGCAAACAGTCCAATAGTCCAAAACATGAACATCATAACCGTGACCAACAATTTCATCTGTTTATCATTTTTGTATGAAAAGACAACAAAATATTCAGGAACTCGCATGATTTTTATTAATCACGCCCTTGTGTATATATTATGATTAATAAAATTCATGATCAATTTATCCCAATTCTTTAATGGAGACCGCACACAAAGGTACACATATCTTGGCAATACAATGGCACTTTCAGGCAATAGTGTGTATTACAAACAGCACTAAGCCAAGATATCGGGTTAGCGGTTCTTCCTCCCTTTGGGCCGGCTTGAGGGTCTTCCTACTTCGCCACCAGATTCCCGGTCCGGCTCCTCTGTCATGCCGGCAGAAGCCCGCCCCCGCAACTGACGAAGGAAGCCCCTTGAGCAGAGATTGGCATAGTGCTCTGTGCAAAGATTCACTATCCTGATAACCCCGTTTTTTCCTCTGACTCATGCATACACTCTTCAGGGTGAAACGCGACAAACGGTCAAACCCCTCCCAAGAATAGAGATAATTTCCAAATCCCCCCTTGGAGGATATTATCAACACTCCCGTTTAACCGCACTACATTCACAGAAAAACAGCTATGTTTAGTACTACATGCACTTTCTTCCCAACTCAAAGGTGTCTGCAAGAAAACGCTTCAAAAGTGGAGCATTTTCTTGCAGACACCTCAATATTCTACCATTTCATACCATAAAATCTATATGGATATGAACATGAAGTGGCTATGCTTTAATCAACTTACCTTGTGCCGCAACACCACTTCCGGTGTACTGTTGGATGAGATACACCCCTTTCTGAAGGGTGCTGACATTGATTTTCAAGACTTGACCGGAAGCTTTTTGAGCTGGAATATATTTTTGCAATTTTCCGTTCACATCAAATATCTTGATGGAGATTTCTTCTCCAACTTTCACACTGACCGGCACTTCCACCATGTCAACTGCAGGGTTGGGAGTAACGGCCAACTGTACCGGATGGTCTCCGGATACATCTTCCGTGGCAATCAGGCTTTCATCCACTAAGAAAACGTTCTCCTTCATTGTAGTCAATCCCGTGTTGCGCATAATTAACTCACCGAAGGTCGTTCGTTTTAATTCTGCTTTTTCCTCCTTGGTCAATCCGGGGTCGTTCTCATAGTAAAAACGGTCTCCGTCCCGCAAAGCTTGAAACTGCTGTGTGACGATACGCATCACCAGTTCGCCAAACAATTCATCCTTCCCATGGTCTTCTGCCAACATCCCTACCCAAGGGTCGATGTTGTCTACACTTCCATAGGTTTCTGCCAATTGCTGACGAAGCCTGGACTTGGTCGTAATATCAGCAAAACTCCGCACCGGAGCCAAACCGAAGTCCTTGCGGATGGTATTGTAATCCGGCAATCCTCGCTCTCGTCCTCGGTTAATATTGATCGCAGCCAGGTCCATACCTCCAGCGCCCGGAGCCCCAAACAAAAAGTTGCGCAAATCGTCGATAATTTTTGTATCAAAATCTTGCTCCACCTGCGCACTCATACCCTTGAGATATGGATCGATATCCCCCATCTCCGCAATGGCTGTGGGATTAAAAAAGGCATCGCGTAAGAGGATGTCGCCTTCCGGCATATGATTGCCGTTGTCGTCCATACGCAACAGAGCACTATTGATGGTGGAGTGTCCGTAGCGATAAGCCGCCGCTGAAAATACATTGAATATTTGCGGATGCATATTGGGATTGTACCCTTGGTAAGGAGGCAATTTAACGCCGATGGTCGGCAGCCACTCCTCATATGCCAGTGCTTCAATCAATCCACCTACCCATTTGCGCGCTTTCTGGTAGAGTTGCTCGTCCGTCCAATCCGGATGCTGCGCTTTGAGTTCGTCACACTTTCGGTTGTGCTCCCGCATGAATAGGGCATGCATAGAAGTCAAGAGTGGGTTTTCATTGCATCGAATATCTCCACTGACAAAGTACTTGGTCACATTGGGATTTGGGTTGGCCAGCTTGGGTGCCGACGGGTCAATGGGGTCGTCGTACTCCCCGGAATAGGTGTTGTAGGGAAGCAAGTTGCCTTTGGAGGTTTTCAACTTACCGTCCTTAAAAGTCCTTAGCCAGTTGGCCCAATCTTTCTCAGAGCCGTATATAGTAGAACCATCCATGAAGGCGGTAATACCGTTGTACACTTGACGCGGATTATTTACATCCGTACCTGTACCCGGCATGGCTTCAGAACGCATCATCGGGATGATGGCACGGCCTTCACAATTGGGGTCAAACCACTCATCGCATTCGGGTACGGCAATCATGGCAGGGTCCTTGTCAGAATCCGGAACAAAAGTGATGTCGTGATCGATAAACTGTCCCCAGGCAAAGTTGTAATCACTTAATCTCAACGGGTCTTCCACATTGCCCTCTTGAGTAAAAATCTTGTTGCTGATATTGCGCGGATTGGGTCGGTCCGGTCCAGCCGGTGCGCTAATGCCATCTGCATAGGCAATGGTAGTCAGCCGCTGTTGTGCCTCACCCACAGCGCCCCAGTTGGGATGAGCGATATTGTTATTACTGCCGTCAATACTCCTAACCTCAGCATAAGCGTGCTGTGCATAAAAAACATTTTCAGGCATAAATTCCGCGTCTGTATTGCGAACAATGATATCCGTAAGGGTAGTATTCTTCACCTCAGCCCGTTCAGCTTCTGTTAATCCGGGATCGATCTCAAAATAAAAGCGGTCGCCATCTCGTAACGCCTCAAACTGCCGCTTCAATATCGCTTTCAATGTCTCTCCAAACATCTCCCCGTCAGCCTTTTTCTCTGCGAGAAATCCAACCCATGGATCTACATCATCCACACTTTTATAAATGGAAGCCAAATCTGCGGCCGAAGACTCAGAAAACTGGTCGAAACGCTCCAATCGAGGTAAGCGCATCGCCTCTCGATAATCGTTGTACGTCGGCAGCCCCCGGTCACGTCCCCTGTTAATATTGGCAGAAGCCAGGTCCACTCCTCCGGAGCCCGGAGCACCAAACAAAAAGTTTCGCAGGTCGTTGATCATCTTCGTATCACTATCTTGAGCGACCTGCGTGGTCATCCCTCTCAATGCTGCAGCAATTCCATGATCTTTTAGTCGCTTGGGGTTAAAGAAATTTTGTCTCAAATAAGCGATACCATCGTCTTGCAGAGAACCATCTTCCTTCAGGAAATACAACTTAGAATTGATGGTAGAATGACCAAAGCGATACGCGGCGGTAGAAAAGACATTGGTCATCTGTGGGTTGGTATTTTCGTCATATCCTGCATAGGGTGCGAGCTCAAGTCCCAAGGCATCCATCCACTGTTGATAGGTGATGGATTGAAGTTCTGCAGCGACTATTTCTCTTGCTTTCATGTACAGCTGCTGATCATTCCAGTCTGAATGCTCTGCTGCAAGTACATCACACAATCTATTGTGCTCGCGCATGAAAAGTGTGTGCAAAGCAGTCAGTAGTGGATTTTCGTTGGCTCTGACGTCTCCTGCCACAAAATACTTCTTGATAAATGGGAAGGGCATCGCCATCTCAGGGGCATCGGGATCGATAGCACCATCCTCCTCTCCTGTCAAGGTGTTCCATGGCAACAAATTGCCCTTGGATGTCCTGAGTTTTCCGCCTTTAAACGAACGCAACCAATTGGAACGCTCCAGGGTAGAACCGTAAACATTGGATGCATCGTGAAAGGCAGTGATGCCGTTGTAATATTTTCGTGGGTTGGTGATATCCGTACCCGTCCCCTTGATATAATCCGAACGGTGCATGGGCAAAACGGCGGTACCTGTTCCCTTTGGGTCGAAATACTTGTCCCCCTTGGGTACCGCGATGTCCAATGATTCGGTACTGCCGTCCGGACTCAATGTAATGTCGTGATCGACAAACTGCCCCCATACGAAAACAAAATCACTTCTGTTGGCGGGGTCCAAGATACTTTCGGATTGCGCGAATACCGCATTGCTAATTTCGCGTGGATTAGGCCTGTCGACTCCGGAAGGTGCGGCATATCCATCAGAAAAAGAAGGAGCAGCGATAGTGATTATTGGTGAATTGGTCGCGCCCCAATCCGGGTGGGTCGGGTGTACCCCTTGACCGTCAATAGGTCGAAACTCCTGCCCGATAATGGCTCCTTGAAATATAAACAAGGTTCCTAACGTAAATAATAGCTTAATTCGTAATCGTAAGTCACTCATGGTTCAATATATTTATGATGGTTATTTTGTTTTTACCCTATAAAGACGAGTCAACACATCTTAGTAAATCGCAAAGTTAGAATAGGAATGAAATTTAATTGCCTTTGCAAGTAAATTTTTAATTAGTCTTGCAAATTTTTAGTATTATGAATTATTGAGAATTACATATTACCACGGGCAATAAACTATTTTATTCGGGATATTAATTCGCGATCAACCATGTACCCCAAATGATGTTCCACCACCTTTTCCTTCTCCCTATCACATATTGCATCGCATAAAATATACCTCTTTTCCCGGAACCCGCAAGAAAACTGTTACATCCTTATAACCATATGATTATAGTCGTCTTTCTTAACCTTTAGAGTTGATATGATGTTGCGGACAGGGTCCGGTCTCCACTATACTCCGAGCAACCTTGACGTACATAAAACGTAAAGCTGAAGCGTTCACACGGGAGCAACTCCTCAATTTGCAAAAGGACATTATCCGGTTGGGTGACATTTATCTCATGGACATTAGTAGAGACTATATTGCCGGCGGCATACTCCATCCCCAGCTCATGCCAATATTCAACGACTATTCCGTATAATGTAATCGGTCTCATTGGCAAGGGTTAAGGTCACCGGCAGGGCTTCCTCACAAGGACGAATGATCTCAGCGGTTTGAATATCGACAAAAACCTGTGCCTTGGCCTGTGTTACGTCGATAAGAGAAAGGATAGTCAGAAGGAGGAACGTTAAGTTTCCATTATTCATTTGACAGTGACACTAAATAAAACATTACACAAGTACCAACCGCCCTACGGCAAATACTCATCAGCTCCGATATATTATTAACTCAATAACCAATTCTTCTCATTAGCTCAATGACAGAAATAATGTAATTTGTCATGTTGCACCCCAGAACCTAACCGGTGTCCTTAGTCCCGGGATATTATTTACACAGCTCATTGCAGCATCGCCTTTGCCTGCAATTTCACCCCATTCAGTTGCAACACATGCCTCCATCCTACCTAACCGCCCAACCAATGCAGACCGTCCAATCTTGAGCACCAGCTAAAGCAAGAAATGAGGGCGCAACAGTAATCATTTTTTACAATTCCCTAAAACTGCTTCACTCTGCAAAATAAATAAAAAAAAGTGAATTACGGGAGTAAGGGTCTTTACAAAGTGCACTTTTCTGATTCGAACACCTGTAATAATCCCGTAGGGATGCCCTCTTTGCAGCCCTGTACGAGCGACAGCGAAGTGCAGGGTTTATAATATCACCTAACGCTGTTTTGGCGGCATTTTTGCCCGACGCAATAGGTTATATACTTGAGAAGTGTTGTATGCAAAAATAGTAACAAAACGATGCATTGGCTCACTTTTGTGCAGTTTGTAATAAACACAATATACAGTGCCTATGGTGTATATTACAAAATGTATTAGTATATCCATTCTGCCGGGCGCTCTCCCAATGACAATGCACTCCCCTATTTTACCAACTCTCCATCCTCTACAATGATGGAGTAGCGATAACCGGCACCGAAGTCTTTATCCAGACGGACAATGCCTTTCATCGTAACGATGTGCCCTTCAGGGATGGAGGTATTGGAAGTAATCACGAGGTCAAAATCGTCCTTGCTGCCGTCCTTGAGATGCAGCCAATTGCGCCCCATGATGTTGTAATTGGCCTTCACGACTTTTCCGCTGATTTGTACTTTTTGTCCCGCATAATTCTTGGCGTTCTTCACCAGATCGGTAATTTTCAAAGAGCCCTTTACTTCAATCTTGGTATCTATAGGCGCTACATCCTCCACCCTGGAGTGCGCCTCTTCAGGAGTGACGGGTTTGAAATCCGGGTTTTGGCTGTGGTTGGCGGGGACAATTCTAGACACCAGATATATCTTGTCAAAGGTTCGGTGATACTCCTTGCTCTCAAAATTGGTTTTCAAGAGCCCTCCTTTATAAAACACCTTCTCCCCTACTTTGACAGGCTGCTTGGTAGTGGCAATCCAAAAGGCCTCTCCATTTTCCTCTACACGAAGGTAGACGTATTTGTCCGTAGGCAATACTTCCTTAACGACCACTTGATGCATATCATCCGGCATCGCGGTATTGGAAGGGACGTTAGGGGTTGAGGCCCCGTTGCCCATTTTCTCTTTGAACAATTTCTCTGTAATGCGCTCTTGTCCCTGTCCTTCTTCCGCTACCACTGTAGGTGCGTTATTGCAACCGGCGAAGAACAATACGCCCATGCAAATGACCATTAGTCTAATCATAATTTCCTCTTTCTTTTTCTATCAAATCGCCGGATCAGCTTGGTGTTCAACCGGTAGCTATTACCGCTGTACCGGTCCGAAAGCTCCCCGAGCACACTCAACGTCAAACGACGCGTAAATCTAAAGGAAAGATTCAATCCGTAGTACTTTGTATTCCGTTTAATTTCGCTATTTATAAAAGCGTAATCCACCCATCTAAAATACATATCTACTCCCAAGCGACGCTTAAACATACTTCTCGAATGCCGGACGGACCAAATATCACTGGTCAAATAGCTCGAAGTATTGTGATTGTAGCGGGCCGAAAGCCTTCCTTTCACCCAGGGAATCCGCGACCAACTGATGAATCCGTTGATATTGCCGGAGGCGTTTTGCCGGCTGTTTTGAAATCGTTTACTATAGCTCACTCCGGTATAAACCCGTCTAAAGGGTCTAAAATTGATCCGCACCCTCGCGCCTTGTCTGGCTTCGTCATCCTCCAATAATTTCTCTATCTCCGTCTTAAAGGTCTCGTACTGCAAGATGCGTTTGCGGGAGTCATACGATAGACTCACACTCAGCCTCCTGCTGAACCGGTAACGACCGGAGAGATACATATTGGTAAGTCTAAAATCATTGGATGCGACATCGTTTACCCTTTTGTACAAATCCACCTCAAAAGAGCCAAACAAACTAATGGACCTACCTATCGAGCTCGAATGCTGGAAATAGGCATACCTTCTATCTACCAGTCCTTTGTTCCTCTGTTCTAACACGCCCAGTGTGGTCTGCGCATATAACTTCCGGCTGCTGATGGCTCTTCCCAAATAGGCACCGTATTGCAACAGGTCTGTATTGAGTCCGTAGTCATATATATCCGGTCTAAATCCTACGATGGCACCGACAAAGTTCTTACCGAAAGACTTATTGACTTGTACACCGTCAATTGCCCCGAGAGAAGAGGCACGGTAGTTGATTTTCCTTCCGACCAACACATTGAAAGAGGGATTGGGCTCATAAGATACTGCAAGGCTGTACACGTTGTATTGCCGCAGTGGGTAACTGACGATACGTCCTGCGGGGAGATACCGCTGCCTATAGTTCATATAGGTTTCCGCCGACCAAGCAGAATGAGCAATATGGTCCGCGTCGAAGGACAACCGATAGTTGACGCGGTGATTCCAATCTTCGCCTTCACCCCCATAGCTGCTCGAAGAGGCTGACATCCGGGCGCGTAAACGCTCCTCCCGGGCAGGATCTTCTTTCGGCTCCTCTTTTTCTTCTACTGCTACTGCTTTGTCAGTCTTATTCCTTTTTATGGTCTGCTTAGGTTTTGGCGTCGGTTGAGGGTCCGGTCTCGGAGGGATGTATACGATTTCATACCCCTTCTCCAACACACAATCCGCTAACGGCAAACAAACACAGGAAGTGCTGGACTTTTGGGTTACCCTGAGACAAGGTATCCGTTGTCCCTGCTTCATGGAGTAAAGGGTATCGCCATGCTTAATCGGTGCGGTGGACGCAAACTTGACATATACATTGGCAGAGGTCACAAAACTCACCTTCCCCGCGATCACCTCACGGCCTTCCTGACTGTACGAAGATACAGAGAGCAGCAGAAGAACCCATATAAACAGATATCTCATTTCCTTCATTTTACTCCTTTCCTTCCGGATGACAAGAATAACAGGCATCGCTATTGTAAGAATATCCACTGACTCCGTCGTGGTCATCATCTACCTCCGCCTGGTCGTCATGTTCGTGACAATCGATGCAACTGAAACTATTGAAATTACCGCCTAAATGACAGTCCGCACAAACGTTCCACTCGTCATCGTGCTTTCCGCTGTATATCGGAAAATACTGGGCATCGTGGTCAAAACTCGATGGTTCCCATCCATCCTCGGCATGACAATCTTCACAAGTGGTGGGATATCCCTCTCCTGAGTGGTCGGGATCATCGGCATTATTATAATCGGACTGATGACAGCCATAGCATTCGGTCGGAGTATTATTGTAATCCCCTTGATGACAATCGTAGCAGTCTTGCACGTCTTTATGTTTGCCTTTTAGTTCCCAGTAGTCATCGTGTATATCAAACGTCGCTGGTTTCCAATTGGGTGCAGTGGTATGACATTCATCACAGGTCGTACTGAGTCCCAGATTGGTATGGCTCGGATTGGTGGTATTATCATAATCGGATTGATGGCAACCGGAACATTGGTTGGGGGTATTGTTATAATCCCCATTATGGCAGTCCGCACAATTGTCTTTAATGTCCAGATGGGCCCCCGTTAAGGGATAATAATTATCATGCACGTCAAAGGTAGCAGGCTTCCAGCCGGGTTCTGTCGTATGACAATCATCACAGGCTGTTGACAACCCTAAGTTTACATGATCCGGATTGGTCGTATTGTCATAATCGTTTTGATGACAACCGGAACATTGGTTGGGGGTATTGTTATAATCCCCATTATGGCAGTCCGCACAATTGTCCTTAATATCCTGATGGGCCCCCGTTAGAGGGTAATAATCATCATGCACATCGAAAGTGGCAGGCTTCCAGCCGGGCTCCGTCGTATGGCAATCGTCACAAGCATTGCTCAATCCCAAATTGACGTGATTGGGATTGGTGGTATTGTCATAATTGGATTGATGGCAGCCTTTGCATTCGGTCGGAGTATTGTTATAATCCCCGTGATGACATTCTGCACAATTATCTTTAACATCAATATGAGCACCTGTTAACTCATAGTAGTCGTCATGTACATCAAAGGTGGCCGGCTTCCAGCCGGGCTCTGTCGTATGGCAATTATCACAGGTGTGTGAAAGGCCCAGATTTTTGTGATTGGGATTGGTGGAGGCATCGTAATTGGATTGATGACAGCCGTTACAATCCTTCGGTGTTTTATTGTAGTCTCCATGGTGGCACTTCTCACATTCCTCTGAAACGTCAACATGAGCTCCGGTAAACTCCCAATAATCTTCGTGTTGCGGGAACATTGCCGGTTGCCAATCCGGATCCATCGTATGACAAATTAAGCAGTCCGTCTCCAGGTTCAATTTCTGATGATCGGGATTGGTCGATTCGTCGTATTGCTTTTTATGACATTTGTAGCACTCCTTGGGCGTATCCTTGTACATACGCTTCTCATGGCACTGCCTGCAGTCCACCATCATGTGACTTCCCACCAATGGAAAGTCCGTATCATCGTGATTGATGCCGGAACCTTTCTCGCCCATGGGGTGACAATCCAGGCAATCGATGCTCTTATAGATGTACCCGCCTATCATCTCATGCTGCTCTCCCGTCTCTTTCTTTTCATGACAGGTAACGCAGGTGAACACGGCATAATTCATCGGATCCGTATGGCAATCCACACATTCATTCCATTCATCTTTGTGGGTTCCCGAATAAATAGGAAAGAACTCGGCATCATGATCGAAGTCTGCCGGCGTCCATGCCGTCTCCGTGTGGCACTTCTGACATTCGGTGGAGAACCCTGCTGTCTCATGTACAGGATTGGTCGTCGCGTCGTATTTGTCCCGGTGACAATCCACGCACAACTTCGGGTTATTCACATAATCCCCATTGTGGCATTTGGCACAATCGGTCGCAATATCAGCGTGTGCACCGTTGAGTTCATAAAAATCATTGTGCACCTCGAAGGTCGCAGGAGCCCATCCCGCATCCGTCGTGTGGCAACCTGCACAATCGGTAGATAAGTTCAGCTTGGTATGGCTCGGATTGATGGAAGCATCATAATCTTTCTGATGACACCCGACACAGGCTCCCGAAAGACCTTCAAAATTGCCATTGGTATGGCAGGCAAAGCATTCGGTATTCTGGTGTTCGCCGGTTAGTGGGAAGGCCGTCATATCGTGATCAAATACATCATCCCCATCTCCTGTCGGGTGGCAGCCCAAACAAGCAGCATCACTATAGATATACCCTTTCACCTTTTTATGTTCTTCATCCGTATCCGGATTCTTGTGGCAGTTGGTACAGCTCACCACCATGATATTATTGGCGTCTGTATGACAATCGGTGCAGGCACTCCACTCGCCCTCGTGTTTGCCGGAGTAAATCGGGAAGAACTGTCCGTCATGGTCAAAAGTTGAAGGCTTCCATTCCGACTGGGTATGACACATCTCACAATCGGTAGAGAACTTCACACGAGCGTGATCGGGATTTTTTGCCCCATCATAAGCATCCCGGTGGCAACCGACACATTCGTTAGGCGTGGTGGTGTAATCCCCATTGTGGCATTTGGCACAATCGGTCGCAATTCCGGCATGCGCTCCTTCTAATAAGTAATAGTCATTGTGGACATCAAACCGCGCCGGAGCCCAGTCAGGGTCCGTGTTGTGACAAGAGGCACAGTCCTTAGACAGTCGCAACTTGTTATGGCTCGGGTTGAGTGAAGCATCGTAATCCTTCTGATGACAATCCACACATCCCGTCGTCAACCCCTCGAATCCCCCATTGGTATGACATGCCGTGCATTCCGTCGTCTGGTGCACTCCTGTAAGAGGAAATGCCGTGTTGTCATGGTCAAATATATTGTCCTTGTCCCCCGTTGGATGACACCCCAGACAAGCTGGATTGTTGTACACATATCCCTTGACCTTCCGGTGCTCTTCATCCATCTTTGGATTTTTGTGGCAATTGGTACAGCTAAAGACCGATATATTATTGGGATCCGTGTGGCAATCCGTACAGGAGCTCCACTCTCCTTCATGTTCGCCGGAATAGATCGGAAAATTTTCGCCATCGTGGTCAAAGGTCGAGGGCCTCCATTCGGATTGGGTGTGACACATCACACAATCTGTAGAGAATTTGGCCGTGGCGTGATTGGGATTGGTCGCGTCATCGTAATCCTGGCGATGACATCCTACACACTCATTGGGCGTGTTGGTGTAGTCGCCATTATGGCACTTGACGCACTCCATGGCAATCGCAGCATGTGCACCCTCCAAAACAAAGAAATCATCGTGATTGTCAAAACGAGCAGGCTTCCACTCCGGATCCGTCGTATGACAGGAAGCACAATCCGTGGACAAATTCAACTTCTTATGCTCCGGATTGGTGGTCTTGTCATAATCCTTGTTATGACAGGCGACACAATCCGTCGGCGTCCCCGCATACCCGTTGGCATGACAATCTATACAATAAGTCTCCTGGTGGGCACCTGTCAGAGGAAAAGCCGTATTGTTGTGGTCAAACACATTGTCCGCATCCCCGGTAGGATGACACCCGAGACAGGCTTGGTCTCTGTAAAAGTAATTAGAGACACTTTTATGCTTGTCATCCGTCTCCGGATTGGTGTGACAGGTGATGCACGTAAAGAGCCCATAATCCGCAGGATCTTTATGACAATCGACACATGCATTCCACTCCCCTTCGTGCTTGCCGGAATAGATCGGAAAATACTTGCCGTCATGATCAAACGTCGATGGCGTCCAGGCATCCTCCGTATGGCACGTACTACAATCCTTGGAGAATTGAGACTGGATGTGATTGGGATTCTCCGTGGCATTGTACTTGGCTTCGTGGCACCCAAAACAGGTATTCGGAGCATTGTCGTACCCCGCCGTGTGGCACTTGGCACAATCTTCTTTAATCAACGCATGAGCTCCTCGCAGTTCGTAATAGTTATCGTGAATATCAAACTTCGCCGGCTTCCACCCCACATCCGTCGTATGACAAGAGGCGCAATCCATCGGAAAGTTCAATCGTTCATGTGCCGGTTGTTTGGATTGTATGAAATCGTTGGCATGGCAGGTCTTGCAATCCGGAGAAGCATCCGAATAATTATCGGTCACATGACACCGCTTACAATCCTTGATGTCGTGCCCCAGGGTCAGTGGGAAAAAGTCGTGATTGACCTTGTCCGTCCGCCACCCTATCGTCGTGATATCGTGGCACTCCAGACAGTTCTTTGAAAATCCCCCCGCGAGGTGATTGGGACTGATGGTCGCCTCGTAATCCTTGGCATGACAACTGATACAGTCATTGCCAATCCTCTCGAAACGCAAAGCTCCGACATCACCATGACAGGCTATACAATTCAACCCCGAATGATTGAGGATAAGTGGAAAACCGTTTTCTTCGTGCAATTCCGGAATGCGGTCCACCAACCAATTGTCCGTATGGTGGCAACGCGCACAGGCATCTCCGACAGTCATGCTGTGCATATCATTATGACAAGAGATACAATCTGTCTTAGCGGTCGAAAAGACCAACTCCGTGTGACAGGATTTGCAGTCGGTCAATCGATGCTGGCCTGTCAGAGCAAATGAAGTACTGTTATGATCAAAACGCATCGAATCCATATTCACCGTCCAACTGTCCGCCGTGTGGCAAAGGGCACAATCCATAGTAAACCCTTCACCGTGCGGAGATTGCGCCCAGAGTGAAAGGGTCAGAAGGAGGAGCACAATGCCAATTAATATGCGTTTCACGTAATCCGGTTAATTTCTATTACTTAATATTTTCGTTTTTCTCCTACATCACGAGAAGCAATGCTCTTCCCGAGGAGATGAATCATTTTTGAGCCTTAATATTGGAATAGGACATGTGGGATAGTATAAGGTAAAAGGAAGGAGCTCTCTTCCTTATGAGTACAAAGTTAATCCATCTTTTCATTTTTGCAACTAATTCTTCTCTTTTTTCCCCTTTTTGTCGCATGCAGTACAGTACTTATTCATATACACATATGCTACATTATCACCTTTCGGTTGCTTGTAAATGATTTTTTTTATCTAAGAGGTTGAAATGCATCACCTACCGCTTGGGTGACATTCCAGGCAAGCCCGGCTGTCGTGCGAATACCCCCCTACCTCGTCGTGCTTTCGCTCCAGCTTGGCTGCGTCGCGGTGTTTATGACAATCCGTACAACTAAACAGCGTATAGTCTCCGGGAGTTGTATGGCATTCGGAGCACAACTTCCACTCCCCACCGTGTTTGCCGGAATAGACTGGGAAATACAAGTCATCATGGTCTTCAAAAACCGCAGGACTCCAACCCGGATCTGTCGTATGGCATTGGGTGCAATCCGTAGGAAAACCGGAGGACTTATGATCGGGGACCTCTGCATCATTGTATTGCGCTTCGTGGCAGCTAAAGCACTCCGAACTCAATCCCACATAGACCTGATTCCGGTGGCATGCCGCGCAATCCATAATATCATGTCCCTTGGTGAGCGGGAAAAAATAATGGCTTACCCTTGTCCATCCTCCTGTACTCATTGGGTCGTGACATTGGTTGCAGTCTGTAGAAAATCCCGCTTCCACATGCGGCGGGTTGGTTGTATTATGATATATTTCCAAGTGACAATTGGAGCAAACATTGCCGGCATCATTAAAGAGCAATCCGTTGTCCGAGATATGGCAAGCTTCACAGGACACATTAAAATGGCTCCCCTCCAACGAAAAGCCCGCCATTTCATGCAATTCGGGAATATTATCCACCAACCAATTGTCCGTCGTATGACAGCGGGCACAATCCGCGCCCACCGATTGGCGATGCATATCCGTATGGCAGTCGATACACCTGCCGTGTGTACCATTAAACTTTAAGTCTGTATGACATTCCTTACAATCCAAAGATACGTGTTGCCCGGTCAAATCAAAATCATGCCCGGAATGGTCATACCGGAATGTGTCAGTGGAGATATGCCAGCTGTCCTCATTATGACAGAAACCGCAGTCGATACCCAACCCTGCTTCATGTGGCGACTGGGCCCACGATTTCATACCGGCTAATACGAACAAGCCAAAAATCACTTGCCATGGCAATCGATACATTCGAACTTTTCTATTTTATAGTTGATGTCCTTCATCTCGCCGCCTTCCGGAATTTTATGGCACTCCTGGCAAGCCAAATCCTTATGCTTACCATCCAGGGGGAAGGCCGTCTTGCTGTGGTCAAAGCCCCTGGGCTCCCAATCCACTGCATCGTGACATCGCTTGCAATCCGTCTTCCCCTCCTCCTCAAATTGGGTGCCGTGCACATTGTCGTGACAGGCAAAACACTCCTTATCCAGGTCGACAAACTTCTGTGTGTTTTGACCATTGTCTCCTGTCTCCTTGAAATGGCAGGCCCGGCAAGCCACTTCCATATGCTTGCCCTCCAACGACCATCCCGTAGAATCATGAGCGAAATGCACCTCAGACCAGCGGGACGCATCATGACAGCGCGCACAATCCCGATCCGGATAGTATTTCTCCGGTATGAAATCGTTATGTATGTCGTCATGGCAATCCACACAGGCTTTGCCAATCTCCCGGAATTGCCAGGGCGGATCCTTGTCTTCCTTCAAATGACAGGCAAAACACGGGGTGGCTTCGTGCCCTCCTTCCAATGGGAAGTCCGACTTGGCATGCCGCTCCAAGCCATATGCGCTGTTGTCAAAACCCGCCGATAGCGAATGACAGTCCACACAATCCGGGGCCTGTCCCCCCGTCTTTGCAAACACCCCCCGGTGATAATCTTCATGACACTTGTCGCACCGGGAAAAATCCAAAGGATCGGTGTACTTCCCTTTGTGACAAGATTTGCATTCTACACCGGTATGCTGTCCCTCCAACGGGTAATCCGTGACACTGTGATCGAAGGTTTTCAGGTCATCGAGCGACAAAAAACTGCGTTCGTTATGGCATTTGGCGCAGTCTGTACCAAACTTCCCCCCGTGTTTGTCCTCGTGGCATTTGACACAGGCATCTTCCCGCACACCAAGCTGATCTTGAAATATCGTCTTGGGATTTGTCCCCTTTTTGTGGCATTCAAAACAAGCGGTGCTCTTATGCTTTCCGCGCAACTTAAACTTAGTCAAACCATGGTTAAAATGAGAGCGGGTGCGGAAATCCTTAAAATCATGCTGCACATCATGGCATTGAGCACAAGCCCCGGGCAAGTGCTCCAAATGCGGGTCTTTATGACAATCCACACACTTCTTAAATGATAGTCCTGTAAAAACCTGAAAGTCCTGCCCTTTTCGCTTTTCGAGAGGATGGCATTTCTTACAGTCCACGTCCACATGCTTGCCTTCGAGCTTGTACTTGGCATCGTCGTGGTCAAACTTCGGAGCAGGACGCCATTTCTTTTCGTTGTGACATTTGGAACAATCGTTATCGAGGGTCTTTTGGTGGTAATCGTCGTGGCAGCTCAGGCATTCTTTCTCTAATCCCAGGAAAGTTCCCTTTCGCTTCTTGAGTTCGGGATCCCGTATTTTATCGGGCATGTGGCATTTTTTACAATCGATCTCCGCATGGCGTTTCTTGAGCGGATATCCGGTGAGGTCATGGTCAAAATTGAGTGCATCAAAATGAAGCATGTCAAATTTCCGCCCGTGGTGCTCGCTGTGACACACCGTGCAATCTTTCCCTTTGGCCTCCTTGCTCGAGTGGTACCCGCGTTTGCGGTCCAGCAGCGCTTGCATCTCCTTATGACAATCGAGGCATTTGGCATTGGTTACCTTATTACCCAAATCATGACAAAGGGTACAATTGCTCATCCCCTCGTATTTGGCATGTGCACGTGTCAGGTCTCCCGGAGAAATTTGCGCACTTCCCTTCCAGGCGAAGAGGAACAAGAAAACCCATATGCCGGTCCTTTGCGTCATTATCCGTGTTTTTTTACAATATATCCAAAGCGTTTGGTAATCTCTACTCCGGCTTTCTTGAGGAATTGAGTCGGAAGCTCTCCCCCCGCAAAGATATAAACCAAATCATTATCAAACTCTTGCAGTCCTTCGATACCATCTATGGCGACCTTAACCCTGTCCGGCAGAATTTCTTTCAGGTTGGAATGAAACAATACGTGCACGCTCCTATCCTCAATGGCTTTATTTATTTTATCCCTGTTCTTGAGTTTTATTCTTGAAAACACCCCTTTGCGATAGGAAAGAATCACCTCATTTTGGTCTTTGAGCATTAGAGCTGCTTCAATAGCCGAATCTCCTCCACCCACTACAAACACTTTCTTACCTTCGATTGCCTCGGCATCCAGAAGGCGATAGGCTACTTTTTCCAATCCCTCACCGGGGATGCCCAGCTTGCGGGGAGAGCCCCTCCGACCGATGGCCAACAACACATGATTGGCGATAAAAGGCCCACCTTTTGAAGTATCTACGCGGAAGGTACCGTCCTCTTGCCGCACGATTTGTTCGACTTTGACATGCTCCCGGATGTCGAGATTCTCCTTCGCAATCACCTTGCGCCAAAGGTCCAACAATTCTTCTTTTCTCGCCTCATAAAGCCTGACCTTCCCATACAGAGGCAGTTCCACCGGTGAAGTCATGACAATCTTGGCGCGCGGGAAGTTGTACACCGTCCCTCCCAACGAATCCTGGTCCAGGGTAACGCTCTTTAAGCCGATTTTTTTGGCCATCAACGTGGCACCAATTCCCGCAGGCCCGGCACCAATAATAACTACATCCAAAGCCTCCTCCCTCTTTGCTTTTCCGGACTTTGCAATGGCATGGATGGCTTGTTTCCCCTGTTCGACACTGTTCTTAATCAGCCCCATACCGCCCAACTCCCCGGCGATGTAAATGCCCGGCATATTGGTCTCATAGTTTTGATTGACATGCGGCAAATCCACCCCTCGGGTCTCTGTACCTATGCGAAGGGATATCGCCTGCACCGGACAAGCGTGAAAACAAGCGCCATGACCGACACAGTTGGAGGCGCGAATGACCTGAGCGAGTCCGTCAACAATCCCGAGAATATCCTTCTCGGGACATGCTTCTACGCACGCTGCGCTACCGATGCAGGTATCGAGGTCGATGTACGGATGCAGGGACACGGGTTCGTGTACGCCTTCCTCCTTGGCAATGGCGACCTTTTGCAAAACCTCTTGAGACTTTTTCTTATTGCGCCGCAAGTAATACAATACAATGCCCAAACACAAGAGGGCAACACCCCCGTAAACAGCTATATTCTCGATTATTACTTCCATTAAAATATCCATTTATACCCGAAAGCCAAAGTCACTGCTACATGAATAATAACAATGATAAGCATAATGACCGCAAAAGGCAAATGCGCTACGTGCCAATATTTAAACAGATTTTGCATCAGGGTAAGGCGCTTCATCTTTCGCGCCAATCCGAGCTCCTCCCTTAGCAATTCGAGCACGGTCTCCTTTTGCTCCCCTGACAATGCACCGGAAGCGAGTTCTTTACGGATTCTACGTACCAGTCTTTTATCCTTGAAATAGCTGGCCATTAGCCCACCGGCGGATGTCCCGGCTGTCCCCATCCCCCCAACGACCTCCCGGGGAAGGTGAAACTCGTTTACAAGCCGGTTTTCAAGGGAAGCTTTCAATAGTTTTACCTCATTTAAACTCAAGGCGCGCCCGTCTATAGTCCTGGGAATCTGCACATAAATAAAACGGCCCACCACCCCGCTCAAAACCACTGCCACCATGCTCCAAAAGGCGACGGAGACAATTCCGCCAAACTTAAATGCTGTATGAAATAGCACCATGATAGGCCCCAAGGTACAAAGAAAGATATGAAATTCCAACAGGTACTTCAAGCGTATGAAGCGCTCCATAAAGTGATACCTCTTGCGCGCAATGTATATGCTTACCCCAAATAGTATCATCAAAGTCCCCACAATCCCCAAACCGTGGCCATAGGCTCCGCTCGGCTTGAACCACGCATGGCGGGGGTGGTAAAAGCGCTCTTCGAGGGGGGTGTGATAGTAACTGTAACCTGTATATGCCAAATATACAGTCACCGCTACCGTGACCAACACCATGGACCAGATGTATATCGCGTGTACTGTCTTACTCATTTATCGGTTATTAATTTGTAATATGCATATTTCTTCTTAAACGGTTGCGCTTCCTGTAATTATTTTTTCGTTGCACTAATTCCTTACAGAAAAATAGCCACACCACTTAAGGCCAAATATAGCTAAATATTTCTTGGGACGGGACAATAGCAATTGTCGTCTGTATTACAAAGCAAGTATTACAAAAATGCACTAATTCAATTCTCCCCTTACAAAGTTAAAAGCCACCATTGCACGAATGCTTTAGTTGGATGGCCACGAATGAACGAAGACACTCGGGCTTATGTTTGATGGGGCTAAAGCCAATTTCTCTTCATTCCTTTTTCCGTCAGTTGAAACTGACGGCAATGGTTTGTATTATAAAATGCTCTATTTATCCGTGTTTTTTTTGAGAATGCAGCATGGGCGATATTCCCATTATGTTCGCTTCAGCCCATTGCCGTTCGCTTCAGCGAACGGTCTGAGAATTAGTAGAAATCGGCTTTAGCCACATAAATACGCATGTCTGGATTCTTTTCCTTTTGCTGCGATTGAATTTTGAGTTTACTCTGAAATGTACACTTTGCGATGCACCCATTACAAACTGCGCTAACCTAAGACAAACGGCTCGGAAGAACCCCGACTCCAAAGCTGACGAAGAAAGACTTGGAAGCGGAGAAGAATACACACGGGAACGATTGGCACAAACATAGAAACTGTGCAGTAAGTTATACACACAAATCAACCTTCGTCCAACTTTTCGTTGTAATTTAACGTCTATATGTAATATAAACCACCTTATCACCATATCAGAATACTATGAAAAATTTATTCATCACTGTAACAATATTATTGGCTTTAACCGCCGTTTTCTTGTCTTGCGAGAAAAAACAACTACCCGCAATTGTAATTGAGGCCGGGATTAACATAATCCCCGTTGACCCCAACGGCAATAATCTGTTAATGGATGCTGCCGGTCCTTATTCATCCTTCGACAGCATGTGGCTTTATTACGTGGTCAATGGCACTCCGAGAAAGGTGTTCAACCGGAATTTAGATGCCTCCAAGGGAATGCGTCTATTGGACGATGATTTGGGAAGGAGGTTGAATGTATTTCCCTATTTGCCGGATTCCGCTTTCGGCGAGGAGGGGGAGCACTTTACCACCTCTTACCTGCAGTGGAACAGCCACGATATGGACACCATTTATGCTCGCTTTGTTTACAAAGATTCGGATAGGGGGTCTTCTATGGTTTTAACCGATGTCTGGTACAATGGGGTGAAGAAATATCCCGATGCAGTGAACGCGCAGAATCAGTCATTTACCGTAGTCAAGTAGTGCCGCCTCCCCCCCCCATCGACAGGATATTTCGTGTTGTCCGGTCTATCTGAAGGCGGTAAATATAGCACTATAGGAACATAGTTCATACGGTAATAAGCGCAGCTATTTTCTCTGAATAAAGGCTTAAACAAAAGTAAACAAAACCCACGGTTTTAACCGTGGGTTTTGGGCTTCAAGTCAACTTTTGCAATGGTTTTACCATTTTACTATGTGGGTAATCGAAAGAGAAATATTCAGTATTCATCACTTGCTCTCACCTGTTAACTAATTCATAGTCTTGTATTAGTGTTTGAGCTGAAATCCCTAATTCTTCGTTAAGTTTACGAATCATGTTCAAGCTTAATTTCCTTTTACCTCTTAATATCTCACTAGCTCTGCTACGTGACCCAAGAAGTTTACTCAGCTCACTTTTGTTCATGCCCAATTGTTCAAGTCTAAATAGTATTGCTTCGATTGGATTTGGAGCTTCGATTGGATATTTTTCTTTTTCATATGCTTCAATTAAAATACTAATAACTTCAAGTTCATCGGATTCCTTTGAATCAGGCTTCAAGTCTTTTTGAAGTAACGAATACGCTCGAGCTAGATAATCTTTGTGTTCCTTATGATTCTTAATCGGTTTTATTAACATAACTTATAATTTTCGCATCAATTAAATCGTACTCCGAATGAGTGCCAAACCAAACCACAAATACAATTTTTAATCGAAATTCTATATCCACTATTAATCTGAATCTATTTCCATTTATATTGAATACCACTCTCTTTCCGGTAAGGATTGAAGCATTTCTATACATTAGTTTCAGTTCCTGAGGTGAATTCCAGGTTACCTGTTCAACCTCCTGAAGCCAAGACTTCAAGGATTGTTCAGTTGCAGGGTACTTTTCCCAGTATTTTCGAATAGTATTTGTTGCTATTACTCGCATAACAATACAAAGATAACAATTGTTCCCAATTTGGTTGCGCTTTGTGTTTTGTTTTCCTTATGAATAAGAATGGCATTCTTCGCTTCCCCCTTTAAGTGGCATTTCCAGTGAAGTGGGGCACTATGTTTTTGTCGTTAATAAGCGTACAGCATGCGTTTACCTCTCCTCACAACCCAAAGAAACGGAGCTAAAGCCATGTTTTTGGCCTTTTCAATCCGTATCCCAAAGAGATTCATTTCCCCTACCAAGACCCAAATCTCTCACAATGTGGTAAAAATATGAGGTGGGTTATTGCATAATCCAACTTCAAAAATCTAAAGGATGCTGCCGGTCCTTATTCATCCTTTGACAGTATGTGATTTTATTACGTGGTCAAGGTGGTAGTATCCCCTTTTGTGTGTATAGCTAAGCTTTCTTAAACACAAAGATAGTGAATATCTACTATCTTTGAAGGCGTGCAAGAACGGAATGGAGGCGGAGGCGTAGCCGGAGCCGGAATGGAGTT
>JALWRC010000068.1 GCA_027080725.1 Saprospiraceae bacterium
TGCTTATTTCTTTATTGGGTATGCCTAAATTGTACTCAACGCCAAACACCTCTTCCACTTTTCCGGTAATGGTCAGATATCCCGTTTGCCAGAGCAGTGCGACTAACTCAATGTGATCAACATCAAACGTATTGAGAATTTCTTTGCTTGCAACAAAGTTTTCTAATTCCGGAATAAAATAATTCCGTGTTTTGAGCATATCAATCAGGAAAGAAGGATTTCCCGTCTCCCACCAATAATTGCTAAACTCAAACCCTTTATCAATAAACAAAAGGATGTCAAACGGATTATACACCTTATCCCCAAGGTAATTATATCCATTGTACCATTTTTTTACTTTCTCCATGTCCACCCCTCGTAAGTGCTCTTCAAAAACAGTCAATAAGTCGTTGTGCGTATATCCGCAGATGGTAGCATATTTTTCATCCAATGTAATGTCGTTCAGGTTATTCAACCCGCTAAAGAGATTCATCTTGGAGAATTTGCTCACACCGGTGATAAAAACGAATCGGATATAGGGGTCGTTGTCTTTTATGACTCCGTAAAAGTCCTTCATCGCATCTCTCATTTCTAGTGCGACCTCTCTATTGGTGATATTATCGAGGATGGGTTTGTCGTACTCATCGATGAGAATGACTACTTTTTGATTGTATTTTTCACTTGCTTTTTGAATCAGCTCTTTGAAGCATTCTCCGGGATCAGATGATAGACAATTAATACCAACAGATTTTTCTGCATCTTCTAAGGTGCTATTCAATCTTCTATTTAACTTCTCACGATTTTTAATCACCCCCGATCCCAAACTTATCCTCAACACCGGATACTTCACCTCCCAATCCCATTTATCATAGATATATAGCCCCTTGAATAGTTCTTTTCGCCCTTCAAATATGTCTTTGAGGGTGTCCAAGAACAAACTCTTCCCAAACCGGCGAGGGCGGGAAAGGAAGTAATATCCCGCTTTTTGAAGCAAATTGTAGGCAATTTCTGTTTTATCAACATAAACGAAATCGCCTTCTATTATTTTACTCAAAGTTTGGATGCCGATAGGTAAATTTTTCATTTGTTAGCTTTTGAATAGAGGATCTTCAACACAAATATCTATGCACTTATAAGAGCAGCCGCAGATATTACCAAAAACAAAGATACGCAATGCAATCGATGTCTATACAATGGTGTGTATTACTAAATTCAGTCATCTAAGACAAGCTGCTGGGATGAACTCCGATCCAAAGCTGACGAAGGAAGACTTGGGAGGGAGATTTACAAGAAGATTTGTTAGGCAGGAACGATTGGAGCAAACGTAGAAACTGCGCTTTTCTATTTTGAAAACCAGTAGCAATACCGTAGGAATACCATCTTTGTAGCCCTGAACGAGCAAATGCGAAGTGCTGTTTGTAGTATACGCATACAACGACGTCATGTGGTATGCATTACAAAGTGCATATATGTGAAATAAGTCCACTATCTTTCTCTATTTCGCATTAACACGTGGATATATTTGTGTCCTTACAGCATTACGAGCAAAACCAGCGATCCGTTATTTATCTCATATTGAAGCCCCTTACCTTCGATAATGACAAAAAATAATACTTTTACTAATTTTAATGCAAAGACTGCGATACCTATGTATAGGTATTGCAATAGGAGTATAGGTATTTTAATTTTGTAGCTCGAAATTAAAATAAGATGAGTTCGCAAGTAGCTAATGAAAGGTTGACCATTAAGGGATATAGAGACAAACAAGTAGCGAGAAAACTGGTATCTATGGGTATTCTTCCGGGTATGACCATGAAGATTGTTAGAATTTCACCTTTTGGGCGTTCGTTTTACATTAAAGTTGGCAATCAGATTGTGGCAATGCGGACGGATGAGTATGATCAGATTGTATTTGAATAAAAGGAACCCAATTGTCCGGTAATCACAGAGAGATTAATGTTGCAATTATTGGTAATCCCAATTCGGGTAAGACCACATTGTTTAATTTGCTGACGGGGTTAAATTATAAAACCGGCAATTTTCCCGGGGTAACAGTCGATAAACGCACCGGAAGTTTTATACATGAAGGGCAGGTTTTTAAGCTCATTGACTTACCCGGTACCTACAGTTTACATCCTAATTCTCCTGAAGAAGCCGTAAACCTCAATTTTTTTATAGACACTTCTAGTTCTGACTATCCTGACCTTATTCTTTATGTAGCAGATTCTACGGCATTGAGTAAGCAACTCTTGCTTTTCGACCAGCTTAAAGAGTTAGGCATTCCAATCCTTTTGGCGCTAAATATGACAGATAGTGTTAAGAAGCTTGGAATAAGAATAGATACGAAAGCTTTATCAAAAGCTTTGGAAACACCCATTGTGCAAGTAAGTGCACGTACAGGAGAGGGAATAGTTACGTTAAGAAAGCAACTGCTTCATCTTAAAGCAGCAAACACCAAGCAATCTACTTTTTCCGCTACTTATAATACTAAAGACTTGGAATCAGTCATACCTATTATTTCTGAATTGACTGGTTGTAATAACGATTACCTCTGTTTGCTGGCTGCAGAACATATTGATTATATCCATGACTCATTGTTGGATATCACCAGCAAGAGGGATATAAAGTATCGCTTGGATTCCATAAAATTTCAGTCTTTAACAAGGCAGGTAGATGAAACTATGGAACGTTTTAAGAGAATAGAACCTATCATTGACAGATATGTAACCAAGAGTTTTAATAGACTAGGCTTGACAGAAAAAATGGATGCTATATTGACACACAGAGTGATAGGGCCTTTCATTTTCCTCTTAGTCACCTTTCTAATCTTTCAGTCAGTTTTTTCATTGGCGACGATTCCTATGGACTGGATTAACAATGGTTTTATTAACATAAAAAGCTATTTGAATCAGGTATTACCGGACACACCGGTTGTGCATTTATTTACAGATGGGCTCCTTTCAGGAATTAATGGTGTATTGGTTTTTGTACCTCAGATCGCCATTATGTTTTTCTTCATTGTATTACTGGAAGAATCCGGGTATATGGCACGGGTCGTTTACATGTTTGATGGTATCATGAATTATTTTGGTATGAATGGGAGGAGTCTGATATCCCTTATATCGAGCAGTGCTTGTGCCATTCCGGCCATTATGTCCACAAGAACGATTAAGAATAGAAAGCAGCGGCTCATCACTATTTTTGTAGCACCATTTATGAGTTGTAGCGCCCGGATACCGGTCTATACGATGTTACTGGCGTTATTGGTACCCAATGTATATATATGGAATTTTATTAGTCTTCCGGGGTTAGCCTTTTTTGGTTTGTACATAGTAGGAGCTATTTTTGCGTTTATAGTCGCAATGATTCTCAAATTTTCTTTAAAGACACAAGAAAAAGGGTATCTCATCATCAGCTTGCCGGCGTATAGAATACCCCATTGGAAGTCGGTATTAGGTGAAGTACTTAGTAAGGTGAAGTCTTTTATTTGGTCAGCAGGAAGAATTATTTTATTTATTTCTATGGTATTGTGGATAGCAGCCAATACGTCTATGCCCGGACGTATGTCGGAAGTTGAGCGAGAGTTGCGTGCTGAGGCACCTTCTTCCATTGTATCAAAATCCGATTTTGAAGCACAATTATCATCCAAAAAATTGGAGGCTTCTTTTGCCGGTCAGTTTGGTAAATGGATAGAGCCCGTTATTAAGCCGTTGGGTTATGATTGGAAGATTGGGATTGCCTTATTAACTTCCTTTGCTGCGCGGGAAGTATTTGTGGGTACTTTAGCCACTATATATAGCGTGAATGATCACACCAACGACAATCTGCTTACCAAAATGCGACAAGCTCGTAATCCAGACACCCAAAAGCCCGTATTTAACCTTGCAACCTCTTTATCTCTTTTAGTATTTTATATTCTTGCCATGCAATGTATGAGTACCCTTGCAGTGGTACGTAAGGAAACGGGAGGATGGAAGTGGCCTGTCATTCAGTTTGTTGTAATGACCGGTTTGGCTTATATGCTTTCTTGGATGATCTATAGAATTTTCTCTTAGGGTTAATTATATGTTCCACGTGGAACATATAAACACATTTAAACGATCTATTCATTGTTCCAAGTGGAACAATGAATAGATTAAATAACTAATTGCGTCTATCTTCGCCCCAATGAAGCTTTTCTCTGATTCTTTTCATAAAAGAGGAAGAACCCACATAAACGAGTTGCGCCTTAAAAGGAGCTTTCTCCAGTGTTATTTCTTGTTCTCTGGTGATATAGGCGTGTCTCGAGTCAAGGGTGACCATAAAGTTATTGGCTCTTCCTTTTACTTGAAGCTTTATTCGAAGTGTATCACTTATTACCACTGGACGAACACTGAGATTGTGAGGAGCTACGGCAGTTATAACAAAATTTCCAGATTTAGGGAAAAGTATCGGACTCCCGCAACTCAAAGAATAAGCAGTTGATCCCGTAGGGGTCGATACCAATAAACCATCTGCCCAATAACTATTGAGCAATTCATCATTGATATACAGAGAAACATTAATCATAGAAGACGAGTCCAGCCTTCGTATGGTAAATTCATTCAGGGCATAAGGGAAATTATCAAATATTTCTATTTTTGAGGTTATCCCAATAAGGGTGCGCTCCTCCACCAAGTATTGTCCTGACATGAGTTGGTTAAAGGCTTCTCGTATCTCTGTTTTTTTAACCCCGGCTAAAAAACCCAATCTTCCGAGATTAATACCAAGAACAGGTATTTGTCGTCCGCGAAGTAGATGGATAACGCGTAACATAGTCCCATCTCCCCCCAGTGCTATCACAATGCTCCCCGGATGAAGAGATAAATTCCGGACAGAAAACCGGGCCCCGGTGGGTATTAACTCTCCTATAGAGGGATAATCTGTGGTGGCTTTAAGGAAATCCTCGTGATAATATAAGTTGACATCATAGGATTGAAGTAATGTCAATGCCTCCTCCACATATCGCACATCTTCCTGATGTACTGTCCTGGCATATAGATGAACATTGGTAAATGATTGCATTTTTCTTTGGGTTGGATAAAACCCAAAGATACGTAGTGCTTGCCAGAAAACTGTCAATTTTTATGAAATGAAAGATTTTGGATGAGCTTTTTCATTTTTCGAGACGAAGTGATGCCGGGGTATCAGTGAGTTGAGAAAAATAAAAAGATCGCCAAAAGATACATTTCTAATTTTGAAGCGTTTTCTTGCAGGCACTACATAATAGAATAACGCACCAACCAAATGCGAAGAATTATTATATGTCATCCGAATAGATTGTATCTTCGCTTTTTTAAAACAACGGCATGAATCCAACGGAAAGCAAGCAAGTATGGTCATCACATTGTCAAGAGGACGATGATGTTCCGGTGTTTATGCAACCCTGGTGGTGGGATATCACTGCAGGGGAAGAACATTGGGAAGTGGTTCTTGCTCAATCCAAAAAACAATCTATTTTGGGTGCCCTCCTTTATGCTCAAAAACAGTTTTTCGGAGTAAAACGGCTGACTCTTCCGGTTTTTACCCCAATCAACGGCGTTTGGTTTTCTAAACATGATACCGACAAAGCCCATTCTTTCTATTCCAAAAGAAGAAAAATCCTATCCCAAATCATCCGACAGTTGCCCCGCGCCGCTTTTCACGATTTCAAGCTGCATTATACTTTGGAAGATTGGTTGCCTTTTAAATGGGCCGGATACAAACAGACCACCCAATATACGCAAACACTCGACTTAACACCGGATGAAACCACCTTGTATGAAGCCTTTAAAGGGGGAACAAGAAGTAAGATTAACAAGGTCAGAGAGAGGTTTGAAATGGTGGAAATCAAAGATATAAAACGCTTTTTGGATCACATTAATAGGGTCGCGGCATTTAAAAACATACCTTATACCAAGCAAAATCTCCACACAATCGGCCGGCTGCATCAGGAGATTGAACAAAGGGACTTGGGCACCATTTTGGCCGCAAAAGACGAAAAAGGAGATATCCATGCTATGATATATATTGTTTTCTCCGCCGGGACAGCGCACTATTGGTTGGGTGGGGCCCATCCGGAATTTAGGGATACCAATGGTATGTATTTTTTGCTTTGGGAGGCGATCAAAAAGAGTAAATCAAGAGCAGGTGTTTTTGATTTTGATGGGAGTAATCACCCCAATATTGCCCCGGTTTTTACTGGTTTTGGCGCCATTCCACAATCCAACCATTACATTTACAGGTCAAAAAATCTATTCTATAAGATTTTGAGACAAATCATCAATAAAGATGGTGGATAAAGCGGCTTTACGAGTTCAATTAGAGGCCACGTACGAATGGCTGATACGCTCCTTTGAACAAACGGGTTGGCAAGGAAGCGCCCATTCTTATTCTTACTGGTTAAACGGCAATGCCGGTTGGGCAGAGGCCTATCCCGAAACCACCGGATATATTTTGGAGACACTACAACAATACCAAGAGCAAATGGGAAGTAAACCCATTTGCGAGCTCATAATTCAACAAGCCAATTGGTTAACAACCATAGCTCAAACAAATGGATCGTACCTCTCCGGACGTTATCAGCCTTATCTTAGCAAGCAACCCAGTATTTTTAACTCCGGCCAAATACTCTTCGGTCTCATGACCGGGTATAAAATGAACAAAGACCAAAAATATCTAACCCAAATACAAAAGACCGTTTCCTGGTTGCTCGATGCAAGAGAAAAAGACGGTTCCTGGACCCAATGGGGCTGGCGGAACAGTAGTTCTCCGGCATACTACTCAAGAGTTATCTGGCCAATACTGTTATCGTCCCAATTATTAGGACAATTTCAAGATATAAAGCAAGTTTTAGCTCCGACGATCATCTTTTACCGGCAACTCCTGCTACCAAATGGCACATTTGAGCATTGGGGGTTTGAAAAGGACAAATCCGCATTTACGCACACGATAGCCTACACTTTAAGAGGCTGGCTGGAGATCTACCGGTTGACGAAGGACCCGAATATTTACCATCTCCTCCAACACAGCCTCCAAAGCCTAATGCAGCGCATCCGTAAAGAGGGGCGATTGGCCGGAGCTTACGACAACGATTGGCAGGGAGATTTTTCTTTTATTTGCGTTACAGGGCACCTCCAGTTGAGTATCGTTTTTTATTTGTGGTATGAAATGGTGGAAGACGAATCATATAGGGCGTTATCGATCAGCTTATTCCAACAAATCTTTCCTTACATTAGTAGTAAAAGGCACCGGGGAGGAATCCAGGGATCTATACCCTTTTATGGGAAGTACAACCCCTTGAGATACCCCAATTGGGCAGCAAAGTTCTTTATGGATTACGGACTTATGGTATTGAAAGAATAAAAAAGCGGAGAGAGGGGGATTCGAACCCCCGGTACCCTTCTCGGGCACATACGCTTTCCAGGCGTACCTCTTCAACCACTCGAGCACCTCTCCGAAACGGAGTGCAAAATTTGCACTTTTTATCAACATGACCAAATAAACGGGGATATATTCGCAGCCTTTTTTGGTTGAATCAAGGTGTTCTGACAAAACATTAAACTAAGGGATATTTAGTGCAACAAATATCTAAATCCGGCTTCAAAGGCAAGGCCCTGATATTGATGGCTTAGACCGGAGGCTTTCGAGAGGATATTGCCTATACTCTTTTCCGCTGTTATACCCAAATACGCTCTTGTTTTAGTAGAATACGTATGCTCAAAATGAAGTTTACCCAAAGCCGTGAAGTATAGCATTTGTGGGTACACCGTTTGTTCTCCATAAGAAAAATCAGGTAATTTAACCGCCTGATACTCATAGGTAGTAAACCCTTTCGTACTCGTTCGGTAGTGCAGGGAAGTTCCCAACGAAATTTGTAAAGCATTAGAACCGAAAGGATAATTGTATCCTAAAAGAATAGGTATTTCAATTCCTGAATAGTTGTTGTACACCTTGTAAACACTTACTTCTTCTATTGATTCCGATATGGAAAGGGAGGTGGGATAGGCCGCCTCAACATTTGCTCCTACGTAAGTCTTATAGATGTTTGTAACAAGATTCTTTTTTAAGGAAAAAATAGTATCGGTATAGATATCGGTTCTCCTGAAAAAAGCGATGCCAGAGGAAAAGAAAAGTTGTTTGTTAATATCTTTTCTCAAAGTCAAGCCAACATTCAGTTGTTCTAATGGTGTTTCGTGTGTATTACGGGTTGTTTGATAGAAATTCTTTCGTAGATCGGATGACCTTTGAAAGCTGTTATGATGTTTTCCATAAGCAAAAACGAAGCCTAAAGACCAGTTTTTCTTCAGGTTCAGCCCGGATAACAGATTGTTTTCTTTAGCAGGAAATATCTGTGAAAGACGGATAGATTTGAGATTATTGATCGTATGAACCAATGCGATTTCTATTGCCGGAATGGAAGGAAGAATCTTAAGTATAGGATGGGTGGGATAAGACAAAGAAGGGATAGAAGCTTGATTGGTGGTAGTTACTTCTTTTCTTACTTGAGCTTCAGGTATGGAAGAAGGTTTGGTAGAAATACTACCGGAAAGGTTTGCCTCATGTTTATGGGCTAGATAAATAGGTTTATTTGTTGGTTTGTCTCCGGAGGAAACAAGTGAAGTATTTGTTCTACTTTGTTCTCTTTTTTTGTGTGGGGTAATAGAAGAAGGGGATTCCAGGGAGACCTTGTGATCCAATGATTGGGGAAGAATAGGTGAATAAACCCGTGTTCCTATTAGGGATGCACTGATTATTAGACCTATGCCCAAGAAAAAGAACAGGATACCCCTCCTCTTTTTCTTTTTCGACAATTTATTCTGTACTCCAATCCACATTTCATTGCCATCCACAGGTATCTTATGGGACCCGAGTAAGGAGCGAAGGAGCGTATCAAATTCTTTTGGTGTCATAATAATACTATTAATTACTGGTTTTCAAAGTGTTATTCATCTAAAGGGTGGTGAGATAATTTATTGGTATCAAATTTATTCATTATTTCAAATCGCTTGATTAATGTCTTTCTTGCCCGTGACAAACGCGAACGAACGGAGCTATCCGTGATATTTAACAGGTTGGATATTTCCTGAAAGGAATAACCCTCTAAGACATGTAAATTCAATACTTCTCTAAATCCATCCGGAAGCGATTTTATTAACAAGAGAACTTCATCTACTTTTAACTTATCGTAGGCTTTTGCCTTTGAGCTTAATTCCCTGACATTTTCAGACATGGAAAACTCATAAAAAGTACGTTTTCGTTTGTATTTTTTAACAGCAGAGCGCGCAACAATTCGTTTCATCCATCCTTCAAAAGAACCGCTATCCATCCGAAATCCTTTGATCTCCTTAAAAATGATAATAAAAGCATCCTGCAAATGGTCTTTTGCTTCGTGTATGTCTTTCGAATAGCGATAGCTTACAGACAACAAGCTGTCTGAGTACTGTTTAACCAGTGCTTCTTGACACTTTTTGTCATTGGCTTTGCAGCCCAGTATGATATCGCGTTCATTCATTTACTTGGCTACCTTAAATTGTATGTTGACGGAATGCAAATTATTATAAATATCCGGAACAAAGGAAAGTAATATTTTGCCCGTAATAAAGGTGTCGTTTTCTTCCGTGATAGTAAGGGAAGCGTAAATACCCTTAAGTTCATCTAAAGAGGGTTGAAAAATTAAATTTTCCTGGCTAAATGATGTAAAGCTATAAGAGGGAACTCTCACCGGAGAACGGTTGTCAAAAGTTATTTCAAGCACACCAAAAGAACAACACTGATCATTTTGGATACTTACTTTACCGAGGGTTTTATCATATGAAATGGTAGGACTGTCAAATAAATAAGGATATGACGAATCAATTTGAATACTGACAAATTGACCTAAAGTTTGAGAGAGTTTTGCATTAAAGCTGTAACTGTGATCTGTGGGTTTGGTAAAGGATAAATAGCGCAGACTATCCAGATCAAAAAATGAAATATCCATGAATTTGGAATCACAGTTGTTCATAGAAAGGTAAAAACTTCCATTGTTATTTACCCATTGTTTGTAGCTCAGGCCATTGTCAAGTCGGACGGTGACTAAACCATTGGTAATATACTTCCCCTCTGTATTAATCAACTTACCGGATGCCACAAAATCCGGTGAAGGAAATAATTGAATGGGAAGAATAAGATCCCGGGAGGGGTCAGTAGTATAAGCCGAAAGGTTTTTGGTGAGAACCACTTGCTCACAAATATCAACCACTTTGACTTTTGTGTCTATTTGAGCGCGAACAGGAAGGATAAAAGCACCACTTAAGCTCGATAAAACAGTGTAATCGTGGCGTTTTTGGCTGAATGAATGAATGGCATAAACGGATTGAGTGAAAGTATTGGAATTGTTTCCATTTGGAAGGGTAATTTTGCCTTTAACCAAAACATAAGGATATACATTTCCGGATGAAAGTCGTCTGGGAAGAGAAGAAATGCGAATAACCGGGAGACTTGAAACGCTATCGATACGATGCCAATATCCATAAGAATAAGAGAATAAAGAATTGCCGTTCAAGGAAGAGGAAGGCTTAAATTCCAACTCTTTTCCCGGCACGAGCTGAAGCCTGTTACCTCTGGCATCTTCTACCCTCAACATCAATAACCAATTTGGATTTATCTTTTCTTGTCGTTCAAATCCGGTTTCAAAATTGACAGGAATACATAAACTGTTGCACAAATCAACCATTTCATACATAAAAACGTGGATATCTTCAAAAACCAAAGCTCCTTCTTGAGTTTGAAGGCTATAAGGAGGAATGGTGATATTCCCTCCTCCCTGAAGGGAAAGACGTATGTATTCACCCGGGTTAAAGACTTGTGCCGGGGGTTTAGGTATGAGTTGAACTTGTACGTTTAACTTTTGATTGGGGAGGGGAAATAAAGAGGTAAAGCTATCGAAATACCCATCCTTAGCGAAGGAGATAACATCTCCTTTTGACCCAAGAGAAACATGGTTTAAGCTAAAAAATCCCGCTTTGTCCGAAAGGCAAGATTTATTCCTGACAGAGATGGAGCATTGATCTATTGGGCGGTATAAGTGGTCTGTCACAAAACCGACCAAATGCGTTTGCGTAAGCGATGAGGGGGCAACAGGGACGATATCTCTCTTGGAAACATGGATGGAATCCTTATGACAGCCAAATAAAGATAATAAAATAATAATGTATAAATATTTCATTATGTGTTATATTGAAATAAAAATCAATATTAAACGCAATGCAACAAACCTTGCGGCAATCACATTACCGGATAAAGATATAATGGTTGTTTTGCGTGCAATTGTTGCAAGGTACTACAAATATTTTGATATTTGCAAACACCTTTTTATAAAAGACTAAAGAGTGTTTATTTTTGTTATGGGTATAGATTTTATAAGCCCATCTATGAACGAATGAAGTTTAAAAAGAGCATAATTGACATTTAAGTCATAATAGTCACAAAACTTTAGTATAAATATAGTATAATTTTGTAATATATTCATACCTTTGCCTTTGACAAAATGATCAACCAATTCCGATTGACCTACTCTTGATATATTGGTTACACGTATAAATGATGCTACTACAATGAGTATTTCGTCCCGGGTTCACAATGCCACTACATATACATTTGAAGAAGCGTTGGAGGCTTCGAAAGATTATTTTAATGGAGATGAGTTAGCAGCAACTGTTTGGATAAATAAATATGCATTAAAAGATTCCTTTGGCAATCTATTTGAGCGCACCCCGGATGATATGCATCGTCGTTTGGCTAAAGAATTGGCGAGGATTGAGTCAAAATATCCCAATCCAATGACGGAGGACCAAATATTTGTTTTGCTTAAGGATTTCAAATACTTAGTTCCCCAAGGTGGACCAATGACAGGAATTGGCAATCCTTATCAGGTGGTGTCTCTTTCAAACTGTTTTGTCATAGGCAATGAAGCGGACTCATATGGAGGAATTATACAAACCGATCAAGAGCAGGTACAACTGATGAAACGCCGAGGTGGAGTAGGTCATGATCTGAGTCACATCAGGCCCAAAGGTTCTCCGGTTAAGAATAGTGCATTGACTTCTACCGGAGTCGTCCCGTTTATGGAGCGATACTCCAATGCTACGAGGGAAGTAGCGCAAGATGGAAGAAGGGGAGCACTTATGTTGACGATATCGACCAAACATCCGGACGCAGAGTCTTTTATCGATGCCAAAATGGATTTAGGAAAGGTAACCGGCGCCAATGTTTCTCTCCGGATTGACGATGAATTCATGAAGGCTGTTATTGACAATAAGACCTATACCCAACAATATCCTATAGAATCAGATACACCCACCGTCACCAAAAAGGTAAAAGCCCGTAATATCTGGAAAAAGATAATTCACAATGCGTGGAAATCTGCCGAACCGGGTGTTTTGTTTTGGGATACGGTGAGAAAAGAATCCATACCGGATTGTTATGCCGACCTTGGATTCAAAACAGTATCAACCAACCCTTGTGGAGAAATTCCCCTTTGTACGTATGATAGTTGCCGGTTGCTCGCCATTAATTTGTTTAGTTATGTGCAGGATCCATTTACGAATAAGGCCCGGTTTGATTTTGATAAATTTGGCATTCACGCCGTTTATGCACAGAGATTAATGGATGATATCATTGATTTGGAGATAGAGCATATCGATAGAATTATAGCCAAGATTGACGCGGACCCTGAAGAGGATTATATCAAACAAACAGAAAGGAATCTGTGGGTCAAGATAAAAGAAAAAGCGGAGCAGGGAAGGAGAACAGGAATCGGAATCACAGCGGAAGGGGACATGCTTGCCGCTTTGGGTTATAGATACGGGACGGATGATGCGATCTCTTTTTCAACAGCACTACACAAGAGCCTGGCTATCGGAGTTTATAAGGGTTCGGTTAATTTAGCAAAGGAAAGAGGTCCCTTTCCAATATATGATTTTAACAGGGAAAGAAACAACCCCTTTATTAAGCGAATAAAGGAGGCAGATGAACAACTGTACAATGATATGGTCAAGTACGGTCGAAGAAACATCGCATTGCTCACTATTGCCCCTACAGGGACCACGAGTTTGATGACGCAGACCTCTTCCGGTATAGAGCCGGTGTTTATGGTGGCGTACAAAAGAAGGAGAAAAGTGAATCCCAACGACCAAAATGTCAACGTGAGCTTCGTCGATGAGGTGGGGGATCATTGGGAAGAGTACAATGTATTCCATCACAAATTTTTAGATTGGTTGAACATCAATGGATATGATGTAGAGGAGGTCCAAAAAATGGATGATGACCAATTGAATAAAATCATCACACAATCGCCCTATCACAGAGCTACCGCTAACGATATCGATTGGGTACAAAAAGTAACCATGCAGGGGGAGATACAGAAATGGGTGGATCACTCCATTAGTGTCACCGTCAATGTTCCTAATAATATCAGTGAAAAGGTTGTAGATGAGATTTATCGTACGGCTTGGAGGTCAGGGTGTAAGGGGATGACCATTTACCGGGATGGTTCGCGATCAGGAGTTCTTGTTTCTAAGGAAGAAAAAAAGGAGGAGGATAAAACGTCAAAATTTGCTGTGAATCACTCTCCTAAGAGGCCTAAGGAACTCGAAGCAGAAATCGTTCGGTTCCAAAACAATAAAGAAGAATGGATAGCTGTAGTTGGAATCCTGGAAGGAAGACCCTATGAAATATTTACGGGAGAAGCCAAAGAGACTTTTGTTATTCCAAAGAAGTTTCAAAAGTGTTGGGTGGTTAAAACCAAGGATGAAAAGAAAAAGACAAGATACGATCTTCATTTTATTGATAAAGATGGATATAAGGTCATGTATCAGGGATTGTCCCGCTCCTTTAATAAAGAGTATTGGAATTATGCTAAACTGATTTCTGGTGTTTTGCGACATGGTATGCCTCTTAATTCTGTAGTCGATCTAATATCTGCACTTCATATGGATAGCGAGACGATTAATACCTGGAAGAACGGTGTAATCAGAGCCTTGAAAAAATTTATTCCTGATGGGACAAAGGTAAAGGAAGAATGTCCAAGTTGCGGAGCGGAAGGAACACTCGCTTATAAAGAGGGATGCTTGAGTTGTGCCAGTTGTGGCTACTCGAAGTGCTCGTAGATTATATTTCCCCAAAAAGGATCTACATTCAAGAGAAAAAGCTTCGGTTTAATATGGTTGGAATTTAATTTCCGGAGCACCTCTGCTTTTGTTACAATTTGTACATAAGGGAAGAGGCCAAAATCTCTTTGTTATCGGAAGTCAATCGGACGAGGTACATTCCACCGATTAAACGATAGACGTCAATGGCATTTTCCGGAGAATAAGGACGGTCTAAGACGACATTACCCAACATATCTAAAATGGAAATCTTGAGGGAACTTAAATTCAAAGCTCCTCCTTGCAGTTTGATATGAGCCCTCTCACTAACCGGATTAGGCTGTATCAGAAGAAGACGGCGGTTTTTGTGACTTAAATCAGAAACGCTGTTGTCTGTAGCTTCTTTCACTTCGAGAGAGGTTTTAGTTGCTCCGTCTCCTGTGGTACTTCCATTGAGATTCACCCCATTTCCGGCAGCATAAAAGGAAAGGGTTCCTGTCCCCTTAGCTGGGGCCTTCCATTTTACTTTAAAAATGCCACCGGCTCTATTGGGTTTATCATGCTCGACATAGGTTCTACCGTTGCTCGCATCTGCGATATGATACACCTTTTTAGAGTCGTTTATCCAATTTTTTATATCAGAGCCATCTTGTCCCAACTCAGCGTCGAGGCATACCATTTGAAATCCGAAAGCTTTTGGGTCACCTGCGGTAGGTTCGACCTTCACTTTAACGGTGTATTCTTGTTCAGGGATATACTCGGAAATGACCCTGTCTGCACTGTCGAGCAACTCTATGCTCATCGCCACTTGTATGACATTGCCGCTATGACAACTCTTGCAAACTCTTCTGGAATCTCCCGGCGCACCGGTATTTCCCTGCATCTTGACGGCAGCACGCCCCCCGCTGTTAGAATTGAACGTTACAACCGCAAATACAACCGCAAATAAAAACACTAATACACGCATAACAACAGAGTACAATTTGATCGTCGGGAATTGACCAAGTAAAAAGACTTTAATCCTGGCATTGCAACCCGAAAATGTTGTAATAATTAAATAATCGAGAGCAAAGCTACTAAAAATTGTTGAACCTTTGGTAGAACGTTGATTAAGGGTTCACACGGTGTGCATAACAAACCGCACTATTACGACTTGTATGCCTTGGTGCCACAGGTTTTAAGTAGAAGAGCCTGTGCCGCTGTTGCGGTAGAGATGGGGGTGAGGTTGTAAAATCTGCATTTTGTCATACACCCTTCACACTTCTCCTAACAATAGATAAAGCAAAAAAGGGTATATTGCAGTTCTATTTTGCTGAAAATCTATTTTTGTACTTCGATAACCATAGTAATTCATGAAGCGTTTTATTACTCCAATGCTATTCTTCCTGGCAATGTTTTACAACGCCGGTGCTCAAGAGATCATAACAGTGTCGTACAAGAACAGTGTCAAACATTTCAAGGCAGAAAAAATAAATGCCGTCCATTTTCCGGAATCGGCTTTATATGAGGGATATTATTATCTGTTCCTTCATTTTGAACGGCTTCCGGAGCGATCCGTATGGAAAAAGTCCGGGATTCGGCCGGTTCATTTCATACCGGAGAATAATTATTTTTGTGCTATTCCTCAAAATTTCCAACCACAGGAGCTGATCCAACTCGGGGTCTCGGCGTATTGGGCTTGGGAGGATGAGATGAAAATATCCGAAGCTGCTGCCGGAGAAATACTCAATAATGAGACCGAAGAAGTGGAACTCTTCGTCCAAATTGTAAAAACAATCGATACGCAACGGTTGCGGAATCTACTGGCTAAATACCGTATCCGGGTGATGGATGATAGCAAAGAGCCCTACGGTCTTTGGACGGTGAAAGTAGCACGAGGCAGGGTAAATACGCTTTTGAGGATACCGGTCATCACCTGGTTAGAGCCCCTACCTCCGGCTCCTGAGGCCATCCGGTACCGCGCCATCGGAACGGAACGCGTTGCTCCTCTTCACAACCGGTTTGGGGAGCATTTGAGGGGCGAAGGTATGGTCATAGGTGTAGGGGATAACGGAAAGATCGGAACACATATCGATTTTGGTTCGAGGGTAACCACCTTTTCGAAATACGGTACGGGTACGCATGCGACCCATGTGACGGGTATCATCACCGGCTACCCCAATCTCAATCCGAGGGAGGGTATTGGGACCGCACCGGAGGCTCATGTCATCACATCGTATTTTTCCGATATATTAGACCGGACGCCCGATTTTATCCGGGATTACGGGATGTTGATCACTAATAATTCCTATGGGATTAGCGGGGGCAATTGTACCAATGCGGGGGATTATAGCCTGCTCGCAGTCTTCATCGACGAACAGCAAGAGCAGTATGATTCACTTATTCATGTATTCGCCGCAGGAAATAATGGCAGTTGGACCTGCAGCCCCTATCCATCCCACTATGCTACTATCTCCAATGGCTGGCAATGTGCCAAGAGCACTTTTACCATTGGAGCGTGCAATCACCAAAATAGCTTGGCATATTATTCTAGCCGGGGCCCTACGGATGACGGCCGCATCAAACCAGAAATTGTCGCTGTAGGCAATGATGTTCGATCCACCCGGCCCAACAATTCCTATTCCGGGGGAGGAGGCACCAGCTACTCCTCACCTGCAATGACCGGAATTACCGCCTTGATGTATGAAAAATACAAGCGTCAACACGGCAACCATCCTCCTGCGACACTCATTAAAGCCTTATTGTGCAATAGTGCAGATGACAAAGGACTCTCCGGGCCGGACTATTATTGGGGATATGGACGGGTAAATGCAGCCCGGGCAGTAGCCGATTTGGACCAAAGCCGGTATTTCAACGGCAACTTGGGTGATGGAGACTCTGTCGAATATACCCTGACGGTCCCGGCCGGCGTAGATAAACTAAAAGTCATGGTCATGTGGCGAGATCCTGCGGCAGCGCCTTATGCAGCACCTGTATTGGTCAATGACATCGATATGACCCTGACGGATCCTTCTTCCAATTCCTACGACCCCTGGGTTTTAGACCCCGCTCCTTCCAAAGTCAATCAAGCGGCTGTCCAGGATAAGGACCATTTGAATCCGCAAGAGCAAATCACCTTAAACAATCCCGTCGCAGGGGATTACACCATTCGACTCCACGGGCATCGCATCCCGTTTGGTCCCCAGGAGTATTTCTTGGTATACTCCTTTCAGCAAAATGGTATCACTGTCCGGTATCCGGACGGAGGAGAATCCCTTGTACCCGGGGAAACAGAATACATTCGCTGGGATGCTTTCGGGCATGGGAGCGAAACCTTTACGGTCGAATTATCAAAGGATGGAGGCAGCACATGGAGCACTTTGGCCGGTGGACTTTCGTCCGCCACCCGTTCGTTTACCTGGGTGGTCAGCGGGGCTTCTACCCAGGCGCTTATCCGGGTTAAAACCAATAGTTTCTCAGACGTTTCAGACCATACTTTTGGCATCATCGGCTTACCCGCCAATTTAACCGCATCCACACCTTGTGACGGGTATATTAAACTCACCTGGGATGCGGTAGACTCTGCTGCATACTACGGCATTTACCGCTTAGGTGCCGATACCATGACTTTAATCGACACGACATCTGCACTCGAATACACAAGGGGAAAATGGACAGTAGGCCAGACACAATGGCTCTCAGTAAATGCCATTGACACCTTAGATCAACGGGGGAGGCGAGCCGTCGCAAAACAGATTATAGCCAATGGAGGAGCAACTTGCCCATGGCCGGATGACATGGCCGTCAGCCAGATGCTTACCACGGATTTTTCGAGGGAGCACACACTCAGTGATCTCGGAGCGACGACAGCACTGTCTGTCGTACTTCTCAACGCGGGGAATACCGAAATCGACACCTTTGAGGTCTCCTACCAAATTAATGGAGGGGCCATCGTCACCGAAGCAACACGGGATACTATTCCTGTTGGAGATACCATCCACTACACCTTTAATCAAATGGAAAGTTTCACTCCGGGAAGTTACGATATCGTATTTTGGTCCACTTTAAGCAGTGACACCCATCCACATAATGACACCCTTCGACAAACGCTCCGGGTGGTCGCCAATGATCCGGTGGCTTTGCCTTATACGGAGGGGTTTGAAAATGCAGACAGCATCGATATTCGTGCAGATTACCCGGGCATCCCGGGACTGGATGTCTGGGACTACGATATAGGCACAGGAGCTGGAAGAATCCGGAGTTTTGCCGGGCAGGGATTTATAAAAGACGGCAGTAGAGCCATGACGATGGACGCCTATAATTACGGGTCTTACAGTGCCAATAATCTTCTGCTCACCCTCAATATGACCAATTACGATACGGCTACGGATGACATCCGCCTTCAGTTTGACTACATGCACCATGAAGTTACGTCAGTAGACAATCCCAATGATCGTATATGGGTTAGGGGTGCGGATACCTCCCTTTGGGTGGAACTCTACAATTTGTTTGACCACCAGGGAATGAGGGGAGTGTACAACGAAGTGCATTCGGGATTGTCCATCACTCAGGCACTTAAAGACGCCGGACAGAACTTCACTTCGAGTTTTCAAATCCGGTTTGGGCAGGAAGGCAATGCAGCAGCCGTAGAGACTACAGCAGAGGACGGATACACTTTCGACAATATCCAGCTACTCAATGTATCCGATGACATCGCTTTGGAAGAGATCTTACACCCGGGCAATACCGGCTGTGGATTGGGCGTCGAAAAGCCTAAGTTGCGCATTCACAACAATGCAACTACAGATGCCGCCAATGTAGAAGTGACCTACCGGATAAACGGGGGGGCAAGCGTTACAGAGAGTATTCCATTGATAACGGGAGAGACGACACTCGACTACACCTTTTCGACCGGTTATGACTTTTCGGCATTGGGGACCTATCATATGGATACATGGATTCATTACGGACCGGATAATTTCCGGGACAACGACTCTATTTTAGGGTATGAAATCGTACATCAACCGCGCATAGACAGCTTTCCGTATGTCGAGGGATTTGAGGGAAATACAGGTGGGTGGTACACAGGGGGAACCTTGAGTTCGTGGCAATTGGGGACTCCTGCTGCCGGCATCATTGGGCATGCAGCCAAAGGGCAAAAAGCCTGGGTTACCAACCTGACCGGTACCTATCACAACGACGAGTACTCTTACCTCTATTCCCCGTGTTATGACCTGAGTGGGATGACGACACCTATGCTTTCTTTCGCCTTTATTTACCAGATAGAAAACAACTATGACTACGGGTGGGTAGAATACTCAACAGACGGCAAAACCTGGACAAAACTCGGAGCTCAGGGGCAAGGCGTCAATTGGTACAACGACAATAAAGACGCATGGGATGACACCAAAAATCACTGGAGTGTCGCTACCATCCAAATACCGGTAACCGATACCACGACCATGTTTCGCTGGGTATTACAAACCGATGTGGGTCTTACCCTCGAAGGGATGGGTATTGACCAAGTGAGTATTTACGAACACGACACCATTTATTCCGGCTCCAACATCGATAGCATGTCTGTAGCGGTATCTGGTAATGATTGGGTTGAGGTGGACTCCAACAGTCAACGAATTGTAGCATTGCACCCACACGGACAAGATCTGGGATTGGCACAGGTTAGTATGTACCAATACAATGGCATCCAGCGATATGACGATAACGCATATTATGCTCAACGAAGTTTTATGATCAAAACGGATAGTGCGCCCAATAATCCTGTGGATGTCCGCCTGTATTTTACAGATGCGGAAATGGAGTCATTGCGAGGGGCAGCCAATTGTATGAAATGCATCTCACTGGATGATGCCTTTCAGATAGAAATCAAAAAGTACAGTGCGACACTAGAGGATAGTATCCCGACCAATAATGATAGTGGTACGACCCTTTGGTACCCTGCAGATAGTATTGAGGTAGTCCCTTTTGAAGACGGATATTACGCTGTTATTACGGTGGATTCTTTCTCAGAACTATGGATTACCTCTCCTAAGTTATCCTATGTTGACTCGACCGTAGTGCCCATAGGGCAAGCTTCGGATGATGCGGAGGAACACAAAGCTTCCGGCTCTGTCAACCCCTACAGCAAAACCATCGAATTGACCCGGGATGTCGATGACCAAATAGTGGGGCTTCGCTTTGATGATATCCAAATTCCACAAGGCAGTTTTATCGACAGGGCATGGATTCAATTCCGCGCGGCAGACACCAATGCCCAATCGAATACTTTGACCATTCGAATAGAGGATAGTGACAACACTAATACATTCAACACCGGCAACTATAACATCTCTTCCAGAGGGGTATTATCGACGAGCAAAACATGGTATTTGCCGGCGTGGATGGTAGACAATGAAGCGAGTGTCAACCAACGCAGTCCGGAAGTCCGCCATTTCATACAACAAATAACGGACCGGGCTGGATGGCAACCGGGCAATGCGCTTTCATTTATACTTGAGGGGGTAGGTCATCACTCTGCATTTGCCATGGATTCCGTACGGGATTACAGTGCCCGACTGCACATCATATACGATAGTGTCTGTCATTATAACCAGGTCATTTATGTGGATGCTTCTGCGACGGGTAGACAAGACGGCCGATCCTGGGGAGGCGCATTTCGCACTCTTGACGAAGCGTTTGACCTCGTCGAGCGATGTCCGGATGCGCATGAAATCTGGGTTAAAGAGGGCTTATACTATCCTACTGATGGGACAGACCGCAATGCCACCTTCGACCTCCCCGAAGGAGTGACGATTTATGGAGGGTTTGCGGGAACAGAGAGTCTCGTCAGCCAACGGAATTACCTCATGCACCAAAGTATCCTGAGTGGAGATATCGGTATGGTGGGAGATTCTACGGACAATGTATTTCATGTCATCACAAATACTGCATTGGTGGACAGCTGTACCCTTGACGGTTTATTTATTCGCCATGGTACCGCAAATGGCACCAACTTAGGTGAAAATACCGGAGGTGGAATTCTGAATAGTGGGTTATTGATTTTGAAGAATATGGATATCCGTAGTTGTACGGCTACTTTGCATGGGGCCAACATTGAGAATTCGGGCGCATCGACTACTCTAATCTTGGAGAATTGTACCATTCACCCCGGAGATGTCTCCGATAATAGTGGAGTACACAATACCAACAATGCACAGATTATCATACGGGGAGGCATAACAGAGATGGATTAGTGCTTGAATACTCTCTGACAAAAAAGAAATGCCCAAAACTTGGGGTAAGCCAGGGCATTTCAAAATACAGAGAGAATATTTTGAGTGTTAATATACGGTCTTTTTGTATAAACGAGGTAAAAACGAGGAAAAGTATTGCAAAATCAGTTCATTTTTGGCTTTTTTTGCCCCAAAATGGCCGTTTTTTTATAAAAATTATCTTTGAACCATCCGAATAAGTTCGAGGAACATTCTACCGTTTGGTCATATCAATATCGTGGTCAAACAAGTACCAAAAAGAAAAAAGAGCCTTTTTAACCCTACGAACAGCAACAAAACAGAAAAGCCCCAAAACTTGCGTTCTGGGGCTTTTCATGAGGTTGATTTAACAGTTGCAGCCAAAGCCGCATAATGTTCGGTTTCGTTTTCTGTCCTTAGAAAAGCAAAACACATGCCAATATTGAGTTTGACAAAACAAAACTTTTCAGAGAGCACTCCCAATAACTTTTTCATACCTTTGTTGTCCATGGAAGAAAAAAGCAAATATGAGATGCGCGGGGTGTCCGCCACCAAGTCTGAAGTTCATGATGCTATCAAGCACCTGGACAAAGGATTATACCCCCAAGCCTTTTGTAAAATATTGCCGGATTTGGTGGCAGGTGATGCGGAATACTGCAATATCATGCATGCCGATACCGCCGGGACCAAGACAAGCCTGGCCTACATGTATTGGAAAGAAAGTGGTGACGATTCCGTTTGGTCGGATATCGTTCAGGATGCCATCGTCATGAACACGGATGATATGGGTTGCGTGGGGTGTGTGGACAATATTGTGATTTCCTCCACGATAGGCCGCAACAAACACCTGATCCCGGGCAAAGTGATTGCCACCCTGATACAGGGGGCCTCTTCTTTTTTTGATCGTATGAAATCGTTGGGTGTACGTATCTATTTATCCGGGGGGGAGACGGCTGACGTTGGGGACATCGTCCGGACAATAGATGTGGGATATACCACTTTCGCGCGGATGCCAAAAGAAAAACTAGTGATTAATGCCATACGTCCCGGCGATGTGATTGTCGGTTTGTCCTCTTCAGGGCAAGCATCCTACGAAACCCGTTACAACAGCGGTATCGGAAGCAATGGCCTCACGGCCGCACGACATGATGTACTCCATAAATCCTACCAGACAAAGTATCCGGAAGCCTACGACCCCAATACCCCGGAGGAATTTACCTTTACCGGCAGCAAATCCCTGATGGATACAGTAGAAACACCCTATGGTATTTTTACCGTGGGGCAATTATTACTCTCACCCACCCGTTCGTTTTTGCCCGTGTTAAAACCCATATTGGAAGCGGTAAAGGACGAGATACACGGCTTGATACACTGTACCGGCGGAGGGCAAACCAAAGTATTGAAATTTGTAGATGAAGTCCATATTATCAAAGACCAATTGATGGAGGTTCCTCCGGTATTCCGCCTGATTCAATCCGAATCCGGGACCTCATGGAAGGAGATGTATCAGGTATTTAATATGGGCCATAGATTGGAGTTTTATATCTCTCCCCGGCATGCACAGACGGTTGTAGATATCGCGCGCTCTATGAAAATTGATGCTCAGGTTATCGGAAGAGTAGAAGAAGGTCCGGGTCGTCATTTGACTATAGCATCTTCCTTCGGAACGTTTGAATACTCTGAAGGATGAGCCGGCCGGGAGACGATGACAGAACGTTAATCCTCCGGTATTTTACCGGTGAACTCGACCCGTCCACGCAACAATGGGTCGAGCAACGAGTACGGCAAGACCCGGAGTTTAACCGGATGTTTGAACTATATAAGCTACCGGACAACGAGAGTAAAAAGGATCATTCAACCATAAAACACAGCCCAATGACAAATATTAAGTTTACCCCTCCGGATCACAAAAGACCAAAACCCAGATACGGTGTGCTGATATTCTTAATCGTATTGCTGATAGTAGTATTACTGGCGATGTTTTTGATAGATATTAAGTAAGCCAAACCCCTTACTCACAAATGCCATCCGGCATACATTTTATAATTCTCAGCAGTGCGCGAAATAAAGAAGGCAAAATCCTCTTCATCCAACGGCTTTAGCTTCCTGGCAGGATTGCCGGCATAGACAAAACCACTCTCCAAAATCCTGCGTGGAGGCACAATAGCACCTGCCGCCACCATAGAGCCTGTTTGGACTACTACATCATCCATAATAATGGCCCCCATCCCGATTAAAACCCGGTCTTCGATCGTACACCCGTGAATCAAAGCATTGTGACCGATAGACACTTCATCGCCAATAGTCACAGGAGATTTTTTATAGGTGCAATGGATGACTGTCCCGTCTTGAATATTGACGGAATGTCCGATTTTTATAAAATGTACGTCGCCCCTTAAGATGGTATTGTACCACACACTACAATCATTGCCCATGGTGACATCTCCCAGTACGACTGCGGTTTCTGCAAGAAAGCAATTGCTGCCAAACTGTGGAGACTTTCCTCGGATGGTTTTTATGAGTGCCATATCTATAATTTTATTCGGTTGCGCTTCCTCCTTGAGATACTCATAGGTATCAGGCGGTATCCGGAAGCCTTCAAAAGAGCCAGAAGGCCGTTATTTCCCCCGAGGTGACCGGCTCCCACAGCAAAAAGAATGGATCCCTTGCGCATGTATTGAGCCATTATGGGCACCCATCTCCTGTTGCGATCTGACAATAACACCCTTGCATAAACGGAGTTGTCGGGCATATCTTCCCGGATGAGCGCAGAGAGGGCACTTATCTTTTGCTGCCTGTAAAGAGAGAGCAACCGGTTGGTTTCTTCCTCTTCGTCATGGCGTATGCTCTCCAACAACATTTGAGCTTGTAATCGATAAGGGATTTTGTCGAAATAGCTCATTTGCTGTTTGACGGTCTCCAGGCCATCAGATTTTATATGGTATTCTTTGGCGAATTTGTAGAGTTCTTTTTCATAGGACATCTGATTTCCTTTATTTGAAAAGGCATTCTCCTCTTGCATGTTGATCAGCTCAGACAGGAAGAAGGGTTTTACCCGTTCGACAAACGGTATTTTGCCCAGTTTTTCTTTTAGTTGGGCAGAGACTTCGGCGTATTCCTCCGGAGACAAGAGCATCTTCAGGGTGGTGTCATTGCGCATAAGGGATTTTGAGAGAACGGAGAGGTACACCAATGGACTGGACATCTTGTCCATATCAATTTCAAAGACCATTTTATCGGCATTGGAGATGGCTTCTTCCATTCCTTTCGGCCAAAAGAAGTCCTCCGCAGGTATCAAGTGCATCGTCCCAAACAAATAAGAGGGGTGTCTTAACCCGTTGCCCTCTATTCTCCATAGAAGAGCATCATGGAGGGGGATGGCTTCTGCAGGAGGTGCCATAGTGTTTTTGGAAGACACACACCCGGCGAGGGAAAATACAGAAAAAAATAAATAGAGGAGGGGTTTCAACCGTTTCATAAAGTTACAAATTGAGCGTATAAAAGTGATGCAAAATAATCCCTGTTGCTACGGATACGTTGAGGGAATCGATCTCCCCGGATTGACGAATGGCAAAGACCGTATCCGCCATCTTGAGGAGTTCCCTGCGCACCCCCAGTCCCTCCGAGCCCAAAATCATTGCTCTGGGATGATTATCTTGAATCCGGTCGAGGGTAGTGGTGGCAGCATTTTTATCCGCTGCATAAATGTACAAGCCAAATTGGCGCATTTGTTCGATCGCATGCTCCAGATTGGGGACCCGGGAGACCTTGAGTTTCCAAAGGGCTCCGGTAGATGTCTTTACGGCAAAATGATTCATCTCCGCACTATTATTTACAGGTACCACCAATGCGTGAACCCCAAAAGCAAGAGCGGAACGGGCGATGGCACCAAAATTTCTTACATCGGTAATCCGGTCCAGAATGAGAATTGAAGGAGATTCTCCCATTTCAAAAATCTGTGCCAACACATCTTCCAAATCATAAAAGGGGATAGGCGACCCAAAGGCCACAACGCCTTGATGATTGCCCTTGACCAATGTGTCGAGTTTCTGTTGTGGAACTTTCTTGAATGGAATGTGCAGCGCCTTTGCCATTTTCCGCAGCTGAACCTCCACCTCCCCCCGCAGATCCTGTTGTACGAATATCTTATCCATAGAAGTGCCGGACTCCAAAGCTTCGAGCACGGGATTTCTTCCAAAGTAGATTTGCGGTTTTTCCTTATGATGCATTGATTACTTGTTAATTAACAAACCCGGAGCATCGTAGCAGCTCTATTCCTTATAGGATACTATCGTCTAATGCCGGACAAAATTCTTCCAAAAGTATACATTTTAACATTTCATACCGGAAAAAAAAACTAATTTTGTCTCCCAGGTTAAACAATTGAACTTACCAATGTTTCCGGAAAACTATCACATTTAAATAAATCTCGCATGAAATTTAGTACCCTTTTTATTCTCATCTTGTCAATAGGGTGGACTTCCTACGGCTTTGGCCAGTCATCACCCTCAACTATCAAGTCGTTTCTACAGTCTCAAAAACAGCGCCTCCATCTCATAGATGAGGATATTTCCGATTATAAAATCACAGATAATTATACCACCCAACACAATGGGGTTCGTCATATATATATCAACCAACAGTATCACGGCATCCCGGTGTACAATGCCATAACGAGTATCCATGTGGATAAAAAAGGAAATTACCACATGACGGCCTCCAGATTTGTATCTGATTTGAAGTCCCGCATTGTTGGCACCTCGGCCCAATTGCCGGCAATAGAAGCGGTAAGAGCTGCCGTAAAAGCGTTGGGGATACCCGGTGCGATCGTGCCGCAACAAGTCGTCAGCAGAGAAGAAAATGGAGGAATCCGGATAGAAAAAACCAATTTTTCCAACACCCCCATCGTCGTAAAGCCCGTTTATACTCCGGCGGAAGACGGAAAAGTGTATTTGAGTTGGGACCTGGCCATCGACCGCAAGGACAATGACGATTATATGAGTATAAGGGTCAATGCATTGACTGGTGAAGTCGTCAATATGAATAATTGGACAGTATATTGCGATGCCAATCGGATACGCACACTACAGAATAGAAACCATACCGGCAACACCCCAAAAGCCAAAGAAACAATCTGTCGTCCTGCTCCGGCAGCCAAAGGGGCTTACCGCGTTATCCCTCTTCCCGGAGAGAGTCCATTACACATGCCGTTTGCCCTGTTGCAGAGTCCTTCAGATCCCCAAGCAAGTCCCCTGGGATGGCATGATAATAATTCGAAGCAGTTTACTATAACGAGAGGAAATAATGTACATGCATACCTGGATGAATTCAACGCGGATGCTCCAAGTTCTCCAGAGCCCGATGGTGGAGCAGACTTAATCTTTGACTTCCCATACGATTCCAGCAGCAGCAGCCAGTCTATACAAAACCAAAAGGCAGCAGTGACCAATCTCTTTTACATGAACAATATGATGCACGATATCACCTATTCTTTTGGATTTGATGAAAAGGCGGGAAACTTTCAAGATTATAACTTTGGAAAAGGGGGTACCGGAGGCGACCACGTCAATGCACAAGCACAGGATGGCAGCGGGAGGAATAACGCCAATTTCTCTACCCCAAGCGACGGATTAAGTGGACGTATGCAAATGTTTCTTTGGGATGGGGCCAACGGCGGGGTCTTTAATGTCGTACAAGATGACGGGACCACCTGGGCAGTGGATATCGTACCGGCCGGATTTGGTGCAAAAATCCCTACTCCCCCGATTGAGGGCCGGGCCCAAGAGGCAGATGATGGAAGTATTAACCCGTCCCGGGCTTGCGAAGAGCCGTTGAACGATATGAAAGGGAAGGTCGCCATCATCGATAGGGGTACCTGTGAGTTTGGGTTCAAATCCCTCAATGCACAAAAGGCCGGAGCCATTGCCGTGTTAATTTGCGGGTTTGACAATTCGAGAGTGAATATGGGTGGAGGAGAAGTGGGAGACCAAGTGAGTATTCCCGTATTCTATGCACCGCGCAATGAATGTGTTAAAATCAGAGCATTGACGGAAGGAAGCTTTAAAATCAGAATTGGCAGAGAAGAGGTGCAAGACTCTGTTATTAACGACGGGGACTTTGACAATGGAGTCATCGCTCACGAGTATGGACATGGCATCTCTAATAGACTTACCGGAGGACCCTCTGCCAGTGGATGCCTGTCCAATGGTGAACAGATGGGAGAGGGATGGAGTGATTTTTTTGCATTGGTACTCACGCATAGGCCGGGAGATAAAGGAACGGACACAAGGGGTATTGGAAACTTTGTCACTTCCCAACCCATTGACGGAGTAGGCATCCGTACCAAACCCTACTCCACTGATTTGGAGGTGAATGATTTTACTTATTTCTCCGCTCGAACATTGAGTATCCCGCATGGGCTGGGGTCCGTATGGTGTACGATGCTTTGGGAGATGTACTGGGCTTTTATAGATGAGTACGGTTTTGATCCCGATTTGTCCAATAAAAATTCGGGCAATGCGCAAGCGATACAATTGGTGATGGATGGTATGAAATTGCAACCCTGCCGTCCCGGATTTGTCGATGGAAGAGACGCCATACTTCTCGCAGATTCACTAAACAATGGAGGGGTTAACAGTTGCCTGATATGGAAAGCTTTTGCCAAAAGAGGATTGGGGTATGGTGCAGATCAAGGGTCGAGTACCTCTATAGGCGATGCTGAAGAAAAAGAAAGCTTTGAGGTTCCACCTCTCTGCCAAAACCGGTTGAGAATTTGGAAGTCTATGACAGACATCGTCAAAGCAGGAGAAGAGATAACCGTCACTATTAAAATCGCAAACAATAAAAGGGATAGTTCTCTTAATGTTGTGGTAAAGGACATAATCCCGGACCAGACGACTTACAAAATGGGTTCTGCCAATATTACCCCCGATATTAATGGCAATACCCTTACCTGGACATTTGATAAACTAAAGTCATTAGAACAAAAAGAAATTACATACACTTTGGTCTCAAACAAAGATAACAAATCTGTACTGCACTGGGCAGAGCGAATTAAGGATGACTTGGAGGTTTTCGATAAAGACTGGAAAGACATCTCTGTCAAAGGAGGCAATGCATGGGATGTTACGGATGAATATCAACACGAGGGGCCCTGGGCCTTTTACATATATAGTGACCCGGCGGAAAACGACCAGCATTTGTTTATGCGCAATGGTGTTAAACTCAATCAGGCAAACCCTGCTCTGCGATTTTATCACTGGTACAGCATGACCAAAGATGGTTCAAAACCCGCAGTGGGTACGGTGGAGCTCTCTGTCAATGACGGACCCTTTACCTTAGCGAAGGACTTGTTTATAAAGAATGGATTTACAGGACCTATACCCTATGGGGTTTTTGTTGAGCCCTTTTACGAGGGATTCTACGGGAAGAGTAACGGCTTTGTTCAGAGTTATGTCGATTTGTCTGCATTCAAGGGACAAAACATAAAGGTAAAGTTCCGGTTTGGTAACGAAGACCTTAGTGGAACATTGCCGCAAGAAGAACCCTATGGTTGGGTTATTGATGATATCGAACTCATAGACTTAATAAGTTATAACGCTGAGGCTTGTATCTCTGCAGAGGGTATTGATGAGAGTTGTGTCACAGCTGACGGAAAGGGTACCCTTGTTGAAGTAGGGGCTTCGGTGGCTTCTAAGGATGTAAAGAAAGGAAATACTGCGATAGGAATTTACCCCAATCCTGCCGGTAAAATCGCTGTACTAAAATTTCATACCGGCCAAAGTGCCAAAGGAGATCTACAAGTCATGCAATCCGGTAAAACATTGTTTACCAAGCGGGATATCGATTTGAAGGGGCCGTTTTTACTCGACGTACATGGCTGGTCCGCCGGAATGTATATTGTAAAACTGACCACAAAAGATAGTAAGATATTCACCAGAAAACTTGTGGTAGCCCATTAATGAAGCATTAACTCGCAGGTTTAATCACCTGTAAAATGATAGTTATTACAAACCAACAATAGTTGTTTGTAAATCTCAAAGGACAAGTTTTTGGGCCTAATTTTTGTGTTATTGCTTATATACCAATACAAATACCATGGCGAAGGCAAAGAACAATGGAATCCCTACGACCAAAGAAGAGAATAGCAAGCGGGAAGTCAAGAAAATAATCGAATATCCGGAATATCTTAAAAAGGGGCTTATCCGGTTTGAAGATTTGGCCAATGTGGCGAAAAAAAAGGAGTTCCTGAAGATGATTGACCAAAAGTCTTCCGGTAAGAAGATATTGAATAACCTCGAATACCTGATGGAGCTGGAGCAACTGCAAGTTGAATTGGTGAAATTACAGCAATGGGTACAGGACAACAACCAAAGGGTGGCCATTATTTTTGAAGGGCGGGATGCCGCCGGAAAAGGAGGGGCCATCCGGCGGTTTATCGAGCATATGAACCCTCGTGCCATGCGTATCGTAGCGTTACCCAAGCCCACAGAAGAGGAAAAAGGACAGTGGTATTTTCAGCGGTACATTAAGCAACTGCCCAACAAAGGGGAGATCGTCTTTTTTGACCGGAGTTGGTACAACCGAGCGGTGGTAGAGCCTGTCAATAAGTTCTGTACCAATAAAGAATACGATTTGTACATGCGGCAAGTTCCCGAGTTTGAACACATGCTGTATGAAGACGGGGTGATTCTAATCAAATTTTGGTTTTCGATATCCAAGGAAGAGCAATTGCAGCGATTTGAATCGCGCAAACACAACCCCCTCAAGCAATGGAAAATTAGCCCCGTAGATATGAAAGCGCAGGATTTGTGGGACCGGTACACCCTGTTTAAGGAAAGAATGTTTGCCATGACACATACTTCTTTTAGTCCGTGGATTATTGTCAAGGCCAACAAGAAAAAAGTAGCGCGATTGAATGCCATAAAGTATGTACTCTCACAGATTCCCTACAACAACCGGAAGAACAAAACCAGATTTTATCCGGATCCCAATTTGGTGAGCCGTTACCACAGGAAGAACAAAATGATCGATTAATATTTCAATCCTTCACTTAGTCCGTAAAACAAACACGCCTAACGAGCTGACTGTGGGGTGTTTTCCATTTGAGCAAATACATTCCGTTGGAAATGTGGGCTCCTCTTTTTAGATGGATGACAGGACGTTTTCCGGCCTCTATGTCAATTGGTTTTCTAAAGACCACAGCACCGGTGAGGTCTAACAAGGTGATTTCTCCTTTTAACCGTTGGCTTCCCTCAAAAGTTATACTCCAATTATCCCTTGCCGGATTGGGAGATATACGTATGTCTTCCTTTTGAGATGGTACTTTTTTGGTCGCTGTGGGACAATAACCATCAGGGTCCGTTACCCTGATGACTGTAGAGGCATGCGCTTTGTTGTTCAATCCATCAGTTACCCAAAGCTGGATAGGACGCACAAATTGATGGGTGGAACTTGATAAAACGGCACAACTTACTTTAAGACTGGTGTATTGGGGGTCATCATCAAAGTATAAGTCATGAATCAGGAAGCTCGTGTCCATCGTACAATTGTCGCTAATGGTGCCCAGAAGGTCCTTGGGGTAAATGGTGACACTCCCATCTGATGTGATGGCAAAATCCATCGTATCCTTTTTGCATGTGAGTACCGGTGCAACATCATCCTTAACCTTAAACACCTGGGCAAAATTCCATTCGCCCGGATGGGGATGTGCAAATCCGTAGGGAATGTTGTTTTCATCAATAGGTATAGAGTCCGGATCGTATGTACACCAGTCATTAACATTCCAAACCCTTAAAAATTCATAATAATCATCTTTCGGACAAATCCAATCAGTATATTGCATTGAAATATTCTTAAGATGAGTGGCGCCAAATAATTCGATATGCGTCAGTTCAGGGGGGGCATTGTACTTGGACAAAAACCGGTCTTCACAATTAATTGTCAAGGTATCTACTCCACCGTTTGGCCAAATAATATTATCCGTCGTGTCTTGGACGTTTATGGGGTTGATGTAGAGTTGACTACAATCCGTTAACCATATTTGTTGTTTATCCTGATATCTCACGCCAATGAATGTTACAGTAAAGGTTCTGGTTATACCCCCCTGCCCGCATTCCCGGCCATCATTAATCCTGATGCTAACCTCGACGCTGTCCTGATAGCCATCATCCACTAAGAGATATCCATCTTTGCCATAATGAATGTGGTACTTTTTGTGTCTATCTGAAGAATCATAGGGCTCCTCAATAAAATCTTTGATGTGTGAAAACCAACGGTCTTGACATATGATATCATATATGACTATGTCCTTTCGGTTACTCGTGTCAAATAAAACAAACCGGCCAAAGGTAGAATCCATAGGATCCGTTAATTTGTCCATATCAAATTCGAAGTTTCCACTAATTATAATATCATCAGGAGCATGAACTACCGGCAATGATTTTTGAGAAAGCAAGGCGGTGTGAACAAACAAGAAAGAAAGAATTGCAAACAAGGAAATGCGAGTTGTGTAGTGTGAATAAGTCATGACTGTCAGGGTTTTAGTAATCGGATATATAAGTCTAATGCATCGTGTCCGCAAAATGTTGCAATGGTGTAAAAAAAACACAAAGAACCGACAGAATGGACCAACTTTCAAATATTATATTCTTTGCGGCTCTGCGAGAAAACCCTTATTTGTTACTTTTTGGGGCAATGCCAAAAAGTAATGCTAGTCAATATATGAATTCTGTTGTGAATGCAAATGCTTTTTAATCCAAGCACAAGTGTGCAGTTTGTAATACAAACGTACAGTTTGGTACTACACCCTATTGACAAAAATTTTGTTTCTTTAAAAGAAACTTTGTACCTTAATGCTGTGTTATACATTTGTAAGTTTTACAAGCCATTGTATATCTGACCTTTGAAAGACATTAAAAGGCAAGCATATGAATGTTTCTAAAATAGCAGATCTATGTAATCAATAAATTTTCCCCTTTCAAATATCCAATTGGAGTTATTAAAACTCTTTGAGAGGGATATTGAAGACAGAGATTTAATAGAAATCAAGAGGCTAATAGTCAAATACTTATCTACTAAACTTTCTGTTCAAGCAGATAAAGTATGGGATAGAAAAAACTGGACAAATGAGCATATGGACAAATTCTTACGTACCCATATGAGAACACCATATAACAGGTCTAAATAGAAAAGAATATGTATTCAGGATACGAAAAATTCATCCGGCTCTATGGTTCGAATCACAATGTTTAAAACCGAGGGCTATGTTAAGGGCATAGCTCCTATTTGAGCGCGTTATATATTTATCCCGGCTTTCTTTAACAACTCCCGTACCTTTTTGGGGGGAATTTCAAGAATCTCTGCTATTTGTGCGATATCAAACTGTTTTTTGTGCAGGTTGATGACGGTTTTAGACAAGACTTCCTCCTTTCCTTTCTGCATTCCTTCTCGAATTCCTTCCTCCTTTCCTTTCTGCATCCCTTTCTGCATCCCTTTCTGCATCCCTTTCTCTATTAAAGCATCGTAGGCTGTCATGATATCTGTTTTTATGGTTGGTGGCAAATCTTCTATTATTTCAAGAATAAAATTCACTTCTATGTTTCTCAACACATAAACAATGGAGGGGCGGATTAAGTTCCTTTGGGGTGAATTGGATGCTTCGTTTAATTTTTCGAAGATCAATTTAATTTTATTCCTCAACTCCTCAGTCCGGAAGATGTATTTTCCCAATAACAGTACTGCGGTCAATAGGGAGTCTCCCAATTCGTTTAACTGCTCATCGGAAAATTGGGCTAAATCTACAAACAGGGCTATGAACTTTGGGATGTAGGGCTTTAATTCTTCCGGTAGTTCATCGAATAATTCTTCGATAGGTTTGAAAATCCATTTTTGTTTTCCGTGATAAAAGACGAATGGCAAGATGGGGTTGAGCGACCTTTTGCTCCTGTATTGTTTGTAGTAACCATAAGCCACGTAGAGCAACACTTGTACAGCGGTGAAGTCATCGGGTTGGCTTTTGTGTTCCAGGATAATGGAAATGTAAGCCTCCTTATTGTTTTTACGTGATACGGAAAAAACAATATCCGAGAACACCTCTTTCAAGTCAGGAAGCACAAAATCGGTTTCAGAATACTTTAATGTATCCAAGTCAATGTACTTTTTGACGTGTGCCGGCAGAAAAGAAGCTAAGAACTCTTTGGCAAGGGAAAGGTTGCCAAGGATGGTCTTCATATATTTGTCGTGTATGTTATTGATGTTCATGGTGTAAAAATACAAAAAAGATTTGTAGTGATAGATTACTAATTGAACTTGTGTGTATTACAAAATACCCATTTCTACTTTGAACAGCAATATCAATCTCATAAGGGATGCCATCTTAATAGCCCTGCACGAGCGACAGAGAAATGCAGGGTTTATAAAAGCACCCTAAGCCGTTTTGGTGGTATTATAGCCCGGTCCTCCAATTGGTTAGATGCTAAGAAGTGTTGAATGAAAATATGGATAAAGGAAAAAGTATTAAGCATAACCCACGGTTAAAACCGTCGGTGCTAATGAATCGATTAATCCTAACTGTTTTCGGATATAAAATGGTTAAAACCATAGGCTGTGTTAACGGCATAGCTCCTAATGGAGTGTTTAGATACAGATAAAATTAGCATCGGTTGCTAAGAGTATTTATTTTGTTCCTGACGCACCAACTTTCAAATGTTATTTTCTTTATGGCTTTGCGGCTCTGCGAGAAAACCCTTATTTGTTAGTTTTGGTGTATTTTGTAATACCCCCTTCTCCAACAGCAAGACATTTTATACCTTTGGTTTCAAAAAAAGCATGAAGAAGATTATCAATGCCTCCGGAGCACCGGCACCTGTCGGACCCTACAATCAAGCCGTTCGGCATGGGAATACCTTGTATTTATCCGGCCAAATAGCGATAGATCAGGCCTCCGGAACGTTGGTTACCGGAGATATTGTGTCGGAGACCCACCGGGTACTCCAAAATATCCGGGCCGTGTTGCAAGAGGCGGGAGCAGATATGGAAAACCTACTCAAGTGTACCATCTTCGTGACGGATATCCGCCAATACAGCGCCATTAATGAAGTATATGCGAGTTATTTCCGGGAACAAACCGCACCGGCAAGGGAGCTCGTCGAAGTAAGCCACTTGCCCAAAGGCGTTCACATCGAAATCTCGGCTATCGCAGGGCTTTAGATGCTACCGGTGATGCCATAACAGATTAATGACCGGCATTAAGCCTGCATTCTACCATTTCATACCAAAACAAAAATATGCAATACTCCGCATTCTTCTCTATCTTAGCACTATTCCTATATTCTTGTTCGGGTATGCAAGACATGCATATGGACCATCATTCTTCTCCTGAGCCGGCTGTAATCACCTTTGGCTCCTGCAGCAAGCTGAATAAACCCCAATTGCTCTGGGGTGATATCGCTGCCGAATCTCCGGATGCATTTGTCTGGCTGGGCGATATTATTTATGGAGACACGGAAGATATGAAGCTACTGCGAAATAAATATCAGGCCCAAAAGGCTAAGCCGGAATACGCCGCCCTCCGGAGAAAAACCGCCATTTACGGCATCTGGGACGACCATGATTACGGTAAGAATGATGGGGGCAAAGAATATCCCAAAAAAGACGAAAGCAAAGAGATTCTATTGGACTTTCTCGATATTCGTTCAGACCATCCTGTAAGACAGCACGCGGGAGTGTATCAGGACTACATTTTGGATAAACACTCCCTTAAAATACATCTCATACTATTAGATGAGCGGTATTTTAGAGACCCTTTGGAGCGTCCCAACGGGGTGTATCAGCCCAATGATACGGGCACGATTTTGGGCGAAACTCAGTGGAAGTGGCTCGCCCAAACCCTCGATAATTCTCCGGCGGACGTCGTTTTGATCGGTTCCGGGACGCAGGTTTTTCCCGAAGAACACCGCTTCGAAAAATGGGCCAACTTCCCGCGCGAAAGAACACGCCTCATCCGGTTGCTTGAGGCCTCCCCAAAGCCGGTCATTATCCTCAGCGGAGATCGCCACTTTGGTGAGATTTCTATGTTTCCATCCAAAGGCAAATACCCCATCTACGAAGTGACTTCCAGCAGTCTCACACACACCTTTCCCGTCAGAGACGAACCCAATAAATACCGTCTTGGTCAGCCCGTCACCATCAATAACTACGGAGTAGTCAAGGTGACCAATACCAAAGACCAACTCCAAGTCGTCCTCCAACTCAAAGCCGACAACGGCCAAACAGTAGAGGAACATACCCTGTTTTACAAACATTAAACCCATTGAAATGTTATATCAGAGTGTGGTCCACTGCTATAGAGGCGCTATATTGTAGCACTCAAAGGACCTTGCACGAGTAGTTATCATTAAAAATTATTCGTCTCTTTGGACGGCTAATCTGTACTAAGTATGAAATTTTCATTGCGTTCCTTTCGATTACCCAAACACATGAACTACGAGTTCAAGCCCAGGTATTATGACGAGCGCAAAGAGTATCTCAATGGGCTAAAAGAGAAATATCGTTCGAAACCGGAGGAAAATACACAGGAACAGATTAAACTCCGTCTTCAATCGAGTTTCCAACGCAGATTTGAAGAGCAGCGCAAAGGAATCACTTACTCCAATAGAGCGGCTAACATACGCGTTTTTATCATATTTGTTCTTCTCGGTGGCTTTGCCATCTATTTCATCACCCGGTTTCTCCCCATACTCAATTCGATTCTAAAGTAATGCAAGATATTATTCAATTACTTCCGGATAACATTGCCAATCAAATCGCGGCAGGTGAGGTGGTACAACGCCCGGCTTCGGTCGTAAAAGAACTGCTGGAAAATGCCCTTGATGCCGGTGCAAAGAAAGTGATTCTTCAGGTTAAAGACGGAGGGAAGACGCTCCTGCGGGTCATAGATGACGGCAAAGGAATGTCCCCGACAGATGCAAGGATGAGCTTCGAACGGCACGCGACCTCCAAGATTCGCTCAGCAGAAGACTTGTTTAAGGTACAAACCATGGGATTCCGGGGAGAGGCATTGGCCTCCATAGCCTCCGTCGCACAAGTAGAGCTCAAAACCCGGCGCCCGGAAGATGAAATGGGAACCCTCATCTCCATCAACGGTTCTCTCGTCAAAAAACAAGAGCCCGTCCAAGCCCCACCCGGCACTTCGGTCAGCGTCAAACAACTTTTTTACAACATTCCCGCCCGGAGAAAATTTCTTAAATCCGACGCCGTCGAACTCAAGCACATTATCGAGGAATTCAAACGCGTGGCCTTGGCCAATCCGCAGGTATTCTTTTCGCTTTACAATAAAGATAACGAACTCTTTCACCTACCTACCGGTCCGTTAAAACAAAGGATTATTCATCTCCTCGGCAAGAAATACGAAGGTTCCCTCTTACCGGTAGATGAAGAAGTGGATGATATCCAAATCAAAGGATGGGTATCCAAGCCCGAGCACACCCGGCAGCGGAAGACAGACACTTACTTGTTTGTCAATGACCGCTTTATCAAAAGTGCTTATTTGCACCATGCCGTTAAAACCGCCTATGGTGATCTCATAGATGCCAATGTCCACCCTCCCTACGTGTTGTTTTTGACGATAGACCCGGCGCGTATTGATGTCAATGTCCATCCTACCAAACAAGAGATTAAGTTTGATGACGAGCGACTCGTATACAACTATGTGCGCGTGGCCGTACGTCATGCCTTGGGCCAATTCAGTCTCTCGCCCTTAATTGATTTTGAAAATGCCGAACGCCAGCGTACCCTTACCGGCCCGGCCATCATCGACGAACAGCACAGGACACAAAAGGCCGGAATTCCATCCTTTGGCAGACATTCGGCTCCCTCTACTCCTGATAATTGGACGGACTTGTATGAAATCTTAAAGAGCAATCCACCGCACGACCCCACTACCGAAACCTTGATACCGGAGCTGGAAGGCCAAAATTTGTTTGATGCTTCTATTAAGCACCGTCCGGTGTTAATCCACAACCGCTTTATCGCCTCCTCTATAAAAGACGGCTTGGTCCTCATCCACAAAAAAAACGCCTTAGCCCGGATATTTTATGAGGAACTCATGGCCACCGTCGAACAAGGAAGCGCCGCCACCCAACAAGAACTCTTCCCCATTACCATGACCCTCAGTAAAGAAGATGTAGAGGTGATGCATGAAATCGTTGAAACTATTCGACAAACGGGTTTTGATGTGGAGCATTTTGGAGAAGATACCTTTATTATCCGCGGAGTTCCGGCTGAATTATCCGAACTCGGCACTGCCCCTAATGAATGGATAGAGTCCCTTATCGAGGCTTATAAAAATGAGTACGACCAAAACGCTTCTATCAAAGAACGGGTGGTAAAAAATATGGCCATCAGCCGGGCCCGGTACCACAATAAACCCCTGGAAACAGAAGAGTTAACCGGGATTATTGATCGTCTGTTTGCCTGTGATATGCCTAAATATGCTCCTGATGGGAAACGGTGTTTTATAACCTACCAACTCGAGGAATTGGAAAATAACTTTAATCGTTAATTGACGTATATGAATCGTATCACTCCTGTAGTAAAATACCTTATCATCATAAATGCCATCATGTTTGTGGGGACTATGCCTTTGGGACAAGAGCGTTTGATTTTTGCTCTATTCTATCCGGAAACAGAGTATTTTAAGCCCTACCAACTCGTCACCCATATGTTTATGCACGGAGGAGTACCTCACATCCTATTCAATATGCTTTCACTATTTTTTCTCGGGCCCATGCTCGAACAACTGTGGGGGCCAAAACGCTTTCTGAAGTATTATTTTATTACGGGGCTTGGAGCTGCGGGATTGCACCTGTTAGTGAAATATATCGAACTGCATTATTTAGGAGATACCTCTGATCTTTATGTCCCGGTACTTGGTGCCTCCGGGGCTATTTATGGGGTTTTTATCGCATTTGCTATGTATTTTCCAAATACCCAACTCATGTTGCTCTTTCCTCCGATCCCCATTAAGGCAAAGTATCTCGCTATGGGATTGGTGGCCTGGGACCTATTTGCAGGTATGTCCAATACCGCTACTTCGATAGCTCATTTTGCCCATATTGGCGGTGCGCTGATAGGATTATTGCTTATTAAATACTGGCAAATGACCGGACAAAAATACAATCGCTATTAACATGTTTACCGACCTCTATAACGACATCCAACGACAGTTTCGTTCCGGCAATATGGTCACCAGACTCATCATTGTCAATGCCGGAGTCTTTGTTGTATCGAGCTTGTTATACCTCTTTGCCGGTTATAGTGGAGGGGCCGTGTATCATCGAGTTATTGACTTCCTCAGTCTTTCGTCCGATCCGGGGGAAGCCCTGCGTCATTTTTGGGGATTCATCACTTACAACTTTATCCACAGGGGATTTATGCACCTCCTTTGGAATATGTTGTTCTTATACTGGTTCGGGAGGATTGTCGGGGATTTGATAGGAGACAAACACATATTTCCACTGTATATCCTGGGGGGATTGGCAGGGGGATTGCTTTACCTATTGGGTAATATTCTTCTTCCGTATGGTCATGGTGCCGCTTACATCGTAGGGTCTTCTGCTGCGGTGATGTCCATCGTAGTAGCTTCTGCAGCTATTGCTCCGGATTACACCCTCAACTTGCTTTTTATCGGCCGCGTGAGATTGAAGTATGTGGTCCTCGTCCTCGTGTTTTTGGATGTCATCTCGACGGCCGGCGTGATAAATGCCGGAGGGCATTTTGCGCATATTGGAGGAGCAGCGTTTGGTTATTGGTATGTTTATCTGTTGCGCAAAGGCATCAACCTCTCCACTTGGTGGGAGCGATTGTCAAGAAAGACTGCAATTAAGACCTCCTCCCGAAGAAAAACACCGGGCTCTTACACCAGCACCATGCGGGTCGTACATCAAAAGAAAAAAGACAGTAGCACCCATGAACCACTCACCAATCAAAAGGAAGTCGATAGGATTCTGGATAAAATTAACAAAAGCGGGTACGATAGCCTGACCGACATCGAAAAGGAAACACTCTACCGCGCAGCCCGTGATTCACACAAGAAATAAGTATAAGCCACATAGCCACCAAACCTGATTATGGCAGACTCGAGGCACTCAAGTATCAGCTAACATAGCCCACGCTTTTATCCGTAGTACTGGTGCTCCGCATGAATAACAGGTCAGGGGTATGGGTGAGCTATAAAAAGCTCTAAATCTTCTCCCATTCGTAACCGATAATATTCCGCTTTTCACGGCTGAATTCGATGCCGATGAGGTAAATGTTATCCACGTCTTGATATTTTTCCCAATATCGCCGCTCTTTGATTTGTTGCAGGGCATTTCCGGTCGCTTTTTCCGATAGTTTAAACTCAAAGATAAAAACCTTGCCTTCAAGTTGGGCAGACAAATCCATTATACCCAGATTGGTAATGTCTTCAGGTGTGAGGTCGAGGCCTATGCTGGCGAGATAAGCATATACTACACTCGCATAATACCCTTCGTAATCCGGGAGCTTACTGTTGGTAAAGTTGCTGTATGGAATGGAGGCAAATAGAGAATAAAGCGCATCTTTGAATCCGTCCAAATCAGCATTTCGGAGCATATACAACAAGCGCTTTTGCTGCTTTAGCTTTTCAGTTGTTTGGGTAGTCAAATAAGTTATAAACAGGCTATTTAGCGATATACTTATTTCCTTATTTGGAATGCCTAAAGTGTACTCAACGCCAAACACATCTTCCATTTTTCCGGTTATGGTCAAATATCCCGTTTGCCAGAGCAAGGCTACCAATTCGATATTATCAACATCAAACGTATTCAGAACTTCTTTACTGGCAACAAAGTTTTCTAATTCCGGAATATAATAATTTCTGGTTTTCAACATATCGATCAGGAAGGAAGGATTGCCCGTCTCCCACCAATAATTGCTAAATTCAAATCTATTGGATATAAAAAGCAAAATATCAAACGGATTATATACTTTATCTCCAAAATAATTATAGCCATTGTACCACTGCTTTACCTTTTGCATATCGGCGCCTCGCAGGTGCTCTTCAAAAACCGTTAGCAAATCATTGTGAGTATAACCACAAATATTGCCGTAATCAGGATGCAATGTAATGTCTTCGAGGTTATTCAACCCGCTAAACAGGTTCATCTTGGAGAATTTGCTGACTCCGGTGATAAATACAAATTGGATATAAGCATCATTGTCTTTAATGACGCCATAAAAATCTTTCATAGCATCTCGCATCTCGAGCGCGACCTCTCTATTGATGATGTTATCGAGAATGGGCTTGTCGTACTCATCGATGAGGATAACTACTTTTTGATTGTATTTTTCACTCGCTTTTTGAATCAGCTCTTTGAAGCATCCTTCAGGATCAGATGAATGACAATTAATACCAACAGATTTTTCTGCATCTTCTAAGGTGCTATTCAATCTTCTATTTAACTTCTCCATATTTTTAAGAACCCCCGATCCCAAACTTATCCTCAACACCGGATGCTTCACTTCCCAATCCCACTTATCATAGATATACAACCCCTTGAAAAGTTGTTTTTTGCCTTCAAATATATCTTTAAGGGTATCCAAAAACAAACTCTTTCCAAATCGACGCGGACGGGAGAGGAAGTAATAGCCCCCTCTGTCAATGAGCCTATGGGCAATTTCTGTTTTATCAACATAAACGAAATTGCCTTCAATGATTTTACTCAAGGTCTGTATGCCTATTGGAAGTTTTTTCATAACCCTGCTTTTGAAGTGCTAAGATACTGGAAACAATTTATAAAAACTTATACTCGAGTGTAGTATCTTACTCCTCTGCCAATTCTTCAGGATGCCAAAAGGTGGATGCAAAGTCAAGCACGCGGTTTCCCTCTACAACAACACCTTCCGATTGAAGTAAGGAGGCCATTGTGTTTGGACTACCAAAGGCTCGCCAACCGGTCAGGACCCCCTTGGCATTGACCACTCGATGTGCCGGAATTTGGCGAGGATTATTGCCGGACAGGCGATTGAGAGCCCAGCCGACTATGCGAGCGGAACCCAACGAGAGAAATTGGGCAATAGCCCCGTAGGATGTAACTCTACCTTTGGGAATCAGGCTCACAACATCATAGATGGATTGTTGGTAATCAGAAGGGGTTTTCATACGGTCAATGCTTTATTTTACTCTTATAATTGATATACCATCGCGAATAGGAAGAGGGACAACCTCCAACCGGGTATCATTGAGTACTTTTTTATTAAAGGCCATAATGCTCTGTGTTTCTCTATCGGGTCGATCCTCCAAAACCTTGTCATCCCAAAGGATGTTGTCCACTAATATCACTCCTCCGGAAGGTATTTTGTCGATCAGCAAGTCATAATATTTTGCGTACAACTCTTTGGCAGCATCAATAAACACTAGGTCGAAATTCCCGGAAATGGTGGGAATAATGTCCAATGCATCCCCGATATGCAATTGCATTTGTGCTTTGTACGGAGACAGATGCCAATGCTGAAGGATTATGGCTTGAAGTTCCGGATTGATTTCTATGGAATGAAGTGTCCCATCGGGACGGAGTCCCTCTGCTAGACATAAGGCCGAATATCCGGTAAACGTCCCGATTTCCAACACCCTTTTGGGCCGAAGGAGCCGGGATATCATCGACAAAAACCGGCCTTGAAGGGTTCCTGCCAGCATTTGAGGCGCCATCGTTTTTAGATAGGTATTGCGTTCCACTTGCTGCAAATAGACAGGAGGAGGGGTCATATGGTCGATGCAGTATTTCGCCCGTCGGTCTTCTTGTTGCTTAGACATATGCTGTTAATGGTTAAGATTTTATTGTACCGTATAGAAAGCTACTCCCCCGAGGGTTTTTTCCATGTATATCATATGAACTCTAAAGAGTACTTCCATGTTATTTGCAAAGATAATTGATAATAGGCACTCTACATCACAATGTAAAGCCGTACTTTTGCATTTCGTAAGAAGCATATAGGCGCCTTTATCGGTACCTCAAATATCCTTATAAACTCAATAATTGTATAAATAAGCTCATCCATGTACTTAAAAGAAAATGATATCGCTCCCGATTTTGCCTTGTACGACACAGAAAAGAATTTAGTCAAGCTATCTGACCAAAAAGGAAAGAACGTCGTGGTTTTATTCTTTCCGCTGGCATTTACCGGCGTATGTACCAAAGAACTGTGTGCTACGCGCGATAGTATTGGTGATTATGAAAGTCTGGATGCACAGGTATTGGCGATTTCGGTAGATTCGCCGTTTGCTCTGGCAAAGTTTAAAGAGGAGCAAAACCTTAATTTTCCTCTGTTATCCGATTTTAACAAGGAGGCGGCAAGGGCTTATGGCGCATTGTACGACGAGTTTGTATTGGGGCTCAAGGGCGTTGCAAAACGATCGGCCTTTGTTGTCGATAAAGAGGGCGTGATTCGATATGCGGAAGTGTTGGAAGATGCCGGACAGCTACCGGATTTCGTTACGGTTAAAGAGGCGTTAGCAAAATTGAACTAAAGATTGTTGCCCCTCCTGATAGGGTTATTATCGTTAGAGGCGATAGACCTCTCCGGAGTGTACTCATAATTTGATTTACGATATGACTGCTACAAAAGAACAAAAAAAACATGATGTTTCTGTTGCCGATACTATTGATTCGGGAGCGGTTAGTAAGTTGATTATTTACAATGACGATTTCAATACCTTTGATTGGGTGATTAAGAGCTTGATGGATATTTGTAAGCACACCGCCCAACAGGCGGAGCAATTGTCCATTTTAATCCATTACAAAGGCAAAGCAACTGTAAAAACCGGACCGAGGCGGGTAGTACATCCCATGAAAAATGCTTTGGTTGACCGCGGTATTTCAGCGGTAATGGAAGAAGATTAGTCTTCGTCCGTCATGTATTGGTTAGAGGATAACGGAGCGATCTTTCCACACCCTTTATTGGAGCCTGAGCCTGTTATCGGTATTACAGAAGGTATTACTACAAGACGTTTAAAGTCGGCTTACAGTTTTGGTATATTCCCTTGGTATTCGGAGGGAGAACCCGTGTTGTGGTGGTTTCCAAAAGAACGCTGCGTCTTGAGGCCCGACCGCCTAAAGATACACAAGAGCATGCGCAACATCCTCAATAGAAAACCCTTTGAAGTCACCTTTAACCAATCCTTTCGGGAGGTAATCCTGGCTTGTAGCCGGGTCCCTAGAAAAGGACAAGACGGGACGTGGATAACAGAGGATATCATTGACGCCTATATCCGGCTGCACCGGCAGGGATGGGCGCATAGTGTAGAGGTATGGCAAGACGGGACACTCGCCGGAGGACTGTACGGCGTATTGGTCGGGCGGGTATTCTGTGGCGAATCCATGTTTTCTCTGGTCTCCAACGCCTCCAAATACGCCTTAATCCACCTTGTCCACCACCTCGAGCCTCACGGCCTCCAATGGATAGATGCCCAACAAGACACGCCACACCTTCGGAGCCTGGGAGCAGAAATTATCTCCGCTGAAGCCTTTTTTGATATCATGAAGGTCAATCGTAAATGGCAATTAAAACACGGTAACTTGATTCTTTAACCGTTTGACCCAACACTACACACCATCAGTACAAATACATCATGTCTTCTGCCAAATTGCCTAAGTCCCATTTGTATTTAAACATAAAACTCACCCGGCGCAACCACTTATTCTCATCCCCTCTTTCCAAATCATAAATCTTGTCCAAGCCTACATTATACAGGGGGAAATACAATGCTACAGTATTCATCATTTCAAAAGCGATGCCCGTACTCATATAGTACTTCAGTCCGGAGTTATACGCATCTTTAGCAATCGCTTGGTCGAGAAACAGTTTGGTAAAAGGTACTTTGGGAATATCCACGGACAAATTGAGGCTCGTCAGCGACCGGGATGCAGACACCGGGATGGGATCTTTAAATCCCCCTTCCCCGATTTTAATTTCTTTGGAGTAATAATTGTTCCATGGCTTTCTCCCGAGGTAATAATCATCCAAGAGCAAGTAATCTGCTTCGTTATTGTACGTTAGATAAAAAGCATTTTTGGGCGCCAATTCAGACCGATGCAAAAAATATCCCTGAAAAAAACGATAATTCAAGGCCTGTTTCTTGGCAAATTGCCATTTTCCATAATAAGATAGCGTCAAAGCTGTTGAGGCGTTTTTCTTTTTGCTTATACGAAAAACCTCAACGTGCAGATTGTTGCTTTGTATCGGGTCGAAATCCGCCATTTCATACCTTATCCGCATCCGGTTGGCATCAAAACGATTTTGATTCTTCTCTCCGTTGGGTAAATCGATATACTGATCATACGCCATGCGTAGATCATGGATTACCATACTTTTCATGGCGCGTTTAAAGCGGAAACCCAGGTAGGGTGCCACTCTCCACTCCACAGGGGTGCGACTGGAGGTCTCACCGGGGGTGAATCTTCTGCCAAATAAGCCGATTCGCACTCGACGAAGTCGGGATCCGCGGGGATAAAAATTGTAGTTAATATCCCCCAGTCCGACGAGCTTTCTCGACCTGAACCCGTACATCGGGATAATGTAATACTTCCAGGGACGAACAGGAAAGGTGATGTTGTGAAGCAGCACTCCGGCCATCACACCATCCTGCCGGTTCCATCCAAAAGAAGGGAAGAGATAGGTATTGAGTTTTTGTGAATGATTCAGGCCGATGCCGTAGTAAGATATATTGAGGGGTTTGTATTTGGCCCAGCCATGTGTCCTGAGCGTCTGATTCTCGGGGTTGCAGTCCGGCCCTTTATTTTGAAAATCCAGTGCCACTTTATCAAAATCTCCGGGGCCTAAACGCAGTTCCTTTTGTCCCGAAAAGCCTTCAAACCATTGGCTTTTTACCACCTTCCCATCCTTGATTCCCTGGAGTAAAACCGGGGCTGCGACGTCTCCGCGGTTGGTGGCACGCACGGTATTGGTAGACCGGTCTTTCCAGGAGGTCAAAGCGTAATCCATGTGTGGATTTTTCAACGGATTGGCCCCCACGCCCATCAATCCTTCAAACAACCAACTCAAGTCCTTCCCCAATGCCTCTTCATACGCTTGCTGTACATCCTGCGGATAGGGGTGTTTAAACTTCCATTTGTCAAAGTAATGATGCATGGCCTTGTCCATTTGTTCCGTTCCGACATATTTTTCCAAATAGTCAAAATTCATCTGCGGATTGGTATAAGCGGATGCCTGATAATTAACGGACAGATAATCATCCGATGACAGATCTCCGGGTTGATCGGTATTGGTAGAAATTTTTGCGGCATATAGCAGTTTATTCATCCCATAGTCTGTACCCTTCTTCAAAAAAGAAGGCAAGTTCATCATTTCGCCATTGTCGTACTTCATCCTGGCATAACGCCCATCAATGTAGCTGTTCATTCCCTCATCCATCCAGGCATGATCACGCTCATTGCTGGCGAGTATGCCGTAATACCAGTTGTGCCCCACTTCGTGGTTGATGACCAGATCAAGTGCTTTTGCATTGTGCATCGGGGCGATAATCGTAATCATCGGGTACTCCATCCCTCCCCCTGCCGAAAGGGGTCCAAGGACTGCAGAAGCGTGAGGCCAGGGGTATTCTCCAATCTTCTGGGAGAAAAACTCTACGGCGTCTTTGACGTATTCTGCTGAGTGTTGCCACAAATTGGCTGCTCCGGGGGTAAAATATCCATAGGTGGGAATGGTTTTGCCGGAAGGTAATTTTGCCCGGTCTTCCACCATCATAAATCGTTTGTCCGCAAACCAGGCGAAATCATGAACTTGACTTGCCACATATCGTATCGTTTTGCTCTCAGAAGAAGACGGAGGGATAGTATCACTGCGTTTTGTCCGGAACGAATCCTTCTTCCAGAGCCGGATTTTGCCCAAACTCTCTCTAAGAATACGCGCTCGAAAAGCCTTTTCACTTTCCGTTAACAGCGTGCCGGTGGCCCCTACGACATAGTTGGAAGGGAGTGTAATCTCCACATCGTATTGACCAAATTCGCTATAAAACTCTCCCAAATCGAGGTAGGGCATCCCATGCCATCCATGGATGTCGTAAACGGCCGGTTTGGGGTACCACTGGGTCATCTGATAGCTCTGACTGACATGCCCCAGGCGGGAAAATGTATAGGGAATTTTGAGTTTGAAATGAATTTTTAGCGTAATGGATGCTCCGGAAGCCAATGGTCTGTCCAGCATCACTTTGGCTATTTCTTTGGATTCATTGAGGTATTGGACCTCCAAATCACGACCACCGGTTTCGAAAGACAGCTGTAGATAACCCCCCATCTCTTCCGGTTTGGCAAATTGAAAAGTGGTGCTTCGCGTACGTATTTTTTGCTGGTTGAACGGGGACTTCTTTGTGCTAAAAGCATTGGCCCAAAGGTTGAAAACTATGTAATCCAGGACATCCGGAGAGTTATTGGTATAAGTTATGGTCTCTGTGCCTTCGAGTTGGTGATGGACATCATCCAGGGTCACCCGGATTTTATATTTGACGTGCTGCTGCCAATAATCCGAAGCATGTACATGTAGGATTACCGAGAAAAGAAACAGGGTGAAAAACCATCTGATATTCATGATAAAGTGTTTTTACAAATTTTGGCTTAAATGGAGTTTTAGATTTAAGTCACAAGATACTATCCTTTTACTTTTTGTATAAAGTGAAGCTTTACCTTTTCGATGAACAACGGGTTTTGGTGTATGAAATGGTAAAAAGTCTTCTATTATTGCACTTATGCCTGCTTTAGAAAGCGTATAGTGCTACGAGAAGAGATTTTTTCCGGTTTTACCAAAGTTATTTTTCTCCGAACCTAAACGCTCCATTAAGAGAGAGTGTGTAATACAAACTGCACTAACGCAAGACATCCGGATCGGGGATCATCCTTCTGCGTCGTTAGCTCGGGGGCGGAGTTCTTTATATACGATACAGGGTCGGGAACTGACGACGCAAATTTTCATACTTTAACTTTAGGTGGGGCTCAAGAGTCAGATAAAAAGAGCAGGTTTATACTGTAACTGGTTTGTTCCCACTTGAAAAGTACCCCCTTTTACGGCACCATAAGTACCTCGCGGAGTTCGGACAATATCATGGCAGTAGCCCCCCAGATCACATGGTTGTCGAGTTTATAATGCGGTACACCCTCCAATTTTACCCCGGAAGATAAGGTGACCACCCCATCTTGATGTATGGCGTCCGTGTCGAGAAGTCGACGGATGGGAAAGGAGAGAATTTGAGCTACCTCGTCTTCCTGGCGAATAAACCTTTGGGGTTCTGCCCAGGCGACAACCGGAGTGACGAGAAAGTTGCTGACATAGACATATACTTCGCTCAATTCTCCTAACACATGAACCAAATCCGGGTGGATACCGACTTCTTCCCGGGCTTCGCGCAGAGCTGTATGTCGAATATCTCGATCAGAGGGCTCGGCTTTACCTCCGGGAAAGCCGATTTGCCCCGCGTGGTGATCCCGGTTATTTTCTCCGGATGCCCGTTTGATAAGCAATAAATAAGGAGATTTGAGGTCTTGTACAAGAAGTACCAGCACTCCGGCCCGGCGCACGTCCCTGGCCGGTTCGTAATAGCGTGAACGAAACCGGTCTGTCATCTTGCGATGCGCCTTTTTGCCGGGAAGAGGAAATCGATTGAGTTTTTCGCGGAGGAATTCCGGAGAAAAATCGCTCACCATTACTTATTAGAAATTTTGAGATAATTCTCAAGAGCCATAGTCATAGAAGGTGCCTCGGCAGAGGGTGCTTTGATATTAATGTGCAAGCCATGCTCTTCTGCTGCCTGAGCCGTTTGGTTGCCAAACACCGCAATGCGGGTATCTCCTTGCACAAAATCCGGAAAATTGGCAAACAGGGAGCTTATTCCCAAGGGGCTAAAAAACACTAATACATCATACTTTACGTCACTCAAATCAGAGAGGTCACTGGTCACAGTCCTGTACATGATGGCTTCCTGGTAGTTGACTCCTTTCTTATCCAGATACTCTTTTACTTTTTTAGAGCCCAAGTTAGAAATGGGAAGAAAGAACTTTTCATTCTTAAACTTGGTGAAATAGCGATCTATCTCTTTGAGTTCCCTGTGCCCGGCAAATACTTTACGCTTGCGAAAGTCAATAAATTTCTGTAGATAATTGGCAATAGCTCCTGTTGTGCAGAAGTATCTGGTAGACATCGGCATGGTGATGCGCATATCTTCACATAACCTGAAGAAATGATCGACGGCATTTTTGCTGGAAAAGATAATCGCTGTAAAGTCTGAAGGATATATGCGTTGCTTGCGAAACTCACGCTCTGTTAAGCCTTCTACATAGATAAACTGTCGCCAATCAATCGTAAGGCCATACTTTTCTTCCAAATTGTAATACGGTGATTTTTCAGGCTTTGGCTGTGATACAAGAATGGTCTTTATCGACTTATATTTCTCCTTGTACTGCCCTGCTGTTGTCCCCATCTAAACAGAAATTTATTCCCTTTTTTTATCCCAATCCCTGCGCCCACTTGTATAATATCAAGAAGGGTGCGATTTCGAAGGCACAAAGATACAAAATAAAATGGAAAGCATTTGTCATTAAAAACCTATAACTCAGAAAGAACCCCCTGGACAAACGCATCAAGTAAAACATAACGATTAGACCTATGCCTACCTTCACTAACATTTCAGCCATTTCATGCGGAGTAAAAGCGATAGCAAAATTGACGACCAACAGTAATAGTCCTAAGGCAGACTCAAACACACGTATGTTGAACAGGTAAAGGGAAACCTCCTTTTTAATGGGATATATCCAACCCAACAAAAGCAATGCTCCCTGAAAAAGAGTGTACGCCACAACAACTCCTGCGATACATCGCAATAGCCAAGGAACGCCGGACCAACCATACCACAATTGAGTAGTTAGATATAAGAAAATACTCAAATTGATGAGATAAAGGGTATAATACAAAAGAAGAATAACTTTTGTTTGGGGGTTGGAGGTAAGGGCAAGGTTGTTTAGGTAGCTCTCATTTGTTACAGCTCGATAGATCATGCTCAACACCGTCCGGTTGAGATTAATAATGATAGACAATACCAATAACAAAAAGGTAAGCACCCAAAACATATAGTCATTTCCGGCACTTCGCTCAGGGACAAAAGATCTTAGTTTACCTCCCGTTGAACGATGGGGGCTTCCCAACACCTTTTCTCTTTTACTTGCTGGGGATGTGACAACCACCGTCCCCTTACCAAATCGGTCTTTTTCAAATGGATTATCAGAAATCCCCACCTTACCTTGAGCTTGTTTTGTGAGGTTGGAAGGAGCGGAGTTCCGCTGTTTAATCGGGGTTCCGGCCGATTTGTTAACTGTATTAGTAGTCGTTTGTTTACGATGAACACGAATCTCAAAAGGATTGCCGGTCTGCGCCTCTACACGAAGCATTGCAGAAATTAAAAGCAATAAGTAAAAAGCCCTATGTACATTTTTCCTAACCAAATCGATGCAAAGATAATGCAACTATGCAATGCAACATGGATTACTTGCCTTTATTGACGATTTGGACCGTTTTATCGCTGCAGCCATTGGCATTACAAACTGCGCAATGAGGTGCAGATTAAAAAAGCACTTGTATTCGCAGTAGGGGTTATAAAATAAATAGCTTAATTTTTGGAATTTCGCAGAAATGTATCTTAAAAGTTGGCTACCCAAGCAGTGTTTGAATGTCGGGTTATACATGTGAGTGTTTTGCGTCTGAACAAGACAAAAAGCGCAGGCATAGCCAAGCGTCGAGTATTATTAACGAAGTTATAGGCGTAAAATACTTCAAAGTTATTCGTCTATTTAGGGTTGACCGATCACTAAAGCATTACTCCCGTTTTAGTGCCTCATTTCAGAGAAAAATAGGTTTGGTTAATTCTTCATGAATTCTATTCTTTGAGTAGTAGGCTATTGGCAATTCAGCCCAGATATCTCTTGTTTGAGTTTATCTAAACCATCCACAGGTGGCATACAAGATTTTCCCTTGCAAATATAAATGGTGGTCTTCCATTGTACGGTTTTATCCTTAAGGATGGGCAAGTCATTCGTTTGCTCTTGTGCTCCTGCAAGGATACTTCCCGGGATATAAGCCCGCAGCAGACGCTCATACGCATTGCGGTAATGCTCTCCCAAAAGCACCATTTCGGTATGCCCTCCCGTAAAATACATGATATTGGACAGCCATTGTCCATGCCCCATGGGTTGGTGGATTATCCTCATGGTCGCTCTTTGGATGATTTCTTCAGAGGTGATTCTCCATTCTTCTCTACCTGTGATGGCCCCATACACATACATCATCTCCGTTATGACCGCAAAACCGGAAGGTACCGGCACATCTTGCCAAATTATCTTCCGGATGATGGTATCCTCTCGATTCTTTGACGAGAAGAAAAATACGCCTTTGTCCTGGTCATAAAACTCGACCTGAGCCCGACTCAATATCCGTTCTCCCAGTTCTACCCAACTTTTATCCTGCGTAATCACGAAAAGTTCGTATGCGGCCCGTATTACAAACGCATAATCGTCTAAGTTTCCGGTGATGGGCACATCCCCATGAATATGCAAGACACTGTAATCCGGTCGGATAAAGTGCTTTTTTAGGTATGAAATGGTTGAAAGGGCGAGTTTCAAGTAACGCTTTTCTCCTGTTGCCCGGTACGCCCGGCACCATGCGGACACTAATAATGCATTCCAATCTGCCAATATTTTTCGATCTATTCCGGGCAAAACCCGGGTTTTAGTCCGGTGGGACAGTATTTTGTGCCGGGCAGCTTGAGTTTGTATTCTCTGTTCCATGAGGCTTTGGTAAGAGGTATCGGGGTCCACCTCCGGGATGTTTTTTCCTTCCCAATTGCCCTCATCCGTAATGTTGTACAAGTGCATAAATGCTTCTGCCTCCTCTCCCAGTATTTCCTCCATCTCTCCCTTATCCCAAATGTAATACCTACCTTCTTGTCCTTCGCTATCCGCGTCCATCGCACTGTAAAAACCGCCTTCCCCATCGGACATCTCCCGTTCGATCCATGCCGTAATATCCGCCATTTCATACTCAAAACGCCTATCCAGACAAGACATAGTGACATTGGCCAGCAACTCGATTAAAAGCGCGTTGTCGTAAAGCATTTTTTCGAAATGAGGGACCCTCCAATCTCTTGTCGTACTGTATCGCGTTATCCCTCCACCGATGTGGTCGTAGATTCCTCCGCGAATAATATGATCTACGGTCTTTATCAAATGCCGGCCGGCCCATTGGCTCTTGAGCAGGACCGACGCATCCAAGAGAAAATGCAAGTCGGCAATGGAGGGAAACTTCGGTGCATGACCAAATCCGCCAAACTGAGAGTCAGCTCGCTTTTGAAATAGTTCCGGTACCTTATCGACAGCATACTCCGTCTTGGCCTCCAATCGATAATCTTCCGGCAACTCCGGTTGCTGGCTTTTATCCATCGCTTCGGTCAATCTATCCCCTACATTCTCCACTTGTCTCCTGTTGTGCTGATACAGGTGGGCGATATGCGAGAGGACATCCATCCACGACGGCATACCCCCTCTCCCTTCGGGGGGGAAATACGTACCGCCATAAAAGGGTTTTAATTGTGGTGTCAAGAAGATATTCAAGGGCCAACCACCACTTCCGGTAAGCAACTGCAACGCTTGCATGTAAATCGCATCAATATCCGGGTGTTCTTCGCGGTCCACCTTGATGTTAACATAGTGGGTATTCATAAAATCCGCTATCTCTTCGTTTTCAAAACTCTCATGCGCCATGACGTGACACCAATGACAGGAAGAATATCCGATGCTCAGCAAGATGGGCTTGTCTTCCTCCTCCGCACGCCGAAATGCCGCCTTTCCCCATGGGTACCACTCCACGGGATTGTCTGCATGCTGGAGTAAATACGGACTTGTCTCTAACTTTAATCTATTCATCGTTTTCGGTTTATCTGCCACAAGATAATAATAAACATTGGCTTCCGACAGATACACTCTTAACAGGTTTGTATTACAAAGTGCACTATTTTGATTGAAGAACAAGGAACGAGTAGAATATCGAACTTGGAACACCTATTAGCGATTTTAGATTTATTTGTGATTTTTTATCCTATCATATTTTTTTGAGCGGTTTCTACTGAAAAATTAATCAATCGTTCTTCTATGTTAAATTTATTCATTCTTACTTTTACTTCTAAAATCGGCATTCGTTAATCCTTGTTCGATATTCATTTTATCCAATGCTGTTTGTTCATTAGCTGAAAGATTACAGGTGTGTATCTTTACTCAGACATCGAAAGGATTATGTATCTTTGTTTTCCGGTCATATGCTCCATCTTTACATAGTGCTTGCCAGAAAACTGTCAAATTTTATGAAATGAAAGATTTTGGATGAGCTTTTTCGTTTTTCGAGACGAAGTGATGCCGGGGTATCAGTGAGTTGAGAAAAATAAAAAGATCGCCAAAAGATACATTTCTAATTTTGAAGCGTTTTCTTGCAGGCACTATATAGCCTCTCTTGTAATTGCATTTAAGAGATGACTAGAAGAATTTAAAAGCAAACAAATGAAAAAACTTCCAATCGGGATACAGACTTTTAGTAAAATTATAGAAGGGGAGTTGGCTTATGTGGATAAGACACCGATCGCCCTCCAATTAATCGAAAATGGGGAGTTCTATTTCCTTTCCCGTCCGCGACGCTTCGGCAAAAGCCTGTTTCTCGATACCCTCAAAGAAATTTTTGAAGGAAACAAAGCACTCTTCAAAGGACTCTACATATATGACCGGTGGGACTGGAATGTCAAGTATCCGGTCTTGAGAGTTAGCTTGGGCTCCGGCGTTCACAAGTCTATTGATGAGCTCGAAGAAAATCTGCATTGGATTCTTAAAAGACCACAAAGAGAGCTCGGTATCGAGTGCTCCGGAAATCTTAAAGCTAAACAGTGCTTCGAACAACTTTTAGTTTCCGCCTACCAAAAATACGGGCAAAAAGTCGTCGTCCTTATCGACGAATACGACAAACCCATCCTCGACAATATAACCGATAGCGAGGTCGCCCGCGCTATGAGAGACACCATGAAGGACTTTTACGGCGTCATCAAGGACAATGACGCTTACATCCGCTTTGTCTTTATCACGGGGGTCAGCAAATTCTCCAAGATGAATCTCTTTAGCGGGCTTAATAATTTGGAAGATATTACCTTAGATAAAAACTTTTCCACCATTTGTGGGTACACACACCATGACCTCCTTACGGTGTTTAAAGAGCATCTCAAGGGGGCGGATATGGAAAAGGTCCGCGAGTGGTACAATGGCTACAATTATTTAGGCGAAAAAGTTTACAATCCTTTTGACATTCTTCTGTTTATTAAGAAAAATTTCACTTATAGAAATTATTGGTGGGATACCGGCAATCCCTCTTTTCTAATCGATATGTTGAAAACAGGGGAGTATTTTATCCCCGAGCTCGAGCACTTTGTGGCCAACGAGGAAATACTCAATACCTTTGACGTCGATAGAATCGAACTCGTAGCACTGCTCTGGCAAACGGGTTATCTGACCATCGAAGAACAACTCCCTTCACCCTTTGCCATAAAATATAAACTCACCACTCCAAACAAGGAAGTCCAAACCTCCCTCAATAGCCTTTTTATCTCTTATTTGACCCAACAAACCACTCAAAAACTAAAATTTCAGGATAAGCTCTATTCTATTCTGGCTGAGGCTGATTTGGAGGGCCTCCAAGAGGTTTTATTCTCCTTGTTTGCCTCCATCCCCTATACCAACTTTACCAACAACCAACTGGCAGAGTATGAGGGCTATTACGCCAGTGTCGTCTATGCCTACCTCTCCAGCCTCGGTCTTCACATCATCCCCGAGGATATCAGCAACCTCGACAGAATGGATTTGAGCATTCTACTCGATGGGAAAGTCTTTATCCTCGAGTTTAAACTATCCGAAAAAGCCTCCGGCCGCGCCCTGGAACAGATCAAAGAAAAGAGATACTACGAGAAGTTTATGGACCAAGACGAAGTCTATCTCATCGGTATCGAGTTTAGTCGCGAAAAGAGAAATATCATCGGTTATGAATGGGAGCGAATAAAATGAGGGACAAAGGGGGAAAGAAGTAAAATACAGGTGACCGTTAAAAGACAATAAAAAGTAAACAAATGAAAAAACTTCCTATTGGAATACAAACTTTTTCTGAAATCATTACGGATGGATATTGTTATGTAGATAAAACAAAGATCGCCCACCATCTGATTCAAAATGGCAAGTTCTACTTCCTTTCCCGTCCCCGGCGCTTCGGCAAAAGCCTGTTTCTCGACACCCTCAAAGAGATTTTCGAAGGGGACAAAGCCCTCTTCAAAGGACTCTACATATATGACCGGTGGGACTGGGAGGTCAAGTATCCGGTCTTGAGAGTTAGCTTGGGCTCCGGCATTCACAAGTCTATTGATGAGCTCGAAGAAAATCTGCTTTGGATTCTTAAAAGACCACAAAGAGAGCTCGGTATCGAGTGCTCCGGAAATCTTAAAGCTAAACAGTGCTTCGAACAACTTTTAGTTTCCGCCTACCAAAAATACGGGCAAAAAGTCGTCGTCCTTATCGACGAATACGACAAACCCATCCTCGACAATATAACCGATAGCGAGGTTGCTCGCGTTATGAGAGACGCCATGAAGGACTTTTACGGCGTCATCAAGGACAATGACGCTTACATCCGCTTTGTCTTTATCACCGGGGTGAGCAAATTCTCCAAGATGAATCTCTTTAGCGGGCTCAATAATTTGGAAGATATTACCCTGCATCCGGATTACGGAGACATTTGCGGCTATACCCATGAAGACTTAATCACCGTTTTTAAAGAGCATCTTGTGGGGGCAGATATGGAGAAAGTACGCGAATGGTACAACGGATATTATTACTTTGGGCCTAAGGTTTACAATCCTTATGATGTCTTGCTCTTTATCTCTCAAAAATTTATGTATAAGAATTACTGGTGGAACA
>JALWRC010000069.1 GCA_027080725.1 Saprospiraceae bacterium
CATGTTGTAAAATTGTTGTAACTTGCTCTTGTGTAAAGTGGAGTTTTTTGTTCATTTTTTATTGTTTTATGGTTAAAAATTCAAAATTAACAAAAACTTGCTTTACACACTTTTTGGGACAGTATCGTCAAGGTATTCCGAGAATGGTGATCAACCGGAATTTAAATGCCTCCTAGGGAGTGCGTCTAACGGACGATAATTTGGGAAGGAGGTCGATTGTATTCTGTTATTGGCGTACAAAACACAAAAGGGCACCTATCCGGTGCCCTTTTGTCATTATTTATACCCTTAACTTTTCGCGAATTAAAATCGCATTTTGACATTGGCAGAGAGGGTGGTTCCGTTAAAGCCAAATTGGTTGACCTCCCAGGGATACTTGAATCTGCCACCCAGATTGGTAACAAAGTCCCCGTGGGTATTGATTGGATCCGGATAGACATTCAGCAAATTATTGACGGCGATGGCGAGACCTACATTGCTCGTTACGTCGTAATTGAGATAGAGATCCGTAATCCACTTTGAGCCGAACGTTTGGTCTTTAGACGGGTCACTTGCATGCTGCCAAGTCACCGATCCAAAAAGGGTATTGTTGAGCACCACATCAAATTTACCCATTTCATACCCCAAGGTCAGGATGAGTTTTTTACTTGGCCGCGCACTCAGGATTCGGGATTGTTCCTTGCGGTCAAAGATATCCACCCCAGCATCAGCGATGGGTTTGGGCGTCGTAATCTTACCGACGATCTCCGTCTTATTCTGATTGTAAGAGACCCCGAGATTCATTTTGCCGGGACCGACTGCCATCTTATAGTTGGCGACCAAATCGATTCCGGTTGTCTTGGTAGATACGGCATTGGTAAAGAGCTTTAATGAAGTGATGTGATAGTCCTTCAATACCTTGCCTACTGTGGTGGAAGTATCCGAAGAAGCGATACTACTCGTATAGACGATTCTATCCTTGACGTTGACCTGATAAAAATCCGCTGAGAGGGTCAGCCCTGTCATCGGGCGGGCTCCGATACCAAAGGTGAGGTTTTGTGCTTTTTCATCCTTCAACTTGGGGACTTCGAGAATCCTCAGTACAGAACTATTATTGTCGAAGGTACCCTGATTGGAGATGGTACCTCCGGACACGAGCGTCTGGATAATGCTCAGATGTATCTGATGCAACGAAGGCGCCCTAAACCCGGTGGAATACGAACCTCTGATGACGTATTTGTCATCTAACAGTTTGTATCTTGTAGCGAGCTTGTAGGACAGGTTATTTCCGAAGTCGGAGTAATTCTCCGAGCGAACCGCTCCGCTCAACAAGAAATCATCGGTGACATCCGCATGCATCCAACGTCGCATACATGCCAAAATTGTAGCGCACCGCATTGACCGCATTTTGGGGAGATAATCCCGGAAAAGACTGCGACCCTTCACCGGCATAAGAAGCTTCTTCTCCCGCATTAGCGACAAAGTTTTCCTTTCTGAATTCCGTACCCAAACCGACTTGAAACATTCCAAATCCTCTACCCAGGTCAAAGTTGGTAATCGTGTTGCCAAACTCATATCCACCGGCATAAAATTGGGTGGGGCTGAGTTCCGCAAGTGAGAAATTGATGGTGTTGCCGATAGTATAATCTACCGAGTTGCGCCCATTGGTCAAACTCAAATCGTAGTCCCAACCCATTTTTTTGCCGGAGAATCCGACGACCAGACTTTGGTCGACGATATCCGTCTCAAAGGTAGGTTGAAATCCGTCATACTTCGTACCCGGATCGTGCAACAACCCGTAGTCCGTACTCTTCCAATAAGGAGTCCGGTACAGGGCATAGCTCAATCCGTCCCGGTGTGTCAATCCACCAAAAGCGTAAAACCGGGTGTTATCATCGATATCAATCTTTCCATTGACAAATACCTCAGCGGTATTCATGTTGGGTGTACCGACATGCATACCCATATCGGGATGGTCTTTGAGCCATTGGTTGGAGCCATCGAGCAAGCTATTCCCCAAATCTTCTAATCCGGAAATCCCGGCGAAAATATTTCCAAATAGCGAATCCGTACCCGGCGAAGGGGCACGGTTGGTCTCCTTTTGTTGTCCGTAGGAAGTGGTGAGGTTAATATATCCCTTCTCTCCCACTTTGAATCCGGTATTGAAGTCGTAGCCGTAATTCTGTCCATCGCCTACCGTCGTCTGACCGTAATGCAAATCAAGTGTGCTAAAATCCACATCGTCTTTGAGAATGATGTTAATCACCCCGGCAATCGCATCCGAACCGTACTGCGCTGAGGCACCGTCCCGGAGCACTTCTACTCTTTCGATGGCCGCCGCGGGGATACTTTTCATATCGACGCCTACTTCCCCTTTACCAGGGGTATCATTGATATAGACCAGCGAACTCGCATTCTTGCGTTTTCCGTTGATTAGCACCAAGGTGCGGCTCGGTCCCAATCCACGCAGATCTGCCGGATCAAAATGGGCCGTAGCATCGGATATGGTCTGTTGGGTCGAATTGTACGAAGGAATCTTATAGGTCAGCATCTTATCCACTGCCATCTTGCCGGTCTGAATCAACTCATCGGCGTGAATGTTGTCGATCGGCACCGGTGAGGTGACGGAAGTACGTGGTTGGAAACGGGAGCCCACGACTACCACGTCATTGATTACCACCCCTTCTGTCAATTGGATGTTAAAATCAGAGGACGGTTCCTCCACCGCTATGTCGGTAGTATTGTACCCCACATAACTCACAATAATGTGCGTCGGAACATTTGATAACCGGATGGAGTAATGCCCATCCAAATCGGTCACGGTAACCTGTTCTACACCCTTTTCATACACCGTTGCACCCACCAGAGGCGCCCCCTTTTCGTCGGTCACCTTGCCGGAGAGCACCGCTTGTGCCTGAACCAGCAATGTCCCAAACAGAACAAATGCTGTCGAAAGTAAAATTCTTTTCATAATACAATTATTTTGGTTAATTTTTCGATTGAGATTAGCAAATATAGACATTTTCAATATAAACTAACCCAATATTTGAAATAATATTCAATCAAAGGATTTCATTTACCACTGTTCAGGTAGGGCACCTTAGTGCTTTATCAACATGCAAATTCCGCGTTAGATTTGATTATAAAAGAGTAGTTCAATCCAAAAGCACCCTTTCCTTGTGATATCTACTTTCCCGTACTCAGTGGCCAGTCATCCGTCCGGAAAGGCAAGGCGGGAAAGCCTTCGCTGTTAAACAGATTGAGGTCAAAGGGATTGTCCTCCCAGGCATAGCGCACCGAGACAGGTGCTTTGCCTTCAGGGGCAAAAACCCGCACGGTCTGGGCATCGACCACATAGGCCCTCGCCCAATGAAATACCCGGTCCGCACCGGCAATGCTGAAACCATGGGCACAACCATATCGATTGGTGACGTACAATCCTCCATATACGCTGTCAAATCGAATGTCCACATAATTATCGCCAAAGGTCGCCGAACGCTTGTGTGGTCCGTAATACTTTACCGGGAGGCCATACACTTCCTTTTCTGCCGCTAATGCCAGTCTTCTCCCCACCTCTTGCTTGTTGCGCGGATGGATATTTTTGCCCTCTCCGATATCGATGGCCGTAATCATCCCGGTGTGGGGAAGTGCCAAACCGGCCTCCTGCGCTTCGCGAAGTTCGGCCCACATAGACGGCTTTGGGGTCTCCTGTACCGGCCCGAAATTGGCGAGTTGGACCCATAAAAATGGCATATCCGGTGCATGCCACCGGCTTCGCCAATCGCGCACCCACCGCTGTAACAAATCGCGGTACTCCACAGCTTTGTACACATTGGACTCCCCCTGATACCATATCACCCCCTTAATGGGAAACCGCGTAATGGGAGCGATCATCCCATTGTACAACACGCAGGGGTAGCCATTGGGACCAAAATTATTCTTGGGCATAGGGGTGTCCGTAAGCATCCCAACTTTATACTTCCACCGGCCTGCGAGGGGAATAATTTCTTCGCCTATACGCACAAAGAGCTGCTCCGGGTCTCCGTACAATCCACCACCACCAATATAGTCCTCCACGCGGACAACTAAGGTATTTTTTCCGGTTTTCAAAACTCCCGGAGGTATCGTGTACCACCGGTCCTTGTTGTAGCGATTCTCCATTTGGCCTACGAGTGTACCGTTTATCCAGGTCATGTCCGAGTCATCTATTGGTCCCAAGGACAGCTTTTGGTCGACACCCGCTGGAATTTCCTCTACATAAAAATCCTTTGCAAACCACACGACCCCATCGCGCTCAAAAAGAGAAGTATCCCCGGAAGCTTCCCATATGCCGGGCAAGTCCATGCTCTTCCAATCCGAATAATCCGTATTCGCCCATACATACTGCTCGTCCGATATGCCTTTGTCCCGGTCGTGAAAGGCGCGCAGCCAAACATTAAACTCGTCATGCCCTTCCCGCTTATCTGCCTCAAAATCCACCTCCGGAAGAGCGGCAATGTCTTTTTCATAGTTGACTAAGCCGGCAAACCCTTCGGGGCTCATCCAAGTCTGAATAATGGTTCCTCCGAAGTTGTCACTTATCAATCCGATGGGCAATCCCAATTTCTCATGGAGATCCCGGCCAAAAAAGTAGCCCACGGCAGAAAATTGACGTACGGATTCCTTTCTACAAGGATGCCATACCGGCTCTCCCGGCAGGTCTTTAGCAGGGAGATTGGCCATTTTGTGTGGGACGTCAAAGAGACGGATTTCCGGGTATTCTGCCCGGGCCAGTTCGATTTCCGCCTGGTTGCTATTTTCGACCATCCACTCCATATTGGACTGTCCTGCGCAGAGCCATATATCCCCCGCAATGATATTTTCTACTATAACATTCTCACTTCCCGAACGCACTTCCATCCGATGGGGGCCCTTCTTGGTAGTCGGAGGCAATTTGATCTCCCACTCCCCTTGTTTGGAGGTTATGGTATGAAATGGTGGACTGTCATCCCAACGCAGCACTACTTCGGTGCCGGGTGTACTCCACCCCCAAACAGGGACCGTCTCACCCCGTTGAATCATCATTTCAGAGGAGAAAATTTTAGCCAATTTCAATTGTGCACTAACGGGTAAAGATAAGCTGCAAAGCATTAGGAAAATCACCGGATAGGTCAGCGTTTTTATCATGTTTATTATCTTTGGTTATTCTTCGGCAAAATCGCTTACTTTCCCGTGTTTAATCGGGGATTTGGTCGATTGCAGCCTTCATTTTTCTCACGAAATATCCCTGGTCTTTATATCCCGGGTCCTGGGTTTCCCAGCCCGCCAAAAAGCAATATTTGACGGGTTTTTGTTCCTCTGTTTTAAAGGAGACGAGGTAGGAATGGGTGATACCCGCTCCCTCATTGGCGGTCTGTCCCACTTGCCCCAACTGCGCTCTGGGCACGGCGAGCATCATCCCCAGCATTTTACCATCTTCGGCCTGCCGGTCATGGGTATAGAGTAACATCCAATCTCCATACGCTTCTCGATACAGGGAGTCATTGTGCAGATTGACCAGGCCCGACACCAGGCTGTCTCCCTTTTCCAGCCCTTCCAGTGTCACTTCGGATTGATAACCGGGAAACCCACCCCAGGTGGACAAGCGCTGAACAATGCTGTATTTCTTCCCTGCAAAGATGTCTGTGGGATGCCGCAACTCCAAAGCAGCCTTCAAAGGGCCGTCCGCAATCAACCGGTACGAGCTGCGCTCTCCGCCATTAATCCGGAAGAGGGAATCTCCATGTAGCAACGCAACGGCTCCGGCTCCCAGGGAAGCCCCCACATGCAAAATATCCATGCCCCAATCTGCCAGGGTGTGATAATCACTCCCTTCGATACCCACACTATCGAGTACCATACCGGCACTCCGCTTACCAAAGATGTCGATACCGTTTCTCTGATCAAAATAATTTCGGAATGCGATTTTGTCACTTTCCCATGCCGGCCCTTCCATCAAAAATCGGGCAGAAGCGGGAACGGTATCCCCGGAAGTCACCCGGTTAGCTTGACTGATTTCTCGATAGGGTTTTTGTTTGCTCCCAAAGCGCACATTGGCGCGAGGAGATACATTTTGGGAAGGTTTTTCGGTCTCTTTCCCGGTAATGATGAGCGTCACCTCCTTCATTTCGGGCAAGTCGATAAGTGTAAAGAGCACATCCCACCGGCCGTCCCCATCGGTATCGATCAATTGATATGGATACCCTTTCCCGGCAGTGTCCTGCACTTCCAAATAAGGAGCACTCTCCACCCCTTTCAAAAAAGATCGCTTTATCTCCACAGCCTTATCCTTGACCGCATGCTCTACGAGATTGGGAACTCTCCACTCCACCCGGGGCTGCTTCTTCGATTGGCATGCCGATAGAATGAAGCATACTACCAACACCAAATAATTCAATCTATACATATTACAATATTTTCATATACGATAGGGTTGCCGGCATCCGTATTGCCATCCGTGCCTGCTCAATCCACCATTTTATCTGTTTGGTTTTCATTTCCCTTTTAATGGTCAGACGGAACCTTTGATGATTAAAACAATCTAACATTGGGTGTTTAATAATTATTATAATCTTGTCGGTTTCATACCATATCCAACAGAGACAATGTCCCCCATTTCATAACCCTCCGTCTGCACGTTAATCCTCTCCTCCATGGCTTCCCAGGGTCGCCAAAATACCGCCATCTACATAAAGGATGTGTCCATTGACAAAATCCGACGCTTTGGAAGCGAGAAAGATGGCCGCTCCTTGAAGTTCCTCCGGCTCCCCCCAACGTCTGGCAGGAGTTCGCTTGACGATAAAATCATTGAAGGGATGTCCGTCCACGCGGATAGGGGCCGTTTGGGAGGTGGCAAAATAACCGGGCCCAAGTCCATTGGCTTGAATGCCCAGTTTAGCCCACTCGTCCGCCATCTCCTTGGTGAGCATCTTCAGCCCTCCTTTGGCTGCTGCGTAGGCGCTGACAGTATTGCGGGACACCTCGCTCATCATCGAGCACATATTGATGATCTTCCCCGGCGCATTCCGGCGCAGCATACTCTTCACGACGTGCTTGGCCATAATGAACGGTCCCACCAAATCCACATCCAGCACCTCCCGGAATGCCTCCACTTCCATCTCCAAGATGGGAATCCGCTTGATTATCCCGGCGTTATTGAACAGGATATCGATGGGAGCCACTTCCTTTTCTATCCTGGACAAGGCCTGTATCACGCCGGGTTCATCTGTCACATCAAAAGCGTAGGTAAAAACCTCCACCCCGGACGCCCGGTATTCCTTCTTAGCTGCTTCCAGACGGCCCTCATCTCTCCCGTTGATTACGATCCGGGCTCCGGCCTTAGCCAATCCCTTGGCAACTGCCATCCCCAAGCCATGTGAGGCCCCCGTCACCAAAGTTGTCTTTCCACTTAAATCAAATAACTTCATTATTGCCATTGTATATTCATTATCTATTCATACCCTTTTAGCGGACGACCCTGCCGGAGCCATCCCCGCCCATCAATTTCTCCACCTCACCGACGGTCACCCGGTTAAAATCACCGTAAATAGTGTGCTTCAATGCAGAAGCAGCGACGGCAAAATCAAGGGCTTTTTGGTCTTCGGAATAGTGGGTCAAACCATAGATTAACCCGGCCATAAAACTGTCGCCCCCCCCTACTCGATCCACGATATGTGTAATGTCGTATTGGCGGGTTTGCAGCAACTCAGTACCATCGAATAGCACACCGGACCAAGTGTTGTGATTGGCACTATGAGAGCCCCGAAGGGTGATAATCACCTTCTCCGCCTTAGGAAAACGATGCATCAATTGTCGAGCAACGGATTCATATGCTTCTGCCGGCACATGCCCCCCTTCAACACTGACTCCTTGCGGATGAATGCCAAATACCTTTGCGGCATCCTCTTCATTGCCCAGGATAACATGACAATGCTTCACCAAATCCGGCATTGTCTCTTCAGGAGTCGTCCCCCACTTCCACAGTTTTTTGCGGTAATTCAAGTCCGTAGAAATAACCAGCCCCATCTTCTCCGCCACTTCCAATGCCTCCTTCAAAACCACGGTGGTTTGCCTTGAAATGGCCGGTGTAATTCCCGTCCAGTGGAACCAATGTACCCCTTCAAAAACCTGCTCCCAATCGATGGTGCCCGGAGGTATTGTCGCAATAGCAGAATGCGCCCGGTCGTAAATCACCTGACTGGCGCGGGCATTGGCGCCGGTCTCCAGATAATAGGTTCCAATTCGTTCCCCTCCCCAAACAATGTGCTCCACATCCACAGAAAATGCACGCAACTCCCTCACACACCACTCTCCCAGCGCATTGGCGGGGAGCCGGGTCACGAAGGATACCGGCACTTCAAATTGCGCCAAAGAGACCGCCACATTAGCCTCTCCGCCCCCGAAACTCACATTAAACACGGGGCTTTGGCCGATGCGCAAATATCCGGGCGTCGCTAATCGCAACATCACTTCACCAAATGTAACTACCTTTTTCATGTTCTTTCGTTCGTAGGCTTTACAACGGACAAAATGCCATATGATTGCCGTATTTTAATCACCTCAAGTCATTAATGGCGACTTGATCCATATCTCCATAGTCCAAATTTTCTCCTGCCATTCCCCATATAAATATGTAATTGGAAGTGCCTGCCCCGGCGTGTATCGACCAGGATGGAGAGATCACCGCCTCATCGTTTTGCACCCAAATATGCCGGGTTTCCTCCGGTTGGCCCATAAAATGGCAAACGGATTGCCCCTCCGGGATATCAAAATAATAATACACCTCCATTCTCCTATCATGCGTGTGGGGCGGCATGGTATTCCATACCGAGCCGGGTTTGAGTTCGGTCATCCCCATCTGCAACTGGCAGACCTCCACGACACTATTAACGATCAGCTTGTATATCTTACGCGCATTGGAAGCCTCCAGCGAGCCCAGCTCGACGATTTCCGCATCTGCCTGCGTAATTCGTTTCGTGGGAAAGTATTTGTGAGCGGGCGCGGAGTTGATATAAAATTTTGCCGGCCGGGACGGAGAATCACTTCTAAATTGGACCTTTCTACTGCCCCGGCCTATGTAGAGGGCATCTTTATAGTCGAGGTCATACGTTTGGCCGTCGACAACCACCGTTCCGGGACCTCCTACATTAATGACACCCATTTCTCGACGTTCCAAAAAATACTCTGCCTTCAAAGGCTCGATAGTTTCCAAACTCAGCGCCTCACTGACCGGCACGGCACCACCTGCAATGTAGCGATCAAACATCGTATAGGTCAGGTTAATCTCACCGGGCGTCATAATCCCCCCGATATGAAAATGCTTGCGCAGGGATTGGGTATCATATCGCTTCACATCATCCGGGTGTGCTGCATATCTTAAGTCGTAATTCATCCGTTTTCTTTTTACTTTCTTTTAATAATTTTATGCTTTCTTACCAGTCGCTTGACGAGGGCCTCGACAGTCCAAAAGTCTATCATTTATTTGTTATTTGACTCCTCTAATCATTTACGTGGCATTTCGATTAAATTGTTTTTGTGTTTAGAATGCTGTTTATCTATTCTTTTTTTGGTATGAAATGGTTGACTCTATGTATTCTTTAGAGAAGAGGACTCCCGGATAATCAATTTTGGAGTCAAAGTAATGGTTCTTGGAAGAAAATCGTTGTTTTTTTTATCCATTTCTTCAAAGAATAGCTTAGCGCTGTACTGTCCCATTTCATACCCGTGTTGATCGATAGATGTCAAAGAGGGCGCAGTCAATTCAGTAAATTTTTCGTTACTATAACCGACTATACCCATCTCCTTGGGGATTTTGATGCCCTGCTCTTTGAGGTGCAACAATGCTCCAAGGGCAGAATAGTCGCTGGCTGAAAAAATGGCATCCGGAGGGGTCGCCATCTTAAGAAGCATTTGTGTGCTTGACCGTCCACCGCTCACTTTGAGGTCGTTGTAAACCACGAGTTCGGGGTCCGGTGTTATCCCGTGATCTTCCAGTGCTTTGATATAGCCATTCTTTCTATCCCGATACACATTGAGGTAATCCGGGCCCGCAAAGTGGGCAATCCGCCGGTAACCCATTTCGATAAGATGAGATACCGCGATATAAGCACCTTTGAAGTCATCATTGACGATATTAATCGAGGGGCTCTTCTTGCTGACCCGGTCAAAGAAAATAACGGGGATACCGAGTTTCATAGCAGAATTGAAATGCTCTATATTTTTTGTCCTCAACCCAATAGACGCCAGAATTCCATCCGCATTAGAGCTCACCAAGGTTTTGACGTACTGTACTTCCTTGGCATAATCGTCATGGGTCTGACATATGATGACGTTGTATTTTTTGTCGTAAGAGACATCTTCAATTCCGGAGATAACGTTAGAGAAGAAGTCGCGATTGATATGCGGCACAATCACTCCTATGGTCTTGCTTTTGCCATTGCGTAAATTGGAAGCGATGCGGTTTACCCGGTAATTCATCAATTTAGCCAAACTCTGCACCCTTTCCCGCATCTCCTTACTGATCGCCGGATCCTGCCGAAGGGCTCGAGATACAGTCGATGGAGTAGTATTGAGTTCTACCGCCAAATCTTTAATCGTAGTTCTTCTTTTGTTCATCTAAAAAAATCTTCCATTTTCAAATAGGTTATTTTATCCCGACCTCCTAACAAAGTACGCAGGAGAGTACTGCCCATATGGTTTTAACTCCACACTGCAAGATGTTGTTTGCGAAATCGGCTTTATTCTGTATCACTTATACCCGGCAGATCCGACATCAGAATATCTTTATACAATGACATCCCTTCACTCTAAACATTTGGGCTCAGAAAACAACATCTCCCGTTGCGGCATACATTGGCCGTATGTGTTAAAGACCCGTGCACAAAAGTAAAAAATTTATTTATCATGCAATCGTTTGCATAGAATTAATTCCTTTTTAATACATTTGCTACGCGGTGTCGAGAATAATCGGCGATTTGGCCTAAAATAAACAACAAGTATATGGCAACGTATAAGAGGAGGGATGTTATTGCCTGGATGCTCGATTCGGGCATTGTAGGGGTGTTTTATCATGCGGATGCAGAGAGGGCTCTTAAGACTTTACAAGCAGCTTATGATGGAGGGATGCGGGTATTTGAGTGGACAAACCGGGGAGACCGTGCACATGAGGTTTGCTCTTTGCTACTCCAATATGCCGACCAGCATCTTCCCGGCATGGTGGTGGGGGTGGGCTCAGTAATGGATGCCGGGACCGCGGCCTTGTACCTGCAGCTCGGAGTCAATTTTGTCGTTTCCCCGATTTTAAACGAAGAGACGGCCCGGGTGTGCAACCGCCGCAAAGTGCTTTGGATTCCCGGATGTGGCAGCTTGACCGAAATTTCGAATGCAGAGTCCTACGGTGCCGAGTTTGTCAAGATTTTTCCGGGGAGTGCCGTGGGTGGTCCGGGATTTGTCAAGGCCATCAAAGGTCCCTGCCCTTGGACGGAGATCATGCCCACCGGAGGGGTTGCCCCTACAGAAGAAAACCTCCGTGAATGGATTGAAGCGGGAGTAAGTGTCGTGGGTATGGGTTCGAAACTCTTCGACAAAAAGGCGATAGAAGCGCAAGATTTTGATGCCCTGAGATCGAAGATAAAGACTGCCATTCTACGATTTCATACCATAAAAAAGAAGGCGCTCCAATGAGGAATATTTATCTCATATTAGTGATTATCCTTTCAGGATGTTCTGGACAGCGAAAGACGCGTATTCTACAGCTTGCGCACGGCCTTCCGGTTAATCATCCGGTGCACATAGCCATGCAATACATGGCCGACCGGGTGGCAGAAGCCTCCCATGGCTCAATGATGATCCGCATTTATCCGGGGGGGCAACTCGGCTCCGAGCAACAGAATGTAGAGTTACTCCAACTCGGGAGCCTGGCCATGACCAAGGTTTCCGCCGCTGTAATGGAAGGCTTTTCTGAGGATTACAAAGTATTGGGCTTGCCTTACCTCTTCAAGGATAAAGCCCACTATTTCAAGGTATGTGACAGTGATATCGGCAAGCAAATCCTCACGAGTACAGATGACAAATGGCTGCGCGGACTGGCTTTCTATGACGCCGGAGCTCGCAGTTTTTATACCGCTAATAAACCCGTTCACAAGCCGGCAGACCTCACGGGGTTAAAACTGCGCGTAATGAAAAGCCAAACCGCCATGAAAATGGTCGCTGCACTCGGTGGCTCTCCTACTCCCCTCTCTTGGGGCGAGCTCTACACCGCCCTTCAATCGGGAGTGGTGGATGGCGCGGAAAACAATCCACCTACATTTTACAATTCTCATCAATATGAGGTGTGCAAGTACTACACTTTGGATGAGCACGCATCGATTCCGGATGTGTTGCTAATGAGTAAAGTCATTTGGGACAAGCTTACCGGGGAGCAGCAAAGTATCCTAAACGAAGCAGTCAAGGCATCCGTCAGGAAAGAGCGGGAGCTTTGGGCAAATGCCGAACAGCATGCCCTTAACAAACTCTCAGAAGCAGGGGTGAAAATCATCCGTCCGGAGAAAGATGCTTTTGCCCAAAAAGTTCAATCCCTTTACCGCACTTATGAAGGCAACCCCAAACTTAAGAAATACATCCGTGCTATCAATAACCTCGCATTGACTAATTAATATATCATGTATAATAAGATGAATACTATACTCGCCCACTTCACCGCATTTTTGCTCGGTATATTGGTATTGGACGTACTGTGGCAAGTCTTTAGCCGTTTTGTCCTCCGGTCGCCGAGTGGATTTACCGACGAGTTAGCCGGTTTTTTACTCATTTGGGTGGGATTGCTCGGTGCGGCTTATATGACCGGGCAAGAGGGCCATTTGTCGGTGGATCTCTTCTCTTCAAAACTATCGGAAAAGCTCCTCCTCCGCATTAAAACGGTACAATATCTCATGATATTGCTATTTAGCTTCTCTGTGATGATTATTGGAGGGGGGTGGCTCGTGTACACTCGGTTTATACTTGGTGTCACCTCGCCTGCGATGCATATCCCTCTAGGCTATGTATATATCGTCATCCCTATAAGCGGTATCCTCATCGCCTATTACGCACTTCATTTTATTACTCACCCGGCCAAAATGTCGTAAGATGGGAGCGATAGGAATATTGATTTTAATCCTGAGTTTTATTGTCCTGCTTCTCTTGGGGGTTCCCATTGCATTTAGTATTGGGATTGCCAGTGTCTTAACGATGTTGGCGTCCATCGATTCATTGCCCGCCTTTGCGACATATGCCCAAAGGATGGCTGGAGGGTTGGACAGTTTTACGCTATTGGCCATTCCGTTTTTTATATTGGCTGGCAACATTATGAATAAGGGGGGGATTGCCACTCGCCTGGTCGATCTTGCTCGTGCTGTTGTCGGGCGTGCTCCCGGCGGATTGGCCATGGTCAATGTCTTGGCCAATATGCTGTTTGGCGCCATTTCGGGCTCGGCTGCTGCCTCGGCGTCCGCCATCGGGACGATTATGACCCCGGAGATGGACAAGGAAGGATATCCCAGGCCCTATAGCGCTGCCGTCAATATCACCTCATCGACTACCGGATTGTCTATTCCTCCCAGCAATGTCCTCATCGTCTATTCGCTGGCATCCGGAGGAGTCTCCATTGGTGCACTTTTTGTTGCGGGATATCTGCCGGGCATCCTCACCGGGGTTTTCCTCATCATCGCTTCTATAGGACTATTGCTTTACCGGTGGGGAGGGATTTCTTCCGTGAAGCCTTGGTTGTTCAAGATGCTATTGGGCCTATTGGCCATTGGGGGATTTGTTTTGCTTATTACGCAGCTGGTCGATTGGCGCCCGGTACATCAAATAATTTTCGGAGTGAGCGGCATTATCGCTCTTTTTCTCTGGCTCCACAAAATGAGCCTCGGGTGGAAAGTGGTTCTCAAGACTTTTTTCAGGGCGCTTCCGAGTTTGTTTTTATTGATTGTAGTGATCGGGGGAATTATCGCCGGGTATTTTACCGCGACAGAAGCTTCCGCCATTGCCGTGCTGTACGCCTGGCTGTTGGCATTGTATTATAAAGAGATGCACATCTCCGACACATCCGGAGTCCTTCTCGACTCTGTCAAGACCACTGCCATCGTACTCTTCTTGGTCAGCACCGGAATTGGCCTGTCGTGGATAATGGCGTATGAAAACATCCCCCAATCGGTTAGTACTGCCTTACTGCAATTGAGCGACAATCCAATAGTCATCTTATTGATCATCAATTTTATTCTCCTCCTGGTGGGGACGTTTATGGATATGACTCCGGCGATTTTGATATTCACGCCTATCTTTTTGCCCATCGCCACCGGTCAACTGGGGATTCACCCCGTTCATTTTGGGATCATGCTCATCATGAACCTGAGTATCGGGCTTTGTACCCCCCCAGTAGGCTCTGTTCTTTTTGTAGGATGCAGTGTTGCGAGGGTTAAAATTAGCGACGTAATCAAGCCGTTGCTTCCGATGTACCTCGCCATGATTTTGGCGCTTCTCTTGGTCATATTCCTTCCTCAAATCAGTCTTTGGTTGCCACGGATAATGGAGTTGTTGTAGGGAAGAGGAGATTCCGTCCATTACTCTACTTCCAAATCCGGGGAATGTGGTAATACACTGCATTGTATCCACTTATTTCTTAACCCGCTATTAAAGCACCTGACAACTGGAATTTGCAATTCACCCTGTCCAATCTTATTAAATTTACATTAGATAGTTGTACAATTTGGCAAGAATTATACCGTTTCTTTATCGCCTGAAATGGATGCACAAAAAACCTCTTCGGAACAGACACAATGTCAAGATTCCGAAGAGGATATTCAAGATAAACCAAAAATACGGGTCCTATTTACTCTTTTCTTCCTTCTTTCCAGCAGCGATGGGCTTTCCACCGGCTCCTCCATCATCTTTACCGCTGGCATGCATCCAAGCCACAGCCAGGGCATAGTTGTCGATAATCTTTTGGCCTTTGTAAGTCTTGTCTTCTGCAATGATTGGCACTCCGGCCTTGCTCACTTTCTTATGGCAAGTAGCGCATTTTATAGGCCCATGACTTCCATCCGGATTGAGTGAAGCAGCTTGCTGATATGTTGTCACATCAATGTTAGGCGTAACCGGATACAAACCATGGATAGACTGATGGCAAGCTTGGCAAGCCAATCCGGAATGTCCTTTGGAATACCTCATAAGAGAATACTTACCAGGCTGATTGATAGGAAATGCCATCCCACCTTGGGACTCGGTAAACGGAGCCTTATGGCAATCAGCACAGTGTGGAGCACCGGGCGATAACCAGTAGTCACGGCCATGTGTGGCTGCTTCGTAAGGGGCCGCAAACCCATTTTTATCCGCGTGAGCAGCAGCGTTATTGGGATTCATATCCAGGATTGAGACATTGATGTCTCCATCGCCATCCTTTGTCACAACCGGCCCTCCGTCCTTTGTGGCAATCACAGCAATAGGGCTGGTCGTACGTCCTTGGGCAGCAGATTTCCAAGTATTGAGTGTTGGACCGGTATCCTTACCATCTTTATCCAATTGGACTTTGGGGTCCAGGTTGGCCAATAATTGGTCTTTGGTCCACCCAAAGGCTTTCGAAATATCATCGAGGCTGTCGTCCCGAACAGTGTTGTCAGAATCCGGATCGAAAGCCTTGCCCGGCTGCAGATTATCCCTACGGTAGAGTTCTCTACTAACGTTGTTATGGCAATTGGTACACCAAAGTCCTTTCATTTTACCATCTTCCCTGGAGACATTGTCTTTCAACCATTGTCCAATGGCATTTAATCCATCAATAGAAGCTGTTAAGTTATTGTCCTTTTGAGGGTTGGAATGGACATCCCGGCCGACATAGCACCCTCCGGCAGCATCGCGGTTATCGCCTTTTGCATATGCATTCTTTCCATCTGGGGTAATGGGATACCCTAACATACTTCGATCAAAACGATGAGAGGGATGACATCCCTGGCAAGCACCGGTACGCCCCTGCCCATCCGGCAAAGGCCTGTTGGTCTGATGCGCATAATGGATAGCCTGAGTCAGTGGGGGGATTAACGTTCCGTCTTCAGGTGTTCCGGGATTGTTAGGATCGAGGTAAGCCACAGGAGTGCCATCAGGTAAGCCTAAATCGGCATTGCTGGCATCTTGAACTTCAACTTTGCCGTTTTTATGTACCACTTTGGCACTATTCAATACACCGATGACATTGTCGGCATGACATTTTTGACATAATACCGCTCCCCTACCAAGGCGATTAGACGATGCTTTGGGATTGTAATCTTTTGTAAACATCGTGCCATGCTTCTTATCGTGAATGGATAAAATACTGATGGCTGTCCCCTTTAGATCTGCATACCAATCAGAAGCACCAATGGATTTCCAATACGCTTTCTCCGCTTTGACCCTTTCAAGGATTTCGGGATAAGAACCGTTGGCATTTCCGCCGTGATGGCAGTTGTTACAGTTAGGGATATCGATAGGTTCTGTACCGGTAAAACTCACCTCATTGCCCTGGGCATCGGTTATCGGTTTGTCCGTCTCGGCATCTACAAGGGTAACTCTGGCAACTTGAAAAGGTTGGATATCCTTTTCTTCGAGCTTTTTGATGTCTCTACCTGCCACTTCAGAGTCAAGAAAAGGGGTAAGCGGTAAACCAAGGGCTTCCCAAATTCCCGGATTCGTGAGCATTATCGGCACATTGTCGAGGACAGGCGATTTTGTATATACGACCGTCCCCTTATGGCTTGAATTGCGCAAATATCCGGCCAACCCCTGTCCTGAAGGACCCGCATCCTGAGGGACCTGAAGTTTCGGGCCGCCAATGGCGAGTTTTTTAGCGTCTTCTGAAGTTCCCCCCGGATTACTCCCTTCCAGGTCTTTGTAGATATAGAGATGATTCCAATAGGCATTTGCAGCACTTTCTCCGGTTTCGCCTGCATTTCCATTTTGATTAATATCGTAATCGGCATTCCAGTATACCATCTTACTGCCTTCCGAGTAGGTATTGTCATCAAAGGAATACTTTAAACGATAACGTTTCCCGGTCTTTTTATCAACCAGAATCGTGGGATCTTCGGGGTCATACCCATCCATAAGCTGTGGCTTATTGTCGTCCAGTCCCACTTTGACCACCTGCGCTTGAATACTGTTGTAAGGAGGGAGTACGCAGCAGTATTCAAAATCAAATCCGGTACAATGCATTCCCAGTTCGTAATTGATAAAAATACGGAATTCATCACCGGATGAAGCGACTTCTTTGGGGCGGTTGCACTTAAACAGCAAAAACAAACCCGCCAGAAGAAACAGTGAAGTAACAATTGTGTTTTTCATAACATTTTGTTTTGTTTTTGATTAATATTGTAATAAAGCAAAGTTGATTTAGGCAAAGATACACTTTTATGCCAATTGTCAGCCAATCTACACCATATAATTTCACATAACAAGCTAACATAGAGACCATTCTTCTGAAAAGGCAATTCAGCTTATTATTTTCCCCCAAGCATATATCACCAAATAAGATATAGATATAATGAATAATTCATCGCATTTGTAAACAAGTCAAATGACTCATGAAAAACACCAAGTCCCTACAGGATAGACGCCATAGGTCGATTAATCAAATGCTCTGCAAAGGCAAGAATTCTACAGGTAACCTAATCTAACTCTTCGAGTGCTTCGATTCAGAATTTTGCAGCATTGGAGCCATATAAAATCTGTTTTAAAGGAGAACGCGAACCGCAGCTTACTCTTTCACAAAACGGCGCACGATTAGTCGTGTATTCGTCTCGATTACGACCAAATAAATCCCCACAGGCCAGGTCTCCGTGCATACAGAATAAGATTTTCCTGTCATTTTTTCGCGCTTGAGGACCGGTACTCCGTCCGGTGTAAATACCTGTATCGAACGCAAGTCCTCTTCACTTGAAAGTAAAAAAGAACTCGATCCCGGATTGGGGAAGAGCTGAACATCCGCCTCTTCAGGTAAATCAGAAGTCGCAATGGACGACCTTTTGCGGATCATTAACCGGGGGTGATGAAAGGGATTGTAATCGTTGCCGGAAGCCAATTCAAAATACGCATCTTTATCGACGTTGGGAACATCCATATTGAGGCGAAAATACACATAGTCCCCCCCGTGGGCTCCATTGGCATATTGGGCTTTGAGAAAATCCATTATTTTGCTGCCGTAAGCTGTATCGGTTACGATAATTGGCCCAAGGGTACCGCTTGGGATGTAGTCATCCACCAAGGGAATGGCTCCACCGGGATCCTCCCCAAAAGCTCCTTGCCAAAACCAATCTGAATCCATCTCACGCTTTCGTTTATATCCGAGCCCATACAGGTCAATATTGCCGTTGGGACGCCCTACTTTATCCGTTATCTCACAGCGGATGGAGGCGACGGTAACGGTCTTAATAACGCTAAGGGGCGGCAATCTAAATGGCATGATGTAGACATAGTCCCTGTTGCCCACTCCCCCGATTCTTGCCCGCTGTTTGCCGATCCACTCCTGGGATTTGAAGTCCGTAATTTCGATATCAAAGGGATCTACCGAATATATCCCTACATCCTTTTCTTCATTCCACGGCAATGTGGTTACCATAGCGGTTACAGGCTCAGAAAATTGCCCGGCGTAATCCTCAGCGACGATAGTAACCTTGTATTTCGTATCCGGCAAAAGACCATACCGGTAGCAGTCTGAGATGCTGGGCTCCACCAGCAATTCCTCATCATCCAACCATACATGAAAGAATTTGAGCATGATATTGAGCTTGGGGTAATGCCAGGAAACCCGAACCGATGTCGAGGTTATATGATCAAACGTTATCTTTTCAATCTTGACCGGTGGATATTTATACTTGGCGACCCCTTCCACTCCGAAACACCCCAAATCCACTTGCCCCCGCTTCCTAACCCCTCCTGTCAAATCATCGGCCGGAGCATCCTCAAGCAAGCCGGTCCCGATTGCCTTTGAACCGGCAGAGGGGCGAAAGTCCCACTTTTTGTAATTGCGATACACCTTTTCATACTGGGTAGTAATCCGGTTGTGATCGATGGTACCGGGATGATCCTCTTGAATACTTTGGGACATGATATTGTTGCGGGTGAGGTTGCCCTTGCTAAGTTCCTTTTGCTTGGTTTTGTTGATCCTAATCCAAGGATAATGAGTCGGGTTGTACAGTTGGAATGGATTTTTGACGACGGTATTATTGACGATTTTACAATAATTGGCACCATACAACGCTATTCCGTGGGCGTGATGGATAACGACCAAATTGTTTTCCACCACCCAATCTTCCGCAAAACCATCAAAATCCACAATACCTTGCATGATTTGTGTCTGTAGAGGCAATGCCCTATAGCTGATGTCAGTAATCTGATTCCCGCGGATTTGGATGCCTCGCACCGGCCGCCCGGTGGTCCAACTTTGGAAACCGTCATCGTGATTGCCATTGGGTTCGTTATAGTCAAACACGGTTGCGTTTTTGACTTGGTTGAACAAAAACTTGTCCCCGTCACCAAGACCCCGCATCGCATCTCCACTAAATTGGTCGATGATATTATAGGCGAAGGTGTTGGCCGGGCTAAGGAGCTGAACCGGAAAATCGGTATTCAGTATGAAATTGTTGACAAAAGAGCAATCCTCTCCCGAGCAGGTTATCCCATTGCCCGCGTTGTCATACCAGTGCTGATTGGTCGGCCAATCGGAGATATTTCTGGTCCCATATATAAAACAGTTGGTTATTGTGATATAATCCGATGCACCGCTTACATAAATATAATCTTCCTTAACAAAAGCACCCGCTATGGTGGGAGAAACCTGTAGTCCGGAAACATACCATTCTGAGGCAAAATTAAAACGCATGCTCTCCGCCATGGGCATTTCTCCGGCAGCAGCCAATACAAACACCGTACTGTCATTCTGACGATTCAGGCGGATTTTGCCGTGATTACCGGACATGAGCATCAGAAAGCTACCGGGTTCAATGGTAGGCTTAGACTCCAAGTAAGCTTCCAGTCCCGGTAACGGATGGTCCGTATCTCCGGAGTTACCCAATTTGCCATTGACCGGGTCCAAATAAAGCACTTTGGCCTCGTCCGGCATGGGCAGGACATACAACTTGATTTTTTGTATCGCCTCTCCCGCTTCGCTTGTTACCTTTACGGTGAGCAAGTGAAACCCTACATCCTTATCCCCCGGGGTTACTGTAATCCGTGCATATCCCCTGCCCATATCCACCAATTTTACATATTTAGGAGTATCATCCATTGAGAACTCGATTTGCCCTTCGTTGTACAGCGTCGAGCAAAAAATCTGTATTCGGGCGCCTACATATACTTCCTGAGGTCCGATGGTATTCATGATGATGGCCTGCGGTGCCTGCTGCCCTTTGGACGGAAGGCCCGCTATCATAAGCCAAATGAAGGCAATAATGCTATATTTATGGATGATCATACAATTCTATTTAAGTAACAATTCTATTTGCCGACAGGAGCTCCTTCCCCTCTCACCGCACAAATTTACGCAAACGTTTGCATATATTAAAATCAGGATGTAGTTTTGCGTGGTAAATGAGTGCGATAAGAGTTCAAAGATAACCATTTCATACCATATGATACCATGTTTAGACGCCCCCGGCATGGCGACCAATAAGCTACAACAGCCACTCATTCTTAAATTTATCAATACGGTGAGCTCTGAGGGAATCTATAGAAGAGCATGCCAAAAATAAATAAGATGTACGACAAGATACTTATAATCATTTTATTCTTCTTTCCCTTCCTTCTGGGAGCACAAACCAAAGTCATACTGGGGGTCGTTCGCGACGCGCAAACGAAGGATCCGCTCATCGGTGCTGCGGTGCTTATCGAGGGAACCAATTCAGGTGCCGTAACGGATTTAAAAGGCAAATACCGGATCGCGTCTATCCCATCGGGGGAGCAGCATATCGTCGTTCAGTATTTGGGGTATGAAAAGTTGACCAAGGTTGTTTCTCCAGATGGCCCAAAGAAATTGCAACTTGATTTTGACCTGGAGCTGATTTCCATCCAGGGTGCAGAAGTGACGGTAACAGCACAAGCCCTCGGTCAGATGTCCGCCATCAACAAACAGCTCTCCTCCAACACGATTACGAACATCGTCTCCGCAAAGAAAATTCAAGAGGTCCCGGATGCCAACGCAGCGGAATCCCTTGGAAGGCTCCCCGGAATATCCATATTGCGCAGTGGTGGAGAAGGGAGTAAAATTGTCATTCGGGGGCTGGACCCGAAATTCAATAAAGTCAGTGTCGAAGGTGTAAAAATGGCGTCCTCCGGGAGCAAAGACCGGAGTACCGACCTGAGCATGGTGTCCCCCTACATGCTTGAGGCCATCGAGGTATCCAAGGCGGCAATGCCCGACAAAGAGGCCGATGTGATAGGTGGTAGCGTTAACTTTGTGCTACGTGAAGCGCCGGAAGACCCCAAGTTGGATGCGTTGCTACAGGGAGGATATGCCCCTTTGAAAAATCGAGCTAACAGCTACAAATTCGTACTCGGCGGCAGCCGTCGCTTTTGGGACAACCGCCTTGGAGCATTCGCCCAGATTGACCTCGAAGACCGGGACAGGAGTTCCTTTGAGATGCTCACGCAATACACCAATTTTCAACATCCCCAGAACGTAGAGGATATCGATGTCTCCATCAACCAATTATTGCTTCAAGATATCGATCGCAAAGTAAAGCGAAGAGGTGGCGCCCTTGTATTGGACTACAAGTTGCCTAATGGAGTCATAAAACTAAGCAACTTCTTTAGCTCCATCGGCACCAACCAAATCATCCGGTATGAGACCATGCGCCCCAACTTCGGAGACCACTTCTACAGCTTGAGGCTCGCTGACAATCAACTCCGCGTATTGACCTGCGCATTGAAAGTGGAGCAGACCTTCGGGGCGTTAAAGGTAGATGCAGCCGCATCTTATTCCGCAACAGATAATACCTTACCAAGGGGTATCATATTTACCGCCAATGAAAGCAACGCTTTTGAGCCCGGATTAGAGCCGACGCAGCCCCCGTATAAGGTTGTCGAAGCCGCTCGTTACAACGTAGCGGAAGCTACTGTTTTTGAGATTTCCAAAGACAGTTTCTTCACCAAGGAAGGAGAAGGGGCATTGGCCTTAAATCTGGAATACATTTTCCGTCCTTCGAGTAGTGTCAATGTCCGACTAAAGTCCGGTGTCAAGGCGAAGGAACTTAAAAAACAATTCGACAAATCCTACAGTCGAATTCCAATCGCCTGGGCAGGACATAGTGCTAAAGTAAAGAAAAAAATATTGGAAACGTACCCTTGGATGGGACAGTATTTTTCTCCAGATCAAGGATCCCTACCTTATTTTCTATTTAGAGACAGCACTTATAATGGTGGAGTCTTTCCGGACGACCGCTACAGGGTACAATACACTCCGGATATTGATTTGGCTCGGGGCGTCACAGATCTTGCGGATGGACTGTACTTCAAAGATTATCCCAATTCTATCAAAGATGATTATCATGGTTCAGAGAAATACCGCGCCGCCTATTTGCTCTCTGAAATCAACATAGGAAAGCAATGGAAATTTATCCCCGGTGTCCGGTACGAGCACAACGCGACGAGCTACACGGCCAACCGGGGCAACAGCTCTGTATTCTTATGGAATGAAGGCTACCAATATCACGATACGACGATCGCCCGGTCAAATGGTTATTGGCTTCCTATGTTCCATCTTAAATACAAACCCTTCAAATGGTTTGATGTCCGGCTCGCCTATACAAAGACGCTCAGCCGTCCAAGTTTTAACCGCATCATTCCAAAATGGGACATCCAAAGCTTTTCAGTATCGTGGAGCAATCCCAACCTTACCCCTTCCCTTTCGACCAATTATGACGCATATCTCTCCTTCTATACCAACAAATTGGGATTATTGACGATTGGAGGATTCCATAAAAATATTGAGCATCTCATATTCGATCCGGGCAGTTCCGTCATCTTAGACCCGCAGGAATACAGCCTACCGGACAATGTCAAAGGCCGTCCCATCAACCAATATGTCAACGACAAATATCCGGCAAAGTTAACCGGTATTGAAGTAGAATGGCAAACGAGGTTTTGGTATTTGGACAATTTCCTTAACGGAGCCATTCTCAACATCAATTACACACACACCGTTTCGGATGTGCGTTACCCAAGGGTGGAAGTTCGAAAAAAGTTCATCCAGGAACCGCCCTACCAAATCACCGAAAATGTAGATACCTTCTACAATGACCGGCTAATCTTTCAGCCTGCCAATATTTTAAATGTCACCTTGGGATATGATTACAAAGGCCTCTCCTCGCGATTGTCGCTTTTGTATCAGGATGATATATTTGCGCGAACCCACTTCTTCAGAAAGCTGAGAGGGGTGTCCACGAAATACTTGAGATTGGACTTCAGCTTGCGACAAAAATTACCTTGGAAGGGCTTCGAGTTGCTCCTTAATATAGCTAATCTCAACTCCGCCATCGAAAAGGACATAGTAGTAGGCACAGGAGCTCCCATGCGATTACAATATTATGGGGCAACCTATGACCTTGGATTGCGTTATAGATTAAAGTAATATCCATCTTGAAAACAAACAATTAAAACACAAAATTATATATCATGAAAAGAATTGTTACATTTTTATCATTATCTGGACTACTCTTTTGGTCTGTTTCTCTTTTAGGCCAAGCGGACACCGTAGTGGTGCCCGCCACACTAAATGGCAGTCCGCTCGGTGCAATCAACCATTTCATACTAGGAGACACCACACCTACCGGGGAGCGCAAAAATCCGGACCGGGTTTATAAGCTTTTGCATGACAAGATCTACTTTATGGATGGAGAGTTTAGGGCCAATTTTGACTTAAAGTTGATCGCAGACCCATGGGACGAAAACTCTAAACCACCCATCGTAGCCTCCACCACGGGAGCCAATGGTAAAGTGATGGACATTCAGTTTATCTTATTAGGGGATGCCATCATCAAGAATATCATTTTCCAGTTGACACCGCCGGAAGAGACCATCGGATCCACTGCGGCATTTTGGCTCAGCAAAGAAGGGGGCAATTATGAATTTGACCGGATCATGGTCGAATGGTCGGTATGGGTCGGGATAACTACTGTCGTCCCCATCAATAAGGTCACGATCAAGAATTGTATTTTCCGCAATCAGCAGCACCCGACCAATATTTGGAACGGAAGAGGGATGAACTTCTACCAACGCAATCCGGCGGACACCGTCTTGATGTACAACAATACCTTTTTCAATATGAATTCCTTTGCCTTTGCTGCGGATATCAGCAGTTTTCCGCCTAAATATTTCTTGTTTGACCACAATACATTGGTCAATACTATGAAATTTCCGATTCATTCGTTTTGGCTCCCCAATGCAGTGGTGTCCAACAATATATTCTACAATACCCATAGCTATGGAGAAAATAAGAAGGATCGGGAAGGGCAAGATCCGGACGAGTTGCAATACGGAATCATCAACATCTCCAAGATGTCCAAAAAGACAGTCAAGTATTTGGGTGGTTTGACAGAATCCGAACGCAGATATATCGTCAAAAATAATGATGTTTTCTATTCAGATGCTATAAAAAACTATTGGAAAGCCAACAAGTTGCCGGCCAATGTCTTTATGAATTCGAGGACGAAGGGGATGTTTGAGGATAAGGCCACCTATCCGTTTTTACAAAAGGAATTCCCTCTCGACAAAGATCCGGGTTTTGTCAATGCAGGCAATGCCATTCCGGATATGGTGAGATGGATGAACAAGAGGCGGAGAAACCAAAGCAATACCTTGTGGGGATGGGACCCGGACGGAAGTCGTTTCCAAGTGGGATGGCCCCTACCTGAGGATTTGTCTTACACCAATGAGGAAGTCAAAAAGGCAGCTGAAGGTGGTTTTCCTCTTGGAGACTTAAACTGGTGGGACCCTTCCGTCAAGGAAGAATGGGAAAAATGGAAAATCAATGCGGTCCAATCCGTGGCAAAAGGAAGCAGTACTATCAAGTTGCACCCCAACCGGCCCAATCCATTTGTCGAGGAAACGCTCATCAGCTATGAGCTCCCGACTTCCGGAGCTGTCCAAATAGACCTTTTAGACTTGGAGGGGCACCTCGTCACTCCAATTCTAAAAAGCAAGCAAGAAGCAGGAGCGCACCGGATTATCTGGCGCAAGGGCAACCAAAAGCCGGGCGTCTATCTCTATCGCATTAAGATGGGCGGTAAGCAAGCCTCTGCCAAATTGATCATCGCAAAGTAATGACCAGGTTGAACAAAATCCGGGGTGTTGTCGGAGTTGCATCGTCACTTCATAATACCCCAATTTTTTAACCATGTCTCCAACAATACCGTCCATTCGCTCAAGGTAGGATCTTCCTTTGCAAGCCCGACACCATGTGGGCCGTGTTGGAAGATATGTAGCTCCGCCGGAATCCCCATTTTCCGGAGAGCCAAATAGTACAAAACACTATTTTCTACGTCAACAGACTTATCATCGCTGGTATGAAATATAAATGTTGGTGGGGTAATGGGTTTCACCTGATGTTCCAATGACATGTCTTCAACGGCTTTGGGGTCCGGAGTCGGTCCCAGGAGAAAGCGCCTGGAGCCCCAATGGGTATGCGGTCCATTCATGATGATAACCGGGTAGGCCAGCACGGCAAAGTTGGGTAAGCAACTCACCCTTTCGACTTGGTCTGTGGCATTGGCCTCGCCCGCATCAAAGTGCGTGCTTACAGCGGCTGCCAAATGCCCCCCTGCAGAAAACCCCATCACACCAATCATATCCGGGTTGACGCCAAGTTCAGTAGCATGAAATCGTACATATCGCACCGCCCGTTGAAGGTCGTGCAGCATATCGGGATGCCGTGCGCCCGATCCATCAAATTTCCCCAAGCGGTACTTTAACACAAAGGCATGTGTCCCTCTCTTTGCATACCACTCAGCTACCTCCCTACCCTCCTTCCTCATCGAGCGCATCACATAGCCACCACCGGGACATATGATTACGGCCGCTTTGGTATCAAGGCCTCCAGTTGGTGTATAGTGTATAATTTCTACCGAATCAGTAACCGGATTGCCTTTGGGATAGATGGGAATGGCTGGATGGTTCTGCCCCAAAAGCGTAAAAGACAAAACCGAGAAAAGAAGAGTAATTGAAATCCGATACTTCATGTTCCTATTTTAAATGTTTTGTTAGGATCAAACAAAATCTTAATCCAACTCCAAAAGAATTGCAACGAAAGAAGCTCCCGGGTTTGCTTTCAAAAATCTCACTGACGATGCTGTTGTAGAAAGATAGCTTTACGGGTTGCGTCTAAGTTTTACAAGTCCAAATTTAGGAAGAATTCTCAAATAATGTCTGAGCATGACATCGTGTGTGTGTATGACAAAATGCACAGTTGAGCCCGATTTATATTTTTAGCTATTGCGAAAAACATGGCAGGTGAGGTAATGTGACTTAAGCCATTATACAGCAGTATTCTCCATCCGTCGAAGCGGACAGGAAAAGCAAAATCGTAATTCAAAGATTAGTGAGAAAGGAGGGTAGTAGAACTACTCACGTGAGGTAAAAATATCAAAAGACATTGCCGTCAATTTCAACTGACAGAAAAAGGAGTAATTTGAGCGGCTTTAGCCTCACTAAGATACTGCCCCAAAAAGGGTGTAAAAAAATGAGGGCACCGGTCAAGGCCCGGCACCCTCACTCTCAAATTATTAAACTATTGCTTAACGAAAACTCTTGTTCCTGATTTTTCTCCGTTAGTTACACGAAGAACATAAGAGCCCTTGCTCAATCCGGATACATCAACAACACCAGTCTCACTATTGGGGATAGTCCCTTGAAGCAATTGCTTTCCTTCCATAGAGTGAATAGAATATTTCATATTCTCTCCTTGGGTATGGATATAAAGCCTGTCCTTAACAGGATTGGGTGTTACGCTAAACTGCGAAGCGGGGATATCCTTGCTTCCGACTGTGATGATGCTCAAGTCGGAGACCATCAAGTCCCCTTCGGCACCACCAAATGGCCCACCGATAAGCTCCTGCTTGATTCCTACATTCAAAGAATCTGCAGCAGCACGGAAAGCGTAATCCTTTGCCAGTTCTGTTACATTGCCATCCAAATCTTCTACTGTAACGCTATAGGTTTGATTGGGTACATCGACAATCATCTTCACCTTATAAGGCACTCCTTTTTCATAAATGAGCACATTATCAGCGGAGTAACTACTTCCATTGCGCACATCTACCAAACCACTATTGTTAAACCGGATGATGGTACTGAGTTCTCCCCAGCCCAATAGTGCCGGCACTTCCTTAGACAATGCAAACGCCGCATTGATTTTCTCCGCTGTAGGAGTCAAGGTCACATCCACTTCATGCATCGCTGTCATATTCTCGTTGTTCGTCTCCATATTGTACCATCCCAGGATGTAGTCTCCCCAAGCGAAAGAAGGCTTGAGCCTTGCCCCGGGTGTACCGAATGAAGGATTCTCCTCAATCTTCTGGACGAAGTAATTAAGCGTATCTTGGGAAGTCGCCGGACGGAACCCGTAATTGTCAGCTATGACAACTTTATTGGTAGAACCCATCGGCCAAACCGTTGCCTTATACGTCTGTGTCGCCACATCTCCAATTACTTCGATAACATAGGTTGTGTCGGCGGTATAAGGGAAGGCATTTTCGGCACTATATCCACTTCCATTGTAGGCATCCACCATGCCACTTGGGCCAAAGCGAACGATTACACCGTAGTCACTCCAAGCACTTACCGGTCCTTTAGCCAGTCCGGTGGCTCCATTCATATTGTCATGCGATGGAGTCACACGCCACTGAGCCCAGAACTTATTTGCAACAGGAGGGATGGACTTATTGATAATGGCAGGTGCGGCCGCCTTTCCTAATTTGAAATTGTCCATCGAGAAGGTCATTTCATACTTGCTCGGCCATTTCACTGTCTCTAATAAAAGAGCTCTAACAGAGGAAAAATCTCCCGGAGGAATAACTCCATTGAATAATGGGACACCCACCATTGACGCAAAATCAAAAGTAAAAGTATGCCATTGGCCATCAGCCGGCACATTAAAAGAAGGAGGCGTGACTTCTCTGACGAGCACATCATTGGAATCCGGTCCCCAAGGAGAAGCCAAGAATACCACTTTGTCAACCGGTTCGCCGTCATACAAAGCTCCGGAATCAACCTTAATATCTACCGTAAAAAATGGATTTTCTGAAATATCAACAATGACATTCTCATTCTTTGTGATGTTGTAAAACTGGCCATCATAGAAATTTTTCTGTTTGACTTTATAGGTCATTGCATCCATTTCCTGTGTCGGTGCAAATACATAGGTAGAATCATCAAACTTCAGTCGATTGGGCCACCACAAATCCATGCTCACCGAATCATTGAAATCCTCTACGTAAGAGTATACAACTTCAGGAGGTTTGGCAGCAGACCCGAGCCGGAAATTGTCCATTTGCATATGAAATTCATATTTATTGGGCCACTTGACCGACTCAAACAAAATTGCTTCTACGGCATGAAAATCACCCGGAGGGATAACCCCATTGAATAATGGTTCTCCCAAATGCTCCGAAAAGTCAAAATAATACGTGTGCCAGCGACCATCTGCATAGGCTTGAATGGAAGGAGGAGCCACTTGTCGAACGAAGGTACCCGCATCGACCGACCATGGGGATGCCAGGTAGGTGACGAAGTCCACAGTGTCATCATCGTATAAGGCTCCTTTGTCTATTTTCAAATCCACCGCCATATACGGATTGGCGCGCAGATCAAATACAACACTATCATTTCTCAAGAAATGATAGTGTTGACCATCATAAAACTGATTCTGCTTTACTTTTTCATCGAGGACCCCATTCTCCTGTTTAACAGTGAATACGTATGTAGAATCATCTACTTTCCCTCTATTGGGCCACCACAAATCCATACTTACAGAATCTTCAAAATCCTCCAGATAGGTCGTCAAGGTTGTAGGAGGAGCAGCTGCAATACCCAATTTGAAATTGTCAATGCTGAATGTGGCTTCGTAGGTTGAGGGCCACTTAACTGCTTCAAACAAAATAGCACGCACCGAACTTAGGTCCCCCTTGGGAACAACCCCATTCCATAGCGGTACCCCAATTTGTTCTCCAAAATGAAAGAAATAAGTATGCCATTTACCATCGGCTCTTGCCTGAACGACCGGTGAATTCACCTCTCGTACCAACTCACCGGCATCAACACCCCAAGGGGATGCTAAAAACTGTACTTGCTCTACGGTATCTTCATCATACAAAGCACCCGGTTCCACTTTAATATCAATAGACATAAAAGGATTATTTCTCATATCTATGGCCACCGAGTCATTTTTATAAATATTATAGAACTGACCATCATAAAAATTCTTTTGCTTCATCACATACTTAAACGTACTATCGGGCTCTTGAGAAGCAGTAAAGACGTAGGTGGAATCATCATGCTGCAACCTGTTTGGCCACCATAAGTCCATACTCACCGGATCGCTGAAGTCCTCTTCGTAGGTCTCTACACTTGGTGGAGGAGCTGCCGCATCTCCCAGTAAGAAATTGTCCATTGAGAAAGTAAACTCATAAGTACTTGGCCATTTTACAGCCTCAAATAAAATGGCCCGGATCGAAGACAAATCTCCCGGGGGGACTACACCATTCCACAAAGGAACCCCTATTTGCGCACCAAAGTCAAACACATAGGTATGCCACTTGCCATCCGCAGGAACGGTAAATGCCGGAGAATTGACCTGCCGGACATTGGTACCGGAACTGTCGGGCCCCCATGGGGATGCTAAAAACAACACGTTGTCCACGGTGTCACCGTCATAAAGAACGACCGGATCCACTTTCAAATCGACGGACATAAACGGGCTTCCCGTCAAATCAAAAATCACACTATCCACATCCGTAAAATGATAGCTCTGCCCGTCATAGAAGTTCTTTTGTTTGACATTATACTTTAAGTATCCATTCTCTTGTGTAGGAGTGAATACATAGGTGGAGTCATCAAACTTCAGTTTGTTGGGCCACCAAAGGTCCAGATTGACAGGATTGGCAAAATCCTCACTGTAGGTAGTGACCACCGATTGTGCGCTGACCCAAAAGGCCTGTATTACCAGAAAGGCCGGTAAAACGCGCGTTAATAAAAATGGTACTCGTCTTTTCATATTAAAATAATTTTGATTATAAAATTTAAACTTTATGATTGATATTTTGTATCCTTTATGTAGGGTCTGTTCCAACTCAATGTTGAATAATTACTTTACTTGTAGCACTTGCATCATCCGTTCGAACCCGGACAAGATAGAGTCCGTCGTCCATCCCATTTAATGGCAACCGAACATTGTACTTTCCCTGTGACAAATGATGGAGCAGTCGTGTTTGTATCGACAATCCCTCCGAGGTAATGATTGAAATCGTCACATCCTGTGCCTTAGCCAACCCAAAGGAGACCCAAATATCATCTGCTGTGGGATTAGGAAAAACGCCAACAGCCAACTGATTCTGAATAGATGGAGGCGATTTAGTAGCATTGATATCCTCCTTGTACAGTTTGCGCTTTTCGGGATACCAATTCAAATCTCCCACCGGAAGACCATCGTGTCCCCCCTTTAGCAACTGCGGATTGGTATAGACCAAATTCTCCGGAAGCGGCCAAGGTAGCTTTAAGATATCCGCTGCCCCTACGTGTTTGTCGTAATTGCGACTGGAGGAAGCAATGGATTTTCCCTTGCGAAAGTCATCACAAAATTTGACCACTTCCGCTGTCACCCATGCCTCCATGTCCTTATCTTCAAATGCCGGGTCGGCTTCTACATTGTCCTCTGCTATTAAACCCGGGTAGGCGGTGTCATCTCCAAACATACCGGAAGTCCTTTTATTCATCCAAACCGGGGCATGCACCTTCCATTTGGACCAGAAGTCCGTCATGGCCTTCGGTGAATAATAACTGTTATTCGTACACTTCACCTGCCGGTCAGATTCCTCTATCCCGATATTTTGCAATAATTTTTTATCCACCTTGTCCAAAGAAAAGAAAGAAATGTATTCGTTGTCCGTGTCAAACCAATTCATCTTCCTCTCCTCTTCGTTTTGACCGTAAGCATGGGTCCCGTAAAACAGATTGCTTCTAAACCTGGCATTGACCAAATCCCGCATTCTAAATAAATCTATCTGGGAGGTAAACAGGGTATTGTGTTCCACTAACACGTAATTGGCTACCCCATTTTCCTGAAATAACCAAAAACCACCACAATTGAAAAAAGTACAGTTGGTGACCACCAGGGAATCGATGTACTTTACATTCTCTGAAATCACCTGTTGCCCTCCAAACTGGTGCTTGAGATAGACACCATTTCTCCAATTGCAATCTCGAAAAAACATGGAGTTGTTGGAGCCGGTATTGCCGATAAAACGCCCGGCCCAGGCATTAAAGACGCACTTAGAAAACTTCAAACTGATGTCATCTCCATTAATCTCTATGCATTTATTCCACTCTCCCGCATACTTTCGCTTAAGGTCAACGCCTTGAAATATCAAGCCTTCAAAACGGTGTTGCAATCCATCCTTGGTAAATTTGAACATATGGGATAGATTCACTCCATTGGCATAGGTCCCTTTGACCAAGATAGGAGGCCGTACACCGGGAGCATTATCGGATACTATTCTAAGAGGAAACTTGACAAACAGGGTTTGATCGACGATGTAGATATCACCGCTTTTCAAGCGGTACACCCGGTTGGGATTCTTGCGTACCCCGCCGGCAGCTGTATCCGTCAAGATAGTCTGTGCAAGATTGGGTTTTCCCGTCTGGTCGAAGGCCGGGACATCCAGTGTATCTTGCGCATTGACTCCGGTTGAAAAGCAAAACATCGCAAGCAAAAAGGAAAGCAGGTACGTAATTTTTAAGTTCATAGCATTTTATTTATCGTTTTATAATCATCATATGGAACATGAAGGAGAAAATACTCCCTGCCAGCAGTTCCAAAGCTTATTCTCATCATCTTCATTTCAAGAATCCATCATTCTATTTTTTCTATTGTTTTTTCATTTTCCAAGGACCCCCTATTTATTCAGATGCCCACCATTTCATGCCGAAGCCCTGTCCTTTACCATTTCATACGCAATCCCAAATCCACCGTCATGCCATACTGTTGTACCCCGGCATCCCATTGGGCGCCATTGACCAAATCCCTTTCTATCGCGCTGGTAAAATTGTTCATATTAGTAAAGACCTCCATACCGTACCAAGGCAGTTTTTGGCGCGCAGAGAAGTCAAATCTAAGATATGCGTCCGAATAATTAATCAGTTCCGGCCAAAAGTCCGGGCGTTTGAACACCCTTGATTGGTAGAGCATGGAGATTCTTGCAGAAAACCCCTTTATGTCATACCCCAATTGGACATTGATAATATCATCCGGTTGTAATTGCAATTGTCCGACAATGAACGTATCGAGATTGTTGTACTTGTACTTAAACTCCACCGGGTCAAACTCCTTCTCTACAATGGTCCGTGGGTATTTGGCTTTGGAATTGATGTGCGTATAGTTTATGCTAAACACCAATCCCTTCCAGGCGCCGGGCAAATACCAAAAGTTGGTCTGCCAATCGACCTCTACCCCTTTCAATGTAGCATCATACGTATTATTCGCTTGAGTGAAAATGAAGCGCTCCAAGGTCTCTTCCGGCAGTTCGTACTTCCCGGGGTCCAAGATCACCCTTCGCCCCAACCAAAAGATCATATCCTTCACTTTCTTGGTAAAACCACCAATCGTCAGAAGTCCCAATTTGTTATTGTGAAAGGAGAGATAGGCATCGTAATTGGTAGAAAATTCCGGTCGCAATTTGTAGTTATTCCAGATGACTGCATCGGTTAATAAATCCACTCTCGGGACAATCAAATTGTAGGCAGGACGCGATAGGGTCTGGGTGTACGCCAACCGCAGGTTAAGCCACTCCAAGGGGCTGTATTTGAGGTGCATCATCGGGAGCAAAAAGGCATTTTGCCGGGTGATGGTCGTATCCGAATAAACGTAATGCTGGTTTGGGAAGGCAAGCCCGGCATCTCCTCTCGGGGCCGTGTAAACCGTCTTATTATTTTCGTATCGCAATCCGGGCAAGAACTTCAAGTTAGGCCCCAAATTGAGTTCACTCATCAAATACCCCGCATAGAGGTATTCGTTGCCATGATAATCCTCTCTAACAGAATAATAATCATGCTTCGAATAGGTCTCAAAGGCCGGATTAGGTACGCCTTTGATAACATCCAGCACTTTGTGAAGCAATTCCAGGTCCCCCACCGGTCCCATTTGGTAATCTCCATTGAGAAAGTCGCCATGGTCAAAATCCCGTCGAAACAAGGCATAAGGCAGGCGTGTACTTCCCAAGGGGGCGATATTCTGCATCTCCGGAAATGCGCGGAGGATGGCATCCTTCACTTCCTGTCCGCTATTGAGTTGGTAGTTGCCCGTCGCGACATCTTTGTTAAATGCACGGCCTTTGACCCGGTATTTGCCCCCAAATTTGATATATCCATTCCACTTTTTGCTGAGGGCAAAATCATATTGGATGTCTGTCTTGACCTCCTGTTGTTGCTCTTTCGTCTGGCTATAAGACTCGTTCAATGTGCTCAAATAGCTCAATGAATCATTGTTGACCGAAAAGTCTATTAAGCTCGTGGGCGCAATGTTATCATCCAACACCTCTGAGCGCAAGGCTCCTTCCTGATTGAACAAAAAGCTCAGGTCCAAGGGGACATCCCTTGATGTAGATGCATGAGAGAGCTTCGTGTATATCTTCCATGGCCCACGGGAATACTCCAAGTCCAACAAGCTGCTCAGGGTGGTGACATCGTATCGCTCATCCCGAGTCAGGAACGAATGCTGCCGGGTCGGAACCGTATAATACTCTTGATACCGGTTGACCTCTGTCACCCCATTATTTACGAAGTTTTTGAAGTGTGCCGTCCAGTCTCCCCCCTTATAATCGGCCACCATAGTGACTCCCTTCCTATTCTTTTGCCGGATGGCATCGGTAAGAATCAGACGCCGGGTGTACACCTTATTGACCTGATCGATCTGTGGATTTCTCAGTTCATATTCCGCCGAAAGATTATTCGAGCTGCGGTTTCTTCGCTCCAAATTTCCCTGAAGATAAATACCCAATTTATTGCCCAAAAATCGATTGCTCACATTGCCGACCAATAGATAATCCGAATGGGTTTGCTTGAGCTGATTAAACCCTCCTTGTGCAACCAAACCACTGTGCCAACCCGCATCGGCCTCCCGGAGCTTAAAATTGACAGCCCCTCCGATAAAATCAGCATCTTTATCCGCCGACACCGCCTTGAATACTTCGATTGCTCCCAACGAATAGGGCGAGACGATGCTAATGTCGCTACTCCGGTCATTATCACTTGAGGCCATACTCACCCCTTCGATCATAATTTTATTGTACTTGGGAGACATCCCCCGGATCACTACCTTACTTCCCTCTCCCCCAGTGCGCAGGACCGACACCCCCGGGAGGCGTCCGATGGATTCCGCCGCATTGGCATCCGGCAATTCTTGCAGTTTTTCACCGGAAACGACATTCTTAATCGACTTGGAGTTGAGCTGATTATTAATGGCACTGACCTGGCCTTTGGCTTGCGCAGTTATGGTGGCAGCCCCGAGTTGGACTCCGCTGTAATCCAAGGCGATATTGCGCACTAACGGGGTGCCTCCGACAAGCTCGATTTCTTCGGAAACGTCATCATATCCTATGTATGAAATGGTTAATTTATAGTGCCCGGACGGAATGTTATTTATCTGATAACTCCCGTCAAAATCGGTGGCAACACCAAAACCGGTCCCTTCCAAAACGATGTAGGCGCCAATCAATGGCTCTCCGGAAGATTTATCCGTAATAATCCCATTAATTTTCGAAGAAGACTGTGCAGTCAGAAAAAAAGGAAACGCAAACACAATGAATAACCCGAGGGGAAATACAGGAGAAAAATAAGGATAAAACCAACCTAATTTACTGTTGAGCTGCATAATATGCATTATACTGTTTTATAATTTATATACCTAAATGCGCCTATTCGAATGCCAAGTTATGACCTTTTTACCATTTGCGCAAATGATTGCGTAAATTTTTCCATTTCAGGCAGACTCTCTGTGGAAAGTTTTCTTGTATTTCACTCCTAAAATAAAGAAGCCATTTTAGTTACAAAATTCACATATTGATTTATATTATAAGTACTTACGAAACGAGCATTGACACTTATTTTTCAATATGAATGGAGAATTGGTCTGTACAAATCTTTTATGCAAACGATTGCATTAATGTCAGTCGATCTTCCCCCTGTCCCGCACTAACAAACGGATATTATGGAGTAAAATATTTTTGGTCCAAAACAGTAGCATCCACGTGTTTTATCCCATAGACGTGTTTCAAATCACGCCACAGGTACCATTTGAGCCAAAATCCATTGTGGTATCTTTCCCGAAGGCTCGATGGATGCATCAGAATAGCATAATCTTCTACCGATAAGCCCTTGTCCTTTGCCAATTTGACAAAGGACAACGCAGACCGCCAGGTGTGGTCTGCCATCTGCTTGTAAAGAGCGTGGTAATCGTCATAGTCCATGTCCTTCGGCCGGTACAAAAGAGCAGTATCCGGTATGCCCAGTGCTTTTAAGTCATATGTTTCTTCGAAGAGATGGTCCCCATCCACATCCCAGGAGATGACATCCATAAAACCGTTGGAATCCCGGTCTTCATAGCGCACTGTCGGAAATCGAGTGGGCTCGATGTTTTCAAAATCTTCCGGTTGGAGATTGGGGCCACGCCACCCTTGCCAGCCCTGCCAATACATCGCATTTTGATCGATCCGCCAATACCCTTTTTCCGCACCGTACAGATGCAGTTTGCCATCCAAAGGAGACAAATACAATTGCCCTTTGCCGGAAAAATCCGTATCCCATTCTCCCCGGTCTCCCGAGGCATCCGCCTGGGGATTGTGGTCCAAACCCCCGTTTTTTGTCCCAATCTTAAAGGGATCTTTAGGGGCATAGAATTCTACCCGCTCCCATCTCTGACAATCGTCGTCTTCGTCAAATACAAACCAACATCCCGACCATTGGCCCTTGCCAAAAATGCATTGCTTCGCCTCATCGTGTCCGGTATAAATCAACTCCTCGAGCTGCCTCCACCGGATATCTTCAAAATACCTGTCTGCTTCCTCACACCGGGTACGCTTGCCAAGCGAATGCACCTGATCGCTGTAATCAAATCCCTTCCCATAGAATTTCAAACTCATATCGTAGTCCAGGGGATTCTCCGGAGTGTTATCATTATCCATGTCCACCGTCATCTGCACCAAAGAGATACGGTGACTGTACTTCCAACGGTACCTCTCCCCCTTTTGATCGACCGGCTCATCGACCATTCGTATCGCCATCTCCGTCCTGCCATCCTCATCCGGATCGTAAAACAAAAAAGGATTCTCCCAACTGTATTCCGGGTCTTCGATGTTCCAAGTCGTAATATGCACCTTGAGCATCATACTTTTGCCATTGTAATCTGCGAAAAAATGCGCTCTGCCACCATGGTCCCATCCTTCAAACTTCATCGTCTCTCCATCCACATACCCCAATACACCGTCCCCATCGAGATCTGCAAACCAAATATAATGCGATTGCCATTTGCCATCTTCCGCTTTGGCTCCGTTGTCCACGATGGCCTGCCAATCCGCCTTGCCATCCCCGTCGCTGTCTATCCAATCGATAATGAGGTCCTTTTCTTCTCCAAACCGGCCATCACCATTGATATCTACCATCAGACAATCATTGTCCCTGTCCCCTTCTACAGCATCCCATCGCATATCATCATCATCGTCAATCCATAGCACTTTACGCCCTCCGTGTATGGTGGAATGCAGCACATCCGGATCGCCATCCTTATCCAAATCCTCCATGTGTATGTCTTCCATACCGGAAGGCAAGGGTATGCGAAAGGGGGTTATCAACTCATCGAGCTGCGGATTGCGAAAAAGCGTTTGTCCCTTCTCCCTGCCCTGGCCGAAACAACTATTACCAAGGAGGACAAAAGCCAAGATAAGGATGAAAAGCAATAAGGGTGTTTGCCTATGAAACACCGATAAAACCCTTTGAAATGAAGCCGTTATCATAGATGATTTATATTTTATTCTTTCGATTAATGCGATGTCATGAATCCACTCATCGCGTCCACTTAGTTCTCACCAATCAGGAGGCCATTACTCCTTCGAGTTGCCCACCACTTCAGCCGCCAAGGTATCAATCCTAAGCACGGCGGCGACATTGCCTTGGACGAGGTTGCCGGAACTGGGACGTCCGTCCTTGTGCTTGGCCACCATAATCCAAGGCAAAGACTCAAATGACTTAATTTTTAACGGATTACGTTTTACGATATTATTTAATATTTTACAGTTTCGAGCGCCTAACAGAGCAATTCCATGCGGATGATCGAGGATAACTTCATTGCCTTCGATTGTCCATCCCTCTGCAAAACCATCGAAGCAAGCGATCCCTTGCACAATGGTGGACTTGTTGGCCAGTCCGCGTTCGCTGCAGCTTATAGCGAGATTTCCTCGAATGACTGTTCCCACGATGGGAGGACCAAACGTCCAGCTTTGGTACAAGTCATCGTGATTGCCATCCGGTGCGGCATAATCATCCACCGTGGCATTCTTCAGCAGATTTCCCTCAAAATGATTAAAATTTCCCGTATTCCTCAAGGCATCTCCCCCAAACCGGTCCACCGTATTGTGTGCGCACTGATTACTATCTCCCTTTGTCTCTATAGCATGATACGTATATTGTATGAAATTGTTGACCAGATTACAATGATGCCCCTCCACGACAACACCATGCCTCGCGGCTTGTTTCCACTGTGGCTCCATCCACCTTTCTGCATCGGTACCCGAGCTGATGTAACACCCGGTCAACCGGATATCCTCCGAGGTAGAATCCACATAGACCAATATTTCCCTTTGAGTGGTATCCTCATTTTTCCCGATGACCTCCAATCCTGAAACCCATATATTTGCCGCGTGTTCCAATCGCAAGCCCTTCACCTCCGGATGAGCATGAGCCGCAGTTGCGATGCGCAATTGAAGCCCAAAATGACCTGACAATGTTACGTTTCCATAATCCCCATCTTCCAACAGAATGACCTCGCCCTCTTTGGCCTCATCGAGTGCCTCTCTAAGCGCTTTTTCGGACCTCACCCGTCGAGCCCTCTCCGGCATCTTCCGGACCGATACGGTCAAAGCACGTTTGTAAGGATAACCATCATAAGTTAAAACGACCACAAAGGAATAGCTGCCGGTTTGTCCCTTACCGGGATCGAAAGACAGCCTTCTGTCTCCCGGGCCTAAGGAGTCTATACGAACGAAGCCCGGGGCTCCTTTTAATTGAAAATCTAACTTCGTGTAATCCTCCACAATAGCCGACACAAATGACATGTCGTGCATCCCGGCCAACATCTCCACAGCGTCTTCGGAAACCCATATTTTACCGGGGAAAGGACGTGGAGGTTGCCCCTCTTTATCCGCATTTCCACAAGAAAACAGCAGGCTAAATATTATCAAGAAAATGAGCCATTTCATACCAAAATTACACTTTGTGCGAAGCAAAAGTAACCGATTGATTCCACTTTATGCAAACGTTTGCTTAAATTTGTGTTCGATTCGTTTGCAAAATCATCAAAGAGGGCGTAAAACAAATGTATTGCCCCTATTCAAAATATCAATCAAAATGACCTCATTCTCACACCGCGCCTTGGATAAACTCCCCGCGCCCCATTTTTCTCCATCGCCCAATCATCCCCCCTTCTTCTCTTATTTGATATGGACATTATTCGTACTTCTGTCCGGCATTTCTCCTCATCTCTCTTCCAACAGGCTATATGCGCAGGAATCCAAGGTAAAGATCAATTATGAAGGCAAGGACTTCATCCACCTCAAGCACGCGTGGAAAGCCCAATGGATGACCTACCCGGTGGGGGTAAGCACCTTGGATTATGGGGTTTTTCTGTTTAGAAAAACCTTCCATCTCCCGGTTAAACCCCGGAAGTTCGTCATTTATGTATCCGCAGATAACCGTTATAAGTTATATGTCAACGGCGTCGCAGTATCAGAAGGACCGGCAAGGGGAGACATCAACCACTGGCGTTATGAGACGCTCGACATCGCCCCTTTTCTTCGTCCCGGCAAAAATGTAATTGCGGCGCGGGTTGTCAACTTCGGAGAGTTCCGGCACGGCGCTCAGCAATCGTTTCAAACCGCCTTTATCCTCCAAGGGGACAACGCCAATCCGGCCGATGTCAACACCGGAAAAAACTCCGGATGGAAAGTCATTCATGACGAAGGGTATCACGCTATCCCCTTCACGAGTGATTCGGTGGGGGGATATTACGTTGCCGGTCCCGGGGATTATCTGGACGGCAGCCACCACCCCTGGGGGTGGGAGCAAATCCAATTTGATGACACCCACTGGAAGACCCCGAGAGCTGCCACCGTAGAATTTGCAGTGGGAAGGGGATTTCTCTTTGGGAGCACCTGGTACCTGGTGCCGAGGATGATTCCCCCGCTTTCTCAAAAACTCCAACGTTTTGACGCCATTGTAAGGCAAGAGGGGATGCCCCACTCCCCTGCCCTCGCAAATGATCTACAGGAATTTGTTAGAGGCAACCGCCAACTCGTCATCCCACCAAACTCAAACGTAACGCTGCTCTTTGATATGAAAACACACACGGTGGGGTTTCCTCAATTGACTGTCAGCCACGGCAACGAATCCGAAATTAAGATGACTTACTCGGAAGCCTTGCTCATCAAAGCGTCGCACGACCGGACAGCCCATGCCGGCTGGAAGAAAGGGCACCGGGATCAATTGGATGGGCAGGAAGTCAGGGGCTATTACGATATATTTCTCCCCGACGGGGGGAGTCACCGAGGCTTTGCCCCATTGGCCCTGCGCACCTTTAGGTATATAAAAATGGAGATTCAGACGCGGGCAGCACCACTTACCCTGGAAGACTTCCACCAAGTTTACACGGCGTACCCATTTGAAGAGAAAGCCAAATTCACCACAGGAGACAGCACTCTTTCAAAAATCTGGTCGGTCGCCCGCCGCACATTGTTCAATTCTTCCTACGAGGTCTTTCAGGACCCGTATTACGAACAGCTTCAATATGTCGGCGATGCCCGCATCGAGTCGTTAGTATCGCTTTACCTCACCGGAGACGACCGGTTGATGCGCAAGGCCATCCAATCCTTTGACGATTCGAGGCTGCCGATGGGCTTGACCCAAAGCCGGTTTCCGTCCTACATTGTCCAGGTCATCCCTACCTATTCTCTGCTGTGGGTAGATATGATAGACGACTTCCGGATGTACCGCAATGATCCGGACTTCCTCGCTCCATTTATCCCGGGCGTCATCGGGGTGCTCCGCTGGTTTGAGCGCCATCTCGACACGACCGGTATGCTCGCCAACCTGGAGTGGTGGAATTTTACCGACTGGACAAAGGGATTTCAAAATGGTATCCCACCCGGCACGGATGACGGTCATTCGGCCAATGTATCGCTTCAGTATGTCTACGCCTTACAGCGCGGTGCCACACTGTGCCGGTCGTACGGGTATCTCCGGGAAGCAAAACACTTTCAAGCTTTGGCAAAAAGCGTCTCCCGATCGACCCTCCAACAATGTTTTGACAAGGACAAGGGGCTCATCGCCGAACGTCCTGAAAAGGATGTTTTCTCCCAGCACACCAACATCTTTGCCATCCTGACAGATGCCATCCCCAGGGAGCAGCAACCCGCTCTCATGCAAAGCATCCTCCGGGATACCGCCCTTATTGCCTGTTCGGTGTATTTCCGGTTTTATCTGCACCGGGCGATGGAAAAAACAGGGTTGGGAAACCGGTATCTCACCATGCTCCAACCATGGACGGATATGCTGGCACAGGGGATGACCACCTTTGGCGAGACGGACAAAAACCCACGTTCGGAATGCCATGCCTGGAGCGCCACTCCCTGCTTTGACGCCTTACACCTGGTCGCAGGAATACGTCCTCTATCAGCGGGATTCAAGGAGGTACTCATCGAGCCATCATTGGGAAATCTTCCCCGGCTACAGGTCCTTTTCCCTCATCCCGAAGGGGATATCCGCTTGCACATCACCCGGAAAAAGAAAGATACGATAACCGTAAATGTTGTCTTACCCAAAGGGATAACCGGCCTGTTTCGATGGGGTGGCAAGGTGCATCCTCTGACCTCCGGCCCCCAATCCTTTGCCCTACAAAAAGATTAAAAATCCCTACGTTATATAAAACCACGAGTATGTCACTATCTGTCAATCGTCCACCATTTCATACCCTATTCCTCCTAATCGTCCTATGCGCTACCTCGCAGGCACAGCTCCAGAAGTTGGATCTCAACGGGATGGTCCCTTACACCTATTCCTACACGGCCGGCATTCCGGACCGGTTCGACCGGCTGGCTCCTGTCCCCGGCTTGGTGGATCAGGTGACGCCTCCCCTTCCGGACAAAGACGCGTATTACTCCGGCACCCAAGCGCCCAAGTACCACTGGTATAAATTTACCTTCAGGGTTCCGCAATCCAATCGTCAGGACTACACGCTATTGCATATACTGAAAAGCCGTTATAACACCCAGGTGCTCATCAACGGCTGGGATGCCGGCACCTATATGCAGTGCAGCACTCCGATCGAAGTGGACCTCACGCCATACCTGACGAAGGATGGAGACAATGTCCTTATCCTGCGTCTGGGAGAGCGCAGCCAGCTTCCCAAGGAGTCAGCATTGGGTTATGACCGCGAAAAATTTGCGGACATTCCCGGGATTTGGGATGCGGTATACTTGAGCTTTGGTGGGCCGGTACGAATCATGCGTACACTTCCCCTCCCCCACCTCAAGGAACACCGTCTGGAGGTCAAATACCTATTGGAGAATCTATCGGATCACGTAGAGCGCAACATGGAATACTCGCTGATGCGGATGGGTTTGGTTGCTACGTTGCGAGAGAAAAAGTCACACAAAAATATCCAAACGCTCCGGTTGGATACCATTCTCAAATGCCGGGGCCAACTGGAGGTTTCCCTGGAGTTCGACTGGCCGGATCCACATGCCTGGAGCCCGGAAGATCCCTTCTTATACGAAGTACACACGCAGGTAACCGCCAAGGGAATGGTCTTTCAGAATTACGGCAATCCGGAGAGTGTCGCACCGCCCCAAAACCCCGGTTTTAACCGGGTATCCGACGAAAATGTAAGCACTCTTGGCATGCGGGATTTCACCTCAGACGGGCGGTGGTTTTACCTCAATGGCGTACGCTACCCCCTCTTTGGTTCGACCATCACACTCAACCGTTTTTTTGAAGATACCCTGCGCAAGGGATTGCCATGGGATACCGCCTGGGTACGCCGGCTTTTAGTGGATATCCCGAAGCACCTGGGATGGAATTATATGCGGGTTAGCCTCGGACTCCTCCCGCGTTTTTGGTACGACCTCGCCGATGAGCACGGGCTCCTCTTCCAAAATGAATGGCCCATGTGGAACCTCCGGGGACGCCCCCAACAATACCGCAAAGAATACACGGATTGGGTGTGGTCGGACGGGGCACATCCGTCGATCGTCATCTGGGACGCCCTCAACGAACAAAATGAACCTTACATCGGCAATGAGCTCATCCCTGAACTCAAAAGGCTCGACCCTACCCGGTTGTGGGATGCGGGTTGGACGCCATTGGAGCATAAAGATATAGAAGAAATTCATTGGTATCCGCTGGCACATGGCTGGTGGTGGACCGACAGCATGGCACAAGCGCATAGAGACAAATTTGTCTTCGGGCGATTGGATGAGCCCTATTTTGGCATGAAATGGTTTGATGATGCAAAAGCTCCCATCATTCTAAATGAATACGGTTGGTTGTGGCAATCCCGGGATGCAACTCGCTCCGGTATCCGGACGAGGGGCACCTTTTTACCGGAAGACAGAGTGCCCCGACTAAAGAATTACGAGTATTTCACACCGGCGGGGAAGCAACTCTATGCATCAAGAGACATCTATGACTATTTCCCTGGAAGGCAGGCTTCACCACACGCTCGAAGGGTATTTCAAGCCTATATGATGGGAATCGAGGGGGAAATCATGCGCAGTACCGGCAAAATAGCGGGGCTCGCATCCTTCACTTACCTCACCAATGACCCGGGTTATACCGGTGATTGGTTTGCTGACATCACCAAACTGACGCCTACACCCGCACTCCAGGTGCAGTATCACACCCATCGACCTTTTGCAGCATTCCTCAATGTGCGGGACGGACGCTATTTAAAAAAAGGAGTGAAAGTATGGAAAGGAGGAGCTCAACAGTCCTTTGATTTGCTCTTCGTCAACGAATCCCCCGAATGGAAAATGGGGCATCTGCAACTATCCCTCCGCGGCACAGACGGACGTCTCGTCACCCGGTCAAGGGAGATAAAAATGGCCCCTTTCTCCAGAAAAGAGGTATCTCTATCCATACGACTCCCGACCACACCCGGTGGATACCTGCTGACGAGTACATTGGCCGACACGAATGCTTCCGGTGAGCAGCCCCAAAAAAGCAGACGCTTCATACGTATCGGAACAAGAGGAGATATCCAAAAATGGCCGGAATGGGATGGGAGGTGACAGGAGGGCCAATGCTCCTACAATCGATGCTTCCCCCGTTCCACCATCAGGTCTTTGTTGACGCGGATGCTGGCATTGAGTTCGTAACCGATGAGGAGAATGGAGGCATTAATCTGCAGCCAGGCCATAATGACGATCAGCGTACCTATAGCCCCATACAATTGATTGTAGCGGCCATAGTTATTGACATACCATGAAAAGGCAACGGAAGACAGGATGGACAAGATCGTGGCGAGATAGGCTCCCGGGGTAAAAAAGCCGGATTTAACCCGGAAGGCCGGCCCATAGCGGTAGATAAATGATATGAAAAAGTAAAAGAGAAGCAACACTATCAAATACCGCAAGATATCCAGGGCGATGCGAACAAATTCGTTGAACTGTAAGAAATCAAATAGATAGGGCAGCCATTGTTGTCCCAATACGATGAGGACCATGGACACGATAAGCAAGGCCATCATCATAAGGGTCAATTTGATAGCGACCAGGCGTTTTTGGAAGATATTGCGTTTGTTGTACGACTGGGGATAGTTCTTTTCAAACCCTTTGATCAGCATCATCATCCCATTGGAGCCGAAATAGAGCGCCAACAAAGCCCCAATAGAAAGCAGCCCCCCACGAGGTTCGTTGAGGTCGTCTATCAAACTGAATATCCAATCCTCCGCAGTACCCGGAAGTATTCCTTTCATGGAGTCCTTAAGGATAAAAAAGATATTGTACTCCACCGGCATATAGGGCAACAAAGCCAGCAAAAACAGCAGGGAAGGAAAAATGCCAATAAAAAAGCTATAGGCTATCGCATTGGCCCTCAAGGCCACATCTTCCGTCATGAGTTCCCGGTAAATAAACCGCACAATGTAATACAAGGGAACACCCCCCAAACCCGGCAATGAGGTGCGCCTTGCCCAAATAAGCAATTTGCGAACCCACCTGTCGTAGATATACTTTTCGAGCTTCCTGTACCAATTACTCAAAATACAGTTTTAGTTTCTCAACAAAAAAATCGGGCATATCAACGGTTTTTTTGATCACCGGGTCATAGAAGCAGAGTTTCACCACTCCGGTATTTATCAGCTTCCCAGTGGGGTTTATCAATTCGGTATGAAAAGTAATAAACCGATCCGGCATCTTTCGAATCTGTGTCTTAATCGAGAGGAGATCATCGTAGAAAGCCGGACGAAGATATTTGATTTCCATCGATACCACAGGCATAAAAATACCGTATTTTCGCTCAATCTCACTATATGCTAAACCTATTGCACGCAACGCTTCCGTTCTCCCAATCTCGTAGAACATAGGATAATGCCCATAATACAAATATCCCATTTGGTCGGTTTGTCCGTAACGCACCCGCTCTTGTGTTATATGCTCGTACATGAGGCAAAGGTAAGACTTCCGAAGGATATGGAGAAAGCCGTGCCTCTCAACGTTCAGGGATTATGAAAAATAAAAATAATACCTAATTTTACACACTCATTTGGATGAACTAACCTGTCCGGAATACACAAAAACAAAATGACATGACCAATTTATTAAAAAAATCTTTTCTTAGCGATCCACAAAATATCATAGCAATAGGAGTAACCTTTATTAGCTTATGCGCCTTGATTGTCTCTGCCATCCAAACGAAAGTCTTAATAGAAGAACGGGAGCTGATGCGTGAATACTCCAGAGCATCGGTGTGGCCAAACATAGAAATTGGTCAAGACAAATCGCAAAACAAAAATGACGGAAGCATCAACCTGCTGCATTTTACTCTCAGAAATAGTGGGGTTGGACCGGCAATCATTACAGATGTCAAAGTGAGTTACCGGGATTCGATCGCCCATAACTGGTGGCATTTATTCAAGATTATGGGAATACCGGATTCCATCGAACAGTATATCGGTAATGTGCACTTTAATGGCAAAGTCATTCCGATTGGTGAAAATATTACCATCCTGAACTTAGACAACAATTTACCTCTCGCTAACGAATTCTTCAAACGCCAAAAAGGATTGTCCATGCAAGTTTACTTTAAGTCGATCTATGGAGAGCAGTGGAAATGGGACAAGGGAAAGATAACCAAGCTCGATAAGTTTGAGGGCTTACCTAAGGAAGACCAGTTTTGGTGATGCATCTGCCCCAAGTACGGTTATTCCCTAAATAGTGTATGCAAGAAAACTCTTCAAAATTAGAAATGTATCTTTTGGCGATCTTTTTATTTTTCTCAACTCACTGATGCCCAGACATCACTTCGTCTCGAAAAATGAAAAAGCTCATCCAAAATCTATCATTTCGTAAAATTTGACAGTTTTCTGTCAAACACTAAATAAATACTTGTCGCAATAGCGTTTAATTGTTTCCTTGTTCATTTTATACTCGGCCCAAACAGAAGCACACCACTTCTTTATCATCTCATCCCGGTTCGATTTACTTTCCAACACTTCAACAATTGTCACATCACCTCGTTTCACCGGAAGTACGACTTCAGGAATGTCATTTTTGTGTCCGGACAGCAATGTGTGCGCTCTTTGAATTTGCTTTCCGGTATATTTTTTTTCATTTAACAAATAAAGCCCAACTAATGAAAAAAATAAGCTTATTCTCTTCGTGTGCTCGGTGACATTTTGAGCCGTATATGCATCCACAACTAATTGATGAATAAAATAATCAGCATCTGGATGGGATAAGGTATAAAATGACAATTCTTCAAAAAGATGGTTGTTTGTGGTCATGAAAAAGTCTCTTTAAGTATAGATATAATACAAGGCAATGCAAACACATACTCCTTTCTCCTTTTTAGCATTCTCTTCACGGATACCCCAATTCTTCAGACAGTGCGCATTAATCCTTTAACAACTCTTCTATTCGATTAATATTCTCAATACTCTTACCATAATCGACGAGGGAGGTTTTCAGCTTGGGATAGCTGGTTATTTGATATTCAAATCCCGTTTCGCTCCTATTTTTGAGGACTATCTTGATGATTTCACCCCATGATTTCCATGATATGCCTGTCTTTAAGAGAATTCCATTTTCTATCTCCTTCACCCTCATTTTTCGAGTGGCCGAATCTGCTTTGAGTTTGTCAGTGAGCTCGGATAAACTCAAACGGGAGTTCACTTTTCTCGATTGACGCACTCCAATGTTATCATCGTCTATCTCGCGAACTCCCAATTTTCTAAGCATATGTATGTGCCAAGAGACTAAAACCAATGACATGGTAAGGCCAAAAAAGAACATTAAAAACAAGAATCTCCCCCACCTAAATCCATTTCCAAATGCCCAATCAACCCCCATCATACAAAGGCCATAGGGTACTCCGGTCAAAAAAAAAGTCTTTACGTATAGTCTTGTAATTGGCTTCATAAATGTATGTTTTATTAATTGCTAAACAATGTGGGATATATTTGCCATTCATAACTTCCCAACCTTACGATATTAATACCACAGCCATACACATCATGTCAAGAATAGCGACAACTACAGACAATTTAAATGAATGGCGACAGCTATTTATCGTACTTCTTTTTTAGGTCATTGTTTAAGTTTTCAAATACATAATCGTGCTCCTGGCTAATTCCTATTTCCTCTAATGGTCGCCAATATATTCTGGGTCGCAACATGGAGGTATACGTTGTTATTCTTGTGAGCTTACAGCCGTGCGCGCCTATCTGCTCAAAATAATAGATAGCTTCTTTAAACCCGAGCCATTTTCTACCCGTCAGTTGATAGTCTATGACATCCATTTTCAAGATTTTCCCGGGTTCAAGTTGCGTGATTCGTTCAGTTATTGTCCCTCCGTTAAAATAGCAAATACGGGTTCCTCCGACTTTTTCAGACTGTAACACACATTTGTTTGGGATGGGCAAATCGACTTTCATCAAAAATGGCTTCTCAGCAATCAAGGTATCAACAGACTTAATGGCATGATATACTTTCTCCGGGGAATACGGGAAGACTCTTTCTGTTTTTACCGATATTATTTTAGACCCGCTATTTGAAATATACTTTTCAATAGGCGATCCAAAGAGCAATACTAACAAAGGAAGCGTCATTACATGTAGATTATTCTTTGGTTTAATCATCCCCCATTTCTTCAAAAGTTTATTTGTCAATATTCCCAGCCATAGCAATAAGATAATTTCCGGAATTGCCAAAAGGACACAGACTAGCCCCTCTAACCCTGCGGAAAGTATAAAAATCAAAAAGACGAGCAAACCCAGAAATAAGCCTAAGTATCCCCATTCTTTTTGTTGGATTTCACCTATGGTAACCCCCAAAGAAAAAGGCAACAACACAAAAATAACCCAACCATATTCTGCGAGACCAAAGTGAAGCATTGCGAATCCGGTTCCTAAATAAATCAGAGATAGAAAGATGGATATCCTAAAGCTCCTGTGCTTTACTATTTCAGATACTTTATTCATTTAGTCAGACTCGTATTTACAAATTGTGTGATAATCATCACAATCATCTCTTCTCAAGGATATGCCCTATTAGAATTCACCAATTAGACCCATTATATCCGCTAAGGTAATAAAGACCATCAAAACATACAATATTTCACCAATATTTTGCCCCTTAACAAGCGGTTTGTAAGGGGAGCCGGAGCACAAATCCCCCCTTACCAGAAACGACCTGAGACTATACCTACTATAGGCCGACGCCTGGCAGTACTCCCCGAATTCCTATTCCTGACATGGGCAACAATGGTAAGGTTATCCATTACCTCCCTACCATCACCGTCAATACCTGTACACCTCTCTCCGTCTCGCAGACGAGCCGGTACAATCCGGGCTGCAAATCAGAAGGGGGAATGGATATAAGTCCAACCCGGGGCTCCGGAAAAGCCCGGGAGAAGACGGTCCTCCCTCTTGTGTCAATTAACCGAACCCTGCGGACCGGCACAGAAGAAGTCCACACGATGGGTTGGTGGCTTCCTATGGGATTCCCCAGGAGACGGAGCACCTCCGGTTGGTTCCCACCACCCGTAAAGACGTGGGTGGTTCCCTCCTTGACAACAGGCGTTCGGATAGATTTATCCAATTGCCAATCCGGATGACAGCAACTCGCATACGCTCCTCGCCGGCGCCAGGTTTCCTTGCGCCCGCCAAATCCATAAGCCGCATCTTCCAATCCATCGTATAAGGCATGGTTGATCCTATATCCGTAAAGTTTATCTTCTTTAGGAGTCATCACACAGGAGGTGATATCCTGCGAAGGGGAAACCAAATAATCCCCCACTTGATCATAACCGTGCTCGATGTTATCCATCTTGATGGGAGCGTTTTTGATGCCCCGGTCGCTAAACACAGCATTTCCATTGACGATTTGCTTGTAAGCGGGGTCGGGCCGGTAGAAGAATATGGAGCGCCCTTTGGTCCAGATGGTGTTTTGAAAAATATATATGCGATGCGGCTTTCTCCCGTGATGCTCCTGGATTTGGATGCCTCCACCATCCGGATACTTATTGATGAGGATATTATGATGAAATGCGAGGTTGCCCGTCCCCTGGAAGAGTTTTTCTGTCTGATTCTGCCAAAAGAGATTTCCATAGATCTCGTACATATCGTCCTTTCCGGCGGTCGTCGGAGGAAATGCCCCAACGAGGAGGTTGGGTCTTGCACTATTGCCCGGGACGTCTTCTTCTTTGACGAACGTGTTGTAGCGGATAATCGTCCTGCCCCTTTGAGGCATTCCGGGGGTGGTCCTGGTCCGGTCATTTTGCCGTTTTATCTGAAGATTGTACCCGGTCGTATTCATGATGAGGTTGTACTCGATAAGGCCATTGACGAAGGCCTCTTCTCCGTTGGAATTGCCGAGGTACATCCCCGTACCGGCTCCGATGATGGTATTGTGGTGGATATGCCAATCCCAGGAAGGACACTTCGTACTGATGCCCACCGTCTGCTGCTCCGGACCGTGATTAATAATGCGGAGATGGTGAAGGGTGATATGATGGGTCCAGTTGCCCGAATTGCCTTCTGCCTTTACCGCATCAACATAATTGATGTGCTTACCATCGATGGTCAGGTATGAAATGGTTAAGTAAGCGCATCTGGTCAAACTGACGGTGTTGCAGCAAGCATTTCCCGGAAATACAGCCTCCTTACCACCCTGAGGCCCGGAAATGACGATGGGTGCAGCCTCCTCTCCCACCACATCGACCAGTCGCAGACGATCGACATAAATCCCTTCTCCCAGCAACAAGGTATCGCCCGGTTGAAGCCGGGTGATAAAGCTTTTGTAATCTCCGGGGGTGGCGTGATAGGTTGTCGCCCTCAAAAGAGGCAGGGAGAGCAAATAGACAAAGGCGAATAAAAACGATAATGTACCTTGCATGTGTTTGCTTTTAATGGTCAACAGCAATATCAGCCATAAATTTACAATAAAAATAAATAAGGATGGAAATGTCAGTGCTGAGGTGCTGGGGTGTGTATTACAACTAACAATGCTATCTATCAATCTAACGTTGATGGTTGAACACCCCTTTTCGGCAATGGCACAGTCAACAATAAAATTGCTGAGTGTTTTTGTTATGAAAAACAAAAATATTCCTATATTTGCTCTGAGGCCGCCTTATTCCAACCGCTTAATGAAGAAAGCTTTATAACTCAAAACACATTCAACATGAAAAGATTGCTACTCCTCTCGTTACTCCTCAGCGCCTTTCATCTTACCGGCCAAATCTCCGATCATTCTGTGCGCTTTAAGGACTATACTCCAAAATGGAATCATATCGTCGTGGACTCCACCTATCTCGGTGTCCCGGAATACAACGGAGTCCAACACCTGGATCGTTCCATCCTACAAACCATCATTACAAAAGATGCCATATATAAGACCTACATCAATATCAAAAACAGCTGGCAGGGCGGACTGGTCGAAAAAGTCAACCTCCTGGATGGGCATATCCTCTGGTCATCCCCCTACGACCTTCGGACTACAGATGAACGAGAGATTCCGCAGGATCATTACCTCGATGATGATGGGCACCTTGTCGTACTCGGGTTTCGCGCTGCGAAACCTCCTATATATAAAGGATACCTATGGTCAGATGGGACCTTTGTAAAGCGGACCTATGATATCGCTTCCGGAGAACTCATCGACTATCGGTATGGGGATAAAAAGGACACCACCACAGCACACATATATTGGTCCCCCATTTGGCCCTCGGTTCGAATTCTTCCAATATCCGCCAACAATTTTCTATACATTTTAAATGATGGAAGTGTGAACTTTAGAAATATCTACATGCAAGAGGATGGCACCAAAATACTCGACACCTTATACCAAGCACCGGAAACGAAGTACACTAGAGCTTCCTCCAATCAAATTATCCGCATTCATCCGGATTCCTTACTGGTTTTATTCCACAACATCAAGTTCGAAAACAATCGGTTTGTAAAAGACTCCTTCCTCTTGCAAGCGCATTATTACGATACGGATTGGAAGCAGGTGCGCACCGTTGACCTCATGGATAAAGTAGCGCCGGCTACCACCTTCTACCTCATCTCCGCAGATGACGAATTTTATAATATTTTAAGGGTAGATGGTGAAAGTCCTACTGATAACAGCAACTTACTTTTTGACCACCGATGGAATCTTATAGGGGAAATCCCCTGGATTTCAGCGTTTAACACTTCGCGCACCCAATACACCAAGCTCAAAAACGAGCCGGGATACCTATACGTGACTACGACAAAAAATCCTTCCAGGATGAAATTCTATAAGGCAGACTATCAGGGCCATATCTCCCATCTTCGTACCTTGGATATGCTGGCCCCCAATGTCAAGGTAGAGAGCGTACATGCGCTGGACGGAGGAGACCTTTTACTGGTCTGTCACGCCTATTATAAGCCGAGTAAAGACCCACTGAATCCGGACTTCCGCCAGATCAATATCCTTCGGATAGATGGCAAAGATCTCGGGTTGGTGACCAAGACAGGGGATATTTCGAGTAGTAGTTCTGAAGATTACAAAATCCTGGAAAACCCTGTGTCGAGTGGGAGCATACGATTGTCGTTCGGGACGTCTTTTTCCGGTAAGGTCATCTTGTCAGATGTACGGGGAGGGAAGCTTCGTACCTACACTTTCGACAGGACTAAAGACGCTGTTCTCAGTGTAGAAGGGCTACCCCCAGGGGAGTATTTCATACAGCCTCAATCGAGTACAAAACAATTTGAAGCGAAGAAGGTGGTGATTCTCCCGAGGTGATGCATACGATAATGAGCCGATATCTAAAAATACACTTTTAGATGTTGGTTCACCCCCACCATCCACCATTTCATACCCGTCAATGCTTAAAATGCCTGTGTCCGGTAAAGACCATGGCCAGTTGGTTATTATCGCAGTAATCGATGCTGAGTCCGTCTTTAATCGAGCCTCCGGGCTGAACGACGGCGGTAATGCCGGTTTGATGGGCGAGCTCAATACTGTCCGGAAAAGGGAAAAAAGCGTCGGAAGCCATCACGGCCCCTTGCAGGTCAAATCCCATTCGCGAAGCTTTGTCGATGGCTTGACGGCAAGCATCCACCCGGGACGTCTGGCCACAGCCCATCCCCAGGAGTTGCTGATCTTTGATTAGGGCGATGGCATTGGACTTGAGATGCTTTACACACGCATTGGCAAAAATCATATCCTCCACTTCGCGGTCGGAAGGGGACTTCTTCGTGACGACTTTGAAGTCCTCCCGTCCATCGGATACTCCGTCAGCATCTTGCACGATGGTGCCCTTCAGCAGGGCTTTAGCCAGTCGTCTGTTGCCGGAATAATCCTTTAGCCTCAGCAAGATGCGTTTGGACTTCTTAGAGAGAAAATCCAGGGCATCGTCATCAAAGCCGGGAGCAATCAGCACTTCGTAAAATATCTTGTCAATCTCCTGTGCCGTAGCCAAGTCGATGGGATGGTTGGAGATCAAAATGCCACCGAAGGCGGATACGGGGTCTCCAGCCAATGCGGCCTTCCAGGCTTCTAAAACCGTCGGGCGAATGGCTACCCCGCAGGCATTGGTGTGCTTCATCACGACAAAAGCGGGGGAAGCATCTTTAAACTCCGACATCAGATTGATGGCTGCATCTATATCTACCAAGTTATTATAGGAAAGCGCCTTGCCGTTGAGTTGGGTAAAGGAAGCTTCCAGATCTCCGTAGAACTCGGCGGATTGATGGGGATTCTCTCCATATCGCAATGGGGTACCGGGGCTGTAACTCCATCTCCATCCCGACACCTCCGTCCCTCTCTTCATCCAGTTGAATATAGCCGTATCGTAATGAGAGGAGACGGCAAATGCCCGAGCCGCGAGGTGCCGGCGTTGGTCGAGGCTCGTCTCTGCTCCCTCGTTGTCAACGATTTCAAGCAAATAATCATAATCCTCCATCGAAGGGACGACCACGACATCCTTATAGTTCTTAGCTGCCGCGCGGATGAGGGCAATGCCTCCAATGTCAATCTTTTCTATAATCTCATCTTCCTCTTCAGATGATTCCACCGTCTTCTCGAAGGGATACAAATCGACGATGACCAGGTCGAAGAGGGGAATCTCAAATTGGGCCAACTCAGACAAATGCCCTGCTTCTCTTCGCGCCAAAATACCACCAAACACCTTGGGGTGTAAGGTCTTGACCCGTCCATCCAAAATAGAGGGATACGCGGTGAGAGACTCCACGGCAGTGACCGGAAGGTCCAGGTCTTGTATAAATCGTTGGGTGCCACCGGTAGAGTACATCGTCACGCCTAAATCGTGCAATTTTTCCACGATAGGGCCGAGGCCGTCTTTATGAAAGACCGAAATCAGAGCATTGTTTATTCTTTTCATCTGTTTGCTTTTTATTGTCTTTTAAAGGTCAGATGGAACCTTTGATGATTAAAACAATCATTACTTTGTGTGTCTAATAATTGTTTTAATCATGTCGGTTTCATCTGTATATTTTTATTATCCATTAAGGTCAGATGGAATCTTTGATAGAAAATAATCCGGCCGATTGGTAAATAATCTCGTCAGATTATTTTTTATGTCGATTTCATACCAAAAATAATGGGTTAGTAAGCATTTGCGAAGAAGGCACAAAAGTAGAACTATTTGCCCCTATAGCAAACATTTATATATTTAAATTTACATCCATTTTGTACTAAAATTACTCTATTTCAGAAAAAAATGAACTATTCGAGGCTGAATTGACTTTATTCGGTGAGAATAACTAATTTTGCCGCCAATATGCTATTACAAATATTTAAATCTAAAATACACCGCGCCACCGTCACAGAGGCCAATCTCAACTACATCGGGAGCATCACGATAGATGAAGACCTCCTGGATGCCGCTGGTATGATGGCCGGAGAAAGGGTGCAAATCGTCAACAACAATAATGGCGAAAGGATTGAGACCTACATCATTGCCGGAGAAAGGGGCCAAGGCACCATCTGCCTCAACGGTGCGGCTGCAAGAAGGGTCGAGGTGGGAGATGTCATCATCATCATCTCCTACGGCTATATGACGGCCGAAGAAGCGAAAACATTCAAACCGGCTACCGTATTTGTAGATGAACAAAACAAGATTAAAGAGGTAGTTTGAAGAAAATAGGAGGACAAATAGCGCGTTTTCTTATATTTTTTAGTGCCGGGATGGGCATCCTGTACCTCGTCTATCACAACCTAAACAGTTCCTATCAAGCCGATTGTGCACTCAAAGGAATCCCCCGGGAAGAATGCAGTTTGATGAATAAAGTCTGGACAGACTTCCTACAAGTGGACCTTAGCTGGCTCTCACTTGTCCTCATCGCTTTTATGATTAGCAATGTTTTGCGGACCTTTAGATGGCAAATGCTGTTGCGTCCGTTGGGGTATTCCCCCGGGTTTTTAACCGCCTTCTTCAGTATTATGCTGGGATATTTTGCCAATCTGGGCATTCCGCGCATGGGGGAAGTCTTTCGTGGACTCGCCCTCTCCAAACACGACGATATCCCATTCGAAAAAGTCATGGGCACCATTGTCACAGACCGGATAATGGACGTGGTGATGCTCGGCATTTTTTTACTTTTGGGTTTTTGGGTAGAGTTTGATACATTTTGGAGCTTTTTGTCCGGCGCCCTTCAAAGTAAGAGCATCTCTCCCCTATCCATTACCGTTTTGACATTGTTCTTAATCGGAGGAGGAGCATTGCTGCTTTTCACTCGAAATACTTGGAGTCAGTGGAAGATGGTCCGCGTTATTGCGGACAAGCTAATGGGCTTTTGGGAGGGAATAAAATCGGTCAAGTCGGTCTCGAGTCCTCCTCTATTTATATTTTATACGGTAGGCATTGGGCCATGTATTTTATGATGCTTTACCTCTGCTTTAAGTGCTATGCGCCGACTTCCGGGTTGGGCTTAAAAGCCGCCCTTGTCACATTTGATTTTGGCTCATTGGGGATGGTCGCGCCGTTTCCC
>JALWRC010000070.1 GCA_027080725.1 Saprospiraceae bacterium
GTTTTATTGCGGTAACATTGGAAGCAGGATCAGGTGGTAAGTTTTCATCGTAAATGCCGTCTAAACCGGTCGATCGTGTCCCTACATCGGGATCTGTGTCATCACAATTGGCATTTTCCACTATTCCGACTTTTACTCCTGAGAGCCCCACTCCATTAACACAATAGAACTGATCGTAGTCAGGCTTTATTTGACCGGAAATTTGATATGTGGGCTGGTCACCTTTAGGATCCTCAATAGAAGTAGGGGTACAGGAAGCCATGCCTCCCACATAAATCACCATATTGCCTATTTCTTTAATTCGATAAGTATAGTTTGTCAATGTATGCTCCTTGATTTTATACTTGACAGTAAACAATGTCTTATCCTTAGGATTAGTTGAAAAATATTCTGTCCCTGTCGTGAAGCCGCTAATTTTGACAATACCGAAAGGCAGAAGAAAAGGATCTACCAAAGCCCAATTTGGAATATTAGGCCTAATTATATCAAGAATCTCTACCTTACTCGTATTATAATTATCAATTTGCCATCTAAAATCTAAAGCCCAAATCTGCCCTTCATTATTTTGAAAATGAGCGCGCACATCTACTTCGTAGATCTTACAATCATCAAAGTCCGGTCGTGGGCCTGAGTGCGTCATCGCATATGTTTGGATACACTGATTAAATGCAGATGGAAGGAAAGCGAGTTGAAGTAATAAGGATAATGAAAACAGGATTAGGATTTTACCGGTAGTCGTAACCTTTAGTAGTTTGCATAATATTGTTCTGTGAAAATGGGGGGGGTAAAATTATATATTACCGTTCGAGATTGATTGTAATTTTGTTTCATAATGGATGAATTTAAGTGGTTATAAAATGAGTGTACTGAGTACAAAATGCGGAGTGCCAGGGGCATCCATTCACAAATATAATGCAATTAGTCGTAAAAATGCTGCAACGAGGCAGATTTTTTTGTTGTGTAAGAATCCCCGGTTACATTTTGTCACATCTAAAAGGTATAGGCCATGCCCACAAATATTCTCGTAGTGGAGTAAGCGTATGTTTGAGGCCATGGGTTGCCATTGACGGTTATCCGGCTGTAGCTCCCAAAATCGAGTTTGCCGGATCCGGTAATGGCGAGTTCGGGATATATGAAATAGTAGATTCCTCCACCAAATCCGAAACCCGTACCACCGAGCTGCCAGTAGTCGGTATTGTCTGTCAGGTAGATCAGGTGTTGGGTCAAGTGCAGTTCTGCGAAGGGACGCCACCGGGAGATGGTGCTCCCAAACATCCACCGTGCTCCCAGGTCTGCTTGTCCCGCCGAGGCGTAGACCCCGAGGTTGGCATCTACCAAGGTGCTGGCAGAGCCTTGCACATCTGCAAAGATTTGTATCTTTTCGTTGAATCCGTAGGCGGGGGAAAGGGATATTCCGAATCCTCCACCGGAGGGAGGGGTAAAATCGCTGATAGCCCAACCCATGGAGCCCAGACCTCCTCCCAGAGAGAATCCCTGGCATACAGATCGCTGGACCATCATCTCTTGTGCAAAACTGTGGGATGCGGTTAGTAATAAGAATAATGAAATATACATTAGTTTTTTCATGGTGTTAGTATTTTTTAGTGTTAATAGATGATTCTTTTGGAGGTAGCGCAAGTGACGGTAGCCGGGGTATTATTGGCAAACCGTATTTTTTGCCCTCTGTCACCGGGCTTCCGAAAGGTCGCGCGCTTAACGCGAATCCAGGAGCCGTCCACTGCCCGGATAGCCTTCACCTTGACCTCGATCAATCCTCTGGACCGACCAAATGAATTGTGAAAGGAAGAGAGGGTACTCTGTACGGCACCACCGGATTTGAAAATGAGTTTCCCGTCGTGGTACACATCTTCTGCTATCTGCATTTTGACCGGGCTGCCACTGCTCCTTTTCTGTTCGGAGTTGATTTCTTCGAGCAGTCGCAATACCACCTTTTGACCACTTGGGATGTACGCATGGACCTTGCTTTCGCGGTTCTTGGATGGATTGACAGAGGGGGAAATTACTTTTTTTGTTTTTTGGTTATTGTTTTCCTCCTTGTGGTTGTTGGATTGTACTGTCTCCCTGGTCTCTTTTCCGGAGTGTCCTTCCGGTGTAGAGTGTGTGGCCGGTGTTTTTATGGCCGTCTTATTGCTTGGAGTGGGGTCTTGGGAGGTTGTAGGAGATGGACGTTGGGAGGAGGACCTTTTCCGGTGCGTCTTTGTACTTTTTTGACGGTCGAGCAAGGCCGTTATTTCTTTTATTTTGCGTTGGGCAGTTGGGTTTTCCGGTTCCACCCGGAGTGCATTGCGATAGGCGTTAATCGCTTTTTTCCACTGCGTGGATTTTTCGTAGGAGCGTCCCATTTGGAGGAAATGCTCCAGCATTTGATGGAGGTATTCCTTTGCGGTTTCATTTTCCGGATCTATTTCAATGATGCTTTTGCAGACATCCAGGAGATTATCTCCGGGGGGCAGGTAGTATTTCTTCTTCGCGAGTCTTTCGGCATCGGCGAGGAGGTTGTTGAGCCGGTCCGGTTTATCCGTAAGAGGCTTGTCAGAGGCTTTTGACTCCGGGGTTAAAACGGGACTAAGCGGTCTTTTGGAAGGCCGGCCCCCATTTTCTTTAAGATTATTTGAAACAGAGTGGCCGGGTTCTTCTGGTTCCGGTAAAGGCGTTTCTGACCGGTAGCCCAACCAATACACAGATCCGAGTAGAAGGACCGAGAATAGCAACAGTGCATGATACCGGTATGGAATGAGTGCATTGATGAAGGAAAGGCTTTTATTTTGGAAGACGGTCCACCATTTCATACCATCCGGTCCAAAGGTTTTAGATGCGGTATTTCGCTCTTCTCCGGATGCCAACTTTTGGATGGATTTCAGAAGCATTTCTGCTGACTCGTACCGACCCTTCGTGGATTTGTTAATCGCTTTTCCGACAACCTTGGCGAGTGGTAGAGGGACATGGCCGCTCAATTTCGGAGGCTTTTTGTGGAGATGGGCGTCCAGAATCGCATATTCGTTGGTGTTTTCAAAAGGTAACTTGCCCTCGAGCAATTCAAACATCACAATCCCCAAAGCGTACAGGTCGGATTGGGGGGAGGGGGGAGCCCCTTTTATGAGCTCAGGAGAAATATAATGGATGCTTCCGACGATATTGCCGGCTTTGGTATGGCGCTTGGAGTCCTGACCGAGGGCGATACCAAAATCCATGAGTTTGACATGCCCCGATTTGTCAATCATAATATTGCCGGGCTTTATGTCCCGGTGGATAATCCCTTTGGTGTGGGCGTATTGCAAGCCCTGTAACACTTCTTTTACGATGCGCAATACGAGCTTGGGTTTTATTCCATTGGGTTTTTGTCGGAGGTAATCCTCCAGGGTCACCCCGTCAACATATTCCATTACCATAATCCACTTGCTATTGTGTTGGATGAGGTTGTACAGAATGGTGATATTGGGGTGATTCAGTTGGGCGAGAAGTTTGGCTTCGCTTTGAAACCGGCTCAGGAAATTTGCATCGCTGCTCAATTCCGGATTGAGTACCTTTAGAGCGACATGGCGCTCCAGGCTGTTGTCGAAGGCGAGGTATACCGAGCCCATGCCCCCTTTGCCGAGCTGGCGTATCACATGGTAGTTTTGTATGGTGGAACCTATCATTTTGGTAAGATGATTTCTTTGGTGATGTCCATATCTTTGTTTTTGTATTGGCCCGGGACGGCATCCAGGACAATTACGCTGACATTATCCAAACCCCCATTATAATTGCTCATCTCGATAAGACAACGGGTCGCCAGGAAGGGAGACCGGATACGCAAAATGTCGTTGATCTCTTCATTGTTGAGCATATCGTAGAGTCCGTCCGAACACAATAAAAAACGGTAGGGGTTGGAGGCATCCAGTAGGAGCGTTCCGGTGTCGATATCGAGGGTTTCGTAGAGTCCCATCGCTCTGGTAAGGACATGAGATTGTTCTTCTGCTCCTTCTTGTGCATTGGCGACGGTATGGTCTGTGGTTATTTGCTCCAGTCGTTCTCCTATGCGCATGTAAAGTCTTGAGTCTCCCACATGGGCCCAGGTCAGTTTGTTTTCCCGGAGTGTCAAAAGGGTTGTGGTGCAGCCCATTCCCCTACGCTCTTTATTGGTGTTTGCAGAATCCAGAATAGCCTTGTTGGCCATAGACACGACTTTGTGTAAGTTTTTTTCCGAATCTAAAGTCCCTTTGCCAAGGAGTTGTTTGATGATGGTTTGTACGGCGATGCGGCTGGCCACTTCCCCGGCGGCATGGCCTCCCATTCCATCCGCTACGATGGCGATGGTTCCCTCTCCGGTTCGCTTGAGCATGAGGCTATCTTCATTGTGCTTGCGGACCCGTCCTTTGTCCGTATCAAAGTGTCCTTTGACGGTCCAGGTGGTTGTATTTTCCGGGTTGTTTTTATTGAATATTGCCATCATTTTCGTTTTAAGGTATATTCTAAACGTTCGAATTTTTTGACTTTATTAAAGCTTGCTACGATGTAGTCTTTATGGTATCCGGGCGCGCTCAGCCATCCGTACATTTCCTGCCCGTAATTCCCTCTGATTTTATCTCCGTTTTTGATGGTCCGTCCATCATCGAGGGTCAGCACTGCTTCGGGTGGGTAGAACTTAAATTCTATTGCAGTAGGGCCTTTAGTATCGCCAGGTGTCGATTGGGATGTAAACTTCCAGATGAGGAATGCTAACAAAAACATCACCGGAAGCAAGAGCCATTTTTTGTTCCACCCGGGCATGGGTATCTGTTTTGAAATACTATAGTCACTGCTGTTATCGGTCCGTTTTAGACTCCTTTTAATCTCCTCGACGGATTGAAAGCGTTTCTTTGGATCTTTTCGCAGGCATTTTTTAATGATGGCTCTATCAAAAGGTTGGATAGCATCCAATTTGGCAAACAGACGGTGTTCGTCGTTGAGCATTTTGATATTCAGATCGGTGTTTTGATGATGTATGAGTCGTTCACCGCTCAACATTTCATAATAAATCGCCCCCAAGCTCCAAATGTCGGATTGCTTCACATTAATACCTTTTAGCCTTTCCGGGGCGGCATAACGGATTGTCCCGACGAGATGTCCGGCCTTAGTGAGCTTAGGGGTCGAAATGCCTTGCGCAATTCCAAAGTCCAGGAGTTTTATATTGCCATCTTTTTGGACGATAATATTCTCCGGCTTTATGTCCCGGTGGATAATATTCTTTTGGTGCAGGTAGGCGACAGGTTCCAGGATTTTTGAGAACAGGGCCCTTTTTTGTCTGTCACTCAGGGACCGTCCGGAAAGGTATTTTTGTAGATTCTCCCCCTCTATGTACTCCATGACAAGCACCTGTTTGCCTTTATCCATCAACAAATCCAACAGGATGGCTATGGACGGATGTGAAAGGCTGGCCTGTACGCGTACTTCATTGCGAACCCTTCTGGAGTCGACTTGTTTATCGAGCACCTTGAGCGCCACCACTTGTCCGGTGACGGAGTGGCGGGCTTTGTAAACCACACCATTGCCCCCGGTGCCTATTTTATCGCTTACTATGTAGTTTCCAATTTTCATGATGGTTGATTTTATTAGTATGATTGACCAACCCGGTCCCTCCACCGGACATAGATGTCCTAAGGATGTCAGATGTCAGAACCGGGCGTCAATCGGAATATGTTGATTGATCCTACACACAGAAAAGAACGGTATTGGATACAGTCAGTAAGGAGTCGATGGATTAAAAAACATTCATCAACTCTACGGCGTATTTAATCGGTACTGCAAAGGATAGTGACCCAAATCCGGGGGCACTCATTCCATAGGTGTAGATACCGATTACTTTACCATCCTTATTATAAACCGGTCCACCGCTGTTGCCGGCTCCGGACTGGTTGATATTGAGCTGATAGGTGTCGCCTCCCATGGTGAAGACCTTTGATATATCCTTGGCTTGGCCGATTTTTTTCGAGATAATGCCATTAAAAATACTAGGGCTAGCGATGGTCTCGTATTTGCGGGTAGGCAGTGACATGGTTTTAGAATCTATCGCTTTATACTCCCCCGGAGAGAGTGCCGGATAACCCATGACAGATACTTCTTCCCCTTGACGAATGGCGTTGTCCATCAATTGTGAGGAAATCAAGCGTCCTGATGTGTTGATCTTGAGTATCGCTACGTCATGCTTGTCCGATACTCGGGTGACTTGCGCACTGATAGGATTGTTGGATCCCGGGAAGATGACATCTGTGTAGAATAAGCTTCCGGTAATCGATTTATCATCATCAATCAAAGCGTGCTCCAGCGAAGACATCTTGCTTGGAACGAAGTTCTGCAAATCCACTGCTGTCACGTAATAGTCTTCACGATACCCCCATGTATTGTCGGGTTGCTGCTCTATGAGTAAACCGGGGAATGCATCCGGACTAAATGCATACACATCCATCCAGGTGTTGGCGACATGGCGATTGGTTACGATGTATCCTTCGGGATTGGCTACAAAACCGGTACCCTGACCGCTTCCGGCCATCAGTTTGCTGTAACCATTGGGTTTACCCCTGACGCAAAGGGGCTCGATACCGGTAGGCGTTCGGTAATAAACCGCACGGATGAGCCCTGATACCGGATCTTTATCATACATGTGGTAAATGTCTTCACCCGTGGGGGTGTAAACGAGCTTCCATGCATTGCGGATCATGACCACAGACTTGCCGTATTTTTCGGCGATATCCTTTGGGGTCATGTACGGTTCATCATGATGATTTATAGGGCCGGGATTATTCGGTTGTGCTTTCGGCTTGAACATCATGTATCCCGCCACTGCCAAGACGGCAAGACTCAACCCAATCAAAAGCCAATTGGTTTTCTTGGTTTTGGATTGACCGGCCGTAATCATCCGTTCTACCGTCTCTTTGCCCACGCCATCTTTTTGGGAGGCTTGTTCGATGGCCTCATCGATACCTGCTATGATGTCCTCTTCCTCATGATTGTCAAATGTGGAAATCTCCCTTGTCTCACCGGAAATATCGATGACTCTTGTCTTAGCAGCCATTGAAGATGGACGCGGGTCGAGATCAAATTCAAACTGAGGGCCGTTTTTACCAAGCCTCACCACATCTCCGGGCATTAATTCTTTTTCCGGTACTTTGTTGCCGTTGACAAAAAGCCCGTTGGTGCTGTTATTGTCAGCGATGGTGAATTGGGTCCCATCGACATTTAATATTGCGTGATACCTGCTGACGGCATCTTCCGATTGATCCACGCGAATGTCATTGTCATTGGCTCGGCCTATTTTGAATTGAGCATTGGGTTCGTAGCTGATGCTTATTACATCTGAGCTACCGAGTTTCTTGAATAATACATTCCTTATTTGAGTTTCCATGATGTTACAATTTCATGATTTAACAAAACAAATTCACTCCTTAATCGAAAGGGGATTAAAAAGGTCATCAATGATGACCAATTTTAATGCTACTCTATTAATAGCATGAAATGAAGCGCCGGATTTGCTTCGAAAGGTGTGCCACCTTGTTTTATCGAATATCCAATGACCTATTAAGTGTCAAAGGGTTTTTTGGAGTCACCGGCTTCTCATTTTTTATTAATTTGTAAAATGTTTATCTATGAAAGTTGCCAATGTACTCTCTTTGGACGGAGGTGGAATCCGTGGTATTATCCCGGTTATTGTGTTGAATTATATCGAGAAGGTACTTCGTCATTATGACCCATCCAGGCATTTACATCAATATTTTGATGTCATTAGCGGGACCAGTACAGGGGGGCTCATCGCATTGGGTATCGGCTCTCCACTCCTTCGAAATACGCAAACAAAAGTGCCCAAATACTCTCCTCAAAGTCTGCTGAGTATCTATGTCAACAAGGGCAACGAATTGTTTACAAGAAAGGATAGAAAATGGTTGTCCGGTTTTTCTACTCTTTATCGATACAAGTATTCTATCGAGTTTATGTCGAACTTGATGGAGGAGATTTACGGGGAAGCGACCTTATCTGATGCGATGACACCGTTGTTGATTACGGCCTTTGATATGCAGAATATGAAGCCTCATTTCTTCCGTTCTGCTGCTATCCAAAAGGACCCCAAGCGGGAGGACTTCTTTATTAAGGATGTCGCCAGAGCCACTTCAGCTGCACCGACTTACTTTCCCGCTGCGAAGATAAAAAGCTGTCCCCCTCACTCCAGAACCTATGGTCTCGTAGATGGGGGCGTCTTTGCCAATAACCCGGGAATGTTGGCCGTGCTCGAAGCGAGAACCCTTTATCCTGAGGTCGAAAGGTTTAATGTGATTAGCATCGGTACCGGTTACACCAAACGTTCATATGATATCGATGACGTGGAGTCCTGGGGAATTTATCAGTGGATGTCTCCAGGCAAGAACGTACCATTGCTTACGACAATGATGTCCGGTCAATCCGATACCGTGCACTTCACTTTGAGCAGCCTGGAAAATGTAAACTACTATAGATTCAACATCTTACTGGACCCCGAGCGAAGTGGGATGGATGATGTCTCTCCTGAGAATATCGCCTACCTACAGCATATGGGACACCGGTGTGTATCCGACAACAAAGCTCTACTGCACCAATGTATCAAACAGATTGTTGCTAGTGCTTCGCGTAACAAATAACTCCAATATTAACTTGCTCTAAGAGATGCATGATTAAAATGGCCAAAACCATTGCAAGAATCTGGATGTATCATCCAACCCACGGTTAAAACCATGGGCTATGATAATGGTATGCCCCTATAGAAGAGCCTCGATTCATAAAAAAATAGCTACGGATAGTTTTGCAGGAATCCTTATATGGTATTGAGTTGGACAGAAGCCCTTGTTATTCAAAGTGATCAAATACATAGAGATCGTCGTTAATGTCTGCAAACCCTACAATGCCGTATTGGAGATTAAAATAAATCTCCGAGTATCCTACCTTGCGACCAAAGGGGTGGGAGGTTTTTGTTCCTGCTACCTTCGAAAATGTCTTATCGAGCAGTGTGATGGTCGGGAAAATGGTGTTAAATCCATATTTCGGATCTTTGTTGACAAAATTATGTCTCTCGGGGTAAATGATTAATTCGCCATCTTTAATAGCTACTGCTCCGTTGCTTATTCCCTTATCAAAATTGGTAACTCCTGCCCCAGCATGTATGATTGGATTGGGGCTACTATTGTCAACATCGGGAAATGCTCCGGCACTTAAATCCATATGAAATGAAGGAAATGATTCATCAATATAAAAGATAAAAACATCATCAGCAGTGAAATTTTCACTGGTTTTTGACGTTTTGTGTTGCTGGTTTCGTCTAAGTTTGTTTTCGAGTTTTAATCTCCACGGACGTCCTTGCTTGTTGACGAAGACAGCATAATTGGTTCCACTTACCAACTCTTTGGGAATGATATTCAAAAAGCCGTCAATACTGTAGTGTTTGCCTTCTATCCCATAATTTTCAATTTTGGGCGGGTGATCTGTCTGAGGGCCTACCACTTTGTCTTTTTTACAGCCTGTCATAAGGAGAAAAGAGGCGATTGCGATAAATATGTGATGTATTTTCATAATAGGTAAAATTTATTTTGTTTGTATAAAATGATTTAATAATTATAAGTTATAGCATACCCAAAAATTACCAGGGACATACTTTGCTTCTACTACCTCAGAGTTTATACATTTCACATAGGTGATACCATAATGTACGCCAAAACACCAAGAAGAAAGTTCATTGCCAATTGGACTTGCCCAGTTCTCTTCTAATTGCCAGTCATAAAGCATTCCGTCAAAGTCATTTTCATCTGAACAGCACTTTTCAGGATTTCCTTCTAAAAGTGGATAGTCCATGTAACGTAAATCATTAAAAGGAGTATGATAAGGCATCAAACGCCTCGGGTCATGTCCTGCATCATCGGATATAAACCATAAGTTGTAATCTATGGAACATACCTCCCAGTCCGGAGTAGGTAAATCTCCACACTCTCGATCACAATCCTCATAGGGATTGTAAAAACGATCATGACATTCTTGTTCGCATCCTTGCTGTTGGTCGTATGGGACATCGTAGCACTCATCGTAAGAACAATCTAAGGCTTGTTGGTAAAGATCATCTTTGTCAACACCCTCCCAACATGCATCTTTGCATGCTGTAATAGTCACACATGCGTTGTAGTCATTAGGGTCGTCAAAAGCTTCAGGGTCACAACCCCCATATCTGGTATGTAGAGTGTGGGTTTGGGGGTCATAGTCAAAAATAAATTGCCCTTTCATTGTCAGCGGAATAAATGCGATAACTAGTAGTACAAAGGTAATAAATCATTTCATAATATTGGAGTTATATATGATAAATTAATTGCATGACTTTATTTGTTAGTATAATTTACTCCGGTAAAGGTAGAAATAATCTTAAGTAATGTCAATAACTAAAAATGGGTATTCTTAAATCTTATCCTGAATTATCAGGTTGTAATTCTTTCCTGTTTTCTATGCTTATATCCCTCCTTTAATGTAAATGTCTATTCTCTTGTCCGGATTTTGCTCTTATACAGTTTTGAAAACGCCAGGAAGGAGTGGACAATTGAAATACACAAAAGTTGAATGTTTTCACGTCTTGTAAATACAAGGACTTTTCCTGTGGTCCATGCGCTTTCACCGGCTGAGAGTATTTAATTTTGTAACGCAAATGATGAAATGTCAAAAGTTGTACAAAGCAAATATTGAAAGCATTGATTAACCGTTTAAAATGTATGGATAATGGAACGAACAAGATCATGGGCGGAACCTTACAAGATAAAGATGGTGGAGCCTGTTTTTATGACGACTCAAGAGGACAGGGAACGTTTTATTCGGGAGGCCGGATACAATACATTTCTGCTCCGTTCTCGCGATGTGTACATTGATTTGCTGACCGACAGTGGAACTTCTGCTATGAGTGACCGCCAATGGGCCGGCATTATGATGGGGGATGAGGCGTATGCCGGGAGTGAGAATTTTTACCATATGGAAGAGGCTGTGCGCAGGTATTACGGATATAAATACGTGGTGCCTACTCATCAAGGTAGAGGTGCGGAGCATCTTATCTCCCAAATTATGATTAAGAAAGGGGATTTTGTCCCCGGCAATATGTATTTTACCACAACGCGTTTGCATCAGGAGTTGGCCGGGGGGACTTTTGTCGATGTCATCGTAGATGAAGCGCATGATCCGGAAAGTAATTTTCCATTTAAGGGCAATGTGAATTTGGAGAAACTCGAGCAGCTAATCAAAGAGAAAGGGGCGGACAAAATACCTTATGTCAGCATCGCGACCACTGTCAATATGGCGGGAGGTCAACCCATCTCTCTTGGCAATCTACGGGAGTTGAGAGCCCTGACCAATAAATACAGTATCCCTATCGTACATGACATGACCCGGGTGGCCGAAAACGCCTTTATGATCCAACAAAAGGAGCCGGGATATGCAGATAAACCTGTAGCAGAAATTGTATTGGAGATATGTGCTCTTACCGATGCTGCTACCATGAGTTCCAAAAAGGATGCCTTGGTGAGTATCGGTGGATTTTTAGCAATGAACGACAAAGAGGTATTCGAAAAGGCGCGCAATCTCGTGGTGGTATATGAGGGGCTGCACACGTATGGAGGTATGGCCGGGAGAGATATGGAAGCATTGGCAATCGGGATTACGGAATCCGTACAAGACAGTCACATTCGTGCGCGGGTAGGGCAGGTGCAATATCTGGGGGGAAAGCTACTTGCGGCAGGGGTGCCTATCGTCCGGCCTATTGGGACGCATGGGATTTTCCTCGATGCCAAAAAGATATTGCCCCAGTTGACTCAGGATAAGTTCCCTGCTCAAACCCTTGCAGCAGAAATATATGTCGATTCCGGAGTGAGGACGATGGAACGCGGTATCGTGTCCGCCGGGCGCAATGCCGAGACGGGGGAGCATAATTATCCGAAGTTGGAACTCGTGCGTCTAACGATACCACGAAGGGTTTACACACAGGCGCATATGGATGTGATCGCTGAATCCGTTCAGTATGTATTTGAAAACAGCCAGGCCATTCGAGGATTGGAAATGGTACATGAGCCAAAATACCTGCGTTTTTTTCAAGCCAGGTTTAAGAAGATTTGACGGGAATATTCCTCGTGGGCCGGTCTTTGCCATTTCATACCAACAACACAACATAAAGGAGAGAAGGCCATCCGCCAGTTGTCGTGTTTTTAGGATGAATAGGGAACTTTGTTCAATAGAGAAGATGGCAATACAATAGTTAAAATGTACTAAAATGAAACACAAAACAATCATCGAGCCATTTAGGATAAAATCCATCGAGCCCATCCGTCTCAGCACGGAGGAGGAGCGGATTCGCCATCTCGAGGAAGCCAAATACAATACGTTCCTATTGCATTCGGATGACGTCATTATCGATTTTTTGACAGACAGTGGGACATCTGCCATGAGTGCAGAGCAATGGGCAGGGGTGATGCGGGGAGATGAGTCCTATGCGGGTTCGAAGTCCTGGCTTAAGATGGAACGCGTTATCCGGGATTTAACCGGGATGGAACACATTCTTCCGACCCATCAAGGGCGCGCTGCCGAACGGATTATTTACAGTTATCTCGGGGGGAAGGGCAAGACCTTCATCAGCAACACACATTTTGATACGACCCGGGCCAATATCGAGTATTCCGGCGCTGAAGCTATTGACATACCCATCCGGGAGGCTTATGATTCGGCCCTTATTCATCCCTTTAAAGGCAATATGGATACGGAAAAACTAGAACAGATTATTACGGAGAAAGGAGCGGAGAATATTGGTGCTGTGATATTGACCGTAACCAATAACAGCGGTGGCGGTCAGCCCGTGAGTATGGCCAATGCCAAGGCAATCCGGAAGATTTGTAAGCGTCATAATGTCTTGTTTTTACTGGATTGCTGCCGGATTGCTGAAAATGCGTACTTTATAAAGCACCGGGAAGAGGGATATGGAGACAAGTCCTATAGGGAAATAGCCCGTGAGATGTTTGGGTTGAGTGATGGCGCAGCGATGAGCGCCAAGAAAGATGCCCTGGTCAATATGGGAGGTTTTTTGGCCTTGCATGACGAAAAAATAGCTCAGGAATGTACCAATATGCTCATCATTACCGAGGGTTTTGCGACTTATGGGGGGCTGTCGGGAAGAGATATGGAGGCCATCGCGATAGGCCTAGAGGAGGTATTTGAGCCCCATTATCTTGAGTATCGTATAAGAAGCACGACCTATTTAGGAGAAAAGCTGCATGAAATGGGCATCCCGGTGATGCTCCCCATCGGAGGGCATGCGGTGTACATCGATGCCAAGAGGCTCTATCCGCACATCCCGCCCCACCAATATCCCGGGCATGCATTGGTATGTGAGCTTTACATCAAGGGGGGCATCCGCAGTGTGGAGATAGGTTCGGTGATGTTTGGCAAATACGACGAAGAAGGGCAGCTGATTCCCGCTGCTATGGAGTTAGTGCGACTTGCCATCCCCCGAAGGGTTTACACCCAGAGCCACATGGAGTATGTCATCGAGACCTTTGAGGAGATACTCAGGACAAGAGAGGAGATGAGGGGGTATGAAATTGTTGAAGAACCTCCGTTTCTAAGACATTTTACAGCCAAATTCAAACCTTTAAAATAAAACAAGACAGGAGATTATGCTCAATGCACAGTTGATAAATCCAAAGAGTATTGTAGTCATCGGCGCCTCCAATGATGTGCGTAAGCCCGGTGGTAAGATGCTGAAGAACATCATAGACGGTGGCTACAAGGGAGGACTTTATGTCGTCAATCCTAAGGCCCGGGAGGTGCAGGATATTCCTTCATTGGAAGATGTGGCGTTACTGCCGGAAGTGGATTTGGCTATCCTTGCTATTCCTGCGGCATATTGTGTGGAGGCTATCCGTGCGCTTTTGGAGAAAGGCGTCAAGGCCTTTATTATAATATCTGCAGGATTCTCAGAAGCCACTGAGGCCGGACGAAGGGTGGAGCAACAAATCACACGACTGGTAGATGAAGCCGGAGCCTCCCTAATAGGACCAAATTGTATTGGGGTTCTCAACCGGTATTACCACGGAGTATTTACCACTCCGATACCTATGTTGGATCCCAAAGGGTGTGACCTGATATCCGGATCCGGAGCTACGGCAGTCTTTATCATGGAAGCCGGACTGTCCCTGGGGCTCAAGTTTAATAGTGTATTTTCAGTAGGCAATGGAGCACAGACCGCGGTAGAGGATGTGTTGGAGTATATGGATTTGCATTATGACCCTGAGACGGACGCTCCTGTCAAATTGCTTTATTTGGAGACAATAAAAGATCCACAGAAACTCTTTAAACACGCCTCCTCTCTTATCAGAAAAGGAGCCAGAATCGCCGCAATTAAAGCCGGAGTCACCCAGGCCGGAAGCCGTGCAGCGGCCTCCCATACCGGTGCCATAATGACCTCGGACAGGATTATCCGGGCACTTTTTAAGAAAGCAGGCATCGTGTATTGCAGCAGCCGGGAGGAGTTGTTAAGCGTAGCATCAATTTTTAATTACAAGCAGCTCAAAGGCCCCAATATTGCTGTCATTACCCATGCCGGAGGCAGTGCGGTCATGTTGGCGGACGCCCTGTCAAAGGGTGGTCTAAACATTCCTAAAATAGAAGGGCCGTGGACAGAGAAGTTGTTGACCTATCTACACGACGGAGCTTCTGTGAGCAATCCGATTGACTTTCTAGCGACGGGCACCGCCGAGCAGCTCGGTATCATTATTGATTATTGTGAGCACAAATTCGAGGAGATTGACGGGATGATCGTAGTGTTCGGGAGCCCCGGACTGTTTGATGTGGAGAATGTGTACAATGTGCTCAGTGTAAAGCTGGATGTCTGTACCAAGCCGATATATCCCGTCCTCCCATCCGTCATCAATGCCAGAAAAGAGATACAGGGTTTCTTAGAGGAAGGACATATCAATTTCCCCGATGAAGTCGTGTTGGGCACGGCCTTACCACAGGTATATTATACCACTCCGCCCGTGGAGGAGGAAGTCCCCCTGCCTGAGGTCGATCAAGTGGCTATCCGTAGGATTATCGAAAGTGCGGAAAGTGGTTTTCTGGACAATAAGAGGTGCAACAAATTGTTGGAGGCAGCCGGTATCCCGATCGTCAAGGAGTTCATGTTTACTGAACGGACAGCATTTGAAGCGGCCTCAAATGGATTTCCTTATCCGGTGGTGATGAAGGTGCAGGGGCCCTTGCACAAAACAGAGGTTGGAGGGGTCGTGCTGGACATCCAGTCACAGGAGGAGGCTATATATTATTTTGACAAGTTAATGCAAATTGAAGGTGTCAAGGGTGTCGTAGTACAGCCGATGCTTACCGGATTGGAACTCTATGTTGGAGCCAAAAGAGAAGAGGGATTTGGACATGTAGTGCTCTGTGGCTTGGGCGGTATTTTTATTGAGGTACTGCAAGATGTTCAGGCTACACTATCTCCTGTCTCACAGGAGGAAGCTGTAGGGATGATCGAGGGGTTGAAGGGGCGCCGCCTGCTCGATGGTTATCGCGGAGGCCCTATAGTGGACGTGGCCTCGTTTGTGGATATTATCCGGCGCATTTCAGCTTTGGTAGAAGCGGCTCCCGAGATAATGGAGTTGGATATCAATCCCCTTAAGGCGGATGATAAGGGCATCACAGCAGTAGATGCGAGGATCGCTATTGCGTAAGGGTAGTGCTCCGGGCAGAAAATAACTACAGTATAAAGTGTACAGACGCAATGCATTGCGTCTTCTATCTTTTCCTCTGATTCTTCGTTGCTCAAACAGTCATTATGCTATGGCATAACTCCCGTTTTAGCGCCTCGTGCCCCACGCAAGAAATAAGTATATATAATAGGCGAAGTTATTTTTTATTTAGACGAGGCGAAGGATCTCGTGAATAGCCTTAGCTATTTACGAGGTTCTTCAACGAAGTATAAATATAAAAGGACGAGCATAGATGTTTAGTTATTTCTTGCGCGGAGCAGTAGCGAAGTGAAAGCTTATTATCATGGTGGAGGGCTCGATGTTGTATGGCGCATAATCGTGAAGAAACAAAGAAATAACTGACATAGCAATGAATCTATTACTATCTGAATCAAGGGGATCAAAAGGGGAGATAAACCCTAATGCAATGACTTTTTGAGCAACGAAGTGACAGGTAATAAGAGTGAGATTAAATTATAGTTAGATCAACGGGATATTAAATATCTATCCCGGCTTTCTTTAAAATCTCACGAACCCTTTTTTTAGAAATTTCCAGGATGTCTGCTATTTGTGCGATATCGAACTGTTTTTTGTGCAGATTGGTGACGGTTTTAGACAATACTTCCTCCTTTCCTTTCTGCATCCCTTTCTGCATCCCTTTCTGCATCCCTTTCTGCATCCCTTCTCGAATTCCTTCCTCCTTTCCTTTCTGCATCCCTTTCTGCATTCCTTTCTCTATTAAAGCATCGTAGGCTGTCATGATATCTGTTTTTATGGTTGGTGGCAAATCTTCTATTATTTCAAGAATAAAATTCACTTCTATGTTTCTCAACACATAAACAATGGAGGGGCGGA
>JALWRC010000071.1 GCA_027080725.1 Saprospiraceae bacterium
TCCAAAAGATGAATAAAAACTTCACTTGCACAGGCATCAAAACCATTAGCAATTAGTTCTGCAATTGCATTTGGAAGTTGAGAATACATTTTTATCCCCAAATGTTCAATAGTTTTGGGGTCAAAACTCATTACTAATTCTTGATTAGGCATTTTACTCCTTTTTAATATTTTCAATTATTGATTTGATTTTTTCAAAATCCTCATTACTATTCTCTATCTATCGTTTAATAAATTTTTTATGAACACTTTCAATATCATCGGCCATATCCGAATCGTATTCATATTTTGCATACAAAACGTATTTTTTCTTAAAGTCGTTTTCGTTAATTATTTGATTTTTATCATTTTCAGAGAAATCCGAAGCACAAACGACTTCATCATTCCAAATAATTTCTTCAGGGATATTTTTAGGTAAGAAAAATATATTGCGGTTGTGATAATCAATATATTTCAACATTATATCACTCTTTTCTTCGTCAGTCGCATTACTATTAAATGAAAATTTTATTCTCTCTCCTACCAAATCATTTATTAGTTCTTCTAATTTTTCAGGTTTTTTATCATTACTGGTCAAATCAGCAATATCTTTTTTCCCATTATTTTGATCTCCATCAAATATAACAAAATGATGACGGTTTTCTTCCTTTGAATAAACTACCATTTCATTTTGCTTTATTTGACTTACACCACCGGGAAAATAAATAACATCGAATAATTCAATATCACCTGTTTTTTTTAAAACCGCTTCAACAAGCATTTTTGCCAATTTATCTTCTACTATAATAGTTTTTTTATCCGTAAAAGTTCTACCGATATGTATAAATGCATTCTCCGGATATACATTTTCGATTATTTCGATTTTTCCCAATTCAATATTTTCGTATAATATTTTTATGGCCTCCGGTGGCATCCCTTCAATAATATCAGGTGAGTGAGTGGAAATAACAACTTGCAACTTTTTTTCTTTTATTTTTTCTAAAATAAATTTCATCAATCTTTTTTGAGCAGATGGATGTAATGATGTCTCAGGCTCATCTAATAAAACCAAACTATATTCTTCGGCAGAATGTAAATCGTGAATGAGTTTTACAATAGCTGTTTCTCCGCTACCGGCATATGCTTCCGAATATGTAGCACTATGTGTTTTATATCTAATTGCAAATCCTTTGTTTTTATCATAAAAATTATGTTCCATAAATTTGATTTCAGAATAATCCTTACCCAAGATATCTTTAATAATAATCTTTTCTTTTTCTGAAATCTCGAATATTTGGAAAACTTTTCTGGAATAATAGGCAGTTTGTTTATTTTCATCAAAAGATTTTCTTAATTTAGGTGCATACTTGCGAATTAAATCTTGTTTTGATTTAATAGTTTTGGTATTTGGCTTTACTCCAAAATAAAAATATTTATCATAAGCACTTAAAGAATAACGAAAATCAAGGTGATAAACAGGCTTATCTAATTGATTCCATCTGTCTTTCGAAGCTTCCGATTCATCAGGTGCGGAATAATTTTTTAGTTTTTTCATTCCGTCGGACATTCTCGGCTCTGCCGGTTCCCAATAATCAGGGTTGTTTTTTTTATGTATTCGCATCTTGATAACTTCAACATCTTGTTTTGTAACAGGTGTTTTATAAGAATATATAAGACGATGTCTATTGTTTTTTAAATCCTGAATGCGGTCTAAATCTGTCGTATACCAAAATTCTGCTACACTTTTTCCTTTCGGTGCACCATATAAAGCATGTAGCAATGAGCTTTTTCCTGCTCCGTTTTGACCGACAATAAAAGTAATCGGAAAATTAAAGTTTACTTTTAAATCTTTTTCAAAATTTTTAAAAAAAGGGAAACGGATATATTCAATATACTTTTGAAAGATACTTCTTTGAGTATCACTTTCAAACATTTGTTTTATTGTTTCTATAAGCTTATTTCTTTCGTTTTCCATTTTTAACCTCTTTGATTATTGCTTCTCCGATTCTTTTTGCAAATTCAGGCGGAACAGCATTTCCTATCATTCGCGCATTTGCTTGCATACTTTTTGCATAAAAAACATAATTTTTAGGAAATGTTTGCAGTGTGGCCCCTTCCCTTAATGATATTGCTCTGTTTTCTTCCGGGTGAGCAAATCTCCCGTTCGAGATACTGAAAAACTTGGTAGTTATTGTTGGTGCTGGTTTATCCCAACTCATACGGCTATAACTGTCTTTAAACCCTTTTCCGGAAAAATATTTTCTTTTTTTAACACTATTCCCCCCATTTTTAGGTGTCTTACTTAATGCTTCAAGATTTTCTTTGCTTAATCCTGCTACCGAATGTTGAAATCTTGTTTTGTCTTTATAACCGGCATTTACTTGTGGAAATCCGTTTTGTGTTCCGATAAAATCCTTAACCGTAGGTCTTTTTTTTGATTTTTTAGGAATAATTTCATTTTTAATTATACGGGAAGCAATAAGAGAAAATCTTTTTCTTGTTTGAGGAACTCCGTATTCATTGAGTTTATGTACATCCCAATATACTTCATAGTTCCTACCTTTCAAGTCATCAATAAATTCTTTTAAACCGCTTTCTTCCGCTCTTCTTTCCAAACCTGGAACGTTTTCAACCACCACAAATCCCGGATTATAATATTTTACAAAACGATGAAATTCTTTTAGTAAATCTTTTGATTTTTTTGATTTTTCTTTGTCTGTTTGAATAATTGACCAATATTGGCAAGGGCTACAACCAATTAAAATTAATTCATCATCATTCTTATTTATCCCTGTATATTTTGATAAATCAACTTCCTTTAATTGAAAAACATCAGCTTGTATAAATTTTGTGCCGGGATTATTTTTTTCGTATGTGTCTTTGACATCAGGGTCATTATCAATACCGGCAATTACATCTATGCCAGCTTTACGCATACCATAGGTCATTCCTCCTCCCGAACAGAAAAAATCTATTGCTTTTAGTTTATTCCTTTTTTTTGCCATACTACAAAAATAGTCATTTTCTTTTCATTTGCAAATATGACTCGTCACTTTCCTTATATGCTGTACAACACTCATATACCTCGACGAACTCGCCGGGGCGATATAGATCCGGCAGTCCGGACCCCGCTCCATATACAAAAACGCAACCGGACTTCTTAGCTCATCCCTCCATCCGTCCCAATGTCCGATATGTATCCGGCTCGCCCCTATGTCCTCCGCCTGCAGGTCGTATTGGTAGATATCGAGGATGGTGTTGAGATAGAGATACCGGCTATTGGGGGAGAACGCGATACTCCCAAAAATAAAGGTGTCCCATTTGACTTCGATATGGAGATGATTGGACAAATATCCCGTGCTCCGGTCAAAGTCAAATAGCTCAATATCCCCATCCGGTGTATAACTCGCCAATCTTCGACCATCCGGCGAAAAGCTTATCCATCCGCCTCCGTCATTTCCATCAACCGTCCCGTCATACCCCTTTGTCTCTGTTATACCGGACGTGTCGAGAAGAAAGACACTTATTTTAGTTGACTTGTCGTGCGCATGGACAATCCACCAATCCCGGAGATTGGCATGGCGGACCGCCGTCATCCGCTCCCCTGTGAGGGTGGTGTCTTCCAATATCGGCACATTCTTGGCTATTACCTCTCCCAATCCATTGTTGCCCCGGGCATCAATCAGCGTATAGCGCAAGGCTTCGATAAAATACCAGGGAGCCACCTTTGCAATATAGAAGTTGCGATGCAGCATATAATACAGCCAGGGCCTGCCGGGAGCCGGCAAAAAGATTTCGCTTTGAGTGCCAAAATAACCACCTCCCTTGCACTGGCTATTATGGACTCTTCCGGGATTGATCTCCCCTCCATTCTTCATCTGATGCCGGGTGCTGTCGGCAATAAAACAGCCATTGGAATAATACAGCAAGCGCCCCCGGTCATCGCAGATGGAGCCCCGGTCCCATGCGATGTCCATACGCAAATACTCAGGGATGATACTGACCATACCTCCATTGAAGTCGAGAATGGCATTAGGATATTCAGGTGGTTTATTCACATGGCCAAAAGGCCATTGGTAATCGCCTTTTATCTGTCCGGATAGTGTAAAAGCAAAATGGATAAATATCGATAAAAGGATGCTTCTATGATGAATCATTTTCTTACATTTTACAGATTGATTTCATATTATCCATTAACCATTAACCATTAACCATTAACCATTGTCAATCCCCCCTTCCTCACATCTTAATCACCCGGCGGACAGAGGTCTTGCCGTCTCCTGTACTCAGCCTTACGAAGTACATCCCCGGTGGTAGTCGTCCGGTATCTATCGTAGTCTCCGCGCTGCGGGTCACGGTCCGGACCCACACCTTGCCGCGCATATCCGTCACGCATATGCTTACAGGATACACCGCTGCCGACCCCAAATCTATCGTCATATAATCCCGCATGGGATTGGGGGACAATAGTGCCGTCATCTCCGGGATATCCTGCACCGCATTGAGAGGAAACAAAATGGTGCTGTCACAGACCGGAGCAAAGCCCAAGCGGTAGTTGGGAAAATGCGAAAGGCCGTGCGGCTTGGTGGTGGGAAAAGCCAAAGCGTGCTGGCGCAAATCACAGGCTTTGCCCCGCCTGTCCGGATGCATGATAACGCTCATATACCTCGACGAACTCGCCGGGACGATATAGATCCGGCAGTCCGGACCCCGCTCCATAAACAAAAACGCAACGGGATGTTTTCGCTCATCCCTCCATCCGTCCCAATGTCCGATATGTATCCGGCTCGCCCCTATGTCCTCCGCCTGCAGGTCGTATTGGTAGATATCGAGGATGGTGTTGAGATAGAGATACCGGCTATTGGGGGAGAACGCGATACTCCCAAAAATAAAGGTGTCCCATTTGACTTCGATATGGAGATGATTGGACAAATATCCCGTGCTCCGGTCAAAGTCAAATAGCTCAATATCCCCATCCGGTGTATAACTCGCCAATCTTCGACCATCCGGCGAAAAGCTTATCCATCCGCCTCCGTCATTTCCATCAACCGTCCCGTCATACCCCTTTGTCTCTGTTATACCGGATGTGTCGAGAAGAAAGACACTTAATTTACTCGAGCCATAATGCGCATGGACAATCCACCAATCCCGGAGATTGGCATGGCGGACCGCCGTCATCCGCTCCCCTGCAAGGGTGGTGTCTTCCAATATCGGTACATTCTTGGCTATTACCTCTCCCAGTCCATTGTTGCCCCGGGCATCAATCAGCGTATAGCGCAAAGCTTCGATAAAATACCAGGGCGCGACCTTTGCAATATAATAATTGCGATGCAGCATATAATACAGCCAGGGCTTGCCGGGAGCCGGCAAAAAGATATCGCTTTGACGGGAAAAATACCCACCGCCCTTGCACTGGCTATTATGGACTCTTCCGGGATTGATCTCCCCTCCATTCTTCATCTGATGCCGGGTGCTGTCGGCAATAAAACAGCCATTGGAATAATACAGTAAGCGCCCCCGGTCATCGCAAATGGAGCCCCGGTCCCAATCGATACCCATACGCAAATACTCAGGGATGATACTGACCATACCTCCATTGAAGTCGAGAATGGCATTAGGATATTCAGGTGGTTTATTCTTAAAGCCGAAAGGCCATTGGTAATCGCCTTTTATCTGTCCGGATAGTGTAAAAGCAAAATGGATAAAAAGGTAAATAAATATATATCTATGATAGGTCATGCTATAAGATTTACTATTGGTTCATATCGTAGTCGGACAAATATAGGAAGGCGTGGTACGCCTTCCTATATAACTCATATCCAAAACACAAGTTCATATATCCCTTAATGCAAGACGGCCATCCTCCGGTAAACACTAAGCCCGGATGATTTTTGGTCGATGTGCAGCAAATACAATCCGGTAGTTAGGTGACGGATATCTATCTGCCATGGTGATACATCATTCCACAGGCCAGTTAACATGGTGTTACCTGTCTGATCAAACACGGTCCAATGTACGGAGCCTTCCGGTTTTTGCCCTTGGAAGATGATTTGGACTGCATCGCCCACCATCGAATGAATAATCATTTCAAAAAAATCACTTTATCCAAATCCGATTATTCAGGAAAAAAACCCTATCTTTGCGCTCCATTTCGCCAAGTTCAGAATAATGACCGAATCAGAAGGGTATAGTATCCGATTGAAGGACCTTAAAGAAGGGCATCACCGTTTTCGGTTTGAATTGGACGATCGCTTCTTTGAAAAGCACGAAAACAGTATTTTCAGCAAGGGCAATATTGCCTGCCGGATCGAACTGGACAAGCACCATTCGCTGGTGACCATGCAGTTCCACATGGACGGTCACATCCGGGTAGCCTGTGATCGCTGTGTAGCGGACATCGCTCTTCCGGTGGCCAACACATATCCTCTGATCGTTAAGTACCGGGAAGATATCAGCGCAGATGACCGCTTGTCGATGGAAAATGAAGGCATACTCCTCATTTCTCAAGATACGGCTGCATTGGACTTACAACCCTATTTGAGGGATTTTGCCCTGCTGATGGTTCCGGCAAGAATGGTATATGACTGCAGAGCGAAAGCGCCTTATCCCTGTGATGAGGCCGTACTGCAGCAAATCGGCTTTTTTGAAGAAGAAGGGCAAATAGAAGAAACAACCAAAGACTCCGTATGGAATGCCTTAAAGGACATTCGATGGGAGGAAAGTGATAATTGATTCAATAACTTTATAAAAACCATGTGTTATGGCACATCCTAAATCGAGGGTATCGAAACAACGCAAAAGAAAGAGAAGAACGCACAAGAAATTGTCTGCACCACAGGTCGCTGTATGCAAGAAGACGGGAGAACCGCATCTCTATCACCGCGCTTACTGGCACGATGGTGACTTGTACTACAAAGGACAGGTCGTCATTAAGGTGGATGAAGAGGCCGATTTCGAGGAAGTATAGTCTAAAATCAACATTACGCCCCGGTCCCCTTGGACCAAACGGGTTAGAAAATAGAGAGTTGCCCATGCATGAGATTTCGTGTATGGGCTTTACTGTATTGTCCCATCACTTTGCAGGCTCAACAAATGGTTAAACCCATTCCATGAAACCGTCTAAACCCTCATCCCCACGGTTAAAACCGTGAGCTATGTGAACGGTACAACTCTTGTTCGCAAGCCCATATTCAGGAAAAAAATAGCTTTGGCTGCCATAGGTTTTACTTCATGCGCACGACACAAAGACAAAACCCGTTTGCCCGGCCGCTCAAAAAGGATATCCGATAGCCAAATTGTACGTCAGCGCATCTTTTATTCGCCTGTTGTTTACATTATTCTTCCTAAAGAACCACCGGCTTCCGTTCACTTCGTAAGGGTACATCAATTTTACTCCGACGTCTCCCCGGATGACAAACCATTCCAAATCCAACCGGAGTCCCAGCCCTGTCCCCAAAGCCAATTGACGGTAAAAGTCCTTTGAGAACCGCTTTTCCGGATCGTCTGATCTCAAGGCCCAAACATTGGCGGCATCCAGGAAGACTGCCCCTTTCAGGGAAGTAAATGTGTAAGTCGGGAAGCGTAATTCGAGGTTGAGATCCAGCTTGATGTCTCCTGTCGAATAGTACCCCAGCAAAGTGTCCTGATACAGGTTGGCAGCACCGGGTCCCAGGGAGCGAATATCCCAGGCCCGGATAGAAAACGGACCTCCGACGAAATACTGCTTGACGTAGGGCACCACCTGATGCCCAAAAGGGATGGCCAATGCCGGTCCCACCCGAAAGGCGAGATACGTCTCACGGGTAAAGTGATAGTAGGCCTTGTAGTCTCCTCCAATGCGAAGGAAACTGGAGAATTGTAAGGTATCCCGCCCGACCCGGATACGCGTAATATCCGGGGCATCTCGCAATATCCCTTGTAATAACAGTTGGCTCAAAAAGAGCTCTAATCCGGATTGCTCTAAAAAACCATTGCTTCCCCAACTAAAAGCACGGCGTTCTTTTGTCCTTAAAAACGAATACCCAAAATACTTAAAAAATACTGAGGTAAACAGGCGCTGTCCTAAGATACTTCTGGATAAAAATTGGTTGTTCTTAATGATCGTATCAAAATCCGTCCCCTTCTTCGGAGAATAATAGTCCAGCCCCAATGTCCGAATCGTAATATTCGCTTCATCAGAGGCTCGAAACCGGTATCCAAAATCAATATTGGCTCCAGCAGACGAATAAAAAGAAGGCAAACTGATCAATCCGAAGTTAAAGCGAAACTCCGGCTGTGCCCGCTCCTTTATCTCATTGTAAAACCAAGGGGATATAAGCTTCGATCGATATAACAAATCAAAGGTTCCGGGAAAACTCGTATAATTGGGCAGTGTGGCCGAAAGCCCGGATTCGAGTGTGTATGAATTGATTGCTAACAACCGGTTATTGGTCTCCTGATTTTTTCTAAAATACAGTTCTGCATCTCCATTCAAATAATACTGCATGCTAATCCCGCGGTTTCTAAAATTGCGATCCTTTAAGGACAAATCGAAATTAGGGCGAATGATATGCTTGATGTTGAGGAAGGTTTGCTGATCGGTAAACCGGGAATAGGTCAATCCTCCCGAACGTTCAAACTCATATTTATGGGCGGGAGAAAGGTGTATGGTGTAATTGAGCACATCCACCTCATTCTTGCTGAGGGATTTGTCTATGGTCACCAATTTATATGCGGCAATCCGGTTGAGTCCGTCAAAGGTGTGTACCTCATCATCAAAGGTGTACATTCCTCCCGACCTTAGCTTTATCTTCCTCTCCAACACACTAGGCCGTACGTACCTTCTTCCGGGACGAAAATGGTATATGAGTCCATGGACGAACGTATCCTTCCAGCTCTGGTGTCTCAAGTCGTAATCTGCGTACACATGCACATCTCCTATACGATATTTTTCATGCAAAGAGTCCTTGGCGGGAGGGACAATATCGATGGTGAGGTTGACCCGGTGGGCAAAGGTATCCGCAGGCTTGGGCCGAATATAACTCGCATTAAAAAAAGCAAACCCTTCATTCTTAATCTGCTCTACAATACGCGCTCGCTCTCGATAAAAAAGCTCATCTGTGACGGGGGCACCTTGCTTGAGCAAGCTGTTGTGCTCTATCTCCCATTTTAGCGATAGGAGATTACTATCCAATACTTCAAACTTGACCGCATTCAATTTGTACCGGGGGCCAATATGAATAACATACTTCAATTCGACACAGTTATCCTCCCGCTCGACCTCCAAATAGGCTTTTGCCCGCAGATATCCTTGATTGTAGAGGTAGTTCTCCATCGCGGTAACGCCTTGGAAGGCAGTTGTGCTGTCATAACGCGTGAAGGGAGAGGAATAAGATAGTATAAAATTCTTCAACCACTTCGGTCGGGTCATCCTTTCCCCTAATTTATGTGAGTAGGCACTTAGACTGGGTTTGGCACGGCGCGGGTCGGTAGGTTTGAGTGGGAAGCGCAGTTTGAGGTAATATTTCAAATCACTTAGTCCTTCTGCATTGCCCGGATCGACAATATCGATTTTGGCATCACATACTATTGGTTTTTCTCCGTCACTTATTCCGGAAGACACCTGACCACACAAATGGCTTACAAACACCGTCCCACAGAGGAGAAGGCTATAGAAAATTCTATTCCTTTTACACCCTACTGACATATTATTTTCTCCTCCGATTAATTCCATTAATACGCATTCATCCAACCATTTCATACCAAATCATAAACTCACTACACCATCCAAAGACTCGTGGCAAAAGGACTAAATCCGCGTACAACCCTATTAACCTCTTGCAAAACTCCTGTCTGATATAACGCAAAAATAGGGTAACTATTCAGGTAAAAGGCTTTTAGAGTACAAAAAAACCTTTATTTTAATGATTCCGGTCATAATGCTAACAAAAACTGCCCGGACCATAGCGTGCAATACCAACTGCACTTCGAAAAAACTTCTTTTGCCCTTCTCTCTTTCCCATTATTCGACGTGCATTTCTTTGTGTCTTGGTGTCTTTGCAAGCAAGGAACAACGCTCGAACATATATCACTAAGCACAGGCAAGCCCCTGACGGATGGATACAGCAGAAAGCACTACTTTTGCAGTATGCTAACACTATCTAAAAACAGAATCAAGTTTTTGCGCTCCTTGCGGCTAAAAAAATACCGGGAGGAGCATCTGCAATTGGTCATCGAAGGAGAAAAAATAATCACAGACCTCCTGCAACACCACCCCGAATCCATCATCGAAATCATAGGCGCTGAAAGTCCTGAGGCACATTCATTACATCCGGACATCCCCTACCGTATGACCACTGCCACCACGCTCAAATCCCTCTCGCATTGGAAGACGCCACCGCGTTGGATTGCCGTTTGTAAATACCCTGACCATCCTTCGAAAATCGCCCCCCAACCGCTACTCCTCTTCCTCAACGATATCCAGGATCCCGGCAATATGGGCACCATCATCCGGACGGCCAACTGGTTTGGGCACCGGCACATCATCGCGTCCCCGAGATGCGCGGATCGCTACAGTCCCAAGGTCATTCAGTCGAGTATGGGGACCGTCCTCGATATGCACATCGAGGTATTGGATTGGTATGAAATGGTGGAAAAATACACAGACCACAGGACCATTGCTGCACATATGCAAGGTGCTCCTATCACCCGGTTTCTTCCCTCCCAAAAGGACCTCGTCGTCATCGGCAACGAAGGTGGCGGAGTTTCGAATGAGATACTTGAAAAAGTGGACGAAAAGCTCTTGATCCCCGGGGCCAAAAATCGAATGGCAGAGTCACTCAATGCAGCCATATCATCGGCGATCATATGCCATCATTGGGACGCTAACGCTTGCTAATAAACATTGTTAATCCCGCCTGAAAGCCGGGTATAGCCGGCTTCTAAGCCGTTTGAGTCACGGCGGAAGACTTCGTCAGGTAGTCGTACACCCCGAAGAGAATAGCACTATAAAAAACCGTCGACAAGAGGGTCCCTTGTAAGGCAAAAGGGATGCCTGCGGTATACGCCGCCATCAGCCCACCGAGGTGGTGTGGATACATGGTACCGGATTGCCACACCCCAAAATTGGATACGAGAAAAAACAGGACAGTGGCCAGTAATCCCCCCAAAACGACACGGCTCTTCGTCCCCTTATTGGACAAAAAGCCCCCTAACAAGGTGATGAGGACGATGGCCAATGCTTGATAGACAAACCCGTGGGTAAACCAAGCAAATCCTTCGGTGTACTGCGCGTATATTACGTTGTTAATCACCAAGTCACTCAACCAAAAAGCGGCCAACGGCAATGCAAAAGCCAAGGTTTTTTTCTTTAGAGTAGCTCCGGCAAAAAGTGCCATAGCGCCGACGGCGGTAAAATTGGGATAATGCGGCACCAGCCGCGTTACCACCGCCAATAATATCAATCCCAATGCGAGGAGTATATTCTTATTCTTCATAGCAATTACAAATGTTTGTACGGTCAAATTTCGGTAAAATAACGGGATTAACCCAACAATAGTTCATCTAATTTCTAACAACTTATCTTGCCCCTGTATCCACTCGTCGCAAAAAGGCTATCGCTTCTTTTGTTTTTCATACAAAAAAACATACCTCAGCCACACTCCCCATGCCATTACCACTGAGAAGATGAAGCCAAGTCTCCCGTCCAAAAAGCCCCCCTCTACAAAGTAATGCTTTGCAAAACGCACCAATGGTTTCAAGGCCATCTTCCCTATACCGGCCCGCGCACCATTTTGATACAATTCCTCTGCTTGCCAACGCGCGTACCTCCTCGTCTTGGCGAGATAGTGTTCCATACTTTTGACGCTATAGTGCAACAGAGGATGCTCCAGCATCCCGATCCGGACGCCGGCCGTATCCACTTCCTCATGCACTTGAACCTCTTGGTACCGGCACTTGTCTTTGCGGATAAGACGAATCACCTTATCCCCCTTCCACAGGTACTTTAATGTCTGGCCAAAGATGATATTCTTCCGCTGAATCCAATACCCATCTTTTGGAGATGCATCTGAGCGAACAATATGCAGCATCTCCTCCCGCAATTCCTCCGGTACGCGCTCATCCGCATCCAAGATAAAAACCCATGGAAAAGAGGCGAGTTCGATAGCACGATTTTTCTGTTTGGCGGGAGAGTCATAGGCATGCTGCAGGAAGCACACTCCCCCAAATTGACGAATAATCTCGGGAGTTTCATCCGTACTAAAAGAGTCCATTACCAATATCTCATCTGCCCATGACACGGACTGCAATGCCGCTTCTATATGCTCCGCCTCATTATAGGTGGTAATAATCGCTGTAACTCCACTCTTAGACATAACCGACTCTATGGTTTAGGACAGCAAAGATATCATTTTCGCTATATAGAAAAGAATTTGGGCTGGTCAAGCGTATGCATTTGCCGGATTTCCTCCGGACTAAGACAGGGGTGTCTCCATTGCGACAATCGTGGCGATCAGACACAAAAAGCGGATAGTGAGGGAAACCATTTTGGGGCTGCGAGGGTTTTATGCAAAAAAATACTTTTATGCAATCCATTCATTCAACCATTTCATACCTTATAAATCGCCTCTCCTCCCTGCAGGTCCTCCCTGTGATTTTTTCCTCGCTGCTCATGACCCAATGTGGCATTGCGCAATTGTCCAAACCGGCCGGATTGTGTGAGAATCCGGAGTTTGACAAGGAGGTATCCAAGTGGATTCGCCAATCGGTACCCGTGATTGGCGCTCAGGAACTGTACAATAAACTGGATGCGCACCCAAGGGACCTCTACCTTCTGGATGCCCGGGATAAAAAGGAGTATGAAGTGAGCCACCTTCCGGGAGCGATCCGGGTAGGGTACGATGATTTTTCGAAGGATCGCATCCGGCAGATTCCTAAAGATGCAGAGGTAATCGTCTATTGTTCGATCGGCTATCGAAGCGAAAAGGTCGGCGAAAAGCTGCGAAAGATGGGATATTCTCATGTGGAGAATCTGTACGGAAGTATCTTTGATTGGGCCAATCGCGATTATCCATTGGTCAATACCCAAGGAGACACCACTCACTCCGTCCACACATACAATAAAAAATGGGGGCAGTGGGTCAATGAGAACCACGCTAAAAAAGTATGGTAGCCCTGCCTTCTGAAATAAAAGATTTTGTCATTCGCCATTAAAGCCTTATCATTGCCCCATAAAGATAAGAATTATGGAGCCATTTTTTACGAATGATGCGATTGTTTTAGGGATACTATTGGCGATTTTAGCCATCATCTTTCACACTTCCAATCTCAGCACCCCTTTCTGGAAAAAATTTTACCAATTTGTACCGGCCCTCTTGCTGTGCTACTTTATTCCCGCACTTTTTCATTGGCCTTTGGGGCTCATTTCGGGGGAGGGCTCTCAGCTGTACTTTGTCGCATCGAGGTACCTGCTCCCCGCCAGTCTGGTACTCTTGTGCCTCAGCATCGACTTCAAAGGCATCTTAAGGCTTGGCCCCAAAGCGCTGATTATGTTTTTTGCTGCGACCTTGGGTGTCATCATTGGTGGGCCCATAGCATTGTGGGCCACGATTAGCCTCTTCCCCGGCCTCATCCCGTTGACGCCTGACGAGCTGTGGCGCGGGTTGTCGACCGTCGCGGGAAGCTGGATTGGCGGGGGAGCCAACCAAGCCGCGATGAAGGAAATATTCGAAGTAAAGGACAACATTTTCGGGTCAATGATTGTAGTCGATGTAATTGTCGCCAATATCTGGATGGGATTTTTACTGTATGGCGCCGGGCGGCACAAGACCATCGACCGGTGGCTCAAGGCGGATTCTAAATCCATCGACGAACTTATCGCCAAGGCCGAAGCCTTCAAGCAAAGGGTGCGCGAGTACCCCACCCTTCCTAAGGTATTTGGGATGCTGGCGGTGGCATTTGGAGCGGTAGCGCTGGGACACTGGGGCAGTGAGATCCTGGTCCCGATGATGAAACGTCATAGTGCCTGGCTAACCGATTACGGGCTCACTTCGCTGATGTCCCCTTTCTTTTGGTTGATCGTTATCGCTACAACGCTCGGTGTGGCCGGCTCTTTTACCCGGTTTCGCAACTACGAAGGGGTAGGCGCTTCTCTTTGGGGATCCGTCTTTATCTATATCCTCGTCGCCACTATCGGGATGAAAATGAACTTAGGAGAAGTCTTCGACAATATGGGATTGTTTGTCATCGGACTGGTGTGGATGCTCATCCATATCATCATCTTGCTCGGAGTGGCATATTTTATCAAAGCGCCTTTTTTCTTCATAGCAGTAGGGAGTCAAGCCAATATTGGGGGCGCGGCATCTGCACCGATTGTCGCCACCGCTTTTCATCCGTCTCTCGCCCCTGTCGGCGTGTTGATGGCAGTCTTGGGATACGCCCTGGGCACCTACGGAGCGTTAATTTGCGCCTATCTCATGCAAGGAGTGGCCCTTTGACCACAAAGTAAGAGGCTAAGTTTTTTATATTCAGGATGTTTTTGTATCTTTGCATCCCATTTGAGGCAATATCTCGAGTATGGGATGATGGGGTATGAAATCGCAGACAACGATCTGTTTAACACTCTTTTAAAGGGTAAAAATGGGTCTATTGTTAAGGACAAACTTCTTTTTATAACTCAATTTCATACGATCATATAGAGCTTGCTCGAGGCAATTGCCGTTTTTTTTCTAAGACAACTCAACCAATAATGAGCAAAAAGCGAATTTTATTTATAACGCATGAAATGGCACCTTATGTCGATACCGGCGACTTAAGCGGCATCATGGCAAAGCTACCAAAATATGTTCAAGACAAAGGCAATGAAATCCGGGTATTGATGCCTCGATTTGGTGTTGTCAACGAACGAAAGCACAAGCTACACGAAGTCGTCCGGCTTTCCGGAATGAATATTATTGTAGATGATGACGATTATCCATTGATCATCAAAGTTGCTTCCTATCCGGGGGCTCGCATGCAGGTGTACTTCCTGGACAACGAAGAGTTTTTCAAACGCAAGTTTGTCTTTCACGATGCCAATGAATCTCCATTTGAGGACAACCAGGAACGCATGGTATTCTTCAACAAAGGGGTGTTGGAGACGGTCAGGAAACTCGGTTGGCCACCGGATGTAGTGGTCGTCAGTGGGTGGATGTCGGCACTAATCCCTTTTTACATAAGGACCGTATATCAGGATGACCCTATCTTTTCCAACTCTAAAGTCGTCTATTTAGCAGACAACCCTTCTTTGGGGGATACTTTTACAGATGATTTTTTCACCAAAGCATCTATTAACGAGCTCTCTGAAGAAGACCTCAGCGTCTTTAAAAACGACGAGGGAAAAATTTCTTTGCACAAAGGCGCTATTCTTAATTCAGATGCGTTAATAAAGGTGAACGACCCGTTGGAAGACGAGTTGGAGAACTACATCAAAGAGGCGGATATTCCGGTTCTAACCCACTCGAAAGAAGGTGATTTTCTCAGTGAATACATAGATTTTTTCAAAGAGTTAATTGTCGAACCGGAAGAGGTAGAGGAATAACCGATTCCCAACATCAAAAAGAAGCCTATCTGTAGCCTAGTTGGTGAGTGCATTTTTTAATATAGAGAGTATGATTTTGACCGTGTTGTTTAAATACGACATTGGCTGTGTTGAAACGACTTTTGTCATTCGACTTACAAAAAAAAGAAATAGAGAATGAAAGTATCATTCATGAAGAAGTGGGTTGCAGGAGTAATCCTTTTGGGGATTCTTTTAAGCTGCAACAAGTCGACGGATCTTGGGAAGGACTTATTAAAAGACTCCTTGGCGGAGACCAAAAGCACCGATCAACTTACCTTTCAGTTTGAGGGAGGCCGGGTAGATAGCGTCTTGGTAAACGAAGCCTTCGACGAAAATTCTAGCAGATCTTCCAATCAGGTGAGCGTATTTGTCGCAGGAGATATAGACGATCCGGTTTTTGGCCACACCGAAAGTGAGATATATACCCAGTTTCGCACCGACCCTCGCCCGGACCTCAATGTTTCTGCGTCTTTGGGCTTTGCGGTAGATTCTGCTTATATGGTGTTTTATTATGACACTTTAGGCTTTTATGGGGACACCAATGCCCAGGTGGATTTAAGCGTTTACCCTTTGGCTGAAGCACCGGATATAGCCAGGGACTACTATTCGACAAGCACGCTTCCGACCCTGCCGGCAGCCGTAGGTACGGTCAAAGGAATTACGCCCTCATTGCGGGATTCTTTTGACATATATTTTAAGGACCGTTTCGGCAATCAAGATACTTTTTTGGTGCGAGGTGCAGTCAAAGTGCCCATTACGGATATGGCCTATCTCGACAAGTTTCTTCTCGACACCACGCCCTTCTATCAACCCAAAGAACTGTCCAATTTTCTTCCCGGAATAAAAATAGAGGTACATACCAAAGGAAAGCGAACGATCGGTTTAGACCTCAATTCGCCTCGCTCCTTTATACAGGTGTATTATCACTCTGCGGATACCAGCCTGTCGCACCGCTTTTATTTCGACGAGCGACTGGAATACGAAAATCCATTGGTAAAACTCGTTCATCAAACCCATGACTACACGGGCACCCAAGTGGATGTTTTTCTTCAACAGCAACCAAACCTGCCCTATGCTTATCTTCAGGGCCTTTCGGGGGTTCGGGCAAAAATCAAATTAGGAGATATCCCGCAGGACCTAAATGGAGAGGTCACCGTCAATCTCGCAAAGCTGCACCTTCCGGTACGCTTCCTGCCGGGAGATGACTCCGTCCGGTTTTCACCTCCCTTAACAATAGTAACCTCTACGCGAAGTGACCAAGGGGCGTATGTCCTGACTAAGGAAGCCCAATACGCATGGGAACAGTTTGTCAGAAATCGGGATTTGCCCTTTTTAAATGCGCGATTCGGAGGTGTTCTTTCCAAAGATGACAATGGACGATACTATTATGACATCAACATATCCAGCTATGTACAAGATTACCTTTTGGGGCGAAATGACGGTAATTTTTACATTAGCTTGGTCGGATCACAGAATAATCCCAAAAGAGTCGTATTTTGCACCCCAAATTCAACTGAATGCTCTGCCGGATTGAAAGTTATATATACTAAATATTAATCATTTTATCATTTTTTATGTGTGGAATAGTCGCATATGTCGGCAAGAATGAAGCCTTTCCTATTTTGGTCCAGGGTCTTAAGAGGTTAGAATATCGCGGATATGACAGTGCAGGCGTCTCCCTGGTAGCGAGGGACTTGCATGTCATCAAATGCAAAGGCAAGGTGAGTGACCTGGAGGAATTGGCCGCTACGCGAACAGTTCCCTCCTCTACCTCTGGTATTGGCCACACCCGTTGGGCGACACATGGACCGCCAAACGACATCAATGCCCATCCTCATTACTCCGGCAATAAACGACTATCCATTGTCCATAATGGCATCATCGAGAACTACTCCGAGTTGAAGGAAGCATTAGAAAATTTGGGCCATGTCTTTCTCAGTGATACGGATACGGAGGTATTGGTACACCTGATTGAAGAATTTCAATCCAAGGACAAACTCAAGCTCGAAGATGCCGTCCGGATGGCACTTCAAAAAGTCATCGGGGCCTATGCTATCGTCGTAATGGACAGAGAAGAACCCGATAAAATCGTCGGAGCACGGCTCTCGAGCCCTCTGGTGGTGGGTATCGGAGAAGATGCTTATTTTATCGCCTCAGACGCCTCCCCAATCATCAGCCACACCAACAAAGTGGTGTTCCTCAATGACGGCGAAGTCGTAGTACTGGAAAAGGGAAAGGACGTCGTCATCACCAATATACACAACGAATTACAGCACCCCAAAATAGAGGAGTTGGACCTCAAACTGGAAGAGATTGAAAAGGGCGGTTTCGACCATTTCATGCTTAAAGAAATCTTCCAGCAACCCATGACGGTGGCAGACGCTATGCGCGGGAGACTCAGCGCCAAAGAGGGATGGGTCGTGCTGGGTGGCATGAAAGAATTTATCAATCGAATCGTACATGCCGACCGGATGATACTCATCGGATGTGGCACCTCCTGGCATTCGGCTTTGATCGGAGAATACCTCATAGAGGATCTCGCAAGAATTCCCGTTGAAGTCGAATATGCCTCTGAATTCAGATACCGAAAACCCGTCCTCTCCCACAAGGATGTAGTCATCGCCATCTCCCAATCCGGGGAGACCTTGGACACGATGGCAGCATTAGAACTGGCCAAGAAGGAGGGCGCTCTCACCTACGGCATTGTCAATGTGGTGGGGTCGAGCATCGCGCGATTGACGGATTCGGGATCGTATATACATTGTGGTCCCGAAATCGGAGTCGCTTCCACCAAGGCCTTCACAGGCCAGGTCACCTTGCTCTCCCTAATGGCGTTATCGATCGCAAAGCGACGGGGAGTAGTAGCCGAAAGCTATTTCAGAAGGCTCATTAGCGAGCTGGAAACCATTCCCGAAAAAATAGAAAAGATACTTTCATTAGATGAAAAAATAAAGTGGATTGCCAACGAAATAAAAGATAGTAACAATGCACTTTATTTGGGTAGAGGATACAATTTTCCCGTGGCGCTCGAAGGAGCCCTTAAGCTCAAAGAAATCTCCTATATCCATGCAGAGGGATATCCCGCCGCAGAGATGAAGCATGGCCCCATCGCCCTGATAGACGAGAATATGCCCGTGGTCGTTATTGCCACCAACCAAAGCGCCTTTGAAAAAATCAAAAGCAACATTCAAGAAGTCAAAGCCAGAAAGGGACGGGTCATTGCCATTGTGACAGAAGGACATGAAGACTTAAAGGAACTCGCTGATTATACCATAGAGATCCCCTTGACTCTCGAGCCATTTACGCCGTTACTTTCCGTCGTCCCCTTACAACTGCTCTCTTACCATATCGCAGTACTGAGAGGGTGCAATGTGGACCAACCGCGCAATTTGGCAAAATCAGTAACTGTAGAATAAAATAAATTAAACTTATAATTATACATGGAACAGCAATTATCTCCCACCTCAACCAGAGAAATCCAATACTTTACAGAGATGGATACATTGGTCATACCGGAATACGGACGCAACATCCAGAATCTCATCAAGTACGCCATCACGATCGAAGACAAAGAAAAACGTCAAAGGGTAGCCGAAACCATTATCAAACTGATGACACAAGTGAGTGACTTAAAACACAAACCTAAGGAACTCCAACAAAAACTCTGGAATCATCTTATGAAAATATCGGATTACAAACTGGATGTAGATATCCCTGAAGATGTTATTATCGTGGACACGGATCTGCACTCTGCGGTAGAGCCGTTAGAATACCCACCGCGTAAAATGCAATTCAAACATTACGGGAGAATCATTCAGAAACTTATCGCCAAGGCGAAGAAAATGCCCGAAGGAGAACTCCGTGACCAATTCAATACCATACTTGGAGCTTATATGAAACTTGCCTTTCAGAATTGGCATCGCGATCGCAATATCCCGGATGAAACCATTATCAAAGATTTTGCCCGGATATCTGACGGAAAATTGTCCATCCCCGAAGGTGCCAATATCGATTATTTGGCGGCAGCCCCTTTAAAACGACAGACAAAGATCTTGAAAGCCACTTCTTCCGGTAGCAAATCCCACAGCAAGAAAAAACGCAAGAGGAAATCCTCCAATGGACACCGCAGAAACAAGGTGCGGTACTAACCCTCTTTTTACACCGCAATCTTAGTGAAAACAGTTAGTGGAAAAGAAATAATTATATCGCTAAATCCCCCCTATCAGTATGAACTCCCAGTCATTTGTTATCCAAGGTGATACCCGGCTACATGGGGCCATTAAACCACAAGGCGCCAAAAATGAAGCCCTCCAAATCATCAGCGCTTGCCTGCTTACGGCGGAGCCTGTCACTGTCCATAATGTACCGGACATCTTAGATGTCCAAAAACTAATCGGTCTCATCCAAGGTTTAGGGGTGGATGTATTGCGCACCGGTCCCGAGTCATACATCTTTACCGCAAAAAATATCGATTTAGACCATTTTGCCTCCAACGAGTATCAGCAAAACGCGCGTAAGATACGGGGATCTATCATGCTATTGGCTCCTCTTCTTGCACGGTTTGGCAAAGCTTTTATTCCCAAACCTGGAGGAGACAAAATAGGACGAAGGAGATTGGATACCCACTTCTCCGGGTTCTTGGCGATGGGTGCACGCCTCAAAATCGATGATGCCAAAGGGCAGTACTACCTGCACGCTGATAAACTCAGGGGACGCTATATCCTCATGGAGGAAATATCGGTCACCGGCACCGCCAATATGGTGATGGCTGCTGTAACAGCAGAGGGGATCACCACCCTTTACAACGCGGCTTGCGAGCCTTACCTTCAGCAACTCTGTACGATGCTGGTACAGATGGGAGCCAGGATCGAAGGGATAGGTTCTAATCTTCTGACCATAACTGGTGTAGAAGAACTACACGGTACGACACACACCATATTGCCCGACATGATTGAGATCGGGAGTTTTATCGGGATGGGAGTCTTGACCAATTCACCATTGACCATCGAGCAATGTCGTGTTGACCAATTGGGCAACATTCTTCCGGTCTTCGAAAAGCTCGGTGTCAAGATGGATATAGTAGGAGATGATATCGTCCTGGGTGACCATGAGCATTATGAAATTCAACGCTTCATGGATGGTTCTATTTTGACGGTGTACGATGCTCCCTGGCCCGGCTTTACCCCCGACCTCATGAGTATCATCCTCGTTATGGCAACACAGGCAAAGGGCAGTGTACTCATCCATCAAAAGATGTTTGAGAGTCGATTGTTTTTTGTCGACAAACTTATCGATATGGGCGCCCAGATTATCCTTTGCGATCCGCATCGTGCTACGGTCATCGGACTCAACCGCGAAAGCCAACTGAGAGGCATCAGGATGAGTTCGCCGGATATCCGTGCCGGAGTAGCCCTCCTCATCGCCGCCCTTTCGGCCAAAGGAGAAAGTATCATCAATAACATACACCAAATAGACCGCGGTTATCAAAATATAGATACGCGGCTCAATGCTCTCGGTGCCAAGATTACGAGAGTGGATTGAAGCAGTGGGTAAAATGTTTTTTAGGCTACCTTGCGGCAATTAAGTACAGTACAACCATTCCATTTTGTCCCGGAACCACAAAAAAACGTCTGCCTCCCAGGCAGGAAGCAGACGTGTCAAAACAAAACGAAAAACCAACTTATTTTTAACCCCAACCGCCCGTGTAGGGTTCTAACTCTTTTTATAACGCCTTAGTCAGCTTAACAGGTATCGTCTTCTCTGCACCATTGCGCACCACTGTCACCTGAATGACATCCCCGACCCTTGTCAAAGCAATCGCATTGTGCAAATCTTTAATATTCTTTATCTCGTGCCGGTCTATCTGAATGATGACATCACTGGGTAACAGCCCTCCAAACTGAGCGGCTCCCCCTTGTACCAACTCATCGATATAGACCCCATTCTTCGAATCCAACCCAAGATTTTGCTGTATCTCATCATCGATTGGCATCACATATATACCCAAGCTCGTGCGTTGGTAACTGCCGTACTTGATAATGTCATCGACTATGGCCCGCATGAGGTTGACCGGTATAGCAAATGAGTAACCATTGTAATATCCGGTATGGGTCGCGATAGCCGTATTGACACCAATCAACTTTCCATCCACATCCAACAAAGCCCCGCCGCTATTGCCCGGGTTGATAACTGCATCTGTCTGGATAAACTGCTCAATAGCTCGATCCCCTTTGATAATCCCCAAGTCACGCCCCTTTGCACTCACGATACCCGCTGTCGCAGTAGAAGTGAGGTATCCGAAGGGATTGCCAATAGCCAAGACCCATTGTCCCACTTCGACATTGTCTGAGTTACCATACTCCACAGCGGGCAGGTCCTCCGCATCAATTTTTATGACTGCCAAATCTGCAGAAGGCTCTTTGCCTATCAACTTGGCATTGTACTTGCGTCCGTCTGAAAGGGTTACCTCAAACTCATCGGCAAAATCCACTACATGGTTATTCGTGACGATATATCCATCCTTTGAGATGATTACTCCGGAGCCTGCCCCTTTCAACTTGTAAAGTGGTGCTCCATAAGAAGGCCCACCGAAGAAATCTTGACCAAAAAACTGCTCAAAAGGGGTCCCCTCAAATGGATTATGCATCCGGGACCGATACTTCTTACTGGCCAGGGCATCACTCTCCTGCGCCTGAATATAAACGACGGAAGCCGTCGCTTTCTTTGCCGCTTTTCGAAAATCAAACGACGCATTCAAGGGGTTGGACACAAATCGTGGTGAGGTAGCTACCTTGGCTTCATTCTCCATCTTTGATGCCGGAGTAATCCCCTGCTGAATTCCCAACAATGTGATGACTCCTCCCATCACTCCTGCAAGCACAAACTGAATCGTCTTTTTCATATTTTAAATTTTTTTGTTTAAAAAAAACCTAAACTTATTACTCTATAATAGAATGATATGAAATTGTTGGCTGTTCACTTGAACCAACCTTGTAAAAATTTCCAGTTGATTCCTCTTAACGAATGCGATTAAGTACATCCGAAATCCGACAGTATAACGCAGTCAATTCCCTGAAAGTTACAAGACACCCTGCCTTTAACAAGGTCTTAACATTTGTTAACATTGGGAAGCACCCGGGATGGTCCGGTCGTAAGTCATCGGAGCAATCTCATCATAAGCGGTTCTTTTTGGACGTCGGAACACCGCACTAAAACAGCCGAAGAGGAACAAAATCAGAAGATGGAAAAAAAGACCGGTAAAATCTACGGGTGGAAAAACATTCGGCACACCCCTACTTATCCTGATACAATCTCCAGGAATCAAAGACCGCCTTGAACACCCGGTAACCCATTGTCGCAATAAAGAACGCCATACCGGAAAGAAGTAAGGTGTTGCGAACGGAGGTCACCTCGTGCAATAGAGCCGGCCATTTCATACCGACAAACAACTCTGCGATGGAAAAAGCAACTATAGATGCAAGCACGACAGCATAAAATAGATTGAGCCAACGGGCCTGTCGTACCTGTTGCTGATACATTGCACGGTACAAATACCATTTCAGTTTTACTTCTGTGGGGAACATACGAATGAGTTGTTTGAAAATGTCAGCAGAAGCCCGGTATTGCTCCGTATTGTAGAGAGCTGCCCCTTTGAGAACAAGCAGCCATCGAAAGATATCCTTCCCCTCAAAATACTTAATGTTGTTCCGGATAACATATATCAAGTCATTGCGCACTTCTTTAAGAAAGCGATCGTATTGTCCCAAAAAGAAAAGTGCCTCCAGGTAATCTACCCGTATCCGCAAGAAGTACGGATCGTCCATTTTCATGAGGTCCTCCCGATACTCAACATAGAATTGCATTTTTTCCTTGTAGTCGTATGGGGGAATCTCCAAAAAGGTCTCAAATAGATTCTCTTGATATATGATGAAGTCTTTCACCGGATTATTTCAGTTTATAATTATGTATGAAAAATACGATAATCTCTGCAAAGTTAATCAATTTCACAGATTTCATACGCTTATACAATGCCATAAAGTATGCCATTCGCTGCAAGCCCGGTCAACTTTAACATTTGATTTACATTCTGGCAAAAGAGTAATACGCGCATTTGCTTTATGCTGTGTGTTTCTATTCAATAATGTTAACGCCCGAGATGCACCAAAAGGACGGACACGTCAGAGGGCGAAACCCCACTAATTCGTCCGGCTTGACCGATAGATCTCGGCCGGATATTGGAGAGTTTTTCGACGGCTTCCGATGACAATCCGTGTACCCTATCGAAATCAATGCCTTCCGGTATCAGAACACGTTCCAGTCTCGACAATTTCTCTGCCATTTCCTGTTCGCGGTCAATGTACCCTTGATACTTGATCGCAATCTCCGCTGCCTCCATAGTCACTGCATCGTACTTACTTAAGAAAGCATCCAATGCCGGTACATAGGACCGCGCGAGATGCAAATTGACCTTGGGACGAAGGAGGACACCATGCAGTTTTGTTTTGTGAGGGATGGGCGAAGAGCCCAAGGTATCCAACATGGGATTGACCTCCGACGGGCTGACACTCAGTTGTGATATGAAATGGCGGATATCCCGGATATCCATCTCCTTCTTCCTGACGCGTTCCATCCGCTCCTCCACCCCGGACATCCCCAAGCCTGCTGCCAGGGGAGTCAATCGCAAATCCGCATTGTCCTGCCGCAATAAAATCCGAAATTCGGCCCTGGAGGTAAACATCCGGTAGGGCTCTTCTGTCCCCTTATTGATCAAATCGTCAATGAGCACACCTATGTATGCCTCCGAACGGGAAAGAATGAATGGAGATTCCTCCTTGATCTTCCGGACGGCATTGATTCCGGCGATCAACCCTTGCCCTGCCGCTTCTTCATATCCCGTCGTCCCGTTGATTTGCCCGGCAAAAAACAGGTGATCGATCAGCTTGGTTTCCAACGTGTGCTTCAGCTGTGTAGGCGGGAAGTAGTCGTACTCGATAGCATAACCTGGGCGAAACATCCGCACGTTTTGAAATCCGGGGATGCGTTTTAAGGCTTTATACTGGACATCTTCCGGCAACGAAGAGGAAAAGCCATTGACATAGATCTCGACCGTATTCCGCCCTTCCGGCTCTACAAAAAGTTGATGTCGGTCTCTGCCCGAAAAGCGCTCTATTTTATCCTCAATAGATGGGCAATACCGAGGGCCGGCCCCTTGGATCCGCCCGCTAAACATCGGGGATTGGTCAAAGCCCTCGCGAAGCAGATCGTGTACTTCCGGATTGGTATAGACGATATGACATGGGATTTGGTCGTGTATAACAGGGGTGTCGGTAAAGGAGAATTTTCCGGGGCGAGCATCCCCTTCCTGGAGTTCCATAACACCGTAATCCAGGGTGCGTCCGTCCACCCGCGGGGGCGTCCCAGTCTTCATCCGCCCGGAGTCAAACCCCAATTCCCGCAATTGCTCCGTGATGCCGGTTGCAGCACGCTCCCCTGCCCTTCCACCACCAAATTGCTTCTCACCGATGTGTATGATGCCATTGAGAAAGGTTCCGTTGGTCAATACCACTGCCCGTCCGGGAATCTCATGCCCCATCCCGGTCCGGACCCCGCAAGCCCTGCCGTCTTTAACGATTATTCCTGTCACCATATCCTGCCACATGGAGATATTGGGACGCTGTTCCAACCGGTATCTCCACTCTGCGGCGAAGGCCATCCGGTCACTCTGTGCCCGAGGACTCCACATCGCCGGCCCCTTGGACTTGTTGAGCATGCGAAATTGTATCATGGTGTGGTCCGTAACGATGCCCGACATCCCATGCATCGCATCGATTTCTCGCACAATCTGCCCTTTGGCGACGCCACCCATCGCAGGATTGCAGGACATCTGCCCGATGGTCTGCATGTTCATGGTCACGAGCATTACGGAAGCGCCCATGTTGGAGGCCGCTATCGCGGCTTCATTGCCGGCGTGGCCTCCCCCCACTACAATCACGTCATAAGTATCAAACATACATCGATATTCATTCTACTCCGGAGAGTAAATTATCATAAAAGTAAAGGCGGAGAGCACCACAAGGATAGATTATCACGTACTCTACCCTCTTGTTTTTCTCCAACTGTTTAACGTCTGCTCCCAGAATAAGCAAGGGCAAAGGTACGGTATTTCGTTTATCTTAAAGTTAGCTTTCAACTAATGAACAAACAGCATTGGATAAAATGAATATCGAACAAGGATTAACGAACTCATAGGAACCATTAGCTTTGACTTATCCGATTACGGAGATCTAAGCGAAGAGAAAGCAATAGGTGTTTTTGCAAAAGGGATGGATTCAAATATATTAGGAAATATCCCCAACTTTACGGACCTCCTAATATGGAAGAATTATCTGAGCTTTGACTGAGATTGCATTCAATTCCGTCCGCAAACGACACCTTGCTCGAGCCCCCATTCCTATTCGACATAATTAAACGGTTGATTTGCTCTTTGAAGCACATAAGGCTTATCCTGTTGACTTCTTCAGCAGGCTCATTACTTCTCCTTTCCTATACTTTGGCTCCAAACCGGATTCCTGTATTGCAAAAGCAGGGAACCTTTACACCCTCCTTTTCCGTAAATAACGATGATATTGATAGTATTAACATGAATAAAAGTCATTCTCCCGCTAATCGTATGGCAGAGTGTACGAAACTATGTTAAACTTTTGCGATATGTGCCTGTATTTAAGAATTTTGCTGTATATTGGCAGCAGGTTTTAATTTATTGTACTTATGATGCCTTTCGCTCCTTATCATAAACACGCTTCTCACTACTGCCTCCTTTCAGTCTCAAAAGGCTCGCTCTTTCATTTGTTTGCCTTATCTTTGGAGGTTATTTATACGTCTTACGTCTTACGTCTTACGTCTTACGTCTTACGTCCTACGTCTTACGTACAATAGTAAAAAAACGCCTACAACCAACTCGCGCTTTACGCCCTCCTTAGTACCGGTAAGATTAGATTTATCTCCTGCTTCTAAATCCTTATCTTAACCTTTACTAAAATTTTAAATATAATGAAAACTAATAATATAATAATAGCGACATTAACTCTCCTATTGACACTCGCCTTTTTTCAGGCATGCCAAAAAAACATTAAAGATGACCATCAAACAATAGTTAAAAACCATAGCTCCATCGATTTGAGAGGCGCTCACGACTGTATTCCTCCGGAATATGACCATTGGTGTAATCCTAACAACTGGCAACCTTTCACCACGACCGTATTTCTTCCGGATTATCCCACTTGTCCGATTACTGTAACAGGATTGACCAATCACTGTAATGCAAGAGGGGGCTATCAGTGGATAGTAAAAGATTTAACTTTCACCGGACCTTGGGGCTCGCCGGAGTGTCATGACTTAATCTCTGACGTCTTTGAAATCATCCTTGGTAACCACACACTGGAAGAGCAAGAAGCCTTTTTTAACCATTTCTATAACATGTTATATGATGAATATGCCAAAAAGTTTGTTCAGTATTTGTCTTCTCAATATCCTCGTGAAACTATCCGGTGTGGATTTAGTATTGCGAACCCTGTTGTTGAATTCTTCGTGGAGTCCTGCTATAAAGTCTGCGTGTGTGGTTCAGGGGCCCCGGAAGACCCGTACACCATCAATAAAAACCCCTGTGGCAATGGATGCTGCAAAAGGTCTTATGAGTGGTGCTTAGATGAGAATAACAATGTCGTTATTGATCAAACAGTAACACCCCTTTCTAACTGTACAGAAACCATTCCCACTTCTTGCAATCTATTAACATGCGAAGAAACTCAATGCTTGCTGTGGTGTAATTTATAATATAACCAAAAACTTCATAATCGTCCTCCCAAGGTAGAACCCTTGGGAGGACTAAATCATATAATCATGAAAAAAGTATACCTGATTTTTACTTTATTCTGGGCCATCGCCCCTGCCCTTTACAGTCAGCCGGGTTATGAGGCGGAGCCCATCTACTTCAAGGACTTTTCACCCGAATGGCAACATATACCGGTGGATTCCTCCCGTATCGTACCCGGAAGGGACAACGGCTCCTCCCTGCTCTTTGCGATAAATACCATACGTGATGAAAGCCTCAAAATTAAAGGCCATTATTATTACAACTTGTTGAAAGAATTTGAATATAGAGATGGGGTGAAGGGCTGGTTTGTCGAAAAAATAAACTTGGACAATGGCGAGGTCGAAAAGACCTATAGCAAAGACTTGCGAAAGAACACGGAGCAGTTTTTTTACCCCCGCTTTATGTATTTCGACCGGGAGGGATTGCCTTGTGTGGTCAGCTGGAAGGTTCTCAATAAAGAGAAATGGGCCGATTTTGGTCTTTTTGGGGGGCCGGTGCATCTGGCCTATCACCATTTGGATGAAGATCTTGTCGTTGAGGACTATCCCCCGGATGATGACACGACTGCTTTCCGGTATAATGCCAACTTCTTTTATGACCATGACTGGTTTTTTGATGAGGGAGAAGGGACCGTAGGGGTCGTATTGGGCCAAAGGACCCGCTATTTTGTCAATGACTCCACCCTGCATATTACCAATGGATTCAGGCGAACGCTTGTAGATGGGAGCGGGTATGTCGAGGACACCTCCGGGCTCATACTACACCGGGAGAGCCCCGATGAAGACCGGCAAGTGTTCCCCAAATACGGAGGATGTATCCGTCTCGATAATGGAGGCTACCTCGTAGGGGTGAGTGTCGCAGCTATAGATACCAATGCAGCCAGTATGGAAGTCATTCAGTTGGACCGGGACTGGCAAGTGGTCCGGAGATATGACCTGCTCCCATTGATGGGTGCACCTTTGACGGACGACTATGCACCGTCATTTTTTGTCGCACACGCGGATAAGGACAATTTTACCGTCGTCAACTCCTTCAAAGTGGGCGACAATTATGACGATTTTGCCAATCGCATCAAAACCTTGGATTACACCGGTCGAGTGCTCGAGTCCATCGACACGCTCTCCGACGGACAGGGGTATTACTACTTCTTTTTTAAAACCCTCAAACACGACAACCGGTTATGGTTTATCTCCATTCATCGGTCAGGAGACAGATGGTCCACGGACTTCCTTCGCTCCGACGGTCAAGGCCACGTGGAGTTGGTCAAAAGGCTGTGGGCGACGGACTCCTCCATGGTCTTGGTCCCCTATCAACTCAAAATGGTGGATGACCGGCATCTACTCATCCAGGGCAGTATCCGCAAACGAACGGAAAACTCGGACCAAAAAGCCTGGCCCGTTGTATTGCTCATGGACACCGACAAACTCGGTCTGACCAATGGGGTGCAAAATTTGACCGAGAAGGAGCAGATGGAGTACATGCTCTATCCCACCCTCCCGAAGAACTATCTGCACATCGAGTTCCCCGAAAAGATCAGCGGCCGGATCGAGATCACAGATGCCACCGGACAGGTCGCATCCGTCCTGCATCTCCGTCATGAAGACCGACGCACGATAGATGTAAGCAGACTGCCGGCAGGGAGCTACAGCGTAATGGTCCGGCCGGAGGAGGTAAAAACAGCCCCTTTTGTGACGAAAAAGTTTGTTAAGCGATAAAAAAACAGCGGATAGAAAAAAAATCATTGGTCGGAGTTAATCGACGTAACTCATTTATAGGCAAACTCAAATACATGATGGATTAATACTATATTACAAAAAGCAGGTTTTCGAATAAAAAAATATCAAATATAAGGAACTTTAATATGTATTTATAGGTTTATACTTTACCGCCAAGGTTACCGGGACATCGTAAACCAATCTCAAGCAACCTGGACGAACGATAATAGATGTTGACCTACTCATCTCTTCTCTCGGTGGCTTTGGCTTTTTTCTTTCTTTCCGCTATTTTCTTCCTAAATTAATAGTGTCATTCCTATCGGCTCTTATAAAAGTGGAGCCAACTTCAATAGTGCAACATTAAAAAATACCCCCCCGATACGCCATCCTTGAAGAATCCAAACAAAGCAGTACATTTGCATTTAACCATCCATTATAATAGTCCATGCCAGAAGACATACATATCGATACGGAGAGGGACAAGAAAAGCATCTACAACCAGGTGCTCCAACATGTAGAAGCCCTAACTGAAGGGGAGCCGGACGGCTTGGCCAATCTTTCCAACACTTTAGCGCTCCTTCACCATACCTTCGGTTTTTGGTGGACCGGAGTGTATCTCGTCCGGGGAGACCAACTGGTATTGGGGCCCTTCCAGGGACCGGTAGCCTGCACTCGAATCACAAAGGGCAAAGGAGTTTGTGGTACTGCCTGGGAACAGAACGAAACCGTGGTCGTACCCGATGTGGACGCCTTTCCCGGACATATCGCATGCAGCAGCAGGAGCCGGTCTGAGATTGTGGTCCCATTGAGAGACAAAACAGGGGAAGTACTGGGCGTGTTGGATATAGACAGCGATCGGCTCAAGACGTTTGACGATACAGACGCACATTACCTTGAGAAACTATCCAAAGATATCGCCCAATGGGTAGGAGAGGTCAATATGGACTTCTAGTTGTTCTCACAAGAAACGACCAAAGACAAATAGGGTTATTTGGGTGTGCACCGGCAACAAAAAACCACGTCTAAGCGGTGCAAAGACGTGGCGACAATATCATTAAAACTACTCTTCGGGCTCTATTACTGGACACCCATTTGAGCCATTTTCTTATTTTTATAAATTGCTTTGAGCACTTCCGCTCTTCTTTTGATGGAAGGCTTCAGGTAGTGCTTTCGGTTGCGAAGTTCTCTGATGAGCTTGGTGCGTTGATGCTTTTTCTTATAACGCTTTAGCGCTCTATCAATGTTTTCTCCGTCTTTTACTTCAATAATGAGCATATTTCAGTGCTTTAAAAGTGAATATATTATTTTTTTGACTTTCGGGTGGAAGGGGTGGATTTGTCATCGTAACTCTTGCCATTCCATTTGCCCAGCCACTCGCAATTTTTACCAATTTTCTTGTATCTCAGAAACGCCTCTTTAGCCGCTTTTTTCGTATCTCTATTGATTAAAATATTCTGTTGTCCGGTCTTCAATTGGAAGTAGTACTTGCCCACTCCCATGGTATAATTCTTTCTTGCCATCGTGCATAGAAATTAATTAAAAAAACACGTCTTTCCAGCCTACAATCCTATCTTCTCACCCTCTCGACGCCCCCTTCCATTCGAAAAGGAGTGCAAAGGTACTAATAAAACAGACAAATACCAATAAATACCGGCAAAATTTGATAAGTTTTTTCTATCCTTTTTGCGGGAGTTTTGCTGCCCCCCACACATAGGCGTCCATCTTCCCCCTCAAAAAACTTCCCCAAGGGTACACCACCACAATAGCCCCACCGGGTACATCCTTACCTTCCTACCATCACCTTAGTGGTCAATGCTTGGTCGCCGGCCGACAATTTCAAAACATATACCCCATCTACGCATCCAGAGGGAATCTGCAATTGGAGGTGCCCATCATGAACCTTGGCTTGGACGTGTCCAATGACTTTACCATCCATCCCGGTCCACTCGCCGGACACTTCCTCATTGATAGAGTGATTAAGACGGATATGGACACTACCCCTTGAAGGTTGGGGATAAACCTCTTCGATTTTCAAGGAAGCATCCTTCACCTCCACGATTTTCGTTTGTAATGATTTGTGGTCTGTGATAGCCAGGTACAATTTTGCCCCTTTGTTTTTTCTGCCATCAGAAAAGGCAGTATAGGTTTTGGTCCCAAAGGTGGTAGAGTTAAAATAATCTCCGAAGAAAACAGTTCTATTATTGACATACCGCTTGAAAGGAGTTGTCTCCGTAGAAGCAAAAAGAGGGATTGTCTCAAACTTTTCCTGATTGTGCAATTTGACCGCCATGGTAAACTGCCCCTTTAAGCGTTCATCAATTTCATACCAGGAAACCACCAAATCGTCCTCTGAATTCATCGCAATAGTAGGCATCAAACTGTATATCCCGAATTCTGAAAAATCGTCAACATCATAAGCGCGCTCCCAGGTTTTTCCACCATCTGTGGAGCGATTGATATAGGCATGGGCTTTATTGCCGGCAAAATCGGTCCAAGAAGCATAAAGAACGCTCCCATCCTTTGATGCGGCTATATTGGGCATCGGATTTTCCCTCATTTGCACATTCTTCACAGGAGCCTGCTTATTGTACACCATGAAGTCCACCGGAACCGGGTTGGAGAAAGTCCTCCCTCCATCCGCTGATTGTTGGTAAATAACCTCTCCACTCGCTATCGTCGCGTAGATGACATGAAGTACACCATTATTATCAATTACCATATGGGCAAACTGAGGTCCGGTGGCGGTAGAAATCGGCCGGAGTTGGGTGGGAAATGCATCCTCTGAGGAGTCCCGTGAAATAACCATTATTTGAGGAACCAAAGTTCCCTTTTTGACGTACAATCCCGAGAAATAATGGCGTCCTCGATTGGGACCGTTGGTGTGATCAATGACCATCCATTGGCGGTCCAACAGGCCATTGCCATAGTTAGTAACAATGGCTTGGTTCACAATTTTAGCACGGCCTACAAACTTGCTCTTGGTGGTCTGTTTAAAGGACCCACCATTATTATCTGAATAGGCCAACCAGCAAATAAATTTGGCCCCGGATGCCTCTGCAGTATAGGAAATGTAACTGTACCAAAGCCTGCCATCGATATCATATACCAGGACCGGATCACCGCCACCCAGCAGTGTCCCAGCACTCGTTTCTTTATCTCGTTGAATAGCTTTTAACGTCGAAAAAGTAGATTTCTTCCACGTCTCTCCGCCATCTTCTGAATGATACACAGGCATATCTAGAGAAGTACTCAACACCATATATCCCAGTGCGATTCTATTGGGGTCATTCGGATCTACCGCTATCATCGGTTCTCCCTCCGACAGACTGAAAACGGTATTATGCGTCATCTTAAACTCCCGCCCATCTCGCAAGACAATGTCTCCGGTGCCTTGTTCTTCTGTTGGCCCCCTTAAGCCCTTAAGTTTGAGGGGATGCTCGAAATGTGTTTTTTCCTCTAAGATGTAATCAAGCATGTTTCCGGTTTGGTCCTTTTGTCCAAAAGTGTTTGTGCTGCATAGGAGCAGCAAAAGAAAGAAAAATGTGTTTAGGTTTTTCATAATTCAATAATTAAGTACAGTGATAAAAATAGGGTTTACTATCTATGTTCCAATCTTATACAGATATTGCCCATATTGGCTTTTTTCATATCGTTTTGCCTGCCGGAGGAGTTGGTCTTTATCGATAAATCCCATTTCATACGCCACCTCTTCGATGCAACCTATCTTAACCCCTTGGCGTTCTTCTATCACCTGGATAAACTGACCCGCTTGCATCAGGGATTCATGGGTCCCGGTATCCAACCAGGCCACCCCCCGGCCGAGTGTATGCACTTTGAGTTGGCCGGCTTTGAGGTAGTGATTATTGATATCCGTTATCTCGTACTCTCCCCTTGCCGAAGGCTTCAAGTTCCTGGCCACTTCGACGACGCTATTGTCATAGAAATACAGTCCCGGTACGGCGTAATTGGACTTGGGCTCCGTCGGCTTCTCTTCAATAGAGACTGCACGATAGGACTCATCAAATTCCACTACTCCATAACGCTCCGGGTCAGAAACGCGATAAGCAAAAATAATCCCACCATCCGGCTCGGTAGAGGCTTGCAGTTGGTCGTAGAGATTGCCGCCATAAAAGATATTGTCTCCGAGCACCAGTGCCACATCCTCCTCACCGATAAAAGATGCACCCAGCACAAATGCCTGTGCCAGCCCATTGGGCTCGTACTGTGGGATGTAGGTAAACTCCATCCCAATGCCCGCCCCATCCCCAAGTAACTTTTCAAAATTAGGCAAATCCTCCGGGGTGGAAATAATCGCCACCTCCCGAATCCCCGCCATCATCAAGGTAGAAAGAGGATAATATATCATGGGTTTATCGTAGATCGGCATCAACTGCTTGCTCACCGCTATCGTCAAGGGGTACAACCTGGTCCCCAGACCTCCTGCTAAAATAATTCCCTTCATCTGTTCACTTTATATCATCTATTAGCTGCCGGATGTAACCCCTGACGATAAAACCATCATTACTCCACATCTCTAATGATTCTATTAATCGTGCCGGCTTCATCCTATAGTGCTTTGATTAATTATAATAACTAATGAGAACCAAAAAGCAATTCGTTGCGCATAAAGGTAGTTAATTTTACTAAAAAATACGCCATTAAGAATGATTTTCTACACTCCAACCCATAAAACGTCTTTTTTCATTACACCTCATGAGTCCTGTTCAATGGTTGTTTTATGTTTTAGGGCATGAAATAGCAGACATCTCTTTAGAATATCACTTCTTCCTATCTGCAAAACCACTGTGGACCCAACGTTTTCATTGACACTCCTATAAATTTTCCAAATTACAACGATTCAATTTGTATATCTATTCTACCTTTGCCGCGATGGAGCATTTTTTTAGACATATCGTCGACCGGTATAAGTTATGGGTGATCGTCATGATTCTACTTTCCCTTTTGGGCGGTTGGTCGGTGCTAACCAAAATGCAATCCGATAATTCCATTGACATCTGGTTTCTGGAGGACGATCCGCACTATCAAGCCTATCTGGATTTTCAAAAAAAACAGGGCAGTGATGAGATCGTTCTCGCGTTTATCAAGTCCCCTTCCACCGTGTACGACACGGTCTTCGTACGGAAACTACAAATGGCAGAAAAAGCACTCTCCCTCCTTCCCTATGTGCGAAAAACCTTGAGCATAGGTAGTGCTGAAGCACCGAGAATCTCCGGCAACAGGCTTACCCTTTCTCCCTTATACCGCAAGGGAATGTCCGGCGAACACCTTGCAAAAGCCGTACGCACCTTTCCCCAAAGTGTGGGACATCTCATCGACAGTAGTGAGCAATACGCAGCCCTATATCTTCAACTCATTCCGACGAAAGCCCTCAAAGCGTATCGCAACCACATCATCGCAGATGTCGATGAGGTGCTCCGCCCATTGTTTGATGACTATAGACTGAGTGGATTCCCCATTTTCAATGAAGCGGTCAACGAAATCGTACTCCGGGAGGCCTTCACCTTTTCAATAGCTGCGATTCTCATCGTACTTTTTGTTCTTTTGCTGTTCCTTCCGGATTTGCGGTATTTATCCTTAGCCCTCAGTTCGGTAATCGTCCCTGTATTAACAACTTTTGGCCTTTATGCCCTTTTGGGGTACAAGATGAATTCGATGACCATCATTATCCCCACCATCCTGATGGTTTACAGTTTGAGTGACACCATACACATCCTCAACACCTACCATCACACCCGGGCGAGCACTTTAAAGGAGCGCATCATCCGCGCCTTTTCGGCCTCCTTCAAGCCCTGTCTTTTTACGACCTTAACGACCATGGTCGGGTATCTGGCGCTTTATCTCGCCGTAATGCCCGCCTTGAAATTGTTGGGTATATTTTCCGCAATAGGACTTGCATTTGCCTTTATTTCTGCATATATCGTAACAGGGACAGGGTTGATGCTGCTCGAAAAAAATCGGCGATCTGACGCCCGGCCGCTGCGAATAAGGATACGCCTCGATACAACCGGCATACTTGGACTCATCAACCGGACCACTACCAAACACCCTACCGCCATTCTACTTACCTTTAGTGCCTTGTTCGTACTGGGTCTTTGGTCGGTACCCAAAGTCATCATCGACAATGACTCGCGCAATCTTTTGGCCGATGGGCAGTTCAAACGCGATCTGGATTTTATAGAAAATAAAATGGGTGGAGGTATCCTCTTCTTTCTCAACCTCAACAGCACCGATGAAGCATCCATACTAAAGCCCGAAAAACTCAAAGCGATCCGAAAATTTGAGACCGGTATTCGAAATACCCGCATATTGAGCTATCCGCTGTCTATTGTCGATGTAAGGGACTACCTCACAAAAAAATCCGCGTCACAATTCTTCATAAAGCGCAATACCAACCAACTCCTATCCTCCCTGAAGACAGCTGATAATGATGCCCCGGTGTTCAATTTACTCAGCCGCGACAATAAGCGCGCCACTCTGATTGCCAATGTCCGGGTGATGAGTTCCACCGCCTATATGGGGCTCCATCACAAGATGGATAGTATTTTTCACCAATCCGGACTGGAAGAGGCCGGAGTCCGCATGGAAGTGAAGGGGTATTCGCCGCTTTACATTAAGATGGTGGACTACATCTACACCAGCCAACTCCGTTCGTTTATCGGTGCCTTTATTGTCGCCTTCCTCATTTTGTTTTACTTCGTCAAAAGCATAAGGATAACTGTTTTGGCACTCATTCCCAACCTATTTCCGATACTGATGTTGGCCATCCTCATGTATATTTTTCATATCAATCTGGAAGCCGGCAATTCCATCATTGCTCCGATCATGCTCGGTATCGCCATGGATGACACGATTCATCTGCTCTTTCATTTTCAGAGATATCGCGATATGGGAAAGACCATTAAAAGCGCGATGGATCACGCCATGTTATTTACCGGAAAGGCCGTCATTACGACCTCCCTTTCCCTGGTGTTGGGATTCCTGGTTATCGCTTTTAGCCGGGTCGAAACACTGCGGGAATTTGGCATTCTCTGTTCCTCTGCGGTGCTGTTTGCATTAGTGGCAGATGGTTTTTTACTCCCGGCACTCATCAAGCGATTCGGGCGCTGATTTTAATAAGGATAAAATGTAAAATGCATGTTCACAGTATTTGATGACAAACACTTCATGAAGGAGGCCCTCAAGCAAGCGCAGTTGGCCATGGACGAAGACGAAATTCCCGTCGGAGCCGTCGTCGTCTCCGACAATCGCATTATCGCCAGAGCCCACAACAATACGGAACAATTGCACGATGTCACCGCGCATGCCGAAATCATAGCTATCACCGCCGCGTCAGATTATCTCGGATCGAAGTATCTAAAAGGATGTACCCTGTTCGTAACACTCGAACCCTGTCTGATGTGCGCCGGCGCTTTGCGCTGGTCTCAGATTGACCGTTTGGTGTATGCAGCCCCGGACGAAAAACACGGTTTTATGCGCTATGGCAAAGGGGTCCTGCACCCTTCGACCACCTTAGCGTACGGCATTCTGCAAGACGAAAGTAGCCGCCTGTTACGAACATTCTTTCAAAAAAAACGTACCATTGATAAATTAATCTAATATGACGACCAAAGAAGCGATTACCCGCAATTGGCTCCCCCGCTACACGGGAATGCCTCTGGAAAAGTTTGGAAAATATATTCTTCTCGTCAATTTTGATCACTACCTCGAAGTCTTTGCCCGGCATTTTAATGTCGAGATTTATGGAGAATCCAAATCCATGCGATCGGCCACTTCCGGTGAAATAACCATGATCAATTTCGGGATGGGAAGCCCCAATGCCGCTACAATTGTAGATTTGCTGTCCGCTATATCACCCAAAGCGATTTTATTCCTGGGGAAATGTGGGGGACTTAAGAAAAAACTCCATGTAGGAGACCTCATTCTACCCATCGCAGCCATACGAGGAGAGGGAACCTCCAATGACTACTTTCCTCCTGAAGTTCCGGCACTCCCGGCTTTTGCCCTGCAAAAAGCCATCTCTACCACGATCAGAGACTATCAGCAAGACTATTGGACAGGGACAGTTTACACCACCAACGTGCGGGTCTGGGAGTACAAAGAGGAATTCAAAGAATACTTGAGAAGCATCCGGGCGATGGCCATAGATATGGAAACCGCAACCATCTTTACCACCGCTTTTCACAATCACATTCCGGCCGGTGCCCTCCTACTCGTCTCCGATGTTCCCATGGTCCCCGAAGGGGTTAAAACCGATAAAAGCGATAAAAAAGTCACGGAAGAATTTGCTGCCAGACATCTTAAAATCGGAGTGGACTCCTTGCACCAAATCATTCAGAACAAGAAAACAATCAAACATTTGAGGTTTGATTAATCCATCATATACGGCTCCCGCTCTTGGTACTTCACTTTTGAGACCGTAGGACAACAGGGGCTATAACGCATCAGATTATTCTCCAAATATTCCCTCAAGGGCGCATCTAATGAAAGGCAGCTTACATCTCTTCACTTTCCAACACATCCCGGTCAAACTTCACTGGAGCTTTGTCCTTATCATCGCTTGGTTTGGGTATGTCGTTTTTTCGGAGGGATTTCAAGGGAGTGAGATTGGGTGGTTTGTCGTGCTGGTCATTTGTATGTTTAGTTTTGTGGTGATGCACGAATTCGGGCATGCGCTGGCCGCAAAGCGCTACGGGGTAACCACCCGGGATATCATCCTGCTACCCATAGGTGGGATGGCCCGGTTGGAGAATATTCCGGAAAACCCCATACAAGAACTCATCATCGCCATTGCAGGCCCGATGGTCAATGTAGCCCTCGCGCTCCTCCTACTCGCAGCCATTCTCCTATTTGGTCTTTGGGACAGCACTTCCCTCGCTTCCAATCTCACTCAAGTCTTAACCCTGAAAGGGGTCATCGTTCTCCTGTTTATCATGAACATCGGCCTCTTTCTATTCAACCTTGTCCCCGCTTTTCCGATGGATGGCGGAAGGGTATTTCGCGCCTTTTTGGCGATGAAAACCGACCGCCTTACCGCCACCAAATGGGCGTCCCGTGTGGGACAAATGCTCGCTATCGTGTTCTTCATCTTCGGTGCCAGCGTCGACCATTATGGATTAATGATGATCGGCGTTTTTATTTTTTTTGCTGCACAAACGGAATACCATGCGGTAAGATACCGGCAAAATACCATTAAAGTCTCAACAGCCCTTCCACTTCGGGCCTTGTACCGGCCCAACTACACTCCTTTACGCCTCACTCAGTCGATGCTTTGGCCGGCCGACACGTTCGTGCGGGGTATGGAGACCAGCTTTGTGGTACAGGACGATGCCGGCAATTTTGTCGGCACCCTGCCGGAAGCCCAAATCCTATCCGCCATCAAAGAAGGCCGCGAAGAGGAACCCATTGCGTCTTTTGTCCAATTGGGAATACCCATTTTGGATGTCCGGGACTCCGCGGGCGAAGCCTTGGATAAAATGGCACAATTTCATACCGACATCGCCTTAATCCAAGAGGATGGAAATCCCATCGGTGTCGTCCAACGCCCCGTGATACAAAGGGCGCTCAAAAACATGAAAATATCCAATTCCATCTCCACCAACAGCTGACTCCCATCATGAAAAATATGTATTCGTTGCTCCTTCTCTTTGTCTTACAATCCGCATTTGGCCAGAATGCTTCTTGGTGGCATCCTGCTCCGGATACCAATCGCCTGATGACGACCTACCGGACGCCCTTCCTCCTCTCTACGGCTCTTATATCAGGCGGGCTGGTCACCTATCACCAAGACACCAAAGAGTGGTTTCAGCACTTCGTCCGCAGCCGGATCCATCACCAAAATACCATCGAAGATTACCTGCAGCATGGCTCGTACGGGCTCCTTATCGCAGGGCAACTTTTCGGGCAAAAGCCACTCCACACCCCTAAGGGGCAGCTCATTTATGCCCTCACCTCCAACATTGGAGCGGTGGGCATCACCTCCATCATCAAAGAACTCGTCAACGAACGACGCCCCAACGGAGGCCACCTCTCTTTCCCCTCCGGACATACCACACATGCCTTCGCAGCCGCCACGGTTCTCTATTGGGAATACCGGGATTCCAACCCCTGGATTGCATACAGCGGATACTCCTTCGCTTGTGCTACCGGCCTCCTGAGAATCGTCCACAACCGCCACTGGATCAATGATGTCTTAGTGGGGGCCGGAATTGGGATACTGGTCCCCACCCTGATGTATTATTACGCTCCCTTTCCCGGTATGAAATGGGCGCCTGCAGGCAAAGCGATTTCGTTTTACCCCGTCTATCATTCCGGAGGAGCGGGGATGGGTTTTAGTATGAAATGGTAGATAAAGCCCTGCACAAATAAAGGTTAATATATGGCGTCGTAGCGGGCTTAAAATTCGCGTAACTTCGCCTTATGCAACAAAGATTGGAAAATTCATAGAATTTTTCTATCTTTTATTTGGTTTATTTTCAATATAAATTTTATCATTAATTTTTTTAAGAGCTTTCATAAAGTCTTTTTCATTCAAAATTGTTAATTGGTAATCGCTAATTTCTTTCAATTTTAAGTAACGTTCTTTTTTTTCTATTCCATTTTTGATTAATTCGGCGTTAATACTTTCCAAATTGGATAAAACTGCTAATTCGTTAATACTTGGCTATATCTCTGATATTCATTCCTTGATTAGCATATTTTGGGTTAGCATCTCTCCAATCTTTTGCTGTGCACCCAAAAAGGACAATGTTTAATAAATCTGCTTCGTCTGCATAAATCAACCATTCTTTGTTTTTCTCATAATTCTTTTTCGGAAGTATATAATTTTTTACGGCATCTGTGCGAATATGGTAATTTGCTTTACTTATTATTCGCTTGAAATTCCATTCAAGATTATATTGATTGGTTTCAATTTCTTTTAACCTTTGGTATTCCGTAATTAGATATAATTCGAATGTTGGGCTTATCCAAGTTCCAAATTCAAATGCAATATCTTTGTGAGCATAGGTTCCGCCATATCATCCTGCTTTTGAGAAAATTCCGATTGCATTTGTCTTTTCAGTCCATTCTTTTACACTAACTTTAAAACTATTCAATCCTGATTTATTTCTAATTATGGCGAATTCGCCATAATTAAAATTTGGATTATTAATTCTTTCCCATACACTCATAAATTCAAGCGTGTTTCTGTTTCTTAACCAGTCAGTTATAAAGAAGTTTCCGTCTTTTGCTTTTAACATATCAGTTAAACAAATATAATCCTGTTCGTCTTTTTTGACGATTGAGATTAGTTTATCTTCTACTTGAATTTTAGATATTTTCGACATAAAAAAAATTTTTACAAATTTAAGATAAATATTTAATCTGTATACCAATCAAATACAGTAGAAGGTAAAATAAAAGAAATATAATTATGTATGAAAAGAATGAATAGAAAGGATTTGCAGCTTGAATTCAGGTATCACTAACTGCACTAAACTCACCTACAACAAACTGCCCGGAAGCCTCCCGGCTCCAGAGCTGACGAAGGAAGACTTGGAAGCGGAGAAACACGAGAACGATCGGCGCAAACTTGGAAACTGTGCGCTTTGTAATACACACTAAAGCATTTGGCGCGATAGATAGCTAGAATAAAGCAGCCCTTTACAGGATGCCTCTACTTCTTATAAAAGGCCTCCAACACGGGTTTTAACGGGCGCTTGAGCCAAAGGGGTCTTCGCAGGCCGTCCGGTCCCGGAGCGGGTCTCGTCATCGCCAACCACTCCTTATACTGCTCAAAAGACTTGTTGGTATCCACAAAGACATCTCCGTATTTGTCATCCGGTCCCGGCCGCTCGATGCGTATGCGCTGGAGCCATGCATGATGCCCGCTGATGGGGTCAGGATGTACCGCATGGGTGAGATTTTGGTGCACCCCTCCATCCGACCAAAAGATACGGGAACTATCGGCATCGTCACTCTTGAACGGCCGGATACCGCGAATGATACTCATCTTCCATCCTCCTTTGCCGTCATTGTCGATTTTGACCGTATTGGTAGCCCAGCGGTTGCCGGCCACGTCTTCCGGCCTCCTCCATCGTCCGATATGATGTGAGCAGGCGACCACCCCGGGCTTCATCCCCTGCGTCACCCATACCTTATCAATAAAATACCCGATATCGGTAACAATCTTGACCAAATCACCATTCTTAAACCCATGTTTCTTTGCATCGTCCGGATGCATCCATATAGGATTCCGGTTGGAGATTTCGGCCAGCCACTTGGCATTTCCCGAGCGGGAGTGAATCAGCGTCGGGAGGCGGAAGTTGGGCAACAAGACACACTCATTCTCCTTGAGATTGTCGGGATGAATGTGGCTTTTGACATAACGGGGTATGGCATACTCCGGCCACTTCCAGTCCACCATTGTCTGCGAATAAAATTCGTTCTTTCTCGAGGGCGTAGGAAAGCCGACATATGCCGTACCATCGACCATTACACCGATGGCCTTCCCCTCCTTTGTGATCAACCCGGTTTTAGAATCCACTTCTGCGCCCTGCATCTGCTCCGCAGACAATTTCTTTTCATTCTTCTTATACCCGTGCTTTTCGACCTCAAAGGATCCATACCTTCGCATGTACTCCAACTCTGCAAAGTCTCCCTTAAAGCCGTCTTCCTTGGCTTTCTCGGGCAATCCCGGAGTGCGCTCGAAGATATATTGATAGTACTCGTGGATATTGATTTTCTCCCCGGGGCGATAAGGCGATTTGAAATGCTCGCGGATACCCAGCGAACCATCTTCATCTATTCTCCATGACAGCTCTATCCAAAACTCGTCTTCTTCCCACACTTCTCCGGGATTTACCTCGTAAGTAAACTCCACTTCCTTGCCGGCACGGCGTGCGGCTTCCCGCAAGACAGGTTGGCGGAAAGCGACCCACGTTCCGCTATGGGTGGCATAACTGTTGATATCGTGCCGCTCGGCGGAGTGTCCCATGGGCAGCACATAATCCGCATAATAAGCCGTCTCATTCCAAGTCGGCGTCAGTGCGATGTGCATCCCTACTTTTTCGGCGTCCAAGAGCATCTCCATCCACGAAAAGCCATCGGGATAGGTCCATACCGGATTGAATACACGGGTAAAATACACTTCCATCCTTCCTCGTCCATCTTTGACCAAATGGGGCAATATCTGCGACATCTCGAAGTGCGCCAACGGGTATTCGTCGGGGTAATGCAACTCGTTCCACACCTTCACCGGAGGCGGATTGTCGAAGAATTGGGGTTTGAATTTATTCCATGAATTGGGGCTTGTGCCTCCTACGGCACCGACGCTTCCGGTGACCACACACAAAAAATGCAATGCTCTCGATACCGCCCATCCACCGAGATTGCCGATGGAGGCAGAACGCCAGGTATGGGTCGCAAAACGCGATCCCGCAGCGCCAATTTCGTAGGCGATACTCCTTATTTTCTCCGCATCCACACCACTCTCTTTGGCGGCGAACTCCGGTGTAAACTCCTTGTACTCCTCTATCACAGCAGCGATAAAATTGTCAAAAGTCGCTTCCGTACCGGGATGCACCTTCTCCATATATTCCTGCCAATTGACCCACTTCTCCATATAGTCCCGGTTGTACATGCCCTCTTCCAACAGGATTTTGACCCAAGCGAGCAATATAGCGACTTCGGAACCCGGGTAGGTAGGCAACCAATGGTCCGCCATACTGGCCGTATTGGAAAGGCGTGGATCCATCACACAGAGCTTTGCGCCCTTCATCTTCCCTTCGATAATGCGCTGGGCGTGTGGATTGAAATAGTGTCCGGACTCTAAATGCGCGGAGATGAGCAGGATAAATTTTGAGTTGGCATGATCGGGAGACGGACGGTCATAGCCGTACCATAAGGCGTACCCCGTACGGGCGCCTGCAGAACAAATATTGGTGTGGCTGTTGTGCCCATCAACGCCCCAAGCCTGCAATACGCGGTTGGCGTATCCCTCATGTCCCGGTCGTCCGACGTGATAGACAACTTCATCCCGACGGTCCTCTTTCAAGGCTTTCCGGATTCGCGCTGCAATGTCATCCAATGCTTCGTCCCATGACACCCGTTCCCATTTGCCCTCTCCGCGCTTTCCCGTGCGTTTCATCGGGTACAATATGCGATCCGGATCGGTGAGCTGATTGATGGTCGCCGGTCCTTTGGCACAGTTTCGACCGCGACTCCCCGGATGATGGGGGTTGCCCTCCAACTTTCGGATGGACATATCTTCCTTATCGACATAGGCGGTCAGACCACAGGCGGATTCGCAGTTGAAGCACGTGGTCGGCACCAAGGTGTAGGTCTTCTTCACCTTAAACGGCCATGCTTTTGCCTCGTATTCCGTCCATTCGCCCCATTGATCCGAAGGCGGATACTTGATTTGCGCCCCTTGTGGAGCAATACGCTCCAGATTTGCCGGCCCCTCTTGGTGAAGGTCCGGAATGATATGCAACTTCTCTGCTATTTTCTCTATAAACGAAGGTTTTTTATGACCCATTGTTTGATGTTTTTTTAGTATGAAATGGTTACTTTTTTATCCGGTATGAAATGGTAGACTGCAGCCTGCCATTTCATACTACGTCAATGGAATGCGTTGTGGCGCTTCCACCCAAATCTTATCCGAAAGATAAACCCCGATGAGGACGAGTACTCCTATCCCTGCCATCACTGCCGGGCTCAAATCCACAAATCCCAACAAGGCCAATGGAAGGATATTGCCCAGTAGCATGACCCCTCCCCAAAACATCGTCTTATACCGGGTTTTGGTGATCATCTCGACCGTCTTTTTAGCATCCAATGTCGGGTGGGGAAAGTTGATTTCGATCATCACCGTGATGACATTAAACAGCAATGTAATGAGAAGCACCGTCTTCAACAGCGATATCCAATCCGCTCCGTTGCCGATAAACAGCGTCAGGATGGCAAACATTCCCGCTCCTGCCATCAAGCTGTGAATCAACATATGAAGCACCAACGACGGACTCTGCCAAAAATCCCTTCCCTTGGCTTGCGCAAACAAGAAGGCCGTGTAGATGGCGACAAATACCGCGGCCGCCGTCGTTACCGTCAAGATGATGTGATTATAAAAATCTATCTCAAAGAAATGGAGTGCCAACAGCAAAGTAGTCAATCCGCCAAATACCGTGATACCATATCCACCTCGCACCAACCACGAACGCCATTGTGGGCGCAACAGCACATTGAGGAAGCGATCCGGACGATCCAAATCTTTGACCAGCAATCCACCGGTCAACCCCAAGAACACCAATGACAGGATCATCGTAATCGTATAGGTGTTGGAGGAGACATTTACCTTGCCCGTAAAAAGGGCGAGGAACAGCATCATCACCAATCCCGCTGAGATGGCCTTCGTCAATACGTACCCGGACACCTCCCATCCCCAGAGAATCCCTTTGTTTGGCGCTTGATACGCCTTGCGAGGAGTTCCCTTCAAGATATCCTTCATATCGCTGGCCGGGACGCCATCGTGACTTCCCTGGTATAGCACATCTATCACATCCGAATTGGTAAAAGCCAGCTTCTCAGCCTCTTTGGCATAATGTCCTACACCGAGCGTCTGCGAATTCCAAAGCGAAGTGCCATCCTTAGCCGCCATAGGGGTAAGAGACGCCTGGTCTCCTTGGATGTAAAACAGATTGGGGGAAGTGAATTTCTCCGGCTTCCGTACTACGACGGATTGGCGAGAAAGCAATTGGGCAATCTCGGTATCCGGATTGTCCATATCCCCGGATATAATCGCGTGTTCCGGGCAGACATTCACACACGCGGGTTCGAGCCCGACATCGATCCGGTGGGCGCAATAATTGCACTTGGCAGCGGTATGGGTCGAAGGGTCAACATACAAGGCATCATAAGGACAGGCCTGCATGCAAGACTTGCACGCGATGCATCGCCTGTTGTCAAAATCCACGATTCCATCATCGCGGGTAAAGAGGGCTTCCACCGGGCAAATCTCCACACATGGCGCATCTGTACAGTGATTGCAACGCATGACAGAAAAAACACGTCTCGAATCGGGGAAAACCCCCTTTTCGATGTATTTCACCCAGGTTCTGTTGACCCCTACCGGTACATCATGCTCTGATTTGCAGGCAGTGGTGCACGCATGACAGCCAATACACTTCCTGTTGTCAATAATAAATCCGTATCTCATATAGGTATTTGATAAAGATGGAAAGTTGATTTTTATAAAGATTTGAAAGGCCAAAAATATGAACAATTTTTCATATTTGATGAAAATAGGAGCAATAAGTGTGTGACCAAACCAAAACAAGGGAGCTACACGGGCAGGATATCCGGGACGCAAAAAAGAAATTGCTTTATGTCATCAAGAGTATTCCTCAAGGCGCTTGCGTCAAACGATGCCCGTCCACCAATGCCGTTAATACTCGTAAACGACGACCTTTCATTGCGGTCCATACCGGTCGGACAATACCATCGTGCGCTACAATATTGATATAGTCCCCAAAGAAAACATGCTTGCGAGGAAGAAAGGGGCGTTCACTGATTTTTACGTCTTTGAAATGTGCTCCTCCGTCGGTGGACCATGCCAGATATACGTCCGTGCTATCATTTCCCGGGTGATTTCGCCGGTCGTAAAAGACCGACCAAAGATATCCCGTGGTTTGGTCAATTGTCATCCAGGACATAAATTGATGGGAGGCGGTAGTATCGGTATTTACCCGCACCGGTGTCGACCATTTCATACCTCCATCATCCGACCGGGCAAGCCAAATATCCGTATCCTCCACACCATTGCGCTGGTCGGACCAATGCACATACACCCGTCCACGGTAGTGGCCCCGGCTGTGATCACACAATGTGACGGGCAACCCATTGCACCGGTAAATACCGGGAATATCGTAGCTCCATCCTCCGGGTTGGCTATCCACCAATATGTCATGGGACATCCATGTCTTGCCCTGATCCATGGAGCAATCCAGGCGAATACCCGCAGGTCCTGCCCATGCCACATAAACCTCTCCCTTGGGCCCTATGGCCGGCACCGCGCCTTCTACCGTGTTGTCATCGTCCAAACAGTCTCCTCCCCGGTCATTAATCCGCAGCGGTTCCGTCCAGGTCTTCCCCCCATCTTCTGACCGGGCAAACAATATGTGCGTACTGTCGAATGGCTCCTTGCTCGCGTACTTATCGAACTGGGTCCAGGTGAGGTAAAGGGTATTGGTGGCCGGATCTACTGCCGCCCACTCCTTGTCCTGGTCCTTGAGGACGTTAAACCCAATGAAGGATTCCTCCGGCCAGGATTGCCCCCCGTCCATGCTGCGCTTGCAAATCATCCGGTCCAACCAACTCTCGGCATTGGAAAGCGAAAAATAATAAAACACTCCGGAAGTGTCCACAATGATGCAGGGGTCACCGGCGACCTTCCATTGCGACTTCAATGCCTGCTTGTGCCACGTTCGCCCGGTGTCTGAAGAATAATAGGCATAGCGGATATTGGCTCCCGCGACCATGCGATTGGGGTGTTTAGGGTCCAGGCATATGCTAGGTTCTTCCGGCCGCCCCTTGTCATCTATAACGACATTGGGGAACTGCCCGCATACCGCCCCATGTATGAGCAGCATAATCAACAAGCCCATTAACCTTTTACCCCGTTGCATACGATAATATTTTAATGTATGAGATAATATATCGCCAAGCCATACCCACTAAGCCGGTAGCGCCCTCCCGTCACCCCAACCATTGCTTAAACGCCTTCACCCGTTCGCGGCTGACGATGATATCCGCCTCCATGAAATGGTGGAGCAACACCCTTAATCTGCTATTGGTGTATTGGTGCACCTCGTTAATATAATCAATATTTACAATATGTTTTCGACTCACCCTATAGAACTTATCCGGATTCAAAAGAGTCTCCAGCTCTTCCATTGTAGTATCCACAAGGTAGGAGCGCCCTTCACGGGTGCGCATCCAACTGCCCTTGCTCTCACTGTAAAAACACACGATATCGTCGACATCCACTGTCCGGATGCGCTGTCCTATACGGGTGGAAAACCGCTTCTTGTACTCCCTGGTGCTGCCGGTCGCCTCCATTAATATCTTACGAATCAGGGAGGCATCCGGGGACGGCTCGAGCTGTCGATTGAAATGCTGCAATTTATGCATTGCCCGCTCCAATGCTTCCTTTTCGATGGGTTTGAGGAGATAATCCACGCTGTTGAGTTCGAAGGCCTTGATGGCATACTGGTTGTAGGCGGAAGTGAAGATGACGAAGCTATCCACCCGGACCTGTTCGAATATCTCGAAACTCAGCCCGTCGGAAAGTTGGATATCCAGGAAGACGACATCCGGTGCGGGGTTGTCGGCAAACCATTGCACCGCCATTTCGACGGAGGGGAGCATCTCCAAAATCGTGACCGGATAGGGCTCCAACATCCGTTTCAGACGGCGTGCGGAGGGCTGTTCGTCTTCGATAATGATTGCTTTTAGTCCGGTGGTATTCATCGTTCCTATGCGTCTATTTTAAAACTCAAATCCAAGGGGTCCACCGTATGGGTCAGGGCACCGGAGGAAACAAAATCAACGCCCGTTTCGGCATATTTGCGGACCGTGTTCAGGACGATGCCTCCGGACGCTTCCGTCTCATAAGCGCCATCGATAATCTCCACAGCTTCTTTGAGCAGTGGAACTTCAAAGTTGTCCAGCATAATGCGATGGACGCCACCACGTCGCATCACCTCTGCAAGTTCATCCAAATTGCGCACTTCCACCGTAATCTCCAGATCCAGGCCTTTGGCCTTCATATACTCGTGCACCCGGTCTATCGCCAAGGAGATACTGCCACACGCATCGACGTGATTGTCCTTGATCATAATGCGATCGAAGAGTCCGAACCGGTAATTGTCACACCCACCGATATGCACGGCCCATTTCTCCAGCCATCGGTTGAACGGGGTGGTCTTACGCGTATCCAATATTCTGGTCGATAGCCCTTCCACTTCACCGGCAAACATCGAAGCTTGTGTCGCAATCCCACTCATTCGCTGCATCACATTGAGCAATAAGCGCTCTCCCTTGAGCAAGGTCTGCGTATGGCCGTAAGCTGTAAAGGCGATATCCCCGGGATGAATCTCACTCCCATCTTCCAAAAACACCTCCATCTCGATATCCGGCTCCAGCGTCTTCAACAAAAAAGAGGCAAACCCGACGCCTGCGATGACGCCATAATCCTTGACCAGCAGGCGAGCCGTGCTCTTCTTATCCGCAGGGATGCACGCCAGCGAGGTATGATCTCCGTCGCCGACATCTTCTGCCAGTGCCTCTCGTATAAAATGTAGTAAAGCTTCTTTAGGTGGCTGCATACAAAGTGATTTTATTGTTGAGCATCAGTAATAGTCTCATGGGATGTGGTTTTTATCTTTTTTCATACTACCATCATACCCCTCCATTCCCGGGCGGATAACAATCCTGAAGGAATCCGGTCCCATCCGCACACAAAGGTAATCAACTTGTGAAATATCCGGCGAACGGTTCGTATAGGGGGTGTATTACAAACTGCACTAACCTAAGACAAACGGTTTGGAAGAACTCCGACCCCAAAGCTGACGCGGGACGACTTTGGAGCGGAGATTTACAAGAAGATTTATTGAGCAGGAACAATTGGAGATTTGTAATTTTGCTCTGCGCTATATGTAATATAGGCACACGCACGTTTTATTACTTCTGAAACCGGCGTTTGGAAATCTATTTGAAGTCAGTAAAAGACACAAATCTTATGTGTCCTCTGTGCCTTATGTGGTTCAAAACAATTATATTGATTACCACATAAGGCACATTAGGTCACATTAGGGAGGTAGGAAAACAAATAAATTCGATCCATAGGGGATTTCATCCGCGATTTGATAGGCCGTGGTTTAGGTGTTTTGAACCCCGACCCCAAAACTGACGCGAGACGACTTTGGAGCGGAGATTTACAAGAAGATTTATCATGCAGGAACGATTGAAGCAAACTTGGAAACTGTGTAGTTTGTAATGCACAATGCGTATAGGTATATACTAGAAACTGCACTATTAGGCCTTGTGTGCCTTGGTGCCACAGGTTATAAGCAGTATAGCCTGTGCCGCCTAGGTGGTATGAGGATGTAAAACTGTGCACTTTGTAATACACATCCCTCTCCGAAAAGCGAGGCGTGATAAAAATGGTTAAAACCATTACAAAAATTGCTATAGATCCTATTCCCATGGTTAAAACCGTGGGCTATGTCAAGGGTTTGAGCGCCTCGATTAGGAGAAAAATAGCTTCTGTTAATAATGCATAAATTCTATTCCGGGAAGCACTACTCAGACTCCAACAACTGCCGCATGCTTCGATTAAAACCCCCGACGTCCTCCAATCGATCAAAAAAAGCATGGTCAAAATCCTCCACAATCTTAACTGAGCGTTTGAGGATTTTTTGCCCTTTGGGGGTTAAGAGGATTTGTTTGGCGCGGGTGTCCTGCGGATGGGGATGTCTCGACAAAATTCCCTTGCGCTCCAGAGCCCGGAGCACATTGGACACCATCATGACATCCATTTGGGCATGACGGGCGATTTCGATCTGGGTTACCACCTCCTTGTGCAAACCCAGCCATCCCGAAGTGGCCAGAATAACAAACTGGGTGTGCGTCAACTCCACTTCTTTCAATCGCTCTTTGATGGTCTTTTGCCAATGTATAAACAATTTATAGAGCAAAAATCCGGTAGCATCTTCCGCGCTCTTGTATGAAAATATTTCATCCTGTCTCTTCATCCCTGCTTGGTTTTTTCTCCGCTATTCGCTTAGTATCCGAAACTCCGCCCTCCAACAACAGACACCGGAACGGTAAGCCGCAACCCTTTTCATACCTCCGGCTTTAGCTGTGCATCCAGACGTTCTTTTTGACGCATATGGTGTTTGAAATGCCAGAGAATCAACTTGTACCACTCCTTTGCATTGAGATACCCCAGGGCCGGATGAGCCGTTTTACCTCCTTTATCCTGCTCAAACCTCGGCAGTAATACTTTCATCTTGTCTTCCAACTCCCTCATCCCCGCAAGAATCGCCTCCTTGCTTTCAGGCTGAACTGGAGTATATGTCTTAGAGGGCGGAACCTTAATCTTGGCGGGTGGGAATCCCTTGACGATGCGAAAAACCATAAATCCCTTGAAGGTTTTCCTGCGCCCCTTTCCTTCACCGGATTCCAGGCAATCCTCCACTTGTCTCAGATGATAGCGAAGCGTCCCATCCACCAAGTGGGTGTACACCTGCCCCATCGACCACCCGCCCTCCTGAGGTTGGCGGAGCAATTGCTCCATCGAATACCCCTCCAGGGCGGCTTCCCACTCCCGGAGATTTTGTACAAATTTTTGATAAAACCTTTCCATCTTTTCAGTTTGTGTTTATTAATAAGCGCAAATATATTATATGCATATATTTTATGGTATGAAATCGCACTTTTTTTTCCATTAATCACCTGAAGTGTCCCGGCAAAGACTTAGGCAGCAACAAAAAGGGGCTTTTTCAGTGTGAAATCAGTCACATGAAAAAGCCCCACAAGGATATTTCCAATAATAATACCGGTGCAAGAAAAAGCCCTTCGGCAGATGCGTCTCACCATTAAAATCGATGCAGCGCAGCCGAAGGGCAAGTGGTGTGCGTCACACACTATCCACCGCGCTTACCTCGATGTTTTCCTTTGTGCTTGATGTAGCGTAATGCCTTTTTCTTACACTCTTGCCATTGAGCAAACTGTTCTTCAGACAGAACCTCTTGTGCAGCTTCAACAAAGATTTCATGGCAGGATTTGATAGCGTCCACACCGGCCTGTACCTCTTCATTGGATTGGATATCGGCCTTTGTTTGCTCCTTGAGATCAGCCAATGCTGCCTTCAATTCCTCTTTGGTGATTTCCTCATTCTTAAATTGTTCAATGAGGGCTTTTCTGGTGGCGTTGGCTTCCTGGAGAATACCTTTGACAGCCGAGCGGACCGCCTTCAGATTGGGCTTTATGCATTCGACAAATGCCTTGCGGGCCTCCATCATTTGTGCCTTTTGCTCCTCGGTGAGATTGAGATCACAATGCCGTCTTTTACCGAAACTTTGCGGGTCCTCCTCTTGTCCCCACACCGACGGATCTTGAGGAAAACCATCCTCAACGACTTGGATGGAAGTGTTCTCATCCGGTGTGGACAGGTCCGGAGAGGCGAGTTTATCCGTTAGTTGAGCAAAATCAGCTGTTCCAACTAAATCGTCCATTCCGGAGTCCAAACTCAGATCCGGGGCATCCAACCGGTTGGTGTCATTACAAGCGGATAGCATCCAGCCCGCTAATGCAATCAATAAAAAAAACTTTACACGTTTCATAATAAAACTATTTAAATGGTGATGAAATAAAATACGGTAAAGTCTTAATCATGCATTGTTTTTTGTTACGAGTTATTGGACGAAGGGAATGAGTAAAGGTTTAACATAAGAACAAAATTCAAGGAGATAAAATGTTAAAAGGTTGATTGATTTATGCTGATACAGGAATAAAAGAGGGTTTTATCCAATACCATTAGGGTAAAGAGCGATATAGGATTACTTGTGAAAGTCATTGTTGGTATCAGATTTTTTTTTATCTTTACCCGTCCATTTTTTGGTATTAGAAACGATTTACTCCTGTTTTTCTGAAGGTGCTTGAAGCTAATTGAGTTAGACAAGAGATATTTCGACGGTTAGTTTCAACGAAGAAGGTAAAATAAAAATGGCCGGTCTTACCCGGCCATCGAAGGATCAGAAATAACTAACGCTACTTAAACTGTCCTCCGTGTGCACAGCACAAACTCGCATTTTACTAATTTCTTTTGATTCTAACTTCTAGCACCAAAAGATGGATTTTTTTACTCTCCTGCGTCCTTTCACATTCTTAAGAATATTTCATTCGGCATTCGAGCTGTAAGTATCTTAACACTCCTATGATGCTTCGAATACCAAAAATGCTGCCTGAGAGGTAAAAAATAAAAAAGGCAACCGAATTGGTTGCCTTTTTGTAGCCCGTAGGGGAATCGAACCCCTCTTTCCGGGATGAAAACCCGATGTCCTAACCGATAGACGAACGGGCCGCCTGTCGTGCTTTGTCTAAAGCCCTGCAAAGATACTATCTTTCTTAAAATGAAAAACTTTTTTCTATATTTTTTTTGCATCTGAATCCTGCCATCGATTTAACCCATTCAATTCCAATGTGTTTTCAAACACAGATGCCGGAATTCTCGATAGAACTCCGGCATCCGTTCCCATGAATCGAAAAGATATATTTGACTCAGACCCTCCCATTTTGGTTTTGGGCCATTGTGGTCAATTGGTGGCTAACCCTCTCCTACTCTCCGTCCCTGAATTCTGCGTTGCTTTAGTTTTATCTTTCTCGCTTTGCGCAAATCGACCAAGAGGGTTGCATAGGAGCTTTCTACAGGTGTCCACCACGTGGCATCCCCATAAGTCACTTTACCTCCGCTGCGCTTCCACTTCTTCCCCAATAGTGAATACCTGTCTCCCCGTTTTGGATTGGGACCAAACACCAAATAGTGCCGATCGTCTTTCTCAAAACTCACCGCAATACGTTCGGATTTGGGGGAGAAGACAAAGACACCGGGTGTGCCGGCAGGAATAATGACTTGCTCTACCTTCTCTCCTTCGACAACTTTAATTTTCCCCGATTTAATCCGAAGGTCTCCGGACTCCGCCCGGCGGGAGAGAACAATATCTTGTGAGGTATAAAACTGGATTTGCTTTAGCTCTTCCGGACCGAGCTTGTATTCCTCCATCACATCTTGCGTCAGAGGAGTAAGCCGTGGACTACATCCGATGAATAGGGCACTAAGAAGCGAGAAAAAGAACAATTGTTTTTTCATAATCCGGCGATTTTATTTTAGGCATTAACGTCTTTAGCGCAAAAATAGATTTGGGTTTAACGCAGTTTAACGCCCGGTTAACAGAAGTTTAACATCTGCTGCAGGGACAATGAAGAAGGATGCTTGCGTTCTTTTTGTTTTGAACACCGGATATCCATTCAATTTGTAGAACATGTTCAACGGGGATATTCGACATTCCCATATCCCCCCACTCTAGTCCGGGCAAGAAATAAATATACATAGCAACCGAAGCTATTTTTCTCTGAATCGAGGCGCTCAAACGGGAGTTATGCCATAGCATAATGACTGTTTGAGCAACGAAGAGTCAGGGGAAAAGAGCGAGTTTATA
>JALWRC010000072.1 GCA_027080725.1 Saprospiraceae bacterium
CTTACCGGCACAGAGTGCGGGCTACACGGGCTACGATGCGAGCAATGCAGCGTGGGCAGCAGCGGACTGCGACGGAGACGGCACGAATAACGGAGACGAAGTAACGAATGGAACGGATCCATATAATCATGATTCTGATGGTGACGGATTATCAGATTATGAGGAAATTACTGGATTTGATGATCCGGTAACACCGATAATTGCTACTGCAACAAGTAATCCTCTAGATCCTTGCGATCCTTCCCGTGATTCTGGATTTAATGGATATGATTCTACCAATAATATATGGCTTGCTGCAGATTGTGATGGAGATGGTGCTTCAAATGGAATGGAATTATTCAATGGTACAGATCCTTATACACCAAATGGTAAAATTGGAGATTTTGTATGGGATGACCTCAACGGTAATGGTATTCAGGATCCAGGTGAGCCTGGTGTTGAAGGTATTATAACTACACTATATAGGTGTAATGGTACTTTGGTAGGAAAGGATACAACGGATTCAAATGGATACTATTACTTTGACTTTTTAATTCCATCAGAGGAGTACTATATAGTATTTGATTTAGGGGACAAGCAGCAAAATTATGCTTGGACCTTTGCGAATAGAGAGGGTGATGACAGTAAGGATAGTGATGTAAATTCTGGAGGAGTAGGGCCGTGTATTTTGATCGAACCGGGTGAGCGGAATATTAATTATGATGCTGGTATCGTAAAATTATCGACAATTGGTAACTATGTATGGCAGGATAGAGATGGAGATGGGTTACAAGAAGGTAATGAACCGGGAATCCCAGGTGTCAAAGTAATCCTTTATCAAGGAGGTGGTACTCCCGTAGCAGTACAATACACGGATGTAACCGGTAGATATTTATTTAAAAATCTTATGCCCGGCGACTACTATGTTGAATTTTTGTATCCCGATAAGTGGAACCGCACATACTCTAATGTAGGAATAAATGATTTCAAAGATAGTGATGTAGATGATTCAAACGGTACGAATACAACAGCGACTACGCATTTGGATCCGGGTGAGATAGATGAGACTTGGGATCTCGGCTTGTATAAGTGTATCGAGGTAGGAGACTTAATCTGGTTTGATTGGAATGCGAATGGTATCCAAGATCCTGCAGAGAATGGTATCAATGGAGTACGTGTATACTTAGTGGATGCGATAACAGGAGATGTGATATCCCAGACGATTACTAGAGGCAATCCAAAGTATGCCAGTGACGATGGATACTATCTGTTCTGCGTACGACCGGGCTCGTATTACTTGAGAATCCAACGCCCGGGTCAATTGGCGGTATCCGCACCATTTAGAGGAAGTAATGATGAGAAGGACAGTGATATCAATCATGCAAATGGAGTTTATACCAGTTATACCTTTACAGTGTATAGCGGAGACCAACTTCATGGATTGGATGCCGGGCTACACCACAAAGCAACAATGGGTAATCTGGTATGGATGGATAGTGATGGAGACGGTATTCAGGATGCGGGAGAGACTCCTGTAGAAGGTGTTATCGTTAAAGCGTACAATGAGAATAATATTATGTTGGACGAAGAAGTGACGGATCATAACGGTGAGTACATCATGGATGGACTGTCACAGGGAAGTTACTACTTGAAGTACAAGTTGCCGGATGGATTGACATTTACGACGCCTAATGCATCAAATGATGACAGTATGGATAGTGATGTTGATGGAAGTAATGGTGTGGGTACTACTCCATACATATCTGTCAACCAAGGAGAACATGAACCGGATGTCGATGCAGGTTTGGTGCAAGGTGCCCTTGCGGTGACATTTAAGGATATCATTGGATGGTACGCCGGCGATCACAACGAGGTGAAGTGGGTAGTAGAGAAGGAATTGAATGCCGAACATTATGAGCTGGAGCGCCGTCATATCAGCGAAAGCACTTTCCGCAAGGTCAACGAACAGCAAGCGAAAGGCGTCTTTGGAGATGCCACCTACCAATATGCAGACAGGGCTATCGAGCAAGGAGGTATATACTTCTACCGGGTGAAGCAATACGACAAGGATGGAAGCGTAACGACGAGTAGAATTGTTCAGGTCTTAGTGCCGAAGCACGGTCGTGACAACGCATTGACTTTGTATCCGAATCCGACAAGAGATCATATGAAAGTAATCCTACAGTTGGGTAAAGATGCTGAGGTCGAAGGGCACTTGTTTGATATGACAGGCAAGCGCGTATTGGGCAATGTAATCGAGAAGTCCGAGCTCGAACGTGGCGTCTACGAATACGAGATGAATCTGGAGGATATGCCACAAGGGGTGTATATGCTGAGAATCATGGTCGGCGACAAAGAACTCGTCGAGAAAGTGACTGTGATAAAGTAAGTAAGTTTCTCCAAATTGGAGGTTGTATGGTTTTATGCAGGAGTTTTCTATAGGGAAACTCCTGCTTTATTTATTTTATAACGTTAGTTGTTCTAAGGAAGAGTATTGCAACCATTATTTAGGATAGTAAGTAAGTAACATTTTGCCTGATGCTATCACCTAAGTTATCGTGTTTATGCTGTTTGCAATTTTTCTCTTGATAGCCCTTAGATCAAAAAATCATTTATTTCTTCCATTGAAAGTAGTACACTAGAATACTTGCCTTACTTTTGCTGTATCAAATCACTTAAATGCTATAAGATGCTCAACGCAATTTCTCCAATTGATGGCCGGTATTCTGATAAGGTTAAACAATTGTCTCCCTATTTTTCAGAGAAAGCTCTGATTCGATATCGCGTAATGGTGGAAGTGGAGTATTTCATACATCTGACGGAGGTCCCTCTTCCTCAACTGAAGGATTGGCAGGAGGAATGGTCGGAGCTTTTGCGCAGTTCTTACAAAAACTTTAGCGATCGAAATGCTCAAAAAGTGAAGGACACCGAAAAAATAATTAATCACGACGTCAAGGCAGTAGAGTATTTTGTAAAGGATGAGCTCAAATCAATTGGGGCTGGGCGTTTTGCCGAATTTGTGCACTTCGGATTAACATCCCAAGATATTAACAATACGGCATTTCCGCTTATGATTAAGGATGGGATGGACAAAGTCATTCTACCCCAAATTCAGCATTTGCGCAATAAGATGTATGAAATGGCCGAAGACAGGAGCATTCCTATGCTCGCTCGCACCCATGGCCAGCCTGCATCTCCTACCGGATTAGGAAAGGAGATTATGGTATTTGTCGAGCGCCTGGACAGGCAAATAAGAGGACTCAAGAAACTCCCCATTACCGCTAAATTTGGAGGAGCTACCGGCAATTTTAACGCGCACCTCGTAGCCTACCCCAATATCGATTGGATTGATTTTAGTAATAGATTTATTAAAGGGCTGGGGATGCAGCGCCTACAATATACCACCCAAATTCAGCATTATGACAATATGGCGGCCATCTTCGATGCCTTGTCGAGAATTAATACTATTTTTCTCGATTTTGCAAGGGACATATGGACCTATGTTATGTTGGAATACTTCAAGCAAAAAGTGGTAGCGAAAGAGGTGGGTTCTTCGGCTATGCCCCATAAAGTCAATCCTATAGATTTTGAAAATGCAGAGGGCAACCTGGGGATGGCCAACGCCATCCTTCGATTTTTGTCCGAAAAACTCCCTGTTTCCCGGCTTCAGCGAGATCTAACAGATAGCACCGTACTTCGCAATGTAGGGGTTCCCCTTGGCCATATGTTGATCGCGCTAAAATCTCTGGATAAGGGCATCGGAAAGCTCCTCCCAAATGTTAAGAAAATCAAAGCGGATTTGGAGGACAATTACCTCATTCTGGCCGAGGCGGTCCAGACGATTCTGCGTAGAGAGGGCGTCCAAAAACCCTATGAATTGCTCAAAGACCTTACGAGGGGCCAAAGCGTTATTTCCAAAGACAAATGGCAAAAATTCCTAAAGAAACTCCCGGTTACCGATTCAGTCAAACAGGAGTTATTGTCCATTTCCCCAACAAGCTATACCGGTTACGCCTGTATCCCTTTTGAAGAGGAAGAAGAATAGTTCCTTAGTAAATCAAACAAAATTGTTGCTTATTTCCAAGGCCAGCTCCGCCATTTCATCACTGGAAATCTGGATGGGCGGATTGGCAAAATTCATATCCGAGATCTTATTAATGGGGATAAGGTGGATATGGGCGTGCGGCACTTCAAGTCCCACTACCGCCATACCGATTCTCTTGCAGGGGACAGCCTTTTGGATGGCACGACTTACCCGCTTGGCAAAAACCATGTAGGAACTCAGCAAATCATCTTCTAAGTCGAAGATGTAGTCGATCTCTTTCTTGGGGATGACCAACGTGTGCCCTTTTGCCAATGGGCGGATGTCGAGAAAGGCGAAGAAATCCTCCTCTTCGGCGATTTTATAACAAGGAATTTCTCCGGCGATGATTTTGCTGAATATGGATGCCATGACCTATGTTTTATTAGATAAATTCGATGGAAACTACTTCGAAATCCATTTCTCCCGCAGGGGTCTTGATCTTGGCAATTTCACCGACGGCTTTCCCCATTAGCCCCTGACCGATAGGAGAGGTGGAAGAAATCTTTTTTTCTTTGAGATTGGCTTCGGCTTCAGATACAATCTGATACGTCAGAGATTTACCTATCTTGAGATTTTTTATGGTGACCGTACTAAGGATAGTTACTACGGAATTATCCATTTGAGCCGTGTCCAAGACCCTTGCATTTGCTAAAGATTTTTCCAACTGGTTAATCTTCATTTCTAACATGCCTTGGGCATCTTTTGCAGCATCGTATTCTGCATTTTCGGATAAATCTCCCTTCTCCCTTGCTTCAGCAATGGCTTTAGCTGCTTTCTGTCGCCCATTAGTTTTAAGATCATCTAACTCCTTCTTGAGTTTTTCGAATCCCGATGGAGTCATGTATGAAATCTTTGACATAAGAATTTTGGTTTAATAGTTAAAGTGATGATTTTGATATGAAATGGTAGGCAGACATAGATAGTTGAGTGCCGTAAGAATAATAATAAAACCGTTTAAAATGTCTGCCTATTCGCCTTGAAAACGTTAGATAAAGCAATTTGTTTTTATGGATCTTTCTTATTGTACTTGTACAGAACAGTAGTTTTAGTAGTAAGTATACCAACAAAGCAAGAGTGATACTCTATGCAAAATAAATGTTTGGACAGCATGTATTTATGGTATATATCTTCAAATCGGCTTCATACAATACGGACTTTTCCAATTACACAACCTAGTGCAAAGGTACATTATTTTATATTTCTAATTTGGACGACGATTTACGCGGAGCACTAACTGTACTGCCATATGGTGCTTCAAATTTATCTGATACATTCTCGGATTAAGGGAAGATACAGTATCCAACCATAAGAGAGGAGTGAAATGATGACGAATACTGTGCCCTCATGACATAGTCTGACAAGGCTTGTCAAATACTCGATATACGATAATCGTTTCGTGTCCTTTGCAATTCACGTGTATCATGCTCTACAACTGGTTTTTATTTTTGACCAATTTCTAATAGGGTTTAGCACTTTAGGGCACTTAGAAAGTAGGCTACAACCTAATGCTTCAGGAACAAAATAAATACAGTATAGAGTGTACAGACGCAATGCATTGCGTCTTCTATCTTCCTCTGACTATTTGTTGCTCAAATCGTCATTTTGCTACGGCATAACTCCCGTTTGAGCGCCTCGATTCAGAAAAAAATAACTGCGTTTAATACTGGATGAACTTTGTTCCTGAAGCACTAAGCATCTAAGATGTCATAAAGTGGTTCAAGAAACAGTGTAGTTTGTTACCCAATAGCCACAGAAACATGACTATTTCGACATTTAAGCCTACTTTTGTGCGATGATTATATTGGAGGAATTGGAGTGTTCGCTTCAAGAATTCCATTTTCAATGAGCAGATAGTTTCTATGCGAACAACAGTTAAAGTGTCAGCGCCCCCTGTTTTATCGGGTTTGACGGGTATCGAAGGGCTTTTTTATGCGGCCCTCGATCTTCCCGGTGATGAGGTGACCGTCAAAATTAGCGAAACACCCGGTGTACATATCCAATCCGTTACGGGAGACAAATCGGGGCGTACACCGGCTTCGGATGCGGTCAAACAGGTCATTGGTTCCTACCTGGAGCACAGGGGAATGTCCGGGGGGATGGGAGTTGCCGTTGATATTCGGCTTCGCAAATCAAACTTTGAGACCTTGGGAGGGGAGGCTCCTTCGGTAACGGCAGCTTTGGTAGGGGTGGATTTCCTGGTGACAGACCGCCTTCCGTTGCATGCTTTGGTTCCTTTTATTGAAGGGGCCGTGCGACAGGGATTTTCTGCAGCTGGAGTGACCTCGTTGTACGGAGGGGTGATGATGGATGCCGGATTGGAGGAGCGGAGATATAGGAAAGTATATATGCCGGAAGGTATGTATTTTGTCTTCGCTCAATATCGATGGCCCTTTGATAGGATAAAGTCGATTGCACCCTTGGAGCGCAACCAAAAGACGGCCTCTTTTGTGCTTGGAGGAATGACAGGAGACTGGAGTTTGCTCAAGCACGCCTTGAGCCTTGGTATGGATGGCCTTACGACAGAAACAACTGAGATATTGGGACATCTCAGGGGCATCCCCGGATTTATAGGGATGGGCACGACCATGCCGGCAGGACTATTGTACGCCATTTGTGATAACAGTGGAGCTGCAGAAGATGTTAAGAGTGCATTTGAAGGGCGTTGGCCCCCATCGAGACATCAACAGAAGCCCTTTATAGCCCGGTTGCACCCTTCCGGTCATCAGATATACTAATGGATAGTTGAGGGGCAAAGTCCACCATTTCATACCAAAAAACAGCTAAAATCCGGCGAGCGGGAGGGACAACTCAAACATTGCCGTATCTTCACGTCAAAAATAGACAGATGTACAATTGGTTTATACATTGGAATGCGGACGAAGTCATCTTTTCTATCGGACCGGTCAGTCTTCGATGGTATAGCTTGATGTTTGCGTTGGGCTTTATGATCGGATATCGCATGATGCGGAGCTTTTTCGTTCGCGAAGGGGAGAATACCGATTTGTTGGATTCGCTTCTGATTTATTTGATCATGGGGACGATTATTGGGGCGCGTCTGGGGCATTGTATCTTTTATGATTGGGCGTACTACAAGGACCATATACTCGAAATGTTGCTGCCCGTCAGTTTTGACCCCTCCTTCCACTTTACCGGATATCGCGGACTGGCCAGCCATGGAGGAGCGATTGGGATTCTGATTTCCCTTTGGTTTTTCTCCAGGAAGTATAGGAAGTCGATGCTTTGGGTGCTGGACCGGGTGGTCATTCCCGTGGCCTTGACGGGCGCTTTTATTCGCTTCGGCAATTTGATGAATTCTGAGATTGTAGGTAAACAAACAGATGTCCCGTGGGCTTTTATCTTCGAAAAACTCGATCAGGTACCCCGGCATCCCACTCAGCTTTACGAATCCATTTCATATGTGATTAGTTTTGCTGTGCTGTTTTGGATGTACTGGAAGACGGATATGCGATTGAAGCGTGGAGCCCTTTTCGGATGGTTTTTGATCTTTATTTGGAGTGCCCGCTTTTTCTTGGAGTATTTCAAGCGGAGCCAAGGGGGAATTCAGGAGTATTTTGGCAATGTCTTGAGCACCGGACAGATATTGAGTATTCCGTTTATCATCGCCGGTATCCTCTTTGTGCTCAAGGCAAAGCGAGTCGATCCGGCAAGAAAATAGAAGTCGATAAAAGGGGCGTTTTTAGTCAGGGAGAAGAGCCCCCATGAGTAAGTTCCTTATTTTCATGGTATGAAATGTTTGGATGCTTAGTGTTTGTTTACTACCTTTGTATTTTGAAGAAAGCGGATAGGATTGCTAATATTTTCCTAATTTGAACTGAAATTGCAACATTTTCCGGTTTTATGCTCTTTAATGAGTAACACAATGAATAGAAAAATACTGAATATGAAAAAGATTTCTACTTTACTTTTTTTTCTAATGACCATCGGTGTTTTTGCTCAACCGGTCTTGACCTCTTCTTATTTCCCGAAGGCAGGGGATGAGGCAAAGACCAATATCGATCGCAATCCAAATATTACGGTTACTGCCCCCGGTCCTAATCAAAGCTGGAATTACTCCAACCTCAAGGGGAATACGATATTTACCAGTACTTACAAGACGGCCGATCAAGCCGATGCAGCAGAAGATTATCCGGATGCGGATATTTTTCTGCCCGTACCGCCGAGTTTCGAGCGATTTTACTCCGGAGACGATAAGACATTTAGCGAATTGGGCTTCACCTCCCTGGACCCTATCGTGCGGCTATTGAGCTTTAGTGTCCACTACAATACACCGTATGTGTTGTACCGGGCACCATTGAAGTACGAAGATGAATCTACTCAGGAGACGAGCTTTTTTACGACCTTTCCATTTGATACCTTACCGGACACAATTGTCCAGCAAGTTCCACCGACTTTTAGACCGGATACAATCAGCGTACGGGTTTTTATCAAGCGAACGGACAAGGTGGATGCTTGGGGAGCATTGTCTTTACCGGGAGGTGATTATACCGCCCTTCGTCAAAAGAATATCGAGATACGAACAACCAAAATATTTGCTTATAATCCCGTTCTTGGGTGGAATGATGTAACGGGCGTAATCAAAGGTTACTTCCCACAATTACCGATAGTTCCCGACACTTCAGTGAGCTACAGCTTCTTTGCAGAAGGTGAATCGGGTCCATTGGCAGTGGTGCAGTTGGATTCTGTTGGAGGAGTGGCCTCTATCGCTTACGGAGGACCTCCGGTAGCCACTCGAAATCCCGCTTCACGTCCGGATATTACAGTCACCCCCAATCCCACCTTCGGTAAAGTGACATTTAATCTCACCGGTCTGACTCCGGGAACGTATCACCTGGAGATACTCAATATCCTGGCCAAGCCGGTTTGGGATCAGTATTACCGGGTGACCGGTGCCAATAGTAAAATCAAAGAGAACTTCTTCTTTCTTCCTAAGGGGACTTATCTTTATTCGCTGAAGGACAGTCAAAACAATGTCATCAGTATTAAGAAGTTGATTGTTCTCAAGCCTTAGGAAATACTATTCACACACCACAAAATACACGCTTTTCATGATAACATAAGCCCTTGTTCCTTCGGAATGGGGGCTTTCTTATTCCAATCCCTCCTTGTGCACTACCCATCCCTTCTCGAAGAATTGAATATTCCCTCTCCTCTGGAACTTCTCCGGCACCCCGTGTTGGAGCGTGCAGGTGTGCGACTTTGGATGAAGAGAGATGACCTCATCCACCCGGTATTGAGTGGCAACAAATGGCGGAAATTGCAGCCGCTACTCGAAGATGCACTGCGGCTGGGTGCCACTTCCCTGGTGGGTCTTGGTGGAGGTTTTTCTAATTTGCTACACGCTCTGGCCTATGCTGGATATAGGCTGGGGATCGAGACCATTGGGTGGGTGCGTGGAACATATGTCAATACCAACAACGCTACCTTGTCCGATTGCAGTCGATGGGGAATGAAGGTGTTGCCCATCCCCAAAGAGCAATTTGAGCAGTGGAGATCCCGTAAGACCGCAGGATTGATGGAGGACGGGAAATATTTTATCCCCCTTGGGGGAACCTCTGACATGGGATTGAAAAGTGTCGGTCGAATAATGGATGAAATCTATAGTCAGATACATCCGCAATTTGTAATGGTACCCATCGGCTCGGGAGGGACCATGGCCGGATTAATAAGCAATGCCAGACATGGAACTACAGTTATGGGATTTTCAACCTTCAAGCAGGATTTTGAAGAAGCGATGATACGCGATTTGGTGGGGAATGACGGCGTAGCACGATGGGAGGTGGTCAAGCGCTACCCAAAGCCGGGGTTTGGGAAGATAGACCGGGGGATACGGTCTTTTATCTCCTCTTTTGAGGAAGAATGGGGAGTCCCATTGGACGCCGTTTACAATGGTAAAATGATGTACTCCTTACTCCGGATGTTGGAGGAGGGATACTTTTCAAGGGGCACGGAAATCGTGACTATACATACAGGAGGGCTTCAAGGCGTTCGGGACCTCTCAATTGCTCCAAAGATCTGATAACGACATGTAAGCATGGGGGGATTTTCTGTATGGGACGGAATCAAATTCTCCTTTCGCAGTTTCTTCATCATGTATTTCCAAACAGTCACTGAAATTAAACATCATCGCCTGGTGAAATAGGTTTTAAATATTAAGCTGTGGTTTTGCGATGTGTGTATGACGAATTGGACATTTCTATCTAAAAAGACAATAACAATCCAGTAGGGATGTCCTCTTTGTTCCCCTGTACGAGCGATAGTGAAGTGCAGGATTTATTAAAACACTCTAAACTGTTTTGGCGTTTTTTTTGCCCGGTCAAGGTGATGGAGCACGGTGGATTTGATTTGCAAGAATAGTGACAAAACAATGCATTGGTGCATTTTTGTCGAGTTTGTAATACACACTTTATCGGTCTAATTTATTTGAGAAATTAGAAACAGTCGTATATTTACCCTCACTAATGAGAATATAGGGGTTAGTCGGAGGATATGAAATAATCCGACTACAACTATGATTGTATTGTTCTTCTACCCTTGTCTGATTCCTGATTATCCATTTATCACGGTTTGAAAGGGGGAGGGGCGGGATAGAATCGAATTGAACACATTATTATACAACCTAAAATAATTTTAAGATGAAGTATTTACGTTATTTTGCAGTATTCATGGTAATGATGCAATGCATCAGTATTTTGAGCGCCCAAAAGGAGCAAGTCAAATACGACTTCGACAGCACGAAGGTTTACCTGATTGATTTGAAGGACGGTTCTCGCTTGTTTGCGAAAGTCATGGAGGTGGATGGAGACAAGGTCCGGGTTAAAGTGGCTTCCAATGCTACGTTTGTCATCTCTTTTTCTCAAATCGCAAGCGCCAAGGAAGTTTTACCTGAGCGCATTAAGGATGGCAAGTATTGGTTTGAAAACCCGCATGCAACCCGGTACTTATTTGCCCCGTCTGCAAGGAATCTCAAGAAGGGGGAATGGTACTATCAAAATGCCTACTTGGTGCTCAATTCGTTTAATTACGGGGTGACGGATTACTTTTCCATCGGAGGTGGTTTGGAGATCATATCAACACTTGCCTTCGGGAGACCGTTGTTTTTTATAACCCCCAAAGTGGGTTTTGAAGTAAGCGAAAAACTAAATCTCGGCGGCGGAATCATCTACTATAGCACGGATGATAATCGAAGAAGACATTTCGGAATAGGTTATGGTATTGCCACTTATGGGACATCGGATAGGAACCTCACGGCGGGAGTGGGCTGGGGTTATTTTTATGGAGAATTCCTCAACAAACCGATCGTCGTATTGTCCGGGATGTCACGGGTGCGCCGCAGGTGGTCATTGATATCAGAAAATTGGATTGCGTACATAGAGGGAGAATACCAGGGGATATTTTCCTATGGTGTTCGATTTTTTGGAGAGAAAATAGCTGTTGACTTGGCATTTTTGGTCAATAAGGATATTTTTGAAGCCCTTTTTCCCGGTGTACCGTATGTCGATTTTGTTGTAAAGTTTTGAAGGGTAAAGGACTCCATTGAATCATAGAAAGGAAAAATGAAAGTGGATACCTGGGTTTTATTCGGTAATAAGTTGATTCATTTTTCATACTCACAAATACCGCGTAAAGGAAGGGAAGTAGTATATTTGGACTCTGTTAAGTTCCTGACCTATGGAAGATACTCGCAAAGCATTCCTGCCTAAGCACACTGCCCAATGGAGAAAGGTCTTGTTTTATATCGCCCCCGTGTTGGGTTTGTATATTGCTTTTTTTACCCGTTTGGAGGTGGACAACCCCAAGGTGTCAGCCACGCTCGGTGTCGCGGTGTGGATGGCGCTGTGGTGGGTGTCTGAAGTGGTCCCCTTGGCCATCACCTCTCTTTTGCCGGTGGTTTTATTTCCTCTGTTGGGGATTATGAATGGCAAGGCGGTATCATCGACCTATTTTAATCATGTTATCTTCCTGTTTATCGGGGGCTTCTTAGTCGCTTTGGCGATTCAGAAGTGGAACCTGCACAAGCGCATTGCGCTTCGAATCCTCTTATGGACCGGGGTTCATCCCGGCCGGATATTATTCGGGTTTATGTTTTCGACGGCCTTTCTCTCGATGTGGATATCCAATACGGCCACGACGATGATGATGGTCCCGATATTGTTGTCGATTATCGTCAAACTGGAAGACCTCAACGGAAGAGAGAAGATGGCTCATTTCGCAGTCGGGCTTCTGTTGGCGACGGCGTACAGTGCTTCGGTGGGTGGGATAGCGACCTTGGTGGGGACACCCCCCAATCTGGCCTTCAGTCAGATATATGTCGATACCTTTCCTTCGGCTCCCGAGATTTCATTTGCCCAATGGTTCTTGTTTGCCTTTCCGATATCTGTGGTGCTGTTTGTTATACTGTACGTGTATTTGTACGTTGTTTTTATCCGCAAGAGCGGGGGGTGGAAACAAATCGACAAGGTGGTTTTAGTCGAAGAGCACAAGGATATGGGGGCGGTGTCTTATGAGGAGAAAGTGGTGGGATTTGTCTTTGTGATGCTCGCTCTCCTTTGGTTCTTCCGGTCGGATATCACCATCGGGGCTATACATCTGAAAGGGTGGGCCTATCTCTTCCCCCATCCCAAGTACCTCAATGACGGGACGGTGGCCGTACTGATGGCGATCGTACTCTTCGTTATTCCATCTAAGAAGAACAAAGGGGAATATCTGATGGACTGGAAAGCGGCAGAGGACATTCCATGGGAGATTATATTGCTGTTTGGAGGGGGATTCGCGCTGGCAAGCGGCTTTAAGACCTCCGGATTGTCCAATTGGTTTGGAGAGCAGTTGATGTGGTTCAAGGGAGTCCATCCCTTGCTGATTATATTCATCATATCGATTTTGATAACGTTTTTGACGGAGCTGACCTCCAATACCGCCACCGTACAGACATTTCTGCCTATTTTGGCGGGACTCGCGGTCAGTGTCAAGGCCCATCCCTTGCTGTTTATGCTCCCGGCAACCATTGCCGGCTCGATGGCCTTTATGCTGCCTGTGGCCACCCCACCCAATGCCATTGTTTTCGGTACCCGCCGCCTGCGGATTACCCATATGGCCAGGACCGGATTTATCCTGAATATCGTAGGGGCGATTGTCCTTTCCCTCTTCGTCTATTACTACGGGACGTATTTGTTTGGTATGGACTTGGGAGCATTGCCCGATTGGATTGAATCTATGAAATAGTGTAGAACCATTTCAATATTCCTCTTCTAATATAATTCTTAAAATGTCATGAAATACCAACTAACCTGACAGGTTAGTTGGTATTTCAGAAGGCTTTATTGCCTTATATTTTGATAAATTTTAGTTTTTGGGGTAGATAGATTCCTTTATACTTAAATCGTAGGAAGTAAGTTCCTAAGGGCAAGTCACGGATATAAATATCTCTCAGGTTGCTATTGAGATGCCTGATTGTTTTTCCCTCCATGTCGAATATAAGTAATTCGTCAAAGTGATCCGCCCCTTCTAAATGGATAAAATCTGTAGATGGATTGGGACGGAGATATAAGGTGTTGCCCTTGGACAAATCATAATTGGCGGTAATTAATCCTAAGCTGTCCGGTTCAAACAATAACCACAAATTCCTGGTAGTGTCCAGCCGTGGGTCAGCCGAGTGTTTAGGGCTTATTCCCGCAGCCAGGAGGAACTTATTGTCAGGAGTAAAGTTGATGCTTTCTATCACTAAAGTAACTGGATTCTTAATGTTGAATTGCTTTAAAGGGAGGACATGCCCTTGTCCATCTGATTTTGCAAATTGGAGTACCGGGTGCTTACCGGCATTATTGACCTGACAAATCAGTATAGTGCCGTCAATGGGATTTAGGCCGGTCTGGAGATATGCCGGTATGACACTGTCTAATGTAACTTTCTCCCTAATATTTCCATCTTTGTCTATGTCCCAAATAGCTACTTTTTGCGGAATGCCGAGCCAAGCAAATGGCAATTCCCATATTTCTAAGTGAAAACGGTCATCTGTTGCCTTTGTTATAATATAAGAGTAGCCAAATCCCGGTCCGTTTTTGGTGAGGTCAATCGAGTATTCTTTGGATAAATCTCGCTCAAAGAATCTCAGATACGCTTGTTTGGCATCATTGTCAAAAGTGTCATACTTTGTGGGTGAGTTGTTATCTGATGCAAATACGATATTGACCAAATGATTTACACCTAAACCAATTGTTTTGTTTGCGTGAATATATGTCAACTTATTTGGTATTGTGTCTTTGAATACCAAAGTGTCCTTATATATTAGTTCTCCTTGAAGATTAAAGACAGATTTGACAGTTCCTCCTTTGCTTGTACCAAAAAGAGCAACTGCACTATCGCCATCGTATTCATAGTAAAAATACCCTCCAAATATACCGCCCGGAATCACTTTTGGAACAAAATCCGCCCTGGAAGTGTCTTCAAAAATGCTGTCTGTAAGTATCCCGGACTCCAGATCATACCTCCTTTGGCCTATGCTGCAACGTGTCCAGCTAGAATAGCCCCAAAGGTAATTATGGTAATCTCGCAAAACAAATAGTTCGTACCGGTCATCACGGAAGCTGGGAATCACCGCCATTTCCCGGTGATTAAATCCGGTATAAATGCCGGGGTTACTCCACTTGACGTCTCCGGTTAGTCCATCAACGCGTTCGATTAAGTGCCCGATAAATCCGGCTTCGAATAAGTTGGATGTGAAAATCATATCTCCATCCTTATACAAGGGGCGTGTTAAATCCGGGTAAAGGCTAAGGTTTTTTATTTTAGGAGAAAAACCGTCGATTTGCGGCATATATTGCCATATGTATGGCGTTTGTCCCTCAAACCGAAGGGTATCAAACTTTTGTGATTGACATAAAAAAGGAATCAGAAGGAGTAGTATTAGAAGTTGTGTTGATCTCATACGATGGAAAGTTAATGCTGTTAAATAATAAAAAAGGGAGTAGCGTACTGACACGCTACTCCCGTGAAGTTTGTTATTTTGGTCCGCAATCGTGTTGCCCGCATGTTCCGAGCGGGATGCCCCCCGGACAAGGATTCTGCGGTGGTCCTCCGCAGGATGGACCTACCACTTGGAAACTGGGTTCTAGGAAGTATATCAGACAGGATGAATTACTTACACAAAAGTCTCTAGTACGCTTGCAACATTCCTCTCCACAAGTGTATTTGATAACATCAACTCCATTAGGGCAATCATTGCAAGGCACCAGACATCTGGCGTAGCAGTTGACCCTCATAAAGGTAGAAGTTCCCGAAAGGGTTGGACAGAGCGGAAGTGGTACATATGGACAAATCAAATCTACAACATATTGGTTTTGCGAAAGCTCTTGTAAAAGGCTTGCGTCATATTCCCATTTGTCCTGAGCATCTGTCTTTTGCTGGGGAGTAAGGGCTTGATACCAAGCATCGAATGCGGTACAGGATGCTCCATACATAGCGGAAAAATTCCAAAATGCCACATCTATCTTTCCGGTTTGGCTGTTTACACAAAACCGAAAATCGTACTCTACTTGCATATCGTCACATTCGGGTCGTCCATCTCCGGGATTAGCCGGCAAACTCATGGTCGTCGTAATGTGGTTGGTGACACAGTTCCATCCCTGTCCGCCTGGAGTAGCAGGTACACAAGGGGTGGAGGTGATTGCATTTGGAGAAATCTCGGTGACCTCCATATTTGGATCAGCGATTTTTATCGCATCCAAATATTTGGTTCTTAGGTCAAAGTCAGGTACAGATGTCATCTTTGCAGGCGGAGCTTCATCGGGTTTTGAGTCTTTAGAGCAAGCAAATATCAGCGGTAAGAATAGCATCAATAAGAAGAGAGTTCTAAATCTGCAGCGCCTGGCTGAGAGCTTCTGCTTTAAATTGCCATAAACATGGGGGGGGGGGGGGGAATAACATTAAATAAATTCATAATATAAAAATTTAGGGTTAAGAAATAAAAATCAATACCTCGGATAAAAATCAAGTGTAAAAAGTTCAATTCGGATGTTAGTTGAAGGGTAAAGGTACAGTTTTT
>JALWRC010000073.1 GCA_027080725.1 Saprospiraceae bacterium
ATGTACAGACGCAATGCATTGCGTCTCCTATCTTCCCTCCAACTCTTGAGACCACTTTTATAGTGAGATGTGAGAAACGACAAATGGTTAAAACCATTACAAAAAAATGTCTTTCACCTTAAACCCACGGTTAAAACCGTGGGCTTAACACCGTAGGCTATGTTAACGGCTCAAGGCTCGGTTGTGTGCCCGGTTCACCACGAAGAAAATAACTACAAACATAAACTCGCTTTATTCCCCCAATCTCTGAAGAGTTGACGACCATATCGGACCATTTAGATGTTCTTCCCACTTTTCATACCAAATCGAGATGTACGAGCAGGTAATCAAAAAAGAATCAATGCGTTACACCGTTCAAACGGCAAACCCGATTGTTAAGCTTACAACTTTCATGCGAAATTTAGCCTGTTTTTCAGTAGATTAAGAAAAATATCTTTTATTTTTTTCTGTTTTTATTGACCGCATACAAATAAGTTGTTTTACCTTTGCACTCCGTTTGAGAAAGCGGACATTGATTGAATCATTTAAAGTGTAAATTCGTGGATACAACAAGTTACAAGACCAAATCCTTCAACAGGAATGAGGTAGAACACAAATGGTATCTTATCGACGCCGAAAACATGGTGCTCGGTAGGATGGCCACTCAGATTGCAACGATCTTACGCGGCAAGAACAAACCTCAATACACTCCCCACGATGACTGTGGCGATTATGTAGTGGTTATCAATGCCGACAAGGTTAGATTGACCGGCAAAAAAATGACAGACAAGGAATATATCCGGTATACGGGATATCCCGGTGGACAAAGAAAGGCCACACCGAGGGACCTCCTGGCCAAAAAGCCGCATGCCGTCGTTGAAAACGCGGTTAAGGGCATGCTTCCCAAAAACAAATTGGGAAGACAACTCTTTAAGAAGTTATTCGTTTATGCCGGACCGGAGCATAAGCATCACGCACAAAAACCAGAAGAATTATCATGGAAATAATCAATGCATTAGGACGCCGGAAAGGCGCAGTAGCCCGGGTGTATTTCAAGCAGGGTTCCGGCTCGTTTGTCGTCAACGGACGCGACTACAAAGAGTACTTCCCACAGCTCAACATCCGTATGAGCGTAGAGGAGCCTTTGGCTGTCACGGAGACCGCAAATTCTTATGACATCAAGGTCACCGTCCGAGGAGGTGGATTTAAAGGACAAGCGGAGGCGATTCGTTTGGGATTAGCTCGAGGTTTGGTGAAGATCAACGAAGAGTACAAAGCACTCTTAAAGCCCAAAGGCATGTTGACACGGGATGCCAGAGTGGTGGAGCGCAAGAAATACGGTAAGCCCAAGGCACGTAAGAGCTTCCAGTTCAGCAAGCGTTAATCGCAGTTGGATATACCGGATACTCCGGTTTAGAATTAATAAGTTATTAACCATTTGTCCGGTTAGATATTCTTTGAGCTAAGCGGACCAAAAATTATAAAGAATGAAAATTCCTACATTTGAAGAACTATTGAAGGCCGGTGTTCACTTTGGACATCTCAAGCGCAAATGGAACCCCAAGATGCGTCCTTTTATCTTCATGGAAAAGAAAGGTATTCACCTCATCGACCTCAACAAGACGGAGAAGGAGCTGGAGCGCGCTGCAAAAGTCGCCAAGCAAATGGCCAAATCCGGACGTAAGGTGCTCTTTGTTGCCACCAAAAATCAGGCGAGTAAAATCGTAGAAGAAGCGGCCAAATCCGTCAATATGCCCTACGTGACGGAGCGTTGGTTGGGGGGTATGTTGACCAACTTCTCGACGATTCGCCGTTCGGTAAAGAAAATGCAAAACATCGACCGAATGATGAAGGACGGGGCATTGACCAATCTCACCAAAAAAGAACGCCTGATGTTGTCCAGAGAGCGGGCCAAACTCGAGCGGGTATTGGGAGGTATTGTCAATCTAAACCGCATCCCTCAAGCCTTATTTATCGTAGATACTACTTTTGAGCATTTGGCATTGGATGAAGCTAAAAAACTGGGCTTGAAGACCATTGCTATGGTGGATACCAACTCCGACCCACGCGAGGTGGATTTCCCCATTCCGTCCAATGATGATTCTTCTCACTCCATCCAGTTGATTACCAACACGATCGTAGATGCGATTAAGGAAGGATACGAAGAACGAGAGCAAATGAAGAAAGAACGTACGGAAGCAGCACAGGCATAATGCTTACATTTTATTTTAATATTTCATACTTAAAAACAACATAATCATATGAGCTATACGGTAACAGCGGGTGATGTAAAAAAACTCAGAGACCTGACCGGCGCGGGAATGATGGACTGCAAAAAAGCCCTCACCGAATCCGCCGGTGATATGGAAAAAGCCATAGAAAATTTACGAAAGAAAGGACAAAAACTCTCCGCTAAGCGCGCCGACCGCGATGCAAAAGAAGGCGTGGTCATCGCATTGGTAAACGAGGCTAAGGATAAAGGCGTCGTAGTGCGACTGAGTTGCGAGACCGACTTCGTAGCAAAGAACGAAGACTTCATTAACCTGACGAAGGAAATTGCCCGGTTGGCATTAGATACTTTTGCCGAGGGGAAAGACGCCCTACTCGATCAAGACTTCGGCGGCATCAAGCTGGGAGATAAAATCACCGAGCAAATCGGAGTCATTGGAGAGAAAGTCGAATTGGCAGACTACCAAAAACTTTCCGCTCCTCTGGTGACGTCTTATATTCACATGGGCAACAAAGCGGGAGTGATCCTCGGATTGAACAAAGCCGTCGAGGGTGCGGAAGAAGCAGGCAAGAATGTTTCGATGCAGGTGGCGGCGATGAAACCCATCGCAGTAGATAAGGACGATGTGGATTCCGCTATTGTCGAGAAGGAAATCGAAATCGGAATGGAGCAGGCGCGACGGGAGGGAAAGCCGGAGGCGATGCTTGAAAAAATCGCAAAAGGTAAACTCAATAAATTCTTCAAGGAAAATACACTTCTCAACCAAGTCTATGTTAAAGACGGAAAGATGAGTGTCCGGGATTATCTCAAAACCATTGACCCCGAATTAACGGTCAATGACTTTAAACATTTGAAATTAGGATAATGATTCAAGCGGAAGTGGCATTCACTTCCGCTTTTTTTTATCCCGGATAACCCGATAACGATTAAATACAATACCTTAGCCTTCGTAAAGGGTCACATCATATAATTACCAACCTAATCGCCTACAGTCTATGCTTAAGTACAAACGCATCCTTTTAAAATTAAGTGGAGAATCTCTAATGGGAGAAAAGGAATTTGGGATTGCACCTTCGATGCTTCAACACTATGCAGAACAAGTCAAAGAGCTGGTGGACTTAGGTGTCGAGGTTGCCATTGTCATCGGGGGAGGCAATATATACCGCGGACTACAAGCGACCGACAGCGGTATCGAGCGTGTCCAAGGCGACTACATGGGGATGTTGGCCACGTGTATCAACGGCCTGGCTTTACAAAGCGCCATGGAGCAAAACGGCGTCTATACCCGGCTCATCTCCGCCATTGAAATGAAAGAAATTGCCGAACCCTATATCAGGAGGCGCGCTATCCGTCATTTGGAAAAAGGACGGGTGGTCATCTTCTCCGCCGGAACCGGAAGCCCTTATTTTACCACAGACTCCGCCGCAGCCCTCCGGGCCAACGAAATCAATGCCGATGTTATTTTGAAGGGAACCCGCGTCGATGGCATCTACGACATGGATCCTGAGAAACATGCAGATGCCGTGCGTTTTGAATCCCTTTCATTTGATGATGTCATCCGGCGCGGTCTTAAGGTGATGGATATGACGGCCTTCACACTCTGCAAAGAAAACAACCTCCCTATCATTGTCTTTGATATCAATGGTCAGAATAATCTGGTCAATTTGGTCAAAGGGGAAGCGGTAGGTACTTTGGTGAAGGGATAGAGGTTCCAAAGAAAAGGTATTCTTTATCACGACTCCTTTATTGTATTCATGATAAAAGGGGTTAAAACCATTCCAAGAATCGGTTTAAATATGGTGCGTTCCGCATTTTGAAACGATTATTTTTCAAGTTATGACTAATTTAATTTTGTAAACTAACTTTCATATTTACAACTAATTGCGCATGCACTAAATTTTTGTTGTATTTCGTTATTATATCATTTCAAAATTTCGTTTTACTTTAATAAATTTATCTGTAATTATCCGTTTCGTTTTTTCTCTTTCAGGATAATCTTTTTGCAAAAATTCAATAGTTGAATTATTTTCAATTTTATCCATTATTTTCGGATTATTTATAATTTGTCTTATAAAATCAAACGATAAACCTATATTTCTATTTACAGTTTCCTTATTTGTCATTTCTTTATCTTTTTTATGTATCTATTTTCATAAAACTCCCATCTGCCTTTTAAGTCTTGTTCTGCATATGACAATGCCGTTTCAAGATTATCGAATTCAATCACTTGTTTATCTTTATCCCCATTTGGAAGCAAAACATCCCTGTGAAAAAACCCGTGTGGTCAATCATGTCTAACTATTGCATTCCATTTTCCTTCAATCAACGTTTCATACTGAACAACTATATCAATAACTTTTCCACTCTCAACAGCAATTCGTATTCTTATCCTTTCATTACTGTATTTGTCCAAATATTTTAAAAATTCTTTCTTTCCCAAAGTCATTAACTTTTATTGCTATGTGTAAATATACAATTAATTCTTTAATATTCCACATATTTTTCCCTTAATGAACTACCGGTAGTAGTATGCTCTGTGCGACCGATAGGGAGCATGGAGTATACCGCATGTTCTATCCTGTTTTTCTTGTTCAATCCCTCATTTTAAATTTTTCGTCATTCATCTTACAGCAATTTTTATACAGTTTCATATGGTTGAATTAATATTTCAACTGGAATTTCAAGTTCTTTACTTATTTTTCTGATTATTTCTATACTCATCGGTCTTTTTCTTGATAAAATTTCTGATGCTCTACTTTTTAGTCCGATAATTTCAGCCAAGTTCTTTTGACTTAATCCTAATTGTTCCATTCTAAATTTAATCGCTTCTACCGGATCTGGATTTGGAAACTCCCCTACCATTTCTGTTTCATATTTTTCCACTAGCATCACTAAAATTTCTAGTTCATCATTCTCCTTTGTTCCAGGTTGGGCATGGAATATTTCATCAATACGATTCATGTATTTTTCATACTGCTCTTCCGTTTTTATTAGTTTAAATTCCATTTTATATTGTTTTTACGTCTATTCTATCGTATTCCTCGTGCGATCCTATAAACCTTATATAGACTATTTGATTTGTAAACGTCATTTTCACTACAAGACGATAGTGATTTCCTTTTATTTTAAATATTACTCGATCTGAGCCTACTACTTTATATTGGCAAAAATCTCTTCGCAAATCATCGAATGATTGATATTTCCGCTTCTTAACAATTTTATACCAACTTAATAATTGCTGTTCACAATCTCTATGTTTTTTCCAATATTCCTTCAATGTTTGTTTTGCGATTATTCTCATCGTTTCACAAAGGTAGTCTTTTTATTTGACAGTTCCAAATTTGGGAACAATTGTTTTTCAGAATAGGATACAACAGGTTGTATCCGTAATCCAACGGTTAAAACCGTGGGCTATGTTTACGGCATAATTCCCGTTAGAGCGCCTCGATTCAGAGATAAATAGCTGCGCTTAATACTGGATGAACTTTGTTCCTGACGCACTCGCCACACACCCGGTTTGTGGCTTACAAAATTGGTGTTCAGCTGTTTGGGATACCCCGAAGCATTAATGGGTGACCACAAACTTATCCGACACCTGTTCGTAGTCATTGAAGAGTTGGAGGACATAGGTTCCGGGAATGAGCTTTGATATATCTACCTCTATGGTCTTGTCATCCGCGAGATTTGGCCAGAAAGAGGCTTGCTGTACGATCACCCCTTTGGCGTCAATGATACGGTAGGTGTGCAGGGTGAATTGTGCAATCTGATATCCAAAACGGATTTGCTTGGTCGCCGGATTGGGCCGGAGGAAGGTCACTCCCAAGGCTCCACCATCCTGATCACAATACATCTCTTTGACGAGGGATACGGAATTGAATAAGTTAAGTCGTCCTCCGGTGGCACAATACCGGGACAAAATTTCGAACTTATCCACTCCGGACAATACAAAGTCGCGCACTAAAATCGCTCCATCCTTGGGGCTCTTTCGGATATCATCTTGAAATCTTTTGCACGGCATGCTGTACAGGAGTCCCACTGCACCTGTCACCATCGGGGCTGCATAGCTCGTCCCTGACCCGGTGGAATAAAGGGCTTCCGTAGAATAAGTGGTTGACAATATCGCACTCCCCGGCGCTGCCAAATCAATGCTATTCTCTCCATAAGCGGCGTTGGACACCTTTTGGTCTTTTTGGTCCGTTGCCGTCACGCAGATCAGGTATTCAGAGCCACAATCACAAGGGAGGTCTCCAACAATATCGACGTCTTTCTCCTCATTGGCAGTGGCCCCAATGGTGAGCACCCCTTGTTCTCCCAATCTATCCATCATCTCACAAATCTCCGGAAAGGTAGAGACCTTGCCGTCACGTCCCAAAGACATATTAACGGCTACCACGTAGGCCCCTTTAGTGCCGTTGGATTCATTGTACTCCTTGCGCTGTTTGTAAACATACTCCAATCCTTGCAAGAGGGCATCGTCTCCGATATCTGAGGACTGCCCCAAAGCGACGGTCATGAGTTGGATATCCCAATTAATCCCTGCAACTCCGAGTTCATTATCGCTGGATGCCCCAATGATTCCGGCCACCTTGGTGCCGTGAAAATGGGCAAATAAACTATCGGTATGGATCTTTATATTGTAGCCGTAATAATCATCCACATACCCGTTGTGGTCATTATCGAGGCGGTCCCCGTGAATCTCGTCATCATTGGTCCATATCTGTCTCTTGAGGTCTTCATGGTTCCGGTCAAAACCCGAGTCGATGATCGCGATGACACGAGGATGGTCCGGATCATTGGTTCCGGTAGTATAATTCCACGCCTTAGCGGCCTGTATCTTCTCCAAGGCCCATTGCCGGGAAAAATTCATATCATCCGGCACTCTCCTGATATGTAGCCGGCCATTGTAATGAGCCGTCGTGAACATGGGATTTTCCTTAATGCGCTCCATCACCTCACCAAAGCTATCCGGTTGGTCCAATGTAATCATAAAAACGGGGAGTGTCCGTATCACCCTTCTTACTCCGGTCACATTAGGGATTCCATCAATGGGATAGAGGCTTTTCAGGATGTCCCTTTCCACCACTCCCTCACGGGTCTGCAGGAGGATCTCTTTGGTATTAAAGGGGGTATTCTTTTGTTTTGATTGGCCCCGGAGGTCAGGTATGAAATGGTGACCTACCAGCATATAGAAAAAAAACAGAAGCATCGAAATACGGGCAGTAACTTGAATCAGCATAGCGGTTATTGTTTTGTTAAGAGTCAGGACCGGGAAGGTACTTCACCATTTCATACCTCCCCCACCTACCGTGTATCAACGAGGGGCAAAGGCGATTTAGTTTACACAACAAAAAATATAACTTCGAGCACTCCATCCATACGCCGGACATCCAGGCAATCATGTGTACTCAGTGGTTATTCTTCCAAATCCAACAAATGTCCCATCACGTCGCGTTTTGTCCTCAGGTAAGCCATATTGAAGGTGCAACTCTCCGCCTGCACGGGGATTCGCTCGACAATGTTAAACCCGGCTTCTTCCAGTGCTTCCAGTTTGTCGGGATTATTGGTCATTAGGCGAATGTCCTTGATTCCCATGTCCTTCAAGATGAACGCCACTTTTTCATACGTGCGCATATCAATGGGAAAGCCGAGCTGCTCATTGGCCTGCGCCGTATCCAATCCCTGATCTTGCAATTTGTAGGCTTTGAGCTTATTGACCAATCCAATCCCCCTACCCTCCTGTCTGGCATAAATCAACACACCACTTTCTATGGCCAGTTGCTTGCAGGACATATCCAACTGATCCCCGCATTCGCATTTCCGGGAACCAAAGACATCCCCGGTAAAACACTCCGAATGAACGCGCACCATAACGGGCTTTGAGGGGTCCACCTGACCAAAAGCGAGGCAGAGGTAAGGACTCTCATCATTTTCCCTTTCACCATAAGCCGATATCTCCGCGGGCCCCCAACGGGTAGGGAGCGCTGTACTAATTAACAATTTCATCTGTTTGTTTCTATTGTCTTTCAATGGTCAGATGGAACCTTGGATGATAAAAACAACCATTACTTGGTGTGTTTAATAATTGTTTTAATCATGCCGGTTTTACACCTACCTTAACTAAATTAACTTAGAATTGTTGTGGAGGCTAAAACTTGCGTCCGATGTTATTGGGCAAAAACTTAGGCAAGGCGCTGACTAAAGCAACAATGAGAACAATGTATAAAATGAGCATAGGTTGATGTTTTTTTTAAATCGGTTATTGTAAAAATCAATAAAAAAAGTCTAAAGGGTCAATGTAATTGCCTTTTAGACTTCTATCATCAGATGGTTCGCTGGGTAGTCACAAAGATAGGTCGTCTAAGAAAACCGGAGGTAATAATCCTCTACTTTTTTTATATATATCCCTTCGTAATATGTTTTTCGTTTGTCACAACACCCTATCATCATCCAAAACCATACCATATGAAATAGTTGTAATATGTTTATAACCAACCAAAAGCAGGTATTGTAGCGCATTCATGCACCATTCATCACTGCTGTAATTGTCAAAACCGGTCGATGTTCACCGCGGGATCGAGTGGAGTATTATCGAGCAGGTGCTGGACAAAATGCCGGGCCCAAAAGGGAGCGAGCGAAAAGCCCTTTGTTCCGAATCCCGTAAAGAGATGCACATTGGGGTGTCGGATGGAAGTGCCAAGTAAGGGGCGCCGGTCTTTGACAGTGGGTCTGATTCCGATTTGATGTTCAACGATTTCATATGGACAAGTAATCAACTGTTCCAATGCCTGCGTAAGATACTCCAGCCCTTCGGTAGAGGGAGCTTGTACCACTCCATCCCAATCATACGTCGCGCCAAACCAATAATGATGCTCTCCCAAAGGCACCAGCACTTCTTTGTGCTTCAGCAAAAAACGGGTATCCAGGGCGGGAATCTTCAAAATGAGATACTCACCCCCGTTAGGGATCAGCGGCAATGACTGCCATTCCTCCATGACCGGGAAAGCCGATCCGGTGGCGAAAACGAGTTTATCATATCGCGTACTCCCATACACGATGGAGTCATCCGAATCGAGGGGTTGCATCCATCGCCCCTGAATAATCCTACCTTCCCGGGTCCATCCATCGTGAAGGCCATCCAACAATCCGGGCGAGAGAATACGCCATCCTTTGGTGACGCCAGTCAGCATACCGGTTGTATAAACAGAGCCTTCCACGGATAGATGAGAATCGACACTAATGTAGGGTGTGTACCCGGGTTGATTGCATTTACTCAGCCAGATATTCTCCTCGAGTGGGGAGGCAAAGCGGCGGATGAATCGCACCTCCCGGATAACTTCCCGTCCCAGGTATTCCCCGATCTCGTCATATACCTTACTAAAATAGGACTGAAGTGTGTCAAACATCCAGCTCTTGACAAACCGCCTTCCCGTCACCGGGTTAATGAGCCCGGCAGCGCGGTAGCTGGAGGCCTCTTTGTACCCCTCGTCCAAGATGTCAAACGAAACTCCACGGCGGAGCAAATGCCAACCCAACATGGTCCCGGCTATGCCTCCACCGATGATGAGTACATCTTTTTCTTTAGTAACCGTGGCAGTGGCAGGAGTAATATGGGGCATCTATGAATGTTTCTTTTCCTCCCTGATTTTTTTGAGTACGTCATCCAACTGTTCGACCCCAATCTTCTTGATGAGTATCTTTTTATTGCGGTCGAGAACGAAGATGGAAGGGGTGGTATGGACATTGTATTTGACGCTAAACTTGGATTTCAAAAACTTATCCGAGGCATTCATCAATATCTCCGTGTGTTTGTCTTTGACAAATTCCCAACAAGTTTTCTCCTTATCGAGGAGCTTGGTGCAGATGGCAAGGACTTTGATGCTATCGTGATTCTGTTTTTTATACCATTCGGCCAATTTGGGCATAGACTTTTTGCAATGCGAACAGTCAGAAGCCCAAAAGACGAGAATAGTGAATTCGGCATCGAGATCGTAGAGGTGGATGGGCTTACCGCTCTGATCAAAAACGGTGATGTCGGGTGCTTGCTTGCCAATCAAAGTCGGCTCCATTTTTTCAGTTTCGGAGATCAACTTTTGCAAATTCTCCTCCTTCATCCAAGGAGCCATCCCCTTGGCGTAATAATTCTTAACCAGGTGGACAAAGACTGCATCGAGTCCGACGTATTGGGAGGTAGCATAGTGATTTAAGAAGTACGGTAAAAAGTATTTGAACACTTCCGACCGGGGATCCATCTTGCCCAACACCAGATCCAAAGCCCGGTTGACGGAGTCGGGAATTTGGATGGTCAGGTTTTCGACATAGTTCTTCACTTTGGGAAACAAAAACGGGGAGTACAAAAGACGGTCATCATGCAGATCCAGACTGTCGAAATAATGACTTTTGTAATACTTGAATTGCAAAGCTTTCAAGGAATCCCCTTTCGCTTCGAAGGAGGGGACGGCAGGTTCCCGGTTGACTTTAATCAATGCTGCCGTAAACGACTCCGGATATTGCCGGACCAATTTATTCTGAAAGGACTTAACGGCATCATCGATGTGGGACAGCGCAAGTTTAAGAGAATCTTTTTCTGCGTCATCCACCAGTCCGGAGGTCATCTGCTCCCGGATTGCTCTTGCCTTGGGAGACATCTCATCCAAATAGGCCGTGTACTTCAGGAGAATCTCATTCTCTTTAGAGCCTTCGATAGATAAAGAGTCATTGAGCGCCAAGTAATCTGAGAGGATCTTAAACCTCTGGTCTTCACCGACTACAAATTGGACGTAATTGTTGTTGGGCCGGGTGAGGACAAAATACATCCCTTGTGGAAGGGTATCCCCCCCGGAAAAAACAAAGGTATTGTCCTTATTGCGCAACGCAGTGTCCTTGGCAAACTGTCCCTTGCCATAAAAATACCCCAAAATAAGAGTATCGTTGGGGTAATAGTTCAATTGGACTTCCAACCGGTAATGCATAGAGTCAGCACTCATCTGGGCTTGTACTGCAATGCATGAAGAGATAAAGCTTAAGAAAAGGAAAAAAATATTTTTCATTATTGTAGTTATATGGTTCATAAGAAGAGGGTTGCGTCCGCTCAAGAAAGGTCTTTATTTGACCTTCGCGTCTTCCCCGACGCACAACCCAACAACGCGATAAGCATGCGTTTCATTGTAAGGGAGGCAAAGATAGTATGCTCTAGGTATGAAATAGCAGAAAGAGGGGAAAATTTATTACATTTTTCTATGGCATGAAATGAAAAAAATGATACCTTTGCACTCCATTTTGAATAACGACAAACAATATCGATTATGATCGCTATCGTAACCATAGGCGGACAACAATTTAAAATCCGGGAGGGGCAAGAGCTCTTCGTCAACAAACTCTCTGCAAATGAAGGAGATGCGTTGACTTTCGACGAGGTCCTACTCATCGAGAATGAGGGCAATGTCTCCATCGGCACTCCCCATCTAAGTGCTTCTGTAAGTGCTAAAGTATTGGGGCATGTCAAAGCGGACAAAAAAATCATCTTCAAGAAAAAGAGAAGAAAAGGATACAAACTCAAGCGTGGACACCGGCAGCCCATGACTAAAATCCAAATTGAATCCATCTCAGCTTAAGCAAATATTTAAACTATAAACCATGGCACATAAAAAAGGAGCAGGTAGTACCGACAATGGTAGAGATTCCAGAAGTAAAAGACTAGGTGTAAAATTATTCGGAGGCCAAGTGGCCCGAGCGGGCAATATTCTTGTACGTCAGAGAGGCACGCGCTTTCATCCGGGCCGCAACGTAGGTATGGGCAAAGACTTCACTTTGCACGCACTTGTCGACGGCACGGTTGTATTTCAGAAAAAGAAGAAAAACCGCACCTATATTTCCATTCTCCCCGAAGGAGGTGAAGTAGCGGTAGCTCCTAAGAAAGCACCGGCAGCAAAAAAGGCTTCAGTGGCCCCACCTACGGCAGCTGCAGCTACAGAAGGGCAGAAAGATGACCTCACAAAAATAGAAGGTATCGGTCCTAAGATTAAAGAAATCTTGCACAATAACAATATACCTACCTTTGCTGCATTGGCCTCTACACCGGTCGAAAAGCTCAAGGAAATATTGGAAGCTGCAGGCTCCCGTTATCGCATGCACAATCCTACGACCTGGCCGGCACAAGCCAAAATGGCCGCTGCAGGCGAATGGGACAAATTGAAAAAATGGCAGGACGAACTCGACGGAGGCGTCGAAGTATCCGCTAAATCAGAAGAGGAGTAAAATACTCAAAGGACAAGGACAACTTCTATTATTACTGTTATCACAACAAGAAAGCTGGAGCTCTATACTTGAATAGTCTCTACAACAGCAAAGCCTTTCAGTGTGATTTCTTTGTGGTAATCCAAATTATTTTTAATCGAGTAACACTTAAGAATTCCATTATTACCCCATTGGATTGAACGTTTTTTAGTAGCGCTGTACCAAATAAATATTCCAAGGTTTTTCAAAGAAAAAAAATGCCACGCCAATTGGATAATATTACCTTTTCCTGTTGGAGTTAATACAATTATCTTACCACTGGGCTTAAGCAATCCTATGTATTCATCGAGCATACGCTCTATGGCTGCCTGTTTTATGTGAAATAGCACATTGCACACACTAATAAAGTCAAATGTATTTTTCTTGAAGGGGAGTTTACGTCCTGCGTCAACTAACAATAAACGCGCATTGGTGTTTATTAATTTTCTCGTGGCTTCAGCAAGCATTTCCGAACTTGTATCTACCCCTGTGGCCTTAACTGATTTCTCCTTACAGATAATTTCAAGTAGTTTACCAGACCCGGTACCGATATCAAGCAAATTGGAATGTTCTTCCACTCTGTGAATTACTGGTCTTAAGAATTCTCGATACCAAGGCTCTTCTTGTAATCTAGAAAAGAATTTTGAAAATTTCACTATCTTAACTTTTCAAAATGGGATGAAGTACACTTCTTATTGAGTCGGCAATATACACAGTATCAAAAAATTCGAGTAAATAAAGATGAGTTTCTATAAAATCATGATAAATATCTAATTAAGAATTCTCTTTAATCCATTTCATACAAGAACTAAAACTATCAAAAATATGCTCTGGAGGGACAAGATCCGGAATGATATCAATCCGTTCCAAGAGATATCTTGGTTGTTCCGGTACCCCTACTAATAAAACCTGCTTATTCTGAGCAGCCAAATCCACGAGTGCGTCTTCTAGAGCAAACAAACCGGACTGATCAATATATTGCATTCGATCCATTCTGATAATAACAAAGTTGGCAGTTGATGGAATCTGTTTCATCAATTGTTGAAAATCATTGGTGGAGCCAAAAAAGAGTGGGCCCTTAATATGTTTAATAAAAACACTCTCCTTCATCACATCCGGTAAATCTAATTCATCCTTCCATGTGGTTTCCTTTAATGCCTGCACATTAGACTCTTTAGATGTGAGGTCTCCAATCTTCTTCATAAACATCAAAGATGCAATCACAAGCCCTACTCCTACTGCGTAAACAAGATTCCAAATAGAGGATAAGATCAGGACTATTAACATTATAGCTACTTCAGGCTTAGGCATATAAGGGATAGCTTTTAAGCCTTTATAGTCCATCACCCCAATCCCCACAGTAATCAAAATTCCTGACAATACAGCCGCCGGTATCTTGGAGGCAATTGGCCCCAACGCTAACAATACAAAAAGTAATGTCAGACCTGCGACCATTCCGGATATCTTTGTTTTCCCTCCTGCTTTGATATTTACAACTGTCCGGATAGTTGCCCCTGCACCGGGAAGACCACCAAACATCGCTCCGACACTATTCCCAATGCCTTGTCCAATTAACTCCTTATTCGGGTTATGCTTTGTTTTAGTCATATTGTCTGCCACAACAGAAGTGAGAAGTGAGTCGATAGCTCCGAGCAATGCTAAAGTTAAAGCGGTAAAAATATAGGGGGTAATACTCCCAAAGCTAAATTCAGTAAAAATTCTAAAGTTAGGCATAGGTAATCCGCTAGGAATTTCTTCAATGGGGCGATAATCCAAACCAAGACCAATAGCAATACCTGAGACAACTATAAGGGCTACCAGTGTACTAGGCACCTTGGTGGTTATTCTCTTAAAACCGTACACGATCAAGATGGTACTTAGAGCCAACAGCAACTCCAGTATCTTGATATTCCTTATTGCCCGGGGTATGACTTGCAAAGCCCCAAGAACACCGGATGCCTCCTTTGCTGCTAAAGTTTGGGATTCCTTTAGAACTTGCTTTTCTGTAATATGCTTCGCCCTGCGAATGGTTTCCTTAAAATCTTCGAGCACTAAAATTCCTTCCCCTGCCTCCTCTTGCAAGATGTTATCCAGAATTACCTCCTCCGCATAGGGCTTAAATTCGCTCACGAAGGCAAGGTCTTCTTTGGGATAATATCCCAAGGAAGGGGATATCTGTGTCAACAGAATAATAATCCCAATGGCTGTCATAAATCCGGAGACAACCGGATAAGGAATATACTTTATATATTTACCTAGCCCCAACACACCAAGGCCTATTTGAAAGACTCCCGCCAATAAAAATACTGTCAATATTGCAGGCAACGCATGATTAATATCTCCATCAAAAGAGGCAACTATTCCTGCAATTACAACCATACTCACTGCGGTCATTGGAGCTGTAGGCCCTGATATTTGAGTGTTTGTCCCACCAAAAAGAGATGCCAAAAAGCCTACAAAAATAGACCCATACAATCCTGCACTTGGCCCTAATCCGGAACTCACACCAAAAGCTAATGCAAGTGGAAGAGCTACAATTCCTGCAGTTATTCCTCCAAACAAATCCCCTTTAATGTGTGAAAAATCAAATAATTTTTTCATAACCATGTTCTTTGTTTTATCTAAGTAGTGTCTGTAAGAGCTCTAAATGCTAATTGGCAGTAAAATTTTGATAATACTTTCTTATCACTTGTTAATTCAGTTAAAGCCGGTATGTGTTCTGCAAAATACTTTTGTTGATGGGCGCCTTCAATAATCGTTGTCACAAGGGTGTGAGGATATTGGTAATCCGGAGAAATCTCATGAATAATAGCACTTACTCTGTCAACAACATTTTTGTATGTCCTAAAATATCCTCTGCGATTCTCTTCATCTACATTCTTAGTATGGTAGGTTTTAATAGACTCTGAAAATATTATTTCACTTAGGATGCGCTCATCCACAAACGACACAGAATTATCCACTACCACCGGCTCTGTTAACATTTCAATTGCCCGAATGAGTCGTTCTTTGGCATCCGGAATATTAGTAGTAGCAAATACCAGGCGGCACTCCATCCACGACCAATACCAACTTGTAAGATATACCATCAACATATGCTTATTCTCAAAATATCGATACACAGAACTCTCCGGAGAGCTAATCCTTTCTCCAAGTTTCTTAAAAGTAAAAGATTCTAAACCTATTTCATGGATCATATGAATACTATGAGTAATAATTTTCCTCCCAAGAACTGAAGAATGTGGATTTTTCTTGTAGAGATTAGAATCAACTTCAATTCGTATAGTTAAGTCTTTCATAAATTCACAGTTTGAAAATTATAAAACAAGGAAGAGGAAAGGTCTGTATAAAGCATCTTTCTACTGCATATTATTTAATATCAATTAAGGTCAGTGGAACCTTTGATAATATAAAGATTCATTATAAATCGTCGCCAAGTCGGGACAGATTCAATGTGCATAATAAGTCTTTGAATCATGTCGGTTTTAATGGATTGGACTTATTCCACACCTTTATCACTCTGTTCAACATTGTTATTGAAGTCATTAGTTATCAATATCAGTTAGGAAACCACCCCTGAAATAAATATTCACCTTTCTGATAGAGAGTGACCGCATTCTTCACTCCTCAAAGAAAATAACCCTACCGCTTTCCACTTGATACATAGCCCCAACAATTTCTATCTTCCCCTCTTCTTCCATCTTAGCCAGGATAGAGCTTCGAGATCTAATCTCATTAATAGACAACTTTACATTCACATTTGCTATTTGCTGGATTTCCTCTTCCTTCTTCTCTAACTTCATCCCAGCTACCTTTGCTACAGCCGGTTCTATTCTACTAAGCAAAGATGTAATGTTGCCTAACCGTATATTATTATAGGCTGCTGTTACCGCACCACACTTAGAATGTCCCATTACGACCAAAATCTTAGCGCCTGACACTTTACATGCATACTCCATCGAACCTAAAATATCCTCATTTATAATGTTTCCGGCAATACGGACACTAAACATGTCTCCAATTCCTTGGTCAAAAACCAACTCTGCCGGCACTCTAGAATCAATACAACTCAATACAACAGCAAATGGATATTGACCGCTGCTAGTTGCCAGAACTTGCTCCTTAAGGTTCCGTTGCGCCTTGAGATTCTGCACAAATCTATTATTCCCCTCCACTAGAATCCGATGTGCATCTCGAGGGGTCAGCTTTGACTGAATTTCTTTCGTTTGCGTCCTCATCTATTTCTAAAATTTTCGTAAAGCATATGTTATTTTACTGCCATTCATCCAAAAGACAATTAAATGGAAGCACAAATATAGTAGTATTACTATTATTTACGTTAGTATTACCCCTATTATTATAAAATTAAATCATCCACAACGAAAAAGGCTTCGAAAAATAATCATAAGGCAAAAGAAAGCCTCACAATATCAAAATCATGAAATGCGAGCTAAGTCCATACAATACTTCCAATAACAGAATTATGTCCACTTATAATAAGCATTTGTATACTCTCCTCCGTGTGTATTACAAACTGTACACTTGTTCTTTGATTAAAAAGCATTTGCATTCACAACATAGTTCATATATTGTATAGCTTTACTTTTTGGCATTGCCCCAAAAAGCAACAAAAAGGTTTGGTGTCCTGTCAAGAATATTCTAGACATACCAAGTATCGTCCTTTTGACTGATATCTACGTTCAAATTTTTATCCGTAGCTACGGCTACGAAGAAAAACTTCGTCTACTATCAGTCAAAATAACTTCTACTTATCCATCAGAATACGATTGTCAGCACACAGGCGAAACTAAGAGCTAACCACGGTGCTCTGGCAACGTTTAAAGCGATGTATTACACCTGAGTCTTTCCAAAATTCTTTAATATGTAGTGCATTTTCTAATATACACTCTCTCCCACCCTCACCCCCATCTCCAACAATTCACGTATATTAGCGACCGTAAACTCATCTAATCGTCATTAATACAACAGATATGTCCCTTAAGGTACGCTACTACTTACTCCTGCTACTATCCGGTACGATTTCATACCTCTTTACCCAAACGCCTATCGACACAACTGCATTTAGTGCGGTAGAGTGGCGCAATGTCGGTCCTTGGCGAGGGGGACGTTCGAGCACGGTTTGTGGCATTCCCGGAAAGCCCAACACGTTCTTTTTCGGGAGTTCCGGAGGTGGGGTTTGGAAGACGGACAACGGAGGGAATAGTTGGAAGAATCTCTCAGACGGATACTTCGGTGGGTCGATCGGGGCGGTAGCGGTGGCCCCTTCCGATCCCAATGTTATACTGGCAGGTCAAGGAGAAGAGACCCTTCGGGGCAATGTGAGTTCGGGCAACGGCGTCTGGAAGACCGAAGACGGCGGCATGTCGTGGAAACCACTCGGATTGGAGAAAACACGTCATATCTCGAGGATAAGGATTCACCCTAACCATCCGGAAATCATCTATGTCAGCGCCATCGGTGACCTCTGGAAGGACTCGCCGGACAGAGGGGTGTATAAGACGACGGACGGTGGGGCGCATTGGCGCAAAGTACTCTACATCAACGACTCGACCGCCATCGCGGATCTGGCCATGGACCCCGGCAATCCACGGATCCTGTACGCGACTTCCTGGAATGTCCGCCGTACGCCTTACAGTTTCTCGAGTGGCGGGCCGGATGGAGGGCTTTGGAAGAGTACCGACAGTGGGGAGACCTGGACCAATATCTCCAAAAACAAAGGGCTCCCCGGGGGCCTTTGGGGCATTTCGGGTGTAGCGCCTTCAAGGGCAAAACCGGGACGTATCTGGGCCATCATCGAAAACAAAGACGGCGGAGTGTTCCGGTCGGAGGACTACGGCCGGACCTGGAAGAAGGTCAATTCGGATCGCAGTCTGCGCCAGCGCGCCTGGTATTATTCGCGGATTTATGCGGACCCGGTGGATGCGGATAAGGTCTATGTACTCAATGTCCGGTTTCACGTCTCCAAGGATGGCGGTAAGAGTTTCCGTCGCATGGGTACGCCACATGGGGACCACCACGACCTTTGGATAGATCCACTTGTCCCCGGTCGAATGATTATTGCGGACGATGGGGGGGCGCAAATCTCAAGGGATGGCGGACACCATTGGACCACTTACCACAATCAGCCCACGGCCCAATTTTACCGGGTCACCGTGGACAACAGTTTCCCTTTTCGCATCTACGGAGCCCAGCAGGACAACAGTGCCATCCGGATAAGGCACAGGAGCTATGGCCATAGTATTACGGATAAAGACTGGGAATCCACCGCAGGGGGCGAATCCGCTTTTCTCGCCCCGGACCCCAAAGACCCGGATATCGTCTATGGCGGAAGTTACGGCGGCTTTTTGACGAGATACAACCACCACAACAAGCGCAACCGGGCCATACACGTTTGGCCGGACAACCCTCTCGGAGCGGGTGTAGAGGTGATGAAGTACCGCTTCAACTGGAATTTTCCCGTATTCATCTCTCCCAATAACCCCAAGAGGCTCTACGCCGCCTCCAACCATCTCCATGTGTCGACCGATGAAGGGCAAACCTGGACTACTATAAGCCCGGATTTGACCACCAATGACTCGACCAAACAGCGCTCTTCCGGTGGGCCCATTACTAAGGACAACACCGCTGTGGAGTACTACTGCACCATCACCACCGCAGCAGAATCTCCGACAAAGGAAGGGGTAATCTGGACAGGCTCCGACGATGGCAAGGTCTATGTCTCGAGAGACAATGGCCAACATTGGGAGGATGCGACACCCGCAGGATTGCCGCCCTTCACTCTGGTCAACTGCGTGGAGCCCGACCCTAAACACCCGGCAGCTTGCTATATCGCCGCCACCCGTTACAAATGGGGGGACTATCGCCCGATGCTCTATAAAACCACGGATTATGGAAGGACCTGGACTGCCATCAACACAGGGATAGCGGCAGAGCATTTTACCCGCGCCATCCGGGTGGACCCCGGCATGAGGGGATTGCTCTACGTCGGCACGGAATACGGCATCTACGCGTCGTGGGACGATGGTGCCCATTGGCAGCCCATACAGCGCAACCTTCCCACCGTCCCAATAACGGACCTCATCGTCAAAGATGCGTCTCTCATCGTTGCGACCCAGGGAAGGGGATTTTGGATCATCGATGACCTCACACCGATACGGAGTGCTAAGGAATTTGGCAGCGGGGACAAGTTGCATTTGCTTCCTCCCAAACCGGCCTACCGGATGCCCGGGGGGCAAGCAAAAAAACCATTGAATGCCGGCAAGAATCACCCTGCAGGTGCGATGATTTATTACCACATCATGACGGACAGTATTCGCAAAGATGACACTGTACACCTGTGTTTTTACGACAATAACGACCACCTGATTCGCTGCTTTTCCAATCATCCCAAAGACAAAAAAGACAAAATGGAGGTCCTTCCGGGAGCCAATCTGTTCGTCTGGAATATGCGTTATCCCTCTGCGGAGAAATTTGACAAAATGATTATGTGGTGGGGCAGTCTCAATGGACCGAGGATACTCCCCGGCGACTACAACGTCCGTTTATTCTACAATGGTGACAGCTTATCCGCACGTTTTGAAGTGCGTAAAGATCCCAATACGGTAGCCGGTGCACAAGATATGGCCGCCCAATTGGATTTCATCCGGACCAATAATCAAGTGTTGACAGAGGCGCACCGCACCATCACCCACATACGGGAGATCAAGGGGCAGATGAAGGATTTGCTCCGGCGCATGAAGGGGTCGGAAGGGTATGAAATGGTGGACTCACTGGCACATGGAATAGACAGCACACTGACCTCAATAGAGCAGACACTTTATCAAACAAAGCTAAAAAGCAGTCAGGATCCACTCAATTTCCCCATCAAGCTTAACAACAAATTAGCGCACTTGAATGCGCTCATCGAAATGAATGATTTTGGTCCGACGGGATCCATGCAAGCGGTCGGGGCCCAACTCAGAACCAAAATCCAGGAGCAGGTGGACAAGTACCACCACATAGTAAATACAAAATTAAAGGATTTGAATCGCAAAATCATCGAGGCGGAGATAGATGTCATTCGTCCGTTAGACGATGAGGAAGAATAACTTGTCCTGCGTTCTATCAAATGAGACGAGCATAAATTTTATTAATCATAACATACACACAAGGATATGATTAAAACGGGCATTAAAAGAATAGTAAATAACCTGCAACCTTGGCCTCTTGGCGTCTTGTCGAGAAACTTCCTTTTGCTTCGGTAGTAACAGTTTACTTTATTTCAGCTGATAGAGCGCGTTTATCTTCCTGCAAAGAGCGAGTACACCGTGGGAATTTTATACAAGTCGGGGAAGCCTTTTTTGCGCCAATCCCGGATTGGACGAGTCCGTATGCATTGTTTTTCTTCATGCAGGAGATTAGCCGCGAGACCGAAGCGGGTATCCCCGCGCAAAGCCGTCTTAGCCACTTGTAAAATCTGACGATTTCGATACGGTGTTTCTATAAAGAGGATGGTCTCGTTGTTCTTTGCTGACCGCTGTTCCAATTTTTTCATCTCTGCTGCCAAGGCTTCTCTTTTAGAGGTGAGGTATCCGACAAATGCAAATCGTTGTCCATTCATCCCGGAAGCCATCATCGCCAGGAGCAATGAACTGGGTCCCACTAATGGCACAATCTCTATTCCCATGTCGTGTGCTTTCTCCACCACTCTCCCTCCCGGGTCTGCGACACAAGGGGCTCCGGCTTCTGACATCAACCCCGTATCATGGCCCATCCGGCAACTCTCCAGCAGTGCATATGCATCCATCTGCCGGTACTTTTCCATTTCATAAAAAGACAAAGAGCGTATCGGCAGTGGATGTCCGGCTTTGCGCACAAAACGGCGGGCAGTTTTCTCCTTTTCTACTATGAAATGGTGAAGGGAGCGTATTATCTCCACCGTTTGCGGGGGAAATTCCTCTAAGCCCTCCCCCTCCCCCAAGGGGGTAGGAATCAAGTAAAGCTTCCCCATTTTTTGTATACTACCCATATGGCGCGTGCTAAAAGGAGGTCATTCCCCGGCATCAGAATAGGCCGCGATGATTTGTTCTGCTATCTCTATCCCGATTCTCTCCTGGGCTTCACCCGTGCTGGCACCTGTATGCGGGGTTACGCTTATATTCGGGTGATCAAGGAGCGCTTGATTGGGGGTGGGCTCGCCTACGAAGACATCCAACCCTGCTCCTCTAATCTGCCCATTGTCCAAAGCGGCGAGCAAAGCGGATTCATCAATCACGCCTCCCCTGGCAGCATTGACGATGATGGCATTGGGCTTCATCTTAGCAAAAGCCGCTGCATCAATGAGCGGTCGCTCGAGAGCCGGCACATGCAAGCTAATAAAATCCGCCTCCGACAGCATTTCATCTAAGGAGACCACAGGGATATCCATTGGGATCATCCTGCCTGCGATATGGACATCGAGTTCGAGTGTCTCAAAGACATCTACCGGTATGACCTCCATCCCCATGCGAACGGCAAGGGAGGCCAATGCGCGCCCAATGCGTCCACACCCTACGATCCCCAATTTTTTGCCGTGGAGTTCTATTCCTTTAGAGTAGTTCTTTTTGAGGGTTTTGAACTCCGTAGTACCCTTGGTCGGCATCTGGCGATTGCTGAGGTGCAAGGAGCGCGCGAGCGTGAGGAAGTGCGCCATGACCAGTTCGGCAACGGACTGGGTTGAGGCCCCGGGTGTATTAGCCACTTTGATTCCGCGTTGAGCAGCTGCTTGGAGATCAATATTGTCCAGACCTACCCCACCTCGCACAATCATTTTTAGATTGGGGGCGGCGTCCATCAAGGGCTCCCGTACTTTGGTAGCACTTCGCACGCAAATCACATCGTAGGCATTGAGTTTGGACGGTAATTCTTCATTGGGGATGTTATTGGTATCCACATCAAAACCGGCATCTTGTAGCATTTGGATACCCTTAGGATGCATGCCGTCATTGACGAGTATTTTCCACTTTGACATAAGCTTGAGTTTTAGACGCAAAGAAACGAACAAAATCAATATCGTGGTTAGCCCCGGGATTTTATTTAGAAAACAAAAGTCTTCTCAGGGATGTAAATCCCTCCCGGGAGTCCACCATTTCATACAAAATCCTCCCCATAATTATGGCATCAAAATGACGCTCCTCACACACGGCGACCTACCGATGCACGTCATCTGACAAGCGTGGCATATCCCTTCATGAGATGTTTTTTGCCTCTGGAAGAGCGATAGCGGACGATGTAAAGATAGACGCCACCGGGCATGGGTTTCCCCCGGTTATTGAGCGTCCCATCCCAGCCTTGAAGCAGGTCTTCTGTCTCAAACACCTTGGCGCCCCAGCGATCCCATATCTGCATTTGAAATTCGCTAATACCCTCTTCATAGCCCTTGCCAATAAAATAATCATTGGTCCCATCCCCATTGGGGGTAAAGGCATTGGGCATGACAAATTTATCTGTCGGGACGACATCTATGTACTTAATAATGGTGTCGGTACATCCATTGCGATGAAAAGCGACGAGAATAATTTTATGCACGCCGGTATCTTTAAAAGTATAAGTAAGGTCCTCTTCATAGTACACATCCCTGTCGTCAAATATCCACTGCCAGGATACGGAGCGTTTGGAGAGGTTGTCGAAGTTGGTGGTCGTATGAAAGTTGGTTAGCTTCTTGGGATCAAAATCAAAATCTGCCTCCGGCCCCTCCTGAATATGAATCCAGTCCTCATAAAAGTCTTCGATGGTACACCCTATGGGGGAAGTAATTTTCACCTTAACGGAATACTTTCCCGGCTTTTGGTATATGTGGTGTGGGCTAATGGCCTCGCCTGTTTGGTCATCACCAAAGTCCCATTCGACCTTATAGGTAGAATCAATGGGCGAGGATAGGTTCTCAAAAAATATCTCACCCGGAGCGCAGCCTTCAAATTTGCTCGGGTCTATGATTATTATAGCCGGAGCGGGGTACCAATTGATTTCTTTTTCCTTAGTGGCGGTGCATTCGTTTTTGTCAGTGGCCCTTAGGAATACGAGTTTTTTGCCCGGCTTATCATACTGGTAGCTTGGGTTTTGGAGTGTAGATGCCCCTTGTCGGTCGCCGAAATCCCATTGCCATCCGGTCACGGCTCCACTTCCGGAGACGGACTCGTCTTCGAATCGCACCGGCGTGGGATTGCAGGTATCATAATCATAGACAAAATCCGCTTCTATCTTTGGATAAATATTGACTACAATATCTGTCGAGTCTACGCATTTCAATCCCTTATTGAGGATTAATTTTCCTTTGTAGGAGCCGGTATCGGGGAAGGTGACGTCCACATCCCAAGTAGTAAACTTTTTAATCTGGCCCTTTAAGTCAAAATACCAATTGTAGTTGTATATGTAGTTTCGAAGATAACTTTTATTTTTAATAGAAAGCATATTCTCCCCGCACACATCGAGCTTAACCGTATGGTCATCGATGACCCCGTCATTATCAATTTGGGCGACGACAGTGGGTTCGCAATCGGTCACATTAAACTGGAAATCCCGCCGGATTTTACTCAGCAGAACACCATTGCGATACTCTTTCACACAAACCCCCACGACAAATTGTCCTGCTAATTTGGGCACCCCGGTAATTTGCCCGGTTATCGGGTTAATGGTCACTTTGGGGTTGCCCGCCAAGGGATATTGTGGGGAGTAAGCCACTTTAAACGGAACTTTGGCAAACGGAGGAACGCACTCCTCTGCGAAAGGCCTGACACAATCGCATTGGGGGGGGATCGCTCCACGTACACAACGGCCACCTCTTACATCTCTCGTACCCCCGGCATGCAGCGGAGAGCAAAATTCATATACCAATTGGTCGCCTTCCTCGTCTACGGCCGAATGGTCAAAATCAAGGGCAAAATCCTTGCAAATCACGAGTGGTGGGAAGCTCTTAAAGACGGGACTGCTATTCCCCAATCGCTGTGCATCAGCTGATATCTCAACTGTATAGGCTGCTCCCCATCTTCCGGGATTGGGGATATTGGTAATACTTTCATTTCTACAACATCTTTGATAACCGATTTGATAGGGAGTATTGCGTATGGGCACGGTAATAATAAACTCGTACGTCCCTTTCTCTACACATACATTTCGAGGTACGATGGCACAAGAATCAAGTCGGGGTTCTAACTTCTCTACATTCTTCAGCTGGACATTGTGAATACCGGAAACATCAAAGAATCGCCACTTTTTAGTAGATTGGTCTAAGGTATACAATCCAAAGTCAAAGCTTCGGTCAAACTGGGCGCCACCACCAAAACAGTCGCGATAAATTGAGACATTAATTAGATAAGTCACCTCTGTTGTGTCACTATTAAATCGAATAAACTTGTAAGTTATCTCCCCACCGATGATATGTTTAGCTTCGAGAGAAGTATGCGAAAGTAAGAGTAAGATGAGGACAAACAAGGGGACCACTCCCTTGAATGCAGTTATCGTTTGTCGTAATCGATTGATGTAAAATTTTGACATATAGAACAATTGTATGAGTCCTGCTTCAAAAACCAAGGTCAAATATAATATTTTCACAGTTTCAACCGTACTAAACATCTCATTATTATTGTAATTGATATAATTAACAAAGCGAACTTGAAAGAAGCTGACCACATTTCTTCCTTTTTCGGGGAGGACATCGATACTGCCGTCCATCATTTGCAAGAAGGGAACATCATCCTTTGCCCTACGGATACGATTTGGGGTTTGTCATGTGACCCGTTAAAGAAGGAGAGTTACCTCCGGATTCAGAAGATTAAAAAACGGGCTACAGATAAGCCTCTGATTTTGCTTGCGAGTAGCATAGAGATGTTAAAGGAATACGTAGATAGGATACCACCGCGAATCGAAAATCTTTTGGTCTATTTTGATCATCCGGTCACTATAATTTACCCTGAAGCGCACAATCTCCCGGAACACTGCCTTTCAAAAGATGGGAGTGTAGCCATACGCGTGTCAAAGGAACCCTTCAGTAAAAAACTCATAGAGCGATTTGGGCGACCCATCACCTCCACTTCGCCCAATTTATCCGGCCAGCCCTACCCCTCACACTTTGGAGAAATATCATCTGACATCTTCGATCGTGTAGATTATATCGTAAGATATGGCCGGAATAAAACCACTGGAACCCCTTCGCAGATCTTTCGATTTGACAAAGGAGGTCACCTGAAATATCTTAGGGAGTAAAGGGCCGTACTGCCGAAATTTGAGGTTTGAGGCCCATCAGCTAAGCACTTTAATGTGGCAACGTATCATTTAAGATGCTGTCCACCTTAGCATGGAGGAGGATTTGATACCCTTTTTGAACCACGGGATCGTGTGAAGCTTCAAACTTATAATAGGAATTCTTTTTCCCTGTACTATAAAGAAGTGAGGACAGAATATATTGACAAGCATCTTGCTTCTTCCTAAGGGAATCCTCATGGGCAAAAAAATCTTTCCATTGTGGATTTGCGGATAATACTTGGTCCATCACATCGTCACAGAGTTGTAAAGTGTCCACTACCTTAAACAAGATATCCGGGCTACCTTCGACTACGGCATTAGAATCAGCAACCAACTCAAATTGATATTTGTGCTTAATGGCGGCATTATTCCGGACGATATAATCATCCAAGGCATTATTGAAATTGCTCCAATCCTCATCGAGTTCATATGAATGGTAAGGCACAAACACATCGGGCACCACTCCGGATTTATCAAATACGGGCTTACCTTTCAGGGTATAGTATTTGACTGTGTCGGGATAATGGATGCTATCCCTGTTGAGTAATTCACCGGAAGACAAGCGCCGGTACCATTTTTCTCTATAAGCGTCAGGCCCCTGCCGGTAGTCTCTTTGGATGGATCTTCCGGAAGGCAAATAATATCGTGCGGTGGTGATTCGCAAAGCATATCCGTCGGGCAAGGCAAATTGTTCTTGGACCAGCCCTTTGCCAAACGTCCGCCTCCCGACGACGACTCCGCGGCTTAAGTCCTGTATAGCGCCGGCCAAAATCTCAGATGCGGACGCGGTCTGCTCGTCGACCAGAATAACCACCTCCTTCACCTCAAAAAACGGGCGTCCCTTGGTCCGAAAAACTTTGCGGGGAGCATGCACCCCTTCCGCCCAAACGATAGGCAGATCTTGTTGAGCAAAAAGCTGACTAATTATCTTAATCACTTCATTGAGAAATCCACCTGCATTTCCACGTACATCTACTATCAATTGGGTTCCGCCCAGTTCTGACAGCTCCTCCAGGGCCTGCATAAATAGTTTGTACACATTTTCGCCAAACCGGTCGATTTTAATATAACAAATACTATCATTGAGCATAAAATGTGCCGGCACCTCATTCAATGGAATCTTCGCTTTGGGGATGCTGAGATGGACCGTTTCAGAATGTCGTCTCAAAGTGAGATGGACGGTATCACCTACCTCCGAATCACCATCTTCTTCATCAAAATGTCCATGCGCTGCATCGACGTTTTGTCCGTTTACTGCAATTATGTTATCTCCCACTTGTACTCCCTTGAGATCTGCCGGGCTGTCATCAAACACATAGCTCACAAACACGCTATCTCCAATTATCCTCGGCAGAATACCCAGCCCGACATACTCATTGTACATATCGCGATTGACCGTTACCATGGCTTTAGGGGAGAGGTATTTGGAGTGCGGGTCCAATTTCTCTAACATACCTTGGATAGCTGCCCTCTTCAGAAATTGGCCATTCACACTATCGACATAATGGCTTTCGATGAACCTCAACACCTCTTCGACTCTTCCTATTTCGATCTTACCGGTCTTAGTAGCGTTGCCCAACTTCACCACCCGGACATGTCCCATTTGCATCCCAACTACGATACCGAGCCCGATGGCCAGGGCCAAAAATAAAGGTGCCCATTGCTGCAGCTTACTGATATTGTGTGGAGTGTCTTTTGAATGCGCCATTAATGATAAACCGGTCGATTAACCTGAGCAAAGACTTTAGCAAGGCGGACGACCTGACAAGCATATCCATACTCATTGTCATACCACGCATAAATAGTGACATTCTTTTTATCCGAAGACACAATGGTCGAAGGTGCGTCAATAACGGAAGTGGTCGTCATTCCGATCGCGTGGCTCGAGACATACTCCGTAGAATCGCTGTAATGAATCTGCTCTACCAAATCGCCGTGAATGGCTGCCTCTTTTAGGATGGCATTGACTTCCTCGACATTGGTCTCTGATTTGACCGCCAGGTTCAAAATTGCCAATGAGACATCCGGTACAGGGACACGTACGGCATTACCGGTCAAAACACCGTCGAGGTGTGGTAAAACGCGAGCTACCGCCTTGGCTGCCCCAGTAGTCGTCAATACCATATTGATGGCAGCCGCTCTCCCCCGTCTTGGTTTTTTATGAAAATTGTCCAAAAGGTTTTGATCCACGGTATAAGCATGGATGGTTTCGATGTGCCCGTGCTCGATTCCTAGTGTGTCATCAATCACTTTGATTACAGGAGAAATTGCATTAGTAGTACAGGAGGCGGCACTAATAATTCGATCGGAGTCTTTGTCAATCTGCCCTTCGTTTATGCCATAGACGATGTTGGGAATATCCTTTCCCGGGGCCGTCAGCATAACGCGTTTTACTCCCGGGCGCATATGCCCGGAAAGTCCTTTATGGTCTCGCCACACTCCGGTGTTGTCGATGAGCAAAGCATCGTGAATACCGTATTGGGTATAGTCTATTTCCTGAGGGTTGTTCGCATAGATCACCCGAATTACATTCCCATTGATGGTCACCTCTGAGCCATCCGGGCTCACCGTGAAGGTTGCCGGATAATCTCCGTGAATCGAATCAGAGAGCAGCAAGCTAAAGCGCTTAAAAGTCTCTTCATAAGGATCCTTTAGTTTTGGGCGGAGGACAATCGCCTTAAGCAAGAGCTGCTCACCCTTACCGGTGGCGGATAGTATCAATCGTCCCAAAAGGCGACCGATGCGCCCAAAACCATATAAAATCACATCAGTAGGGCCTTCCACCGGTTGTCCGGGGCGAATGATATGCAGGAGTTTATCCCCAATAAACTCATGGACATTTTCGTAATTGTCTTGCTCCATTATCCAGTTGGCTGCCAGCTTACCAAGATCTATCTTAGCAGAACGTATCTCTTCAAAATTTTGAATAGCATTGGCCACCAGCAGAGTGGTGTTCAGCGTGATGGGTTTGTTGATGTAGCGCTGAGCAAAAAGGTGATTCTTAATGACCGTACTTGGATTAGAATCATAAATATCCCGCCGAAACAAAGTCAATTCGACGGAGCGGTCAAAAATCAATTCTCCCGCTGTCTTCATCAATTCGAGTGCCATCTTTTGCTGATGACGCCACTCATTAAGTTGGATTTTCAATGGTTCTAGAACTAGTGAATTTTGCATGGTGTTTTTTTTCTCGACGCAAAGGTCTAACATTTCATATATTAACGCAACTTATTTGAAAATTTTATATTCATATATCTCAAATAATCTGAATCCAAGCAGAGTAAATCATCCCCAAAAAAGAAAAGAGGTATCGCTTAGACAATACCTCTTCACTTACAAAACACCTAATTATTTTCATTCTAAACACCCAAGTAGTGTTTGAGCAGCTTACTTCTGGACACGGAACGCAATTTGCTTATTGCTTTATCTTTTATTTGTCTCACCCGCTCACGAGTCAACCCAAATCGCTCTCCAATATCCTCTAAGGACAATGGATGCTCTTCCCCAATTCCAAAATACAGACGAACAACATCGGCCTGCCTAGGGGTAAGGGTTCCCAATGATCGATTAATCTCTCTTCTCAAAGAGTCTTTATGTGTAAGATGAGAGTCGGTACCATCCGAGTCATTGTTCTCCAACACATCCAGCAGCGAATTATCCTCCCCATCTATAAAAGGAGCATCTACAGACACATGTCGTGCGGCGACACTCAGTGTAGTCTCCACTTCGTTAGTCGTAATCTCCAGAAGACTTGCCAATTCATCAGCGGAAGGTTCTCGCTCGTATTCTTGTTCGAGTTTAGAAAACGCCCGGTTAATCTTATTGAGAGAGCCGACCTTATTGAGTGGTAAGCGCACAATCCTCGATTGCTCAGCCAATGCCTGCAGGATCGACTGACGAATCCACCAAACCGCATAGGAAATAAACTTAAATCCTCTGGTCTCATCAAAACGCTGAGCCGCTTTAATCAGGCCTAAATTGCCCTCATTAATCAGGTCGCTGAGGGACAATCCCTGGTTTTGATATTGTTTGGCCACCGAAACGACAAAGCGAAGATTAGCCTTGGTCAGCATCTCCAATGCCTCTTCGTCACCCTGCTTAATTCTCTTAGCTAAATCTACCTCTTCTTCCGGGGTAAGGAGATCTACTTTCCCGATCTCTTGCAAATATTTTTCGAGAGATTGGCTCTCTCTGTTAGTAATAGACTTGGTAATCTTTAACTGTCTCATTCAATCCAACTGTTTGTGAGTAATGCTAGCAAATAACGGGCCGAAATGGTATCTGATGCGCTCGTTCATCTTTTACGCACATTATAAAACAATTAGGTCGCAGATAGTTCCCGGAAGTGGCATATTTTTTTCCATGTGGATGCTATTAATTGAAAATAACACTATTACACATGTAATATTCTGCATATTGACTGTAAATCGGTCAAAATTAATTTTGAGCGCCCTTCTAAAAACCCTATTCAAATAAACGCAAGGCATTGCTTTTCTTGAAAAGTTAAAGCACGAATGAGAATGCTCCTTCACTATAAGTCTCAGATATAGAATATTCAATGGTGTATGTGGATGATAAATACGCGCTTCTCAATATTTCATACCTTAGCATCAAAAAAATTGTTTCGAATGAAAATTGCATTGCTCTATATCACGCATTCCACCCAATCCGAAGCTATTCGGATTATCGAGCCATTGATTACTGACAAATGGATTGCCTGTGCCAATTATTTTCCGGTATCCGCTTCTTATTGGTGGGAAGGGAAGATCGAATCAGAAGATGAATTCGTCTCCCTCATCAAAACCCACCCCCAAAATGTTAACAAGATAAAAAAGCGCATTGAGGAAACCCATCCATATGAAGTGCCGTGTATTATCCATTGGGAGGTCGAAGCCAACCCCAAATACGCCCATTGGATTTATAACAGTGTGATCTCCCTGGCAGAATAAGTCTTACAATAAAAAGAATATTTCACAAAAAAAGCAGGTCCTCCGGACCTGCTTTTTTTGCTATTTCTTTACTCCAACAAGAACGAAATATTTACTTAGCCCGGGAAAAATGTTTTCCGGCTCTTTTTTTGATCTTACGCGCTTTGACCGCGATATCATCTGTCATGTCATGCACGATAGAGGTCGCTACAAATATAGATGAGTAGGTACCTACCATGATTCCCACCAGCAAAGCGAAAGCAAAGCCTCGAATGGAACCACTACCAAAAACAAATAACACTAAGACTACAAAAAGGGTGGTCAAAGACGTAATGATTGTCCTACTAAAGGTAGAGTTAATCGCGGAGTTAAACACTTTCATTTTATTGTCGGAACTATATTTGCTGACATACTCTCTTAAGCGGTCAAACACCACCACGGTGTCATTTATAGAGTAACCGATTACAGTCAAAATCGCAGCGATAAATGCCTGGTCTACTTCCAAGGAGAAAGGAACGAGTCCATGCAAGAGGGAGAACGCACCCAGTGTAATTATCGTATCGTGAAATAATGCTGCAACGGCACCAAAGCTGAATTGCCATTTGTTAAATCGAACTAAGATATACAAGAAGATAGCCAAAAGAGCAAAAATAGTGGCCCACTTAGCGCTACTTTGGATATCGTCCGCGATCGTTGGTCCTACCTTACTGGAGCTACTGACATGCACTCCACTTGCATCCGGCAATTTGAAATGCTCATAATCAATGTCAGACCCGACTACTTTCTTTACCCCTCCATACAATGCTTCCATTACCTTCTCTTGTGCTTCGTTTTCCTGACTCTCAATCAAATAATCAGTGGTCACATTAAAAGTGTTCTTGGTATTGACGGCTTTGACTACCGGAGCCGATCCGGCAAATGCTTCCGTCAAGTCCTTTCGCAAATCCTCCACATTAATATCCATATCTTTGGGGAACTCCACATTAAAAGAATACCCCCCTTTAAAATCTACCCCGTAGTCAAACCCACGGACAAAGAAGGAAGCGATACTTGCGACTATGAGAATTCCGGAAATGGTATAAGCGATTTTTCTATTGCCCATCCAATCCACATTCATCTTGGAGAAAGCCCCTTTAGTAGGTGACGTCCAAAAAGAAAGGCTTTTTCCTTTGCCTGTCCACCAATCGATCACCATTCTGCCAAAAAGTACCGCTGTAAACAAGGACATCAATACCCCGATAATCAACACTACGGCAAACCCTTTGATGGGACCCAATCCGAAATATGCCAAGATAGCTGCGACTAAAATGGTAGTGACATTGGCGTCGATAATCGCCGAATAAGAATGAGAGAAACCGTCTTGAATGGCTTGAGTTAGAGATTTGCCAAGAGCCAATTCCTCACGGATGCGTTCGTATATAATTACGTTGGCATCCACTGCCATACCGATGGTTAAGACGATACCGGCAATTCCCGGCAAGGTAAGCACCGTACCAAAGGACGCCAAGGCCCCTAAGATAAAGAATACGTTCAACAACAGTGCGATGACCGATACCACACCTCCACCACCATAGTAGAATACCATAAAGACAAATACAAGAAAAAAACCAATCATTAAGGCCTTCAAACTTCTTGATATATTCTCTTTACCCAAGGTGGGGCCGACCAATGACTCTTCCAATATGGTCGTCCGTGTCGGGAGCTTTCCAACTTGAAGGATGTTGGCAAAGTCTTTTGCCTCTTGCAATCCAAAATCCCCCGTAATGGAGGAACGCCCACCGGTAATTGGCACACGTACACTTGGAGCAGACACGACATCATCATCCAAAGTTATTGCAATCTCTCTATTGTTGTCGGAGGCAGCCTTGGTGGTCATATCCGCCCAGATCTTAGCACCTCTTCCATCCATGGAGAGCAATACTTCGATTTCTCCGGATTGTTGATTAGGAGTAGCAGAGGCGTTAACGACATGCTCTCCTTCCAAAGGGGCTTTATTGCCTGTACGGGGCATACGCAATGCGTAAAGGGAATACTTCTTGGTGAACTTATTGGTCGTACGATCCTTTACCGGCTTGTAACTCCAGGCAAACTTAATATTCTTCGGGAAAAGGGATTTGATGTCGGGACGATTCAGGTATTCCATCACTATGTGTCGCTTATTCTTGTCCGCTTGACCCATGATAGCAGGCGCCATAGATAGTCCTTGGCCGGTAGAAGCATTGACATCTAATATTTCGAATAAGGGACCTTTGTCGGCCATGGGGTCTTCATTCTTCCAAATAGTATCCACGCTGCTCAAGGTAGAATCCAACACAGCACCTGTCGCGGTATCCCGCGTATAATTATAATTTTTGACAAGCTCAAATTTCTTTTCTTCCGTCTTCGAAGTGTCGCCTTTCATCAGCTTTTTCAAGCGCTGGTCCGCCGCGACAAATGCATTGAGGATACCGGGATCCGATACACGGTAGACATCCCAAAACTCCAGATTGGCGCTTGCCTGAAGATAGTTTCTCGCTCGTTCGGGGTTATCGACTCCCGGCAATTCAACGGAAATAATATCTCTGGACTTGTCCAGTGACACATTGGGTTGGGTAACACCAAACTTATCGATTCGATCCTTGAGTCGTTTGTAGGTCTGGTCTACTGCTTCATCTGCCATTTGACGAAGGATACCAAGCACTTTGTTATCCGGCGTCTCAAAGTTGATTTTGCTCTTCAATATAGGACTGCGCATAAAAATACTCGCCAGCTTTTTGCCATTGGCCACCTTTTCAAACTCCTCCCCAAACAGAGTAACGAAATCTTCATTCCCCCCTTTCATCCTTTCTTCAGCATTATTGAGGGCCTTCAAAAATGTAGGGTCTTTACTATTATTGGAAAGGGTCTGAAGAAGCTCTTTCAAGTCAGCTTGTAGCAAAACACTCATCCCTCCCTTAAGGTCTAGCCCCAAGGCGAGCTGTTGCTTTTTAAGGTCCGTATAAGTGTAATCTTTAATCAAAGGGATTGAAAAAACCGTCTCGCTAGACATCGAATCGAGGTAGAGAGACTTTGCCGCTTTGAATGCCTCCTGTCTCGCGTCTTCATCCTGTACATTTGCAGAAGCGCGTTCTGCATATTGAACCGCTTGCTTTTCTACTTTCCGGGTGGGCAATATGAGTGCGAACTGATATAAGGTCACAATACCCAATAGAATAAGTAAGGTTTTTACTAAACTTTTACCTTGCATATCTTAATTTATTTTAATCTTTTCTCAAAAGAAGCGCAAATATACTGCTTTCCTGTATATATACCGCCTTGCTTAAGCGCTATTTTATTGAAAGAATGCACTATGTGCATAAAAATGGGACTCCGGTTATAAATTAATAATTCTTCTGCCAATAATGCCATCTCCTCAAACCAAAAAAGTGCGAGTGTAAAACACCCGCACTTAAATGCATCATGGGAAAATTATTTCTCCAACATGTATTAATCCATTTACACTTCTACACTCATGCCGGAAGAAGGAATTTTATTTCAAATCCTCCGTACGTTTCTTAGCAGAGTAATTGACTTTAAGTTGGTTGGCCTTACGCAAGGCAGTCTTAACATCATAAACGATACCCATAGTAGCAGACTGATCCACTTTAAGAGAGGAGGTAATCCCCGGTCTCAATTTTTCCGGTACTTTAATTCGGTGTTTTTCTAAAAACAACGGGATATCAGCCACAGTAGAAATCTTATCTCCCAACTGGAGGCGCGGCTTGGTCCCTAACTCTGCCTGATACATCTTCTGGGGCCTTCCGATAAACAAGTAATTGACCAAGGTCTTCTTCACTAATTTTGTAAGTTCAGTCGCTTCCGGAGTCCGGACATCCACCTTAAGCGTTGCAGTTCGCATCACGGTGGTTACCATAAAAAAGAACAACAACATAAAGATAATATCCGGTAGTGAAGCCGTAGAAACTTCCGGGTTGGATTGCCCTCTTTTTTTCTTAAAATGTGCCATAAACTTATTTTAGCTCTTTTTAACAATACAATCATTTATCCTCATCGCCATACTCCGTCGGATCGGCCTCAGAAATTACCAAAGGAAATTCATTTCTTATAGTCCTCTGCTTATCGCGATCCAGTTTTTCATAGTCCTTATGAAATTTCTTTTGGGCGGCCTCTTCCCAAAGCTCACGATAAGCCGCTTTCAGCTCGTTGTAAACTGCCAGGTAGGTCTTGTACTTGGTCCCCCGATCATTTTGTAGAGATACGACCGCCACATTGGGAGCTTCCGCCTTATCTTCTTCATGCAAAGGGTTGGTAATAAAGGTCTTGACTGTCTCTCTGAGGTTAGCAATGTTGGCAGGTTCCTTTTCCACCAACAACTCATCTTGAGCATTAATCAAGACCGTCAGGATATTCCTCTGCTTGATTTTCATATCCTTTTGATCGGTATCATCTGACCATGGCGGTAATTTTACCAATACCCCACTGTCTTCTGCGATGGTAGTTGTTACCAAAAAGAAGATGAGCAACAAGAAGGCGATATCGGCCATTGAGCCGGCGTTAACCTCTTGGTTTAGTTTTGATCTTGTGGATCTCTTAGCCATAGTCTTCTACTTTTTACTGAATAAACCACCTAATAGACTTCCCACTCCCAGCTCAGTTAAAACAATGGACAACACGGATATCACACCCAGCCAAAGGGCGGTCACGATACCACCATGAATAAATTTAGCCACATTGGGAGTAACGCTGAATTTACTATAGAGCTCAGCCAACTTCCCCGTTGTCTCCACGTTGGCCGTCATATAGGACACTCCGAAAATCGCTGCGATAACCAGCAACATAATCAAGGAGCGCTTAGAGTCCCCGGGATTAATGAAAATGCCTAATATACCAAACAAAAACACCAGAATTGCTGCGAGAACAACGAGTACGATAGCCGCCATAAGGCCAAAGTTAAATATCGTTGTCGTCCCTTGCTCCTCTTTACCGAGGTTATTAAAACCATCCAAACCATTCCATACCATGAAACCGAATAAAAGGATGATGATTAACCCCAAACCGAAGGACACCATCTGGCCACGTTTGCTTAAAAAATTATACAGTTGAGTCATTTTTTAATATTTTAAAATAGCCAAATGAAATTACTTAGAGAATATGTTGTGCTTGAACATCAAGTCCAATAAAGTAATGGAAGCCTCCTCCATTTTGACGACGATACTGTCAATCTTCGCCACGATATAGTTATAAAAAATCTGTAAGATGATGGCGGTTATCAAACCAAATACAGTCGTCAACAACGCCACCTTAATACCTCCGGCAACAATCTTGGGAGAAATATCTCCTACAGCTTCAATCGTATCAAAGGCCTGAATCATACCGATAACCGTACCCATAAATCCCAACATCGGTGCGATGGATATAAAGAGTGATATCCAAACCAATCCCTTTTCTAAGAGTGCCATTTGTACACTACCAAAAGAAACAATCGCTTTCTCAACCGCCTCAGGACCACTCGGTGCATGCTTCAATCCTTCAAATAAAATACTAGCCGTCGGGCCGGGAGTAGAACGGCAAACTTCCGTCGCACAATTCAAATCATTTTTGGCCAAACAGCCATCAATCTTACTCATCAGCTTATCCACATTGGTAGAGGCGAGATTAAGAGTGATGATACGCTCAATGGCAAAGGCAAGGCCTAAAATCAAACACACCAACACGGTGCTCATGAATGCCCATCCCCCTTCGATAAATTTTTCTTTTAAAATCTGAAAACCCGTTGATTCGGCAGCGGCACCAACAGCAGCTACGGTATTGAATATAAGGGTAATAATCACTAGCAAAGATAACTTTCGCATAATCCTGAAATTTAATTTTTTGAAGTTATGAAATTCGATTTGTCTTGAGTATTCATTACAAACATCAAGCAAAAAAAGGATATTTTTTTCACTATCGCCAAATAAATGAATAAAAATCTTTATTTTTTTTTAGTTAAAATCAAACAGCAATATAAAAAAGCATTGTCATATTCGAATATAACTCACTATATAATATATCTATACACATGAAATTATAATATAATATATCCTTGAAAAAATGTTTTATTTATCTCACCCCGAAAATTACCTCAAAAAATAGATTGGATAAACTACCCGACGGAACTTCGAATGTACTCAAAAACACGGTCAATATCCTCCACAGTATGGGTCGCATTTAGCACTACCCGGCAAGTATAAGAAGTATCCGGTGTAGGATATGGGAATCCGGATAAAATGACGCCTTTTTCATAAAGGATCTCAGATAAATCAACCATTTCATACCCAAAAACAGGAAAACCCCTAAGATGTATCACCGGATAAACCGCATTGACGCGCTCTGCATAGTCCACCAACGCTGTTAGCCTCTTACGCACTGCGTGAATCAAATCTCGCCCCTCCACCAAAGCGAATAAAGGACCGGGTGACGGAGGAGAAGCCCCCCCCCAAAGCGGGAATCTCCTGAGAACAGAAATATACTCCTTCTTTCCCAGGACAATCGCTCCCGGAGTCGAATACGCCTTCCCAAGGGAAAACAAACCTACGATTTCAATATGATTCGGCCATTGAGGATTCAATCTCATCCCCCCCAATCCATCTTTTCCCAAGACCCCAAGCCCGTGCGAATCGTCTATGACAATGGTAAAGCATTTATCTTTGGTTAATTGTCCTATCCAACCCCAGTTTCTCATCACCCCCTTCGAAGGGTAAACACTGTTGGTAAATATCCATATCGAGGTCTTATCCGTCGACTCTATCCGCCGCAAAAGCTCGTCAACAGACTGACATCGCACGGCGAAACGGCCGGAATCTACTGCGGGATGTGCATCCAAATAAATCACTTCGGCATCTTGTGGGACACTTCTCCCAATTAATTGTCCGGCCAGAGAGCCGGAAGCACACAGCAAAGCCTCTTCAAAACCAGTCTGCCTTGCAAAAAAGTGCTCGACTCTATCATAAATATCCGGAACATGGGTGAAGAGCCGGGATCCACCATAATGTGTGCCATACCGTGCTTGACCTTCCCGGATTAATGCTTGCCAGTCAGGATGGACATGCAAGCCCAGATAGGAAGTACCGGCAAAATACAAAAACGACTTTCCGGAGATTTGAACCGTTCGACCCGTTGTTGACTCAAACATCTTTCTTAAATCATTAGTCGGACACCATTGCCCGGAACATCGGGAAACCGATACCCCTTGGGAAGTACTTCCACTCCTTTAGCAATATCCTCCTTCAGAAGAATCGCCCCATCGGCATCGACGTAGTCCAATAGGGGCAAGAATTGGCAAACCCCCGAAATCCCCACAGAGGACTCCGTCATACATCCCACCATTGTCTGCAACCCGAGCCTACGCGCTTCCAATATCATTTTTCGGGCCGGAGTCATTCCCCCCGCTTTCACCAATTTGACATTAATACCATGAAATCGCCCCACGCAGCGCTCAATATCATCAAAAGTACGGCAAGCTTCATCAGCGATCAGGGGAAGAGCGGACTGCCTATAGACCTCCTCCATCTCCTCCCAAGCATCTGCCGGCATGGGTTGTTCGATAAACTGGACTCCCAATTCCTTAAGGACCTTCGAATTTTCGATGGTTTCCCGGGCGGTCCAGGCCGCATTGGCATCGACTCGAAAGGGCGAGTCCGTAATCGCCCGCAAGGAGCGTACAATCTCTATATCGTGCTTTGTCCCGAGCTTGACCTTGTACAACGGCCAGGGCTTTTCCAAAAGTTTCTCTTTCATCTTGTCAATATCATCCAAGGCGATGGTATAATTGGAGATTGGCAGGGGACCCTCGATATCCAGTCCCCACAACCGGTACACGGGCGCTCCTTTTAGTCGCCCTTCGAGATCTGTCGCCGCCATATCGATGGCACAGTGCAAAAACGGCATATCCAAGAGGTCTTGCTTCAGATACTCCCAAAAGGATGCCGCATTTTCCAAGTGATAAGCATTGATTTTCTCCTTTAATTGAAGCAAGCGCTCTTCCATCCCCTCGACGGTGATGTGATAATATTTATTCTCTGTCGCTTCACCGTAGCCGGTATGTCCGTCCTGAGAGAGTTGGACAAGAAAAGTGCGTTGGGTAGTGATGGTCTCCCTCGAAATTCCAAATGGGTGTTCCAGTTGCAAGGTATGAATCCGGTAGTTTAATTGCATATTCTGATTTTTCTGTTTTCAAATCTAAATCCAAAAGGTTAGTGCGTCAGGAACAAAATAAATACAGTATAGAGTGTACAGACGCAATGCATTGCGTCTTCTATCTTCCTCTGACTCTTCGTTCCTCAAACAGTCACTATACTACGGCATAACTCCTGTTCAAGCGCCTCGATTCAAAGAAAAATAGCTTCGGTTGCTATTTCTTGCCCGGAGCACTATGATCGACAAAAGTACGCAAAAGTCTTTAGCCCGTCCCTATCCTATCACTGCAGGCTCCAATAATTGTATTTTTCTGTCCTCCATAGACCATCGCGCACGAATACCCACCGGAAAGGTGCACATCTTATCGGTATGTCCAAACGTAAATCCGTAGAACACGGGTATCCCCAAATTACCCAATCGATCCTTGAGCACCTGTTTTAAAGTCATAGAATCACTTCCCTCCTTCGCTTCACACCCTCGGAAAACACCAAGGATAATCCCTTTAGCCTCGGGAAGCCGGGCCGATTGCAACAAAGTCGTCAGCATCCGGTCTATCCGGTACGGCTTTTCGCCTACATCTTCTATAAATACCAATTTACCTTTTGCGTCCCAGTGAAATGGCGTACCGGACAAGGCCGCCAACAAGGTGAGATTGCCTCCCGACAGCACCCCCTCTGCATCGCCCGGAGCGATAACTTCGGGCGTATAGACCTCCCCTTCCCCTCCTTCCATAGACTGGTATGAAATGGTTGATTGGCGGTTATTTTCAAATAACACCTGTTGCAGCATGGCATGTGAATACGGGTCATTCGGCCCCTTGCCGATAGGGCCATGAAACCCCACTATACCGGTCTTTAGATGTATGGCGTGAATCAATGCGGTAATATCGCTGTAGCCTATAACAGGTTTAGGGTGAGCGGCTATCAGCCGGTAGTCCAATAAAGGCAGTATCCGGGTGACTCCATATCCCCCGCGAATACACCATATTGCTTTCACTTCATCGTCGCGATACATCTCATGCAAGTCGGCCACACGGTCCTCATCCCTTCCTGCGAGATAACCCGTCTTGTCCAACAAATGCCTTCCCTCCTTAACCTTTAATCCCCATGCGTTGAGATGAGCTATGGCCTTTTCATAGCCTTGATGATCTACCCCACTGGCCGGGGCAACCAAACCAACGGTATCTCCCGGTCTTAACATTCCGGGCTTTACTGTCCTATGGGCTCGTATGTATTTCTCTCTGCCTCTGGATAGACCCGTCACACCGGCACATCCGGAAAATACCGCAGTGTTCATAATCATGAGCCCCCATTTATTAAATGCTCTTCTATCCATATCATTTGCTTTATCTGCTTTCCTTTGGGACAAATGTACACATAATGAAGCAACTTCCCGGATCGTGTGTATTACAAAGTGCACTATTACGCCTTGTACGTCTTGGTGCCACAGGTTTTAAGTAGTATAGCCTGTACCGCCATAGCGGTACAGGAAGAGAGTGTACACCCTCTTAATCCCGAATCCCGTCTAAACAACCTCATCCCCTAACCCCTTCTCCTTTGAAATATATCAAGTAATATAGTAAATACATAGCCAAAGGAGAATAGCTTGTGCCGCCGTGGCGGTAGGAATACACTCTTAATCTAGCTGAATATTATCCTAATGAAATTCCCAACAGTTAGAAAAACATAAGCCTCCCTCTCCTTCATCATAAATACTCAGACGATGAACAGATTGAATAACGCCGAGGCGTCACAGGTTATGAAGGAGTAGAGCCTGTGCCGCTGTGGCGGTATGAGGTTGTAAAAAAGTGCATTTTGTAATACACACCCCGGATCTCCAACACAAAGGGAGGGAGCACAAAAAGGAAGGAGCCTTGTGCATCCCGCTCAAGACTCCTTCCTCTAACCAAAACCTAAAATATTAACTAATTCAACAACATAAGCTTCACATGGCAAATAATATCCCTAATTCATCAATACCATTTTCTTTGTCGCTTTAAACTTATTGGTCTTCAGCTCATAGATGAGTGTACCACTCTCGGGCAAACCTGCTCTATTCAATAGCACCTCCGAATAACCGGCCGGGTAGGCCCCGGTAATCTTTTTAACCACCTTACCCGTGTGATTCCAGATGGTCAATTGGACGTCTTGAGCTTCCGGCAAGTAAAATCCGATGGAGGTATGGTCGTTAAATGGATTGGGACGATTTTGATAGAGCGCAAAGAAGTTTTCTTTAGCACTTTGTCCCGCCACAGTTCTAAAGGCCATTTTAACTTGGCCAACCATTTCATACCCTTCCAAATAAACTTCCGAGCGCAGGAATCTATCCGACACTCCAAAGAGTTCACTGAGCTGGACATCCCTCCTGGCTATAATCTTCAAGGTAAATAGGTGTTTCGATAGCACATCTCCGCCTTTCACCCAACTCATGGGCAACATGCCTTCTTCTATCTTACTGAAGTTGAAGTTGGATTCTGACAACAGCATACCGGTGTTGGGAATCACCTCTTCTATAAGGACACTGCCCGGGTTAAAATCGAGGGTCAGCTGAAGACCTTCCACTTTTTGGACGTCAGACAAATACACCGGCACTTCGTACGTCTGTCCCTTCTTGAGAGCCATATCCTTCATGAAGAGCTGTACCGACGCGTCCGAACGAGGTTGATTTCCCTTTATATTTACCCGCGCATCACCATTGACATCCCCGATTTTTATTCCGGCAAAGGAGACACTGGCTTCTTTATCAAATGGGTCAAAATCCATCGACTCGGGAATAGAGAATTTAAATGGATCTTGCGGGTCAGGGAATTGATAATCCTTCAAAATAAATCTCCAGCTCGTATTGTCTTTAAATTGTTCTGATTTATGCAGTATCACCTTTCGCAATTGCAGCAAGTCCGCTGTCGAAATTTTTCGGTCGTTATTGACATCCGCCGCAATAAAATCCAGTGGAGAGCTAAAACCGGCCCTTCCGAGAAGATATTTTTGAATGATCACCATGTCACGGGTTGAGACACCATTGCGTATGTCCTTATCGTAGGACGGACGCACGGCATAACTACCACCAAAAGGCATATCTGCAAAGAGGAAGCTACCATCTTTATCCGTCTCTATCATAAGCCCGCCCGAATGGTCCAAATAGACAGGAACTCCTTTCATCATTTGTCCTGTGCGCGCTTGCACAGCCCCTTTGATATCCCCTTTGAGCGGCGAGACACAAACCCCGTTGTTATCCTGAACTATCGCCTGTACCTTGCAGAAAGAAGTGTTGCCGTTGACCTTATCCGTCACCCAGAATTCGACCGGGTTTATTTGCAAGTTTGCGCAGGTAAAGATTTTGATTGTATCCGTCGTATCCGCACTAAAGCTAAACACCACATCATATCCGCAAGGATGGTAACTTCCATCGTCGAAGTCCTTTGCCCGTGCCTTGGCCTGTACTGCATCCAAATGCCCGTCACCATCGGTATCTACCGAGTCGAGATCGTATTTGACATCTGTCTTGCAGTAAGAGACCGGAGCTTTGCAGTTGCGCAATTCAAAGGTGTAACTGCAATCCGTTATGTTGCCGCATTTGTCCTCCACAATCCACCTAATCCTGTGGGTATCGATCGGGAAGGTGCCGCTGACATGATTGGAATCTCTGCCATAGATATCATACGTTCCGTCGTTGCCGAGGTCTATCTGATACTGCCAGAAGAGCTCACTCGAAGGCGTGCAATCATCCGTCGCCTGAGCCGACAAGGTAATCGGTGCAGGGCCACAATTGGCATCATAAGAGCACTTCATCGTGTCATTGCAGGTACTCGTAAATACCGGTGCAACAGTGTTAATCAGCTTCAAAATCTGCACCGAATCCCAACGCACGAAGGAACCCGTCTTCGGGTCTGTCTGACACCAATCAATCCCTCTCCAATGCCTTATAATCTTGACACACGCATCTACCGCAAATACATTGCGCAGCGTGTCATCCGTAAAGTCCCATCCTATGAGTGAGCATTCGTCATCCGGTATGCGAGGCATGGCGGATGAGTCCGGCAATAAGGAAGGATCAAAATACGTCAAATCACAACTGTCGACCAAAGTAAAATCTTTAGGCCATGCTATGCTATCCTTAGTGACAGGTTGTGCTGCTACGATTGATATCTGCTGAACGCAAGTGGTGTTCATCGAGCCCTGCGCATCCGTTACTTTAAATTTCCTGGTAATGAAACCCAGTCCACACATATTGAGGCTTGAGGTATCCAATTCCTCTGTCACGGTCATCGGACAATTGTCCGAAGCGACCCCGTCAAAAGCCGGTCCACTAAAGCGTACCGAATCCGCATCGATAACAATCGGCTTTCGGAGTGAATCAGCCGCGACCAACTCTCCAAAAACTTCGAGATGTTGGGGGTCCCAGTCAAACCTGCAATCCACGGTAATATCCGGAAGGCATTTGACCACCGGCGGCAATTTATCCTGCACCAAAACACTGACCATGCAGGTTCCGGCATTATTGCTCTTGTCCAGTACTCTAAAGGCAACCATCACCTGCGTCCCAACATCCTCACAGCAAAATCGAACCGAAGGCCCCCATACAGGAACTGTATCTTCACAAGGCAAATTGCTCATGCGCTGAACTTCAAAATGATCCAGGGCGCATTCGTCAAAACTTCCTTGATCCAAATCTTCTGCCTTTACATACCCATTGCCAAAATTATCCAATGAGACAGTAGTAAATGTCTTGCACACCGCTACCGGCGGGGTCTGATCTCTAACAATTATCAGGACGCTATCTTTCGTCCGGTTATAGCACTCGTCGAAGGCTTCATACACCGCCCAGTGCTGACCAACGGGCAAAGTGGCCCACCCTCCATTTGTCTTCAAGACGCCTCCGGGATAGTGGATTAAAAGTCCGGCCACATTGTGACAAGCATCGTTGAGGGTTGCTGCCGGTAGCCACACATTGGCCGTACAAGAGCGGCGTTCTGTAGTGGCAGTTATAGGCTCTTTGTACAATTTGATCGTAGGACCTGTCGTATCAATAATCGAAATGGTTTGCGTCATCATACGCACGGGGTTCGAATTGCACCACAACTCTTCTACTCTCCAAATTCTCACAAAACGCTTCAAACACCCGACTTCAGGAATAACATCATCCCTGTAAGATACCAGAATGTTACAATAAACATCCGGATTTGGGTAAATCGGGATATCTCCTACCATGGGTACTCCCGTAACATCAGGCGTAGGTGCACCATTGGGCAATGTCGCATACCCCGAAGCACAATCCAACGAGGTATCGATAGGCGGGAATGTGACATCCATCAAATTCAATCTCCTGACCAGAACATCGCGCTCACAAGTATCCCTGCTTTGCGTTCCATAAGCATCTATGGCAATCCATTTTTGATGAATCCGCTTAATAAATACAGGGTCGCACTTATACGGGATTATTTGCTCATCGATCTTCACCGCACGTGCATTGCCACATGCATCCGATGCAACGGGCGGGGTGAAATTGTGTACAAAGGTCAAACAATCCATGGTATCATTTTGGCATGAAATGGTTGGCGGCATCTTGTCCTCTACCAATATGGTCCCCCAGCAACTATTTCCATTTTGCACTATTGTCAGAGTGTACTGAATGGTCTGTCCGACATAGGCTCCGGTCAGCATGTTACCCGGGATGGGTTGGTTGTATTGATCTTTTAGGGAGATTTTAAAATTGGAAGGGCAGAAATTGGTCGTATCTCCGGCATACACCAGCAAGGGGGTAACCTCCAGGCTACAAGGATCCCCTAGAGAGATATTGACATCTTTGCAATCGGCATCCGGGGCAACGGGTTGATTGACCTTGGCATTCATTGTACAAGTGCCTGTATTGCCTTTACAGTCCATGGCCGCCCAAATTATTTCATTATCCCCCACCTGCAACATTAGGGTCGCCGTAGAGTCTGTAGAACTTATGGGTGTAGGCGAAATTACCATATAGGTCAGACTATCACTATTGCAATTGTCTACTGTCAAAGGGTGTCGCAACGTCACCACGGTATCACATCCCATATGAACGACAAAGGTCGTATCCACGCAAGTTAATACAGGAGCCATGGTATCCGTTGGTATAATATATTGTATATCGTAATTGGCATTGCCGGTAGCATCCTGCGCCCGGATGATCCTTCTTCTCACAGGCGCCACGGGGCATGGACCGTAAGCCGAGCTAAGGCAATCACTGCATGACGCGGCATCTCCCCGCAAATCCGCCAGATTTAACGTATCGACAAAAGTCAATGTAGCCGTAGGGATATCTACGGAAAAGATACGCCCTCTGTCCGACTGAAAGGCGTGCAAGACACCTGCAGCATCGTAATACATACCGGCCATCTCATCCGTCTGAACTCCGGTCATCCCAACGTATCCATTGGTCACATTGGAAACTGGCCCCGGAGTACAAGTCGCGTTGCCACTTGCAATATCAATGGCCATAAGCGCATTTTCTACGCCCATGAAAGCATATAGCGTGGTCCCTGTCGGATCCACTGCCCAATCCTGAATACCGCCTGAAGGAAAAGAAATCGCACCATTCAGATAAGCGACAACCTGCGCTATAAAAGCAGCATAATACCCGGTGCATACCGCATCAAGATTAATCTCTGTATAACTCACATTTAACCCTTGCTGCAAACCACACGTACTCGCTAAAGGGATTGAGCCTAAATAGAGCTTCACTTCTCGGAGTGCATTCGTTACGGTGTCCAAAATACCGGAAACTCCATTGAAGTAAAACATGTCATTGCCCACATCTCCAAGTTGGATAGACGGAGAACTAAATGCCACCTCATTCGGGCCTACCGGTCCTGATACCGGAGGTGCAGGAATGGTATCTATCAAGGCAATCTGCCCACCGGAAATATTAGTCTCCGCAAACCAAAGTGTGGGTGGATTGGCAAGGGTAAAACGATCCGTTTTATCTGTGGGCACTGTCCACAAACCATACAGATGTGCACCCGTAGTATCATTACAATAATATCCAATACCGTTTAATCCATTTAGACTTAATTCGGTAATCGTATCCAAAGGGCTATGACTGGCCAACACATAATGTTGATCCGGCATGTCTTGCATGCCGTATACCAAGAACGCCCCCTGGCAAGTGTAATCGCCATTGGGGACCGGGGCCTCCTCAACCATGCTGACAGTAGAACAATTGTCCGTCGCAGTCGGCAAAGTGGCAGGCAAAGGACTTCCACAATTCACCGTATCACATGCTAAAGGATGAGTGAATACCGGTGGCATACGATCGGGCGAACAGCTCTGTCCAGAAATATTTTTGCCAATAAAGAGTAAAAATAACATTACAAGATAACGTCCTGCGCATAACTTTTTCATAATTGAACATTTTATGTACAATAAAATTACACTAAGGCCGTCTTGCTCTAACAGAAGTCAATAACTGTGGGTCAGTTGTTTATGTATAAAATATAATGCTAATTCATTTAATACTGACGCAAAGATATAAACATATTTGAATATTTCATAATATGTAATTAAAATATTTTAAATTCTCTGATTTCACGCCCTTTCTCGAAGCATTACATGAACCAAAGTTAGCACCTTATCCTCCGGTCTTGACAACTCTCCCAAAGACATAAAAAAGCCGGCCCATGCACTAACACTCATGGACCGGCAGAAAACGAAACCGATTACTACATTATCAGATGGTCATTGGGATGGCAGCTCTCCTTAAGCAATCCTGCTCAATCCTTAACCAAATTTTTCATATATCAAAATCTCCTTGGTCTCTTAAGCAAGACCGGACACTACTTAATAAGTATCATTTTACGTATGGCTGTGCCACTATCCAAGGACAAGCGATAGTAATAGATGCCACTTCCGAGCAATTTATCCGACTGAATAATTTCTTCGCTCATTCCAGCCTGGTAATTGCCTTTAATTTCATACAAGACCCTTCCACTAACATCTAAGATGCTCAATGTCGCATCACTCTGTTTGTTGAGATAGAATCGGATGATTGTATTATTAGAGAAGGGGTTAGGCTGATTCGGCATTAACTCAAACTCTATTGGGCCGGTAGCCGGTCCCTCTTCATTGGTCGACCCGGGCTCCAGAATTAAGGCATGTACTAACTCTCCACGATACAACTCAGGTTGCATTCTGTTCTGTGTAAGTTGGATAGACCTCATAAAGGACTTCAGCTTTTGAGGCTTCAAGACGACATCGAAGCTCATCAACCAATTATCTGCTTCGGAGGAACTCAGTGAACCACTATTCACCCAACTAAACCAAATATTGCCTTGAGAAAGCTGCTCCAGATTAACATTGCCCGGATGAACATCGATCGCATCGTTAAACATAACCGCCGCCGGACGGACTCCCAGATCTCCAAAACTCAATTCAAATTGCAAGCCGTCTGCGTGCTGTACATCCGCTATTTTCAATGTCAATCTATATCGATTCTCCATAATCTGCTGAATATCGAGCGATAGCTTCTCTTTATCACCTTCGCGATAGTAACTACGCACCGGTGTGGATTCCAACCTGACATCTCCATTGACATCTCCCAATTTTACTCCAATAAAATCAACACTTTCATGCCGGGATAGCAACGGAATCACATGTTTTTCCGGATAATTTTCGAGGAATGGATCATTGGCATCCGGAAATTCATAACCGGCATCGACAAACTTCCACGATGGCATTCCTCTTGGGAACGCATCCGCTTTTCCAAGGACCACTTTCCTAATCGCCAATATATCTGCTGTGGTGATACTTTTCGAGCCATTGACATCTGCTGCGATTATCTTGTAAGGAGATTCCAAAGCATGCTTACCGAGCAAATGACGTTGAATAGCTACCATATCCCTGGTATTAACCCCGTCGAGATAACTTCCCCTTCGAGAGGGCTCAATCGTATAGGTTTCTCCAATCGGTACCCGGCTAAATCCATATTGTCCGAATGGGTCGGTCACAACTGTCCTGCTCATGCCCCCATACAATTCAATTTTTGTTCCTGGCAATTTGGTGCCGGACTCCATTTTAACCAGTCCTGCGATGGAACGATGTAAGGAGGAAGTAAAACAGACACTATCTCTATCGTGCAATTCAAACTGGCCAACGCAAGAGTCAATATTACCACTTTCATCCTTGGCATACATCATAATCTTGAAAATCTTCTTAACCAGTCCACCAAGAGAATCACAATTATACCTCTTTAATGTATCCATAAAATCATCCTTACTAAAGGAGACCATTATCTCGCTATTGGGAGTGCAGTTGTCGCTCAAACTCCAGAGGAAGCTATCTACCGGAACAGTAATGACCCCGCTATCCGGTAGTACTTCGATGTCCTTGTGACAAACTATAGCCGGAGGCACCGTATCCTTCACTTCCACCCGGACCATTACAGAGTCGGTATTGCCGCATTCGTCACTGGCAAAGAAAAAGAATTTGGTCACTCCAATCGGATAAACACCATTAGCCGAACTACCGGAAGAGTCTGCATGGGCACTATTATTAGTGATGCCCGTAATCATGCAGTTGTCTGTAGCCGTAGCAGTCAGCCCACTCACAAAAATCTGGCAAGAATCCGGATCCAGGTAAATAACCGTATCCGTCACACTTACGGTAATAACAGGCGGAACGGTGTCATTGACTTGGATAACCTGAGTAAACATCCAGATTCCGGACATGGTTAAGGTGTCGAGCTGACAGCTATCGATCACCGTCCATTTCCGCTTCAATGCCATACAATATTGGGGTGAAGAAAAGGCACTATCCACACTACTGATACTGATATTAGAGCATGAAGCCTTGGAGTTATCGACTACCGGCATTCCGGTATGACCTGGATCCGTTAATCCGCAAGAATCCACGGTAACCGTGTCCTGTGGCCATGTGATGTCGGCCTCGGTCACTGCACTGTCGATAACAATCGTAATCGTCTGCTTACAGCTCATACTATTCCCCAAGGTATCGGTAAAGGTAAAGGCACGCATGACCGTTCCCACATTGCACTGATTAACATCTACCATCGAATCAATCGTCATGCTGTCCATTCCACAATCAGAGGTAGCAGTCGCCATACCGAACTGAGACAGCGGAAACAGCGGTTTGTCACAGGTTATCGTGGTATCTGCAGGACAAGTCACATGGATTATTGGGACACTAACAATAATTAGCTGCAATCTGGACCAGGTGCCGTTGACCCCATCGTATTGACAGGAGTCGGTCACGGTCCAGGTACGCTCGATGTAGGTACAGGTATCGGTACCATTGCACAATGCCATATACATGGTGTCGTGGTATGAAATGGTCAAATCAAAACAGCTCGCCTTGCTCGTGTCCACCACGGGTCTGCCGGTACTATCCGGTGAAGTGGACTCACAGCTCGCCACATTTACAGTATCACTTGGCCATGTGATATCGCCCAACGAAATCGGATTCTTATTCTCTATCGTTATCGTCTGAGTACAACTGGACACATTGCCCACTGTGTCGTAGACCGTAAAGGTGCGTACGACTGTCCCGACATTACACTTGTTGATATTCAAGGTAGAGTCCACGGTATTACTATCCAGTCCGCAGCCGGACGAGAATGTCGCAGACCCAAATTGTGAAAGCGGGAATAAAGGCTGGTCACACGTAATAGTGGTATCCTTCGGGCATTGAATATTCAACATTGGATTGCCCACAATTATGAGTTGTTTATGCTTGAAAACACCGTTTCCACCGCCCAACTGACAAGAATCCGTAACCGTCCAGGTACGTTGGGTAAACATACAAGTATCCGGACCACCATCGCAAGAGGCCAGGTAACTACTATCTTCATATACTATCGAAATCCTGGAACAAGACGCGCCTGACACATCCACCACCGGCCTGCCGGTACTATCCGGAGAAATAGACTCACACGCTCCCAGGTTGACGGTGTCCTGAGGCCATGTGATATCACCTTCGTCGATGGCCCCGGGATTGTTAATGGTTATAACCTGCTCACAAGTAGTAACATGGCCTGCAGTGTCCACTGCTCTAATGGTCCTTCGAATCGTTCCGACATTGCACACATTCAGATTAAAAATCGAATCCATAATTACAGAATCCAAAACACAGTTATCCGAGGCGGACAGTATTCCGAAGTTATTCAAATGACTGATATCGGTATTACATGGTATGGTCGTATCTCCCGGGCAAACCACCTTTGGAGGCTGGTTGTCCTTCACCGTCACCTTTGTCGAATCCTGCGTAACCTGACCGCAAGCATCCGTCACAGTGAAGATCACCTTAGTAGTACCCGCGGGATAAACGCCACTGGCATCTGCTCCACCGCTGTTGTAACTATTGGTGATGGTCACCCCGTCACTGCACTCGGTGACCGTCACGGCCGCAAGACGGACAAATGCATCACAACTGTCAGTTCCGGCATTCACTGTCAGATCATCGGGAATCGTTATAAACGGTGCCCGAGCATTATGAGTGATAATAATCTGATCAAAGGTGAAGGTCTCGTCATTTTGACAATGGTTGACAACAGACCATCTTCGCCGGGTGGTTTGACAAGCGTCGGTGGTATCCGTGAGGTCAGTATCAGAAAAGGATTTGGTCACCTCTCCACAATAATCTCCCCTCCAGCTGGCTACACCTGTAATCGAAGTGTCAATACTCGGAGCACAACCTGACAACTCCACCGTATCCTGAGGCCAAACTATACTATCCAGGTTAAATTGGTTATCAATGATAATATACTGTGTATCTATTGCAAAAGTGTCTTTCCCTTTGAAATACACTTTTACATTCCAAACACGGGAGACAACAGTACATCGATACGGATCTTGTTTCTCTGCTAAAATGGTATCTCTATATACAATTCTTGAAGAATCAAAATCACAGTCCTTTGTGTCCGGAACTCCAAATATTGCCGTATCCAATGAAGCATGGCAATCGTATATCAACGAATCCTTAGGGAATTTAACACATGGGATATCAAACGGGCAACAGTCTACTCCACTATTGTCTTGTACTACCACCGTGACTTCGCAACACGCCTGGTTGCCATTGACATCTGTCACACACATGAGTTCATTGTGTATACCGTCATCTCCACATTGGTATGTCTTTGACTTAATCGCTGTATCTTTTCCAAAAGAATACTTCAGATTGTATCCACAAGGATGATTGCTACCGTCATCTAAATCCTTAGCCCAAACCTGTACCATCTTTGTATCGCACTTGCCATCCCGATCCAAATCCATTGGGTTGAGATTGACAATAATGTTTTTGCAATACGCAGTCGGCGCCTTGCAATTCTTAATTTCAAAATCCTGTGTGCAGGACACGGTATTGCCACAGCGGTCCTTAAACTGCCAGAATATCTTGTGCTTACCCAATGGATAATTCTTGGTAAAGCTAACGGTACCACCAACGCCATTGGCTACCGTATCATACACACCATCTTTGTAGAGGTCAATATGATACTCCCATTGCAGATCCTTCTCCGGAGTACAATCGTCCTGCCCTGAGGCCGTCAAAGTCAAAGGTCCACCTTTACATTGAGGATCATAGGTACATTTACTGACAGGTCCACAGTCCGATGTTATCCTTGGATTGACATTGTCGATTACCTTAATCAATTGATCGTGATACCATCGGTGATAACTTCCGTCCTTATACTTCTGACACCAATCGATCACCGTCCACTTTCTTACAATCTTGTAGCAGAAGTCTCCGCTTGCAATGAAGCGGTACTTTTCGTCCACATATGTCGCAGCGACCAATGCACATTCATCATCATTGACAAAGGTGGGCTTATCGTATCCCGCCGGCAAATTGGAAGGTACATTGTAGTTTGAATCGCACGTGCTTGTCTCATAATCCAACGGCCAGGTGATATCTGCCCCAGTAAAGAGCTGTGGATCATAAAAGAAAATGTACTGTCCACACACATCCCTTTGCCCTCCTTTGTTGGTAGCTTCAAAATAACGGTATATATATCCCTTACCACATTGATCCCTACGGTCGATATATCGTTCTTTTACTTGAACATCGCAATTGCCGGTAGCCAAACCGTCTTTAAACGTCTTCTCTCGTAAATAATACAAATTCGTATCAATGCAAGTAGACAGCACATGACTATTATTACCGTAGAGAGTGTTGGTTCGAATATCATTTTTATCCGTCACTACTCTTCCAAAATAATCATCCATCTTGTCAATCTCAAACTTGTAGGTACATGGCACCCTGAGACAAGGCGGACAGGTTATGGATGGGGGGATTTTATTCTGTACGATTACTCGTACCATACAGTCATTGTAATTACCCGCTGCATCCCACACTCTGAATATCACTCGAACGGTGTCTCCGACATCCGCGCAGCAGAATTCAACAAAAGGACCAAATCCTATTTGTTGTCCACACGGCGCCCCTTCGTCCATCCTTTGTACAGCCATGGAGTCCAGTGCACAATCATCAAAACTGCCGGCATCAAAAGATGAAGCGTACACATGAACCACGCCGTCCTCATTTAATGAAACAGTGGAATACTTGACACAAACTGCGACCGGTGAGGTGTTGTCTTTTACCGTCACCTTAATCTCACAGGAATCCTTGTTGTAACAACCATCATAGACACGATATTTAATCGTATTCTCACCTACCGGGAGTCTGACCCTTGTTGCTTTCGTGAGATTAGGGATAAAGCCCCCGGGATAAGTAGCGGTAACGGTAATCTTATCCGAACAATCATCTGTTACTTCAGGTACCGGCAGCCAAACGTCAGCCTCACATGCATACCCGCCATTCGTCGTCATGGTAATATTGTCCGGGCAGATGATTTTAGGAGCTGTTGTATCAGCGATTTCAATCCGTTGATTATAGACCTTACGCACATAGGTGGAGCCACAAAGCTCTTCAAACACATACCAAATTCGATTGTACTTCTTGACACATCCGGTCTCCGGCAGTACAACATCCACATACCCCGTACTTACGTTGCAATAAAACGGGAATTTAGGATACATGGGTTGACCATTGTACATGGGCACTCCAACGGATACCGGATCCGGGTGTCCATTAGCATCTTTTTTGTACTGCTTGCAAAGCAACGGATTGCTCAATGCCACTGTACGTTGAGGCGGAAGGGCAATAGAATCAAAGTTCAAGCGCTTCAAATACACGGTCTGTGTACATGGCGCTGAAGTATTTCCATATTTATCCGTTGCGATATACGTTCTGGTCACTTTCTTTACGAACATGGTGTCGCAAATAGGCTCTATACGCTCGTCAGTAAACGTTATTTTTGGGTTGGGGTCGCAGTTATCATGTACTCTTGGTCCTTGATACTTTCTAAACACTACACAGGTAAGCGTATCATCAAAGCACTCAATAATCGGCGGTAGCTTGTCCTCTACTGTTATTTTGGCCCAGCATGAATTACCCGAACAAGTATTAATCACTTTGGCGGTCACCATCTGGCCTACATAATCACAAGTCAGAACGTTGCCCGCTATGGGCTGCCCTGAAGCATCCGTAAGCATTACCGCAAATGAATTGTAATCATACCCCGATCCTTGCAAAAGCCCCTCCGGCCGGATGACCGCTTTTCCGCTTGAATCCAGCGAGACCTGAATAAAGGAACGACAATTTACTTCCATCGCAGGTTGGTCCCCGACGGTTACGGTGTAAGACGCAGGTTCGAGGCAGCCGTTCGGACTATGTACGGTTACTCCAATATGAAAAGGGCCTCCTGCAACATTATCCCATTGGATATCGATGGTAGGTGTATTTGTCGCGCCTACTATGGTTCCTCCCGCATCCAATGTCCATAGGTAGGTAGCTCCCGGAATCGGATCAGTATGGTACGACTGCAGTGACCCCTTGCATGCAGCATTCAATCCATAGATTTTAGGTTGACTGTAATGCCTTGCAGGGCTGTTCAATGTTACTCGATTGCCATATTTATTCTCAAAAACAATACTAAAGGGTTGGTCATCTATGGAGATGGCATTGAGAACATAAACGCTGGAATAAGAATTGAGCACCGTCTCAAAAGGCAAATCCCCTCCGGGCCCGGTAGTCAACGGGACTGTGGCAGCAGGTGGAGCCGGGCTTGTAGTGCTGTAAAGCCCATTCACACTTTGGATGAACCACCCTTGGTCAGAGGGAGACAAAATGGATATCTCCTCATTAAACTGACCATCAGAAGTCGTGGTGGCATTATTCAGACATGTGGGACTCGATGTTACCTCAACCAGGAATACTGCAGCGGGATCAGAATCATCCTCATCCATCGTTGGTGGGGCATTTGTCAAATTGTCGGTAGCGCCTCCGGGTTGTCCTCCGGCATCATTGCCCGGATCATCATCGGGAGTCGAATCGATATCCACTTCCGGTCCACCATCGGCATTGGTCGCTTCTGCAATCTCTGCATAATTGACAATTATCCCGGGTGTTGCATCCTGCCGCACGATGAGATCAATGCGAATAGTAACCGAGTCGCCCGGCAAAATACCCCCGGGAGGCAAAATTCCGTTAGTTGTACTCATCACTTTGGAATAGGTCTTAGGAGTGTCTGTCAACTTCCAACCAAATCCCTTTTTGAACTCAAGTCCCCGAGGAATATAATCCACTATTCTTACGTTATCCGCTGGAATGGTACCCTGATTGATAATCTGAACATAGAATGGAACCGTATCGCCCTGCCTTACCAAATCTTCTAGTGTAAACTTCCTTAAGGCCAAATCAAACCAATCTGCGCTCGTCACACCCACATCGTGGTCATCCTCGTCTGTACCATCCCTGCGATCCGTCACATCATCTACCAATGCATCATTGCCAGGGTCGGTATCCGGAGTCGAATCAAAGTCCAATACCGGCAATCCGGATTCATTTTCAGCATGCGCGATTTCGACCGCGTTGGTCTGAGGAATATCTTTGTAATCCAACAAATAGTTTGTCGCGATTTTGACTTGTACCTCCTGACCGGGGGCAATGGTCCCGGGCACATCGTAGTAATAATTAGCATCATCGACCTTCACCCAATTGGCGACTGTGTTGCTATCTGAAAAACGCAATCCGACAGGTAAATAGTCCATAATTCGAATATGCGTTGCGGGGATATTTCCTTGATTTATTACTCTGACCGTAAACTCAACAATATTCTCATTGGCAATATTCCCCAAGATTGTCCCATTGCTCTTCTGTATTGCCAGATCGAAGATAGGAACATATGCGGGATCCTGATCATCTTCATCGATTAATCCGTGATCATCTATATTATCATTAGTCAAATCATCGGGATTACCCCCTACGTCATTGTCTTTATCGTCATCCGGTGTCGAATCAAAATCCCTCGAAGACCAATCGGCTCCTCCTTGGCCCTTGACGCTCATTATTTCAGCATAATTTAGCAAATTATCAGCATTCGCTGTCTCTGAAACAGCGACTGTCATGGAGATGGAAGTATGGTCACCCGGTTGAAGAGGCGTCACCATTTCATACTGATAATTAACTCCATAGGGGAGCCATCCTGTATTCTTTTCCGGTATGAAATGGTAGCCCTCCGGCAAGTAATCGATAAGCGTGTATCCTTCTACCGGTACGTTGCCCTGATTATAGACCTCCATGGTAAACACCACCTCTTGTCCTGCCTTAACAGGAGACAAAACATCCACTTTCTTCAGCAAAGCCAAATCCATAATGGGAACAATAGCGGCATCTTGATCATCTTCATCTATTGTTCCATCGTCATCTATCTGATTATCTGTGGGAGTGCCGACCCCGCCCCCGTTGTCATTGGAGGGATCTGTATCATAGTGGGAATCAATGTCCGATACCGGATTGCCAAACTTATCTGTTGCTGCACTGATCTCAGCAACATTCATGATATTATTGAGCGTTGCATTCGACTTTACTTTAAGTTTGATAGGGACAACCATTTCTGCCCCCACAGACAACGAGTCCACAATGGTGTATTGGTATACATCTCCTGCTTGCACCCATCCCATGTTTAAACCGGGGACAAACTCCAATCCGTCCGGCAAATAATCCGATATTTGAATGTTGCCGGCTGCTACTTCCCCTTGGTTAAATACATGTATATCAAACTGTATCATCTCTCCCGCCTTAACCGGTGCACTCGAGGTCGTCTTTATCAACGCCAAATCAAATTTTTTCTTGCCAACAGGTGGAGGAGGAGTATCCTTGAGATGCAGCCCAACATCAAAACTATAATCATTCCTTCCGACATTGCCTGTGTGTACCCTTAATATACCTTCACTATCCAAATCCGGGCATCCGGCAATGGTTTGGATCGAAGCATCAGAATCGTTGTAACTGGCCATATCTCCTTGCCCATGTCCCTGTAAAGTTAAGACATACTCCTTCGAACCAATGATATAACCCTGTGAAGTAATATCAAACAAATCACTCCCCACCCGGATATAGTAATCAGTATTATAATCCAAACTATCCATTTCCCCGTCGAGGTCTGAATCCACATTGGAACTATTGAAAAAATACCTTCCACCGGAATTGGTCGTAGTCTTGCCAATGAGATGACACATATTGTCATACAATTCCATTTGGATCCCTTCCAAGGGCAATTCGCCTGCATCTTGAACTCCGTTCATATTGGCATCGTCCCAGACATAATCTCCGATCTCTAAGGAAGCAGTCCCCACCAAAAACTCTATATCACCTATACCGGAAGCCTTTCCAAAATACGCTTCTCCACGCCCGTATACTTGAAGCGCCCCTTTTAGTTTACCATTCTTTACGCTATATCGTTGGACTCCCCCTACAAAGGTGTTGTAAAGCGGATCAAATACCGCATTGACCACTTGATCCAACCCGGCAACGGTAGCTACTGCACCGACAGATATCTCGGGATGGTAGTAGGGTCCAAGTATCCAAAAATCCTCCCCAAAAAACTCTCCATTTCCCGGGCCCTGGTAATTCTTAACTCCACTGCCTTTATAGGGGCCAACATATCCATTGGACTCCAGCCTAAATTGACCGTTGGGCAATGGTGCTGCGATCAAAATATCCCCACTTTGTTTTACCAAAGAGGTCTTTGCACAATAATTATGTCCCTTTCTATCGGCTATTCCGAGAATCATATATCCTTCATCTGTAAAAGCGACGCTCGTCAACCAATGCTGAGGTTGCTCCTCTGTTGAAGAAGCATCCGACCAATATTCTGATGGAAATGAAGTCGAAAGCACTTCCTCAAAAACGGCACTTGCTGGATCCAAAGCATATACATGGATACTCAAATCAGCTTTATTTTTAAAGGTCTCCGCAGTACAGGTTACCCCAACATACAACTTGCCTTTATACTCTTCAAGAGCAAAAACTTGATAAGATCCACCATGACACCCGGGATCCGGCACAAAGAAGACTCGTGTAGAACTCGTATTCGGAGCCGTGCTTGACATTTCTATAATAGACTTTCCCGATACATTGACCACATACAGCTTTTGCTCATCTCCGGAAAGGGCCAACTCTCCCAATCCGTAATACCCGACTTGATCTCCATAGCTACAGTCATCCGCATCCGTTACAGGTAAAGCCACCACAGGTATTCCCAAATCTGATAATCGAGCAAATCGAGATGTCACAGGATGGTTCTTATCGGATAAATCCACTCGATATATCGCATCGTGTATCCCGTCTTTCAACCATGCGCCTTGTTTAATAAAAGCGGCAAGGTACATTTGCTTAGTAGAGCGCTTCCAAGCCATCGACCGGACAGCGCCCAAGTCCCCCTTGGTCGCAAGCGGTCGTTTAGCTGACCTGTCATCAAACTGCCCGGCGACCTCAAACAACATGGCTTTGTCATCGTTGATACCCGGTCCTCCTTTGATAAATTGTGAAATGGCGAGACGGGGAACTTGCCCCCCGGGATTTACTCCGGCATCCACCAGTCCGAGTTTTTGATTGCAACTCGGCGCAGTGATATTTCTAACCATCAAATATTCTCCATTTTTGGAAGAGGTGGGGGCATAAGACTCCGGCACCACAAACTCAAGGCGGTAAGTCTCTCCGTCATTCACTCCGCCCAAAACATAATTACCGGAGGTATTTGTTTGGGCGGTTTTTATCAGATTACCATTTGTATTATACAACTTCACTTGTACGTCTTTAATTCCACTCTCTCCAATATTTTGGTCACCGGATTGGTCTATATCGTAATATACGACTCCGGTTATTTTATTGGACTCAGGGGTACATTGAGCGCTGGTAACGACCGCCCCTAATGAAAAGGTCATTGCCATAAGCGCCAAAAAACATATGGCTCTCAGCGAGAAAAATTGGTTTCGAAACATGTTCATGATAAAAAGTTTAGTTATACGGTTTCTTATTCTTGGTTAGTCTAATTATAATTCATGTAAGGATGAGCCACTAAGTGAACATCCTACGATACAGCATACTCGTATCAAACTATACAGCATATGCGTATAGATGCAATGGTCTATTATCCTTATTATCAGGTTGGAAGTAGGTGATTCAGGTCAAAATACACCTGGTTAGTTGTGCAAAAGTAAGAACACTTTGCAAATAAAGTCATATAATATGATATTTTCCTAAGTGTATTAGCGTAATTTATAAGGCTATAAATATTAAAAAAATAAACATATGTAATCATATATAATATATCTTTCATATATTTATTTTTGATATACATTCAATTAGTTCGATCGTACGCAAAATATTTACACTTTTAATAATTATTAGCTGGAAAGAAAAAAATTGTAGAAATGCATTTTATTGGATTTTGGCCCTCTTTCACAAATAAAATACATTCGATACTTATTCATCATAAAAAAAGTATTAGCTTTGTCAACTAGAACGGTATTCCATTTATCGCATTTACTATTCCCTGCACAACTGCTCCCCAAATCAAAATTTCAGGGAACAAATGTCGTTATGATAACCTTGCGCAATCCATCTCTTTTTGCTGACCATGAACGATAGGACCGTACTGTGTTTTGTCCGGGGTGGATCAGAAGCATTCCCGCATATAGAATATTGGCATATTATGTTCACTTGGAGAGTAAAAATAGTTCAAACATCACCTCTGCATTCAAGAGCAATACGATAGACTCAAGGCACCTCTAATTCAGAGATTAAAACGAATAAATTCTCAATTATGAAATGGTTACATCTACTTCTTCTCTTCCCCATTCTTTTGCCCGCACAAATTGGGGTCAACCTCAGTCTTCCCGAGCGCGGAGGAACCTATATCGATATTGCCAAAGAAAACTATCGATGGAATTATATCGGTGGAGGGGCTTTAAAGTCGTCCTCTGTCGACGATCAAGGATGGCCCAATGTCGATGCGCGATTTATTGTAGATTTTCGGCCGGTAGCAGAATGGAAGCAGTCTATCGACGATCCGGAAATCTATAGGCTAGACATAGCTGGGACCTATCGTTGCTCCTTTGATGGCAAAGCGAATTTGAGAAGCGCGGTGGATGGAACAATAAAAAATAAAAAGTTTGACCCTGCCACTTTCCATACCACCTTCGATCTCGTCTTGTCACCCGGGAGCAAAGGACTCATTGTTATCGAATTTTCCAATACCCAACGGAATGCCGGAGCTCGGGTCATGTCAGGCATCACCCATTTCAAAATGTTGAGGCCCGGGTACAAAAATGATAAGGACTTATTTCATCAACCCCTTGTGGATATCTTAAATGAGATACACTTTAGTGCTTTGCGATACATGGTATTCACCGGGACCAACGGAAGGGATCCGGAATATCCCCACACCACGAAATGGGAGGACCGCAAGCTCCCGACCGATGCTTCCAGAGCCCCAATACCATCTATCAACAAAAACGGAGGGGCTTGTTGGGAAGATGTTATCCTACTTTCCAATCTAACACATACGGACCCGTGGATTAATATCCCTGTTTCAGCAGACAAAAATTATATCACCAGGTTAGCTCAAATGTTTAAAGACAGCCTTGACCCCAGTCTTCACATCTATGTCGAAAGTAGTAATGAAGTCTGGAATACTGCCCCTGGGTTTGAACAAACTGCCTACAATAAAAAGCAAGCTGAAGCGCTAGGAATTGGAGAAAGAGAAAATCATGGAAGACGGACTGTCGAAATCTCAAAGATCTTTGGTGCGGTTTTCGGAAATAATCAAATAAACGATAAGATTCGGGTTATTTTATGTACGCACAAGCCCATGCTCAAATGGTGGCTGGAGCCCATGCTCCAATACATCAACAACAACATCGGCCCACCATCCGACTACATTTACGGTATAGGGTGTCAAACCTACTTCACAGGTGGACATAAAGGCAATGCTTCCGTCCAGCAGTTACTGGACAATTGCCATCAGTCCATCGAGGATCAAATCTTTGACAACGGAGTCAATCAAGCCGGACGCAAACAATGGATTGAAAAAGCAAAGGCTTGGAATCTTAAAGGGGGCTTTTTCTCCTACGAAGGCGGCCCCGATCACGGTGGTGGGAGCACCACCAACATTGCCAATCGCATCCGGACGGAACGGGATCCGGGGATGTGTGCGCTATTAAAATACAACTATGACACAGCCTTCGCCCAATTAGGAGGAAATATTGCTATGCAGTTTACCCTTTCGAGCCCGTACAATCGCTATGGCTGTTGGGGGCTAACAGATGACATTAACAAGCCCTATCGCAATTACAAAATGCAATGTATTAAAGATATGTTGGCAATCAATACATCAGCTGACAAGCCCGCTTTTCAGAAAAACCTGTCGATAAATAAATGCTACCCCAACCCCACTTCTGATGAATTTGAGATTGAGTTTGTTGGCACCCCTAATCACTTCCGTGTGGTGTCCCCAACGGGAGCGGTTTATCACGATGCCGCCATCACCGCCCCCTCCCAAAAAGTGAATTTGAAGCATGCCCCAAAAGGGATTTACTACCTTTTGGTAGATGGTATAATAAGCGGAAAAATCGTCAAAATGTAAGTGGATAATCAACCATTTCATACCCCAAAAAAATACCTGGAAGTAGGAGGCGGGCTTAAAGCAAATTCTTCTTTCGCAGGAAATATATGAATATAAACGTCATCACGAGTGATACAAAGAAGAGAATATAAAAAGCGTAAGGGTTGTCCTGAAGTGGTAAGGCGACATTCATGCCGTAAAAACTCGAGACAAGGGTGGGAACCATCAGCACAATAGCAATCACAGATAATCTATTGATATACATGTTGAGGTTGTTGGATATGATGGAGGCATAGGTCTCCATTGTCCCGCTTAGGATATTGGTGTAAACATTGGCCATCTCAAGCGCCTGGCTGTTGTCGATAATGACGTCATCAAAAATTTCGAGGAGAAACTCATCCTCTCCAAGCTGCAGAAAGTCCGTGCGTTTCATTTTCATAAAAAGCAATTCGTTCGAACGCAGGGCCGTCACGAAATACACCAAGCTCTTTTCTATCTGAAGTAGTTGCTTGAGTTCTTCATTCCTACTGGAATTGTACAACTCGTTTTCGATAAGATAACGCTTGAGGTTGAGTTTTTTAAGGTTATCCAAATATATATAGTTTGTCTGCTCAAAAATCTGCAGAATAAATTTACCTTGATTTCCCGGATCAAAGTCTTTCACTCGGCGCTCGACAAAGCGAGTCAAAGCGGGGCTATCCAATCGGCTAAGCGTAAGGGTAATATCATCCAGCGGGATGATACCGATAGGGGCGGTGATGTAAATAGCCTCATACAATCCATGCTTCTCTTCATTGGGGACCGGAGCGTTGACCACGATTAGGCGCACTTCGTCTTCCACCTCATACCGCGAACGCTCATCAATATCGAGGGAATCCACGATATACTCTATTGGGACGCCATAGGTAGAGGCCAGGGCTTCGAGTTCGCCCTGCTCAAAAGGAGGTGTTATCATAGCCCAACAACCATGTTGACGCTTGTCAACCTCCTTGGTCATCCCATTCTCACCGACAAAAAATCTAATCATAACACAGCATTTACCCTCATGTACACCATAAAAATCATACAAATATCGAGCCTATTATTCATATACCAAGGCTTTGACCGGATTAATTCGCGTCACGAGCCAAGAAGGAACCCAAAGAAACACCAGCGTAACCAACAGAAGCATCAGATTAATAGCGATTATTATCGCCGGATTGAGGTAAATCGGGGCAACAGACAAATAATAATCCGCCTCATTGAGTTTGATGATATGGAATGTCTTTTGCAACCAAGCCAGTCCCAATCCGAACACATTTCCCCAAAAGATACCGAGAATCAAAATTTTGGCCGCATAATAGAGAAACACCTTGCGAATCCTTTTGTCCGGCATCCCAAGAGCCTTTAACAACCCAATCATCCTTGTCCGTTCGAGGATCAGGATAAGCATCGTGGTCATCATATTTATGATTGAAATGGCCAACATCAGGCCTAGAATAACTCTTTCGTTAATTCCTTGCAATTGGAGCCATTCAAATATATTAGGAAACTTTTCCTTTATCGTCTCTGACCACATGTCCGGTGGCAGTATATCGATGTAGATATATCTATTGAGCAGATTGAGGTCTGACAAATTATCTACAAATATTTCATAACCACCGATCTGGTCGCTCGACCATCCCAATACTTTTTGGATAATTTTCAAATCTACAATAACAAACTTTTTATCGTATTCCTCGAGTCCTGTATTGTATATTCCCACGATGTGGAACTTGACTGGGATTTGACGTTTATCCCGCACAAAATAAACAACCATAGGATCACCTACATTCAGCTTAAGCCTATGCGCTGTATAGGATGATATTAGAGCCTCCTTGGTCGGAACGGAGTCGACCGTCTGGAAAACCTCACCCTTGACAAGATGCTTATTAAGGAAACTCCAGTCGTAATCCTCCGCTATGCCTTTGGCAAAAATGCCCTCTAAATAGGACTTGGTTGTTATTATTCCCGGCAAGTGTCCAATCCTTTGGATATGTCTTACGCCACCCTTGGTTTGCTGTACTGCAGGACCTAAGACATTATTCGTCTCCCCTTCGGATACACTCATATCGACCCGGACTTGCCCAAGTCGCGCAATAGCCCGGTACACCCCGGTATCATGTTTAATGGGCAGTACATCAAAACTCCGGTGTACACCTGCATTAACCACATGAATATGCCCCCAAAATCCAAAAATCTTTTGACTAATCTCTTCTTGAAATCCCCTCATCATGGCATCCGAGAGAATCATAACAGTCAAGCTCACTGCTACCGTGCCAATTGCGAGACGTACAATCCAATACGTAAACGAGCTCTTGTTGACAACAGATGTTTTTGATGCTATATATCTGGCTACATTCATATATTAAAACCACAGCATGGAAGCTATATTGGCTTCCATCCCAGTATATTCATTTGCATAATCAATACCTGCAAGAAAATACCTCAAATTTGAAATTCATCCTTATTGCCACTCAAATGAGTAAGCAAGAAATTATTCCATGCCCTATTAACTGTTTCAATGGGTTAAAAGTGTCTTTTCCTCTTACTTTTGTTCGCAAAACGAATTTGTAGGGAGGGAAATACTTCTTACAAGCACCAAAAATGATACTTTTGCGCAGATTTAAATGAAAAGTATGAAAGGTTTTTTAGAAGAACTCACCTGGAGGAATATGATTCACGACACGACACCGGGTGTCGAAGCCCATCTCAAAGAGGGGCCCAGGGTCGGATACATCGGATTTGATCCGACTGCCCCGAGTATGACAATCGGCAATTATGTGCAAATCATGTTGCTCACCTTATTCCAACGTGCCGGTCATACTCCTATTGTGCTCATGGGCGGAGCAACCGGTAGAATAGGAGACCCTTCCGGTAAAGACAAAGAGCGACAACTCAAGTCTTATGAAGAACTCGACCGCAACCTCAACGCACAAGTGGAGCAAATGAAAAAATTTCTCCGGTTTGATGGCCCCAATGCGGCGCGTCTTGTCAATAATTACGACTTTTACAAGGACATGAATGTCTTGGATTTCTTAAGGGATGTGGGCAAAAACCTAACGGTCAACTACATGCTGTCTAAAGACTCCGTCAAAAAACGCCTGGATACCGGACTCTCCTTCACAGAATTCAGCTACCAACTCCTTCAGGCATACGACTACCTCAAATTGTTTGAAGAGGAGAACTGTACCATCCAAATGGGAGGTTCTGACCAGTGGGGCAACATCACTTCTGGTACCGAGTTTATTAGGAGAAACACGACCAAAGGCAAAGCCTATGCGATTACTACCCCTTTATTGACCAAAGCCGACGGAACCAAGTTTGGCAAATCTGAAGAGGGGAATATTTGGTTGGACGCCAAGTTGACATCTCCATACAAATTCTATCAGTTTTGGATAAATGCAGATGATGCAGACATTCCGACCTATACCCGTTACTTTACCCTCAAATCCAAGGAGGAAGTAGAAGCGATGGAAGCAGCCGGAGATCTGCGTGCGATGAAAGCCGAACTGGCAAAGGAGATTACCAGCCGGATCCATGGTAATGAGGCTTATAATAATGTCTTGAAAGTCTCTGAGTTATTGTTCGAAAGAAATATAAAGAATGATAATATTAAAGACCTGTCAAACGAAGTCTGGCATATGGTAGCGAATGAAATCCCAACTTATACACTTTCTAAGAGTATATTTAATGATAAAATAGATAACTTTTTTATCATTAATACCAATATCTTCAAATCCAAGGGGGAATTACGACGCTCAATCAAGGGGAATGCCTTAAGTATCAACAAACAAAAAATCACCACCCCTGATATTACGATAAACATGGATGATCTTCTTCCGGGGGGATTTATACTTGTAGAAAATGGCAAGAAAAACAAGTTCTTACTTAAAATAAAAAACGAATAACTTAAAAAGTTATACTTCGACCGGCAAGCAAGCCCGTTACTTCGAAATAAAAAGGGCGGAAATAGAGTTTTTACCATACCAAACGACTGTGGTTAAGGTCAAACACCGGATAACCACCTAAATACCATTTGAATGGGCATCATCCAAAGACAAGGCATCAAATACTCGATTCTCAGCTACGTCGGTATCCTTATCGGCACCATAAGTACTTTATTCATCTATCCACTTAACCTTGAAGCCTATGGACTTGCTCAATTCTTAATAAGCTCAGCAGCGTTACTCAGTCCTTTTGTCGTCTTGGGAACAAATGTCCTTCCCATCAAATTTATGCCTTATTTTGAAGAGTTGAGCAGTGGACACCGTGGGTTTTTTTCATTATTACTTCTCTTGGGGCTTCTGTTGTCCATTCTATTCGCGCTTTTTTTTATTCTGGGACAGGATTATATTATCCAATACCTGGTCACCCTTAATCCGGCTAATGGAAAACAATTGGCCAAGTTCGTCCGCTACCTACTCCCCTACTCGATTTTGATAGGTTGGAATACCATCTTACTCAATTACATCATTTCCTTTCAACGTATTGTAATTCCTAATCTATTGAATAATGTCATGCTCAAAATTGCATTGCCGGTATTCATCCTTATGACAGTCTATGCTGGATGGAATCACGTCCAGTTCATCTATGCACTCATCGTAATCCAAATCCTACTCCTCCTAGGACAGTTTCTATACATCAAACACTTAGGACAATTGTACTTCAAGCCTATCCAATGGTCCTACTTCGGAAAGAGATTCAGAGAGATGAGTAACTTCGCGATGTTTGGTATGGCGGGAGGAATAGGGGGAATTCTTGCCTACAGAATTGATTCAATTATGATACCAGCGTTAGTTGGGTTGAGTTCCAATGGGGCTTATTCTCTGGCTGTTTTCATGGCAAATGCGATTGCTGTACCGACCGACTCCATATCAAGGATATCCTCTCCGATTCTTTCCAAAGCACTAAAGGAAAATAACCTGAGCACCATTAAACAAATTTACAGAGATGCATCTTTGAGCTTGTTTTGGATTGGAGTCTTAATGTACACCCTGTTAATGGCTAATATAAAAGATCTTGTAAGCATTCTACCTACCGAACGGGACCTATCCGTCCTTATTCCAGTTGCAGGTATTTTGGGAGTGGCTAAACTGATGGATATGATTACGAGCGTCAATAGTGAAATAATAAGTTATTCTAAGTTCTATCGCTTCAACTTGTTCTTCATCATTCTGCTTGGAATATTCAGTATATTGCTTAACTATTATTTTATCCAAACATTACATCTTGGAATACTCGGTGCCTCATATGCAACTGCCTTAAGCCTTTTGACATTTAACATTAGCAAAGTGGCATTTATTTGGTTAAGATTTGGCATACACCCTTTCCAAAGAAGTTTGGGGACTATCCTCATAACTGGAATTGTCTTATATCTTCTCAATAATTATTTAGATTTACAAAACCCATGGATTAACATCCTTCTGCATTCTACATTAATCGTTGCTCCATATTTATATATTATGTACCGATTAGGCACCTCCCCACAATGGAACGATATCATTGACCAGTTACTACAAAAAATAGGAATTAAAGTTTAGTGACGCTAAGGTACTTTCCGAAAGATTGTTGTTATTTTGTCCTTCATTAAAATACACTTCATGCGAAGACATCGTCTTTTAATAGGAATCTATAGTTTTTATTTGTTATTAGGCGGAGTATTAATAGCATCTGTTACACGTACAGACTTCCATCTTTACATCAACCAATTTCACGATTGGTTCTTTGATATTTTCTTTAAATATGCCACCAAATTGGGTGAACCACTTGCCATTGGGGGGATTATCCTGCTCTGCTCACTTATTTACCATACAAGAGCGGGTTTTTACCTCCTCTTGACCAATATCATCAATTTGGTACTAGTGCTGGCACTCAAACAACTGGTTTTTGATAATGTGGATCGCCCCAGACAAGTATTTAAAGGGATTGCTGAATTGTATTATGTCCCGGGAGTCGATGTACACATTTACAACAGCTTTCCGTCCGGGCACACAGCAGGAGCATTCGCCACCTTCACCGCACTCATTTTACTCACTTCCCGCCCTTTGGTTAAATGGCTTTGGTTTGGACTTGCCATTATCGTCGGTCTTTCGCGCATGTACCTTTCACAACATTTCTTTATCGATGTGTACTTTGGCTCCATCATAGGGGTTTTGGTGGCAGTCCTCACCTACTTGACCTATTATCGGCGCAAAAAAGACATAATCACTTAGTCATCCGTCATCCACATTAAAGATTATCACCGTATCAAAGTCACATCTCCTTTAAAACTCAATACCGAATTGTCCAAGAGTCTGACTCCTGCCAAATAAACAAAAACCCCTGTATTCATATCCTTGCCTTTGAACTTGCCATCCCAGCCCAAGTTGGTCTGATTAGGAGCAAAATGGTAATTACTATAAACCAACTCTCCCCATCGATCATATATCTCCAAATAATCAACCTCCTTAATATTGCCGCTGGTAAATACCGTAAACCCATCATTGGCCCCATCACTATTCGGTGTAAATGCCTTAGGAATGTACACTTTGACATCATTATTGACCACGATTGTTACTGTCTTTACTATTTCACAACCGTTTTTATCGGTAATGATAAGCTGATAAGTAGTAGTCTCTGTTGGGGAGGCAACCGGATTCGGACAATCCATACAACTCAAACCCTCTGCCGGAGTCCATTCATATCGCACGGAGGCCGAATCAAAATGTCCTCCGGTCTTTAACTGAACTGTTTCGCCAATATTAATCGTCGTATCCCTATAAATAAACAACACCAGGCTGTCCGCTTTCTGAATGTTTACCGTGTCGCTATAAATACATCCAAAACGGTTTTTGTAATACAACACATACTGACCAGGGGCTAAGTCAACATAAGGAGGTTGGGCATCAAACTGCATATCCCCCAAACTAAAAGATAAACTGTCATTCGGATTAACTCCTGTAACATCTATCATCCCGTTATTATCTCCACGGCAAATTTCATCCTCCACATCGACACCAATACCGGGTTGGTCTACCGGTTGAATAATGTAAGAAACCTGAATAGTACAACCCAATTCATCAGAAACTTCAAGCAAATGCACCCCACTTCCCAATGTTTTTCTTGGAGTACCATCAACACCATCCCATTTGTATTGTAGTTTTCCCTGTCCTCCACTTGCCTCAACATTGATTTCTACCATTTCAAGTGAATCGCATATATAAATTAGAGTATCACTCACTCCGGTTATCTCGGGATTTACCAATAAATGGAAAATAACAACACTGTCACAACCCGTATTGGTCGAATATTTTTGCACGTAATCACCGGGGGTCTTGAGCCATTGTCCAAACACCATGGCACTGTCTCCAAAGCAGATTTGGGTACTGCTCTCTGACAGCGAACCCGTATCAACTTGAAGATGAATAACGACTAAACTATCACAACCATTTTGAGCCATAAAGGACTGACTATAATCCCCTTCCTCCTTTCGCCATTGCCCAAATATGCGTACACTATCACCAAAGCAAAGGTGCTCCGAATGCTCTAGTACAAAACCCGTGTCCACTTCTACGCGTGTTATTACCACACTGTCACATCCACTTGTCGAATAGGTCTTTGAATAAATTCCTTCCTCTTTAATCCACTCCCCATTTATAAAAACACTATCCCCAAGACAAAGGTGCTCTTGATTCACTATCAATGCACCTGTATCCACTGCTACGTGAATAGTTACGACACTGTCACATCCACTTGTCGCAAAGTGTCGTGTATAGTCTCCACCCTCTTTGGTCCATTCGCCAAATACCAGTATGCTATCTCCGTAACAAAGGTGTTGGGTATTCTCAATAGTAGCTCCTGTATCTACCTCAAGATGAATCGTCACGACGCTATCACAACCACTCATTCCGGCATACACATGTTCGTAATCGCCTTCCTTCCAGTATTTCTCCCCGAACAATTCAACTGTATCTCCCAGACATATATGGGTCGAATCAAAGTGATATTCCGGCAAAACGACTTCGACGGTAAACGTATCGTAAACATAACATCCATTCTCCGTTTTGCCTTCCACAATGTAAGTCGTAGAGTGTTCAGGCTGATCCTTAAAACGAATACAACTATCACAAGCCAATGAGCCGTCGGAATACCAACTGAATCTTTTATAATTTGGATCATTTATAATGTATTCAATATCCGAACCATAGCAGATGGCCGTATCACTTACCGGAGGAAATGGAGGGATATTCTCCACATTAACATTGATGGAGTCCCTAAAGACACGATCGCAGAAATCAGTAACTTCTACCCAATATAAACCGTCCTTGGTTGCTGTATAGGTTTGGCCTCTTGAACCGTCCTGCCATCGATAAGTCTTATACCCGGGTCCGGCATCCAAAAGGATTTCATCTATCAAACATAAAGATGTATCCGGACCTAAATCGACCAACTTAAACCGGGAGCCATGGTAGAGCTCATCCACATCTTCTTGTGTCAATGCTCTGTCCCACATGTAAAATTCGTCTATTGCTCCGATATAGGTACTTATTGGATCTCCTGGTGCTCCGGAATTATCAACGCGACCAATGCTTCCATGTGTATTCCTTTTATACCTAACATTCTTTTCACCATTTCCACTATAACTTCCTCCTTGATCACATCCATTTACATAAATGGATATATCATTCCAACTCCTAATCACCCCGGCAAAATGCGTCCAAACATATTTTTTAACCGGCTGCCTACTTCCACGCCCCCGCCTAGAATCACTAGTAGTAGTACCCGACGCATCCCCAAAGTTGAATGCAAGGAACCCCTTATTCTGTCTTGATCCAAATCCTAGCCATACACCACTATAATCATCATAAACAAAACAATTTGTAAAAATTACATTGTGGGGGTAAGAAAATCTTTCAGGTTTAAACCAAAAAGCAAAGGAAATTGGAAAATCTGGCTGCAATCGACTATCCATTGGCATGTCAACATAAGCATTCCCATTAAAATAATACGCTCCATTGTCCACCCCATTCCTGTCTTTGGTAGGGACGACATTGATTGGCCTGCCATGAAAATTATTACCGGAATCATCCAGTGCATTCCCATCAAATGAATAATGAAGTAGAAGATTTTTGTTTAAGTCCTGAGAAAAAGCAAATTGGGCATTAATCAATAAAAAGAAAGCAATCCATTTCATGTGTCTATTATTAATTGTCTGTAATAGGGCGCATGTAACTTTTGTTGATTAAAACATCTTTCATTAACGACAGCTATTAATTGTCTTAATCATGTCGGCTACATGCGTCTGTTTTTAATTGTATTAAAATGGTCACATGGAACTAACCATAACTAAAGAATCAGTCCCTGTGGTATCTTAATGGCGAGTTTGTACCGGACGTTTCATAGCTACCTGTTTGTTTTACATAAAACAAATTTCAGTCCCAAATATACGAAAAAAATCATTATTTCAACCATCAATAAAAAAACTTTTGCCAACCAAAGCCACCCATGGGGCTCTCACTACTTATTATTTGCCGGTAAAAGACCGGGTTCACTCCGAATAAATAACACCCCATACCAACTCCCCTTACCCGTAATCTCGTTCGAGGCTAACTAATTACTCAGTCCAAAAAATCAAAGAGGCTATCGCTCCTCCCCTCAATCAAAAATAATCTGAAAATTAAACGGAGGGGAGACTCCGTCTCTGACATAACTAATCCGGACTCCTATAGGGGCTAAAAATAAGCTCCCAAAATTAAATAATCCGACATCTGTCCTAAGCTCTATCCCCATGGATTGACCACCAAACACAGAATTCTCTCCCACCCCGTCCAAGGCTTGATCGAAAAAGAGATTACCCCGCAATCTTGCAATATACATAAAAGGTCCCAGCACGATATCCGGATAAGTAATGGGCCAAGCATAGTCCAAACTCACACGCCGGGTGGTCCCCGGAGAATGCACAATCAACCCTCTCAATCCATTTCCTTCGTATCCATAAATTCTTCTCGTATGGTAATGCCCCGAAATCTTAAGGCTGTGGGTACGTTTGATTCCGGGAAAAAACAATTCCCCTTCCACGCTGACAGGAAAAGTTCCCTTAACATCACTAAATCCACAACAACTCTTAAAATCGACCTTCATCGTTTGGCCAAACCTCGGACCAAGTTGTTGGCGCCCTTGGGATTTCTTATTCGAAAAGGACACATTTGCCTCAAACAACTGCTCGGAAGACGGCCTATTTCCATCTGCATTCAATAACTTAAATGTCCGGTATCCTTCACTTACTCCCAAAACTAAACTTCTACTCCAAACCCCTCGTGAAAAATTCAGTGGAATCTTTATCCCGGCATAAGTATAGTGCCCTACCAGCTTCGAAAGGGTTTGACCATCTTTGATGTTAATTCTGGATATATCATAATTCAAACTCAACTGTGGATAGTACTTTGTCCAAGTGGCAGAGGCACTCAACTTTGATTCACCCCGATAGTTGATAATTGCATTGGTCGAAGCCTGTAAAGTAGAGAGAAGATTAGTGGACGCTACTCCAAATCCCGCACCAACACGATCATTAATGATGTCCAAGGCGGGATACCATGAATGCACATGGATGGCATCACGGAGCCAACGATAAGGCATCACTTTATATTTCTGCTTTGGAACCTTATCCAGTACAGGCCCATTCTCCGCAACGACTTGTGTCAATAATTCCTTATGCCTTTGAAAGGGCTCCGTAATATGAACCGGCTTCCAGTTTTCCGGGGCCAATAAAACCTTCTTAATATCAGCCCCATTAATCTGTTGTTCTGAATACACCAAATACTGTCCATCCCCGGACACATCCGGTTGTTGAGCCAAGACCTTGGAGTAGGTGATTTGATATAGTTTTCTATCCCTTAGGTCCAGGGCAAAAATATTGCGGATATCCGTAAAATCTCCTGAAAAATACACATAATTTCCCCTCACTACAGGACCCGAAATAAGATTATGGGTAAAATCCATCAGTGGCCGTATCTTGCCTGTCGGGAGATCCACTTCCACAAGTGCATTTCGTTGATGATATTGAGCAACAGCGATGAGTTGGCGGTTATTTTTCCAGCGGGGAGTAGAGAGAAAGTAGTTCTTTGGATTGGGCACTTTTGATAAAACCTGTCCGGTGACAGCATCCAACACCCGGATATCATAAGACATCTGATCATCAGAGTTAACCACCGCAATTTGTTTTCCATCCTGACGGATATCCGGCGAAAAGTACTTGGTTCTCCTCGTCAACCGGCGCTTCTTTCTTGTCTTGAAATCGTAGACATAGACCACCGAATACATCTTTTTGCCCCAACGTGCATCCGGCTCATTCTGTGTCCAGACCATAGAATGGTGAGCGACGTTGAAATATCCGGGGTGATAACCCAAGTCAAAAAGTTTTTTCTGCAGCCTTCTCCCTTTGATCATTTCATACATGGGAGGACGGTCACCTCCGGAATGCAACACCACTAACCTGCCTTTATAAAATCGCGGATAATTGTAATAGGTCACACTGCCGGGCCGGATAGCAGGTGTCATCACACGAGCAGATGATTCCCGAGGTTTAATGCCTGAATCCTCATTATCCCATTCGGCATAAAGGGAATCTATCATAGCATTATAGAAGTGATGCACACTCATCCCCGTCCTCCTCTTTAGTCCTTGGGAAAATGGCCAAACAAGCCCTTTGTAATGAACCGCATCCCGCACCACTTCCCGCCACAAAGTATCTCCATACCATTGACGACCATAGTAGGAGAAAAGGTATCCCATCTTATATCTATTCGGCAAAATGTATTTAAACGAACGATTGCGAATCACCTCGTAAGGATGCCGTACCCCCGCTTGGTGCATAGCGCGATACTCAGATAAAAAGCTACCTGATCGTCCCCGCCCTCCTTCTGAGAGAAGTGTCTCTTGCATGGTCGCATCCCCTTCGGCAAACCACAGCGGAACGCTTAAGAGAGTAGCTCCTCCCCAACCTATTTCCCCAAAAAAACGTGAAAGCAATTTAGGAATCCCTTGTTTTGAAAATTGAAATTGCATCACGTGACGGTATTCGTGTATCGCTAACAAGTCCAACCAATCTGTGGTCCCCTCGAAGGAATGCTGTGGAGAAGTGGTAAAAAACTCCGAATGAAAGGGAGCAAGGGTCACAAATCCATTGGATTCTGTCAACTGATTCTGAAGAACAATATTAATCTTCCCCTTCGATGGACCTATTGAATTCCTAGCATTCTTGTTGAGGTAATCAATAACATCTGCCACCCTAAATGCTCTCTTCTCCAGACCGGAAGGAAATACAATTCTCGCAGACTCATTGGAGATTTCTTTCCATTTGATGCCGGGTGGATTGTCCGCGCCTCCTATTTGACTCCAAACTAAAGTGGGAAGGATAATAAAAATCAAAAATAATAATCGCATGGCTCCATGTTATGTGTTTCAAAACCGTAAGATAAACAAAAGTATCAGAATAATAACACAATTATGCCTTAATAATGCTTCCCTTATCTCATTTGTCACAAAACAGAAGTGCAAAGGTGTGTATTACCACTTTGTATTACACATAGCGAAGAGTTCCTTTCAGAACAACGCTCTATCCCATACAAATAAAAAAACCCACTACTCCCCTCAGAATTACTCCCCTCTTTGTCTAACCGCTTCGTACAAGCTCACAGCGACGGATACCGAGACATTCAAAGAGTCCACTGCACCCTTCATCGGGATGGTAAAACAATGTTCGGGATTCTCGAGCCAATAATCCGACAGGCCTTCGGCCTCCGTGCCAAAGGCGAGCACACAGCCATCAGTCAATGGTGCTTCATACAAGGAACTATAAGCTGGCAGTGCTGCGGCATAAACAGAGATACCACGGGCATTTGCCCATTCAGCGACCTCCTCATTGGAAGAATGGACAACCGGCAAGGTAAACACGCCCCCTTGACTTGCCCGGATGACATTGGGATGCCAGACATCCACTTTATCTCCCGTAACAATCACCCCCGATGCCCGCACTGCATCTGCTGTGCGCAAGACCGCTCCGAGGTTTCCCGGCTTCTCTACCCCTTCGAGGAGCACTATCAACGGTGCCTTTTCCTCTTGAATCAAATCATCCAAGACATAAATTCGCTTGCGGAATAGAGCAATGACCCCTTCGGTGTTGTCCCTGTAAGCCAACTTCTCATACACTTGCTTCGTCAAATCATATGCCCTTACCTCATGAGCAAGAGCATGGACAATCTGAGCCTGTGTGTTCTCCTCAATAATGTCCGGGCAAAAATAAATACTTTCTATACCAAATCCTGCGTCCAAACCCCTTGTGACTTCGCGCACTCCCTCTACCAAAAATTCTTTTGACGCCTTGCGATTGCGACTTTTGTACAGCTTTCGCATTGCAAGTATCTTGGGGTTTTGTAAACTCGTAATCCGGTGAATTTCCATTCTTTTTGTTATTTGTTTAAACCACCAAAGCAAATAGGATGAATTGACATCGCATTGCTCTGCCCCTTTCACAAAGGTACATCAACCGGTGTACAAATTACAATTTTACCCGGAAACATATTCTGCCGACTTTTGAGCCAAAAGCGCCCATTCGTCTTTATAATCATAGGGAACTTGCACCCATTCCTTCATAGCTCGACCTTTGCCCGAAGGATCAAAGAGCTCGGAGCCATCATAACTCATGGCCTCTTGATGCCATTCTCCGGTCAACTTGAACACCATACAGTTCTTATAGAAGCAACAAAAAGCCTTCTTCCCCACCTTAAAACAAGGTTTGCCGAACATTTGACCTTGAGTGGCTCCCTTTATCTTTCGCCCCACTCTATTGTAATAAGTTTCTTCTTCTGTCATTATTCTTTATTGTAACACTACCGATTCGACAATTTCATACTAAAATCAAATAATCCCCTTCCTAAACTATTGAATATCACTCCAGTACCACCACTCGTTTAGTAGCCGTCTCCTGTCCTATCTTTAAAGAGAGCAAATATACCCCCGGAGCCGGAAGATCTACCGGAATCTGCCCGTTTGCCGTCACTCCCGAATGGATTATGTTGCCCTCCAAGTCTGCCATTTCATACCCAATCTCTTTACGGTAATCCGTCGAAACAAAAACAGCCCCCGTCAATCCCCTTATCAGATTTGGATAGATTTTCACCATCGGTTGAGCACGTGAATGGCTTACTTTTGTAACTGTCTCGCCATACATCATACCATTCCCAAAACTCGCCACCCACATTTGTTTTTGATTATACGGATTAAAAAAGACTCTTCGCGGGGCGTGATACAGATAAGATTGGACCAAGGTCCAGGTAGGATTCGCCGCGCTCTTATTGTGCGTCACCCACAATCCTTCGGTCTCCGTAGTCAAATACATCGTCTCCGCATCGCGTGGGTCTACCGTCACGGAATACACCCGGTGAAACTGTACCGATTCTGTCATTGGAGTCCATGATTTACCCCTGTCTGTGGTCCTCCAAAGCCGACCTTTGTCATTGGCCGGGCCACCCCATCCACTCCAGACACAAGCGTACCAAGTATTTTGTCCGGGGTCATTGGGGTCTATCACCACATCCTGCGTCCAGTATTTCATCTCCGGCAGGCTCACATCCTTCCAGGTAGCCCCCCCGTTGTCACTAACAAACACCCCGCTTCCGTCGTGAAAAACAGACCGGTCGTCGTCTTTATAAGGGCCCCAGCTCACCACCAGAGTGCCATCATCCAATACTCTGATATTATGCGGACGTCCGATATTAGCCCCTTGGGGGGCCGACAGCTTCTCCCATATGGCATTTGCAGGGTCGGAGATTCCGGAAGCTTTCCAAATGCCTCCTTTGCCATCGGGTGAAACCACAGAGGCATACAATACTTCCGATTCGACAGGAGAGGTGGTCACCCAGACAACAGGGGTACCAAAGTCCCGCATGGTCTTCCAGGTTTTTCCCTTGTCGGAAGAAAAAAGGACTTTACCGGAGCGCCCGGAACGACCGAGTCGTTTATTGGTAATAAATGTGGTCTCGTACATATCATGTATGGATGAAGACGCTCCGAACCACAAATCGGACTTGTTATGTTTGGTGATACGATACAAGGTATTGAGGGTGTGCCCGGTATAATCCATGCTCCAGGATTCCCCTCCATCGGTCGAACGCACGCCCCGAATATCGGTAAAACACCCAAACAATATTGAAGGATCAAACCAATAAATCTGCCAAACAGAGGTCTGCTGAAGCCCCACGCCGTGATAGGCTTTCTTCTTGGGAGTGGCATGTCCCGCCGGATTCTCGTCTGCTGCCGACAGGTATTTTTGATGCCAGGTTGCGCCGCCGTCGCGGGTTTCATGTATAAAACCGAGATCGGTTATAATCGCCTGCTCCGAATGCAGGGGATTGACCGTAAAGCCCTCTGCAAACTCGCCCCACCAATAGTCAAAATCACCCTTATACCCCTGATAGCCTGTATAAATATTTTGATTGTTGTCCGTCAAAAACACTTCCTTCCAGGTCATTCCTCCATCAGAAGTCTTCATCACCAATGGTTTGGTATAGGGCTCGGGAGTCGCCCCTGCCAAATAACAGGTATTGGGATCATTTTGAGCCATGCCGAGATACGCCGCAAAATGCTTACTCTTGTCGATACCATTCATGCTTTTCACCCATTGCCCACTTGCCTGTGTCATGGTATAAACTCCCCGGATTAACCCCCAGTACTCCGGCCCCATGTTGCCTGCCCAAACGTCATTCTCTCCTCCTGTCAAGGCAAAATACCTTGTCATGCTCTCATCTTTTCCTGCACCAAAGCCAATAATACGCTCATCCGCGGGGATACCGGCAAAATTGGCGCTTTTTACTGTGACGCCACCATCTACCGAAACCAATACCCCGTCATTGGTGCCAAAGAGAATCGTATCTCCATCAAAATACACCCCGGAAAGCAATATTCCCGCGCCGGTTTTGGCCTCGTAGATGCGAGTACTGTGCTCTCCACCATCCCGGGAAAAGAACATGGTACCATAGGTACTCCACACCACTCGATCGGGGTGCTGATAATCTGCATAAATAAATAGTTTATTTTCGTCTTTTTCGATATCCCCGGACACATAAACCCATGTCTTGCCGCCATCATCACTCCGAGCAGGACGTGTGGCATAGCTGGCCTCATCCCATTTCAGAAGGTACCGGATGTCCGGATCCGAAGTAAACACGACCTTCCCAAAGATATCAATGACTGCTTCCGTAAATGGGACATTACTGTAAAGCTGACCGTCATTGACGGTATGATATAAAGCACCCAAATCACAGCCGACATAAAACTCCTCAGGATTGGAAAGGTTAATAGAAGGGCTAAACAATGCCCCACCACCACCAATACCGGTTGAAGTAAATTGGGTAGGTTGCCCGAATGAAATGATACTCAAGTGAACCAATAATAGCAATAATAAAATGATAGTTCTACGTCTCATAAAGCAAGAATTTAAGTAAACACAGGGAGCTCATGGAAATCACATTGAGAATGGTATGGCAAATATACACAATATCCCGTAATGTGAAAATTTCACCTGAATAAGTGTGTATTACAAGCTGCACTCCGGACACATTAATAGAACCCTCCCCTTCTATGAGTAATGAAATTCCTCGCGTCTTTACGAGCATGAGCTCTCGCACCGGAATGGGGCACAAAACAGAGACAGGCACCTCTATCAATAACAGTAGAACACCGTATTATGCTTCCCTTACCGCAACCCTACCCGCTTAAAGTTATAATGTTTCATTTCGATGAGATCCACGAAGATATTCTCAAAGTACTCCACCCTGTTCTCCGTCTTACTCATGACCGGTTGGAGGTCATAAACCGTATGGATTCTCGATACGGGCTTTTGGGTGTTAATGTGCAATTGGAACTTGTCCCCGTACTTATCCAGGCTCTCCCCCAAATAATAAAACAAATCATACCCTTCATAAGCATCTTTGCCCGGCAAGCTGCCGTATATGTTAAAATACCGCCGGCGAAACTGCCGGGTAGCACTATTGAATGGGTTGACGAGGCCACTCACCGAAACACGCACGTCCATCCTGTTGATCAAATCGTACACATCTTCTCCAAAGTCCAGCCACTTATAGAGCCCATACAATACTGCATCATTGGTACCGGTCAACAACTCAAACTTTTGCATGAACGAATAGACAAACATCTTGTCCTTATTGGAGGCGTAAGGCAGGAAAAACACCATCGGGCTATGTGCCTCCCAATCCAGACTAGAAGAATCAATCATCTCATGCCCCCGCAATACAGTATCAACATTCACCTCGATAAAATGAGGTAATACCGCTTCTCCCTCTTCGCTTTGCTCTGCGTAAAGCTCTTCCATTAACTTGCGCTTGGCGGCATCTTTCTCTTTAATGACGATGTAAACCTGGTCGGCATCATAATGCTTGGAGATATGATGGAAAATCGTCTCGTAATGCGCGCGTAAACCGGCTTTCGTCTGAATGTAAAACGGATTATTCTTGGTAATCTTGGGACTTGAAATCCACGGAGAGACGAATGTAAAACCGTAGTCCTTTGCTCGCTCGGCATAGTATTGGACATTCTCCCGTTTGTATGGACCTACGATCACATCGGGAGGGTCATTGCGCAAGCTTCTCCAAATTCGCTTAGCATCCGCACTCGAATACTTCGTATCTTTGGCGGTGACATTGAGGTGGATACCCTTCTGATTCAGGTCGGTGAGAGCGAGTTTCGCTCCTGCCCAAAACTCTATAAACCGCAAGGTAGACTTGGGTATCTTATCCGGCTCTGCTTCATTGACCCTGTGCGCTCGCATGGGCATCAAAAGCGCAATATCATAGGCATCTTTCTTCTCACTCGTCAGATTATACCCATAATCATAAGGCATATCCTCCTTAACCGGAGGTTTATCCTGCTTTATCCGCCAATTGGGTTTCTTGACCTTATGTTTATTGTGCGCAGTGCGGGTTTTGCGATGTTTGGTCGATTTGTGATAGGTGGTCTTGCGGGATTTCTTCGTCGCATCACAACTGAGCAGACTCACCGCCACTATCAAAAGAAGAATATACCTCATTTATCCGTTTTTATCTGTTTTATTCTGCTTCCGGTCCTCTATCCGTATCAGTACATTATTTATCAGGTATGAAATGGTTGATTTTGTGTCACACCGGAACATCCCACCACCGGCATCTACTCTACTCCCATTCGATGGTGGCAGGTGGTTTGGTACTAATGTCGTAAACGACCCGGTTAACACCTCTTACCGTATTGATAATTTCACTACTGATCGAACCCAGAACCTCGTACGGGATAGGCGTCCATTGAGCAGTCATTCCATCCATGGAGTTGACGGCGCGCAAGGCGATGACACGCTCATACGTTCGTTCGTCACCCATAACACCAACGGAGTGAATAGGCAACAATATTGTACCTGCTTGCCATATTTTATCGTACCAGCCACTCTCCCTCAGGATGCGGGTATAAATGGCATCTGCATCCTGAAGAATCCGTACATTTTCAGGTGTCACCTCCCCAATGATGCGAATCCCCAATCCCGGACCGGGAAATGGATGCCTGTCGAGGATATTGGCCGGGATACCGAGGGTACGTCCCACCTCACGCACTTCGTCCTTAAAGAGGCTTCGCAAGGGTTCGACCAACTTCAGATGCAAATGCTCCGGCAGCCCACCGACATTGTGATGGGATTTGATCGTCGCCGACGGGCCATGGACGGATAGTGACTCGATCACATCGGGATAAATCGTGCCTTGAGCCAACCATTTCATATCCTTCAATTTGCCTGCTTCCTCCTGAAATACATCAATAAAAACAGAGCCTATCATCTTCCGCTTTTCTTCCGGATCCGTCACGCCTTCCAAGGCATTCCAAAATCGTTCCTTGGCATCTACCCCGCGGACATTGAGCCCCAAGTCCCGGTAAATCCCCAAGACCTCTTCAAATTCTCCTTTGCGCAACAGCCCGTTATCGACAAAGATGCCGTGCATCTTTTCACCGATGGCCCGGTTTAGCAAAACACCTGCCACGGAGGAATCCACCCCTCCGGAAATGGCGATGAGCACATCATCTTCACCCACTTCCTCCTTTATTTTTTGGATGGCTTCTTCGACAAATACCTCCGGTGTCCAGTCCCCCTTCAATCCTACGATTTCAAACAAAAAATCATGAAATATCTGCTTTCCACAAGAACTGTGGGTCACCTCGGGGTGAAACTGCAATCCAAAAAACGGATTCCCAAAACGATCCGTACTCCCTTCGAAGGCCGCTACCGGGATGTCATCCGTCCCCGCAATAACCGTCACTCCTTCCGGCACCCTGACTATCGTATCCCCATGGGACATCCATACTTGGTCCCCGGTCTTGACGTCCTCCAAAAATCTACTCTCCGGATGCTTTACAACCAATGAGGCCGGGCCGTATTCTCGCTTGTTGGAGCGCTCTACCGTGCCCCCCAGCATGTGTGTAAGAAGTTGTGCACCAAAGCAAATACCCAGTACCGGCACCTTTCTGAGGATCTCCACCACATCAAAATCACCGGTATTGCCTTCATGGACAGACCAGGGAGAACCCGATAGAATTACGGCTTTGACATTGTCCGACCATTGGATGGGCTTATTAAACGGTTGTATTTCACAAAATACATGCTGTTCCCGCACTCGTCTGGCAATGAGTTGGGTATATTGGGAACCAAAATCGAGGATGACTATCTTTTCATTCATCGCACAAAGATAAAAGCTTAGGATGCAGTGAAGGTGCTTTGTAGATGTAAATTATATATTTTTCCGTCATCCATTGAACTAAAGCATCTCGTGTGCTATATTTTAATCACCACGGAGTCCGGCATCCACCCGAGCTGCCTATCGGGCAAGGCCACCTTATACCAATGGCCTATAGAATCAATAATCGTCACTTTAATTCCCGGTGGCACCTCTGTCGCAGCGTGACTTCTACTATCGGGCCCTTCGTACAAAGGGACGGTATCCGGAAGCACTACGGCGGTGTCGCGCCGCGAATGCATCCTATATGAACCATAGGCTGAAGCAATGAACACCCCGGCTAACACGACAGCTAGAATGAGCGGGTTTCGCGCCCCATCGACTCGCTTCTCCAAATAACGCCATGCTAACCAACCGATAACAAGAAACAGCAAGGCACTGATTCCCGCCCAGGCATTGGGGGGTAGCAATCCCAGCCAACCCTGCCACCAGCGAGAGAGAAAAAACGGCTTTAATTCGATAATATCCGTATCCATCTCCTCCCGGAGACTCTTGAGGTTCTCCCTTGCATCCTTCATCCCCGGCCGCTCCTTGAGGGCCCGCTCATACATCAACATTGCCTTGGGGTATTGGTGGAGTTTGACATAGGTGTTGCCCAGGTTATAATACAAATCACCGGAGTGATACCCCTGCTCCACCAAGGACTCAAATGCCTTCCGCGCATCGAGATAATGCTCCTTGCGATACTGCCGCACAGCTTCCCGCCAGGTGGCATTGGCATCTGCCTGGGCTTCCACCGAGAGAGCGCCTCCCCACACACAAAAAATAAGGGTAAAAATGAGTATTATTTGCTTCATCCTTTTTCTCCGTTTTGCGGATTCATAACGCAAAGGTAGCGGTTTATATTTTCTAGTAGTCCATACCGAAAAATGAAATGTGTAAATTACAAAGAGCACAGTTTCCAAGTTTGCTCCAATCATTCCTGCTCAATAAATCTTCGTGTAAATCTTCGCTCCCAAGTCTTCCTTCGTCCGCTTTGGGGGCGATGTTCTTCCGAACCGTTTGTCTTAGGTTAGTGCAGTTTGTAATACACACAAAATGAAATCGCCCGGCTTAATCATCTTGCATTCGATCCCAGAAATCACCATCCAACTTTTTAATTTCCAGTGTTCGTCCAGTTTGCATACCTAAATTGTGGTTATAGATATGCTCTGCCAAATCCATACCATTCATCAGTACGACTGTCGCAGAAGAGTTCAGATGCTCTACGTACTCTTTCGCCCCTTTTGTAAAATCAGAGGTAGTAATAAAGACTCCTTTATCCGACTGAGCCACTGCCAGAGCACCAACGAATTTTTGTATATCCTCCCTAGATACATTATTGCCTATTTTGTATCGTTTTGCCTGGATATGGATGCGCCCAAATCCTAAGATATCCTCCTTTATAATCCCATCTATCCCTTTGTCGTTTACGTATTGTGTAACCAAACCTGCGTTATGGACTTCACCTCCATAACCCATTTTTTGTAATAGCTCGACAACTAGCCTTTCAAATTCTCTGGGCGTCTTAGAAAGAATAGTATCTAGAATTTCTTTATAAACTGCACCTCTAATCTCTTGATAAGATTTATACAGAGATTCTTCCGGAGTCAATTCTGAACCTTGTTCGTCCATTTCCGCAAGGACACCATCGTCTTGTTTCTTTCTGGTTGGTTCTCTATCTTTGATTCTACCCTTAATAAAACTTACTAACTCATCAGGCTTTTTTGCCATTTCAAGCCCTTCTTCATTGATTTGATATACGCCTCTTTTGGGTTTAGAAACTAACCCAGCCATACTCAGATAACTCAATGCCCAGCTTATCCTATCTCTAAATATGGGACCATTTCCGGATTGGTACATTCTTCCTGTCTCCTCATCTGTAAGACCAAAATGAGTGGCTAAAGGTTCTTCGAATTCTCTTAACTTCCTTTCCCGCCCATCACTTAACAGCTTCAAAGCAGGAATCTGAATTTCATCATAACGTGGAATTGCCATAATTCATTTCTTTTTTATAAATAGGTAATGCTGAAATAGAGATTCAATAACGAAAAAACATGTCTACCTAAAGTATCAACCGTCACCGATAGCACATCAACACATTCTACGATAAAATTTGCAGCCAACACCAAATTATCCTAATCGTCGTTGAATAAGCTAGCTCAAATATACAGCAAAAAAAGGTCCCAATATTACTATCTATTCCCGACATGTGTATTACAAAATGCACATTTTCACAACCTCACCCCCCATCCCCATCTCCTTCATAACCTGTGACGCCTCGGCGTTATTCAATCTGTTCATTGTCTGAGTATTTATGATGAAGGAGAGGGGGGCTTATGTTTCTCTAACTGTAGGGAATTTCATTAGGGTAATATTCAGTTAGATAAAGAGTGTATCCCCCTTCTCCTTTGGCTATGGATTTACTATAGTACTTGATGTATTTCAAAGGAGAAGGGGTTAGGGGATGAGGTTGTTTAGACGGGATTCGAGATTAAGAGGGTGTATTCTCTCTTCTGTACCGCTATGGCGGCACAGGCTATACTACTTAAAACCTGTGAAACCAAAACATGCTAGTGCGTCAGGAACAAAGTTCATCCCGTATTAAGCGCAGCTATTTTTCTATGAATCGAGGCGCTCAAACGGGAGTTATGCCGTAGCATAATGACGATTTGAGCAACAAAGAGTCAGAGGAAAAGAGCAAGCTTATACTGTATTTATTTTGTTCCTGTAGCACTAGGCTCATTAGTGCACTTTGCAATATACACATTCCCGACATACATTATAATTTGAGTTCTAAGGCATTACCTAAGTCCTTCCTCTTGCGTTTCTTTAATATACAGCTTTGCTTCCTCGCGGCTTTGCGAGCAAAAAACTTCGCTTGACTCTTTGAGAGAATAGATAGCCCCACACTTCCTCCCGATAGTTATGAAATAAGGCATCCAATATTGTTAGATTTACCCCATAAAAAAGAGCGTACATGTCGATATGTACGCTCTTAGAACCTATTAAAAAGTTAGTTGTAGCCGTTGTAACTATGCCCCACACATCAAGCACCCGTCGTCATCCAGAGAGCAGGCGGTTCCTACGGGAATCTCCTCCTCTGATTTGACATACTTGCGCTGGTGACTCTCACCGAGGGTAAACTTGATGGGGTCCACCGCAGACTTTGACCTCAGATAATACATCCCCGTCTTCAATCCCTTCTCCCAACCATAGAAATGCGCGGAGGTCAGCTTTGCATACGTGGGATTCTCCATAAATATATTGAGACTCTGACTCTGACAAATAAATGCCCCCCGGTCTGCCGCCATATCGATGATGGCCTTTTGTTTGATCTCCCAAACGGTCTTGTGCATGGCCTTAATATGGTCCGGAATCTCCGGGATCTCCTGTATGGACCCGTTGGCTGCCATGAGTTTATCCTTCATCTCCTTATTCCACAATCCCAGCTTCACCAAGTCCAACAGCAGATGCTTATTGACCACGACAAATTCTCCCGAGAGGGTGCGTCTATTGTAGATATTGGAAGTATAGGGCTCAAAACACTCGTTATTGCCCAATATTTGTGAAGTACTCGCCGTAGGCATGGGCGCCAATAGCAGGCTATTGCGCAAACCATGTTTCTTGATTTTAGCCTTCAGATCCTTCCAATCCCATCTGTCCGAAGGGGTAACATTCCACAAGTCGTATTGCAGTTGGCCCTGACTGGCCGGAGAGCCTTCGTAGGACGCATAAGTGCCATCCCGCTCGGCCATTGCATTGGACTCTGTGACCGCCGCAAAATAAATGGTTTCGAAAATGTCCCGGTTGAGTTGCGCCGCTTCCTTACTGTCGAAGGGATACCCCATCATGATAAAGGCATCGGCGAGGCCCTGCACCCCGATACCTATCGGCCGGTGTCGCATATTAGAATTGCGCGCCTCCGGGATAGGATAATAATTGATATCGATGACTTTATTGAGGTTGGCGGTCACGACACGGGTGATTTCGTAGAGCTTCTCGAAGTCAAACACCTTGTCTTTTACAAACTTGGGCAGCGAAATCGAAGCGAGATTGCAGACCGCCACTTCGTCCGGGCTGGTGTATTCGATAATCTCTGTGCAGAGATTGCTCGAACGGATGGTTCCGAGATTCTTTTGATTGGATTTTTTGTTGGCCGCATCCTTATAAAGCATATACGGAGTGCCGGTCTCTATCTGAGAGTCCAGAATCTTAAACCATAGTTCCTGTGCCTTCACCGTCTTTCGCGCCAACCCTTCCTTTTCATACTTGTGATACAGCGCCTCAAATTCCCCTCCATAGGCCTCATCCAGTCCGGGCGCTTCATTTGGGCAGAACAGGGACCACTGTCCTGCGTTCTTCACCCGCTCCATAAATAAATCGGGAATCCAGAGGGCATAAAACAAGTCCCTGGCGCGCATCTCTTCCTTGCCGTGATTCTTCTTCAGTTCGAGAAAATCATAAATATCCGCATGCCAGGGCTCCATATACATCGCAAAGGCGCCTTTCCTCTTTCCTCCCCCTTGGTCGACATAACGAGCGGTATCATTGTACACTTTAAGCATGGGGACAATCCCGTTGGAGGTGCCTCCGGTCCCTTTGATGTAGCTTCCCTTCGCTCGGATGTTGTGAATGCTAAGTCCGATGCCCCCGGCTGATTGGGAGATCTTGGCACAACGGGTCAACGTCTCAAATATCCCGGAGATGCTATCGTCCGTCATGGAGAGAAGAAAACAAGAAGACAACTGTGGCCGCGGCGTCCCGGCATTAAACAAGGTCGGAGTCGCATGGATAAACCACTTCTCCGAAATCAAATGATAGGTCTTAAAGGCCGCTTCGAGGTCCTCCCCGTGGATGCCAAGCGCAGTGCGCATGATAAGATGTTGGGGACGCTCGACAATTTTCTTACCGGCACGCATGAGATACGACTTCTCCAGGGTCTTAAACCCAAAATAATCGAAGGAATAATCCCGGTCGTAGATGATTTCGCTATCGATGATATCCGCATGTGACCGCACCAACTCGATAAAACTATCGCTCAACAAATTAGCGCGCTCATTGGTTATGGGGTCGATATAATTATAAAGAATCTCCATGGAACGGGAAAAGGACTTGTCCGTATTTTTGTGGAGATTGGATATCGAAATACGCGCCGCCAAAATCGCATAATCCGGATGCTCGGTCGCCAAACTCGCCGCTGTTTCCGCTGCGAGATTGTCCAGCGCCGAAGTCGTAACACCGTCATACAAGCCCATGATGACCTTTTTGGAAATCTCAATGGGATCGACATAATCGGCATCCAGGCCGTAGCACAATTTGGTAATCCTCGCCGTAATTTTATCAAAACTGACGTTTTCTCTTTTGCCCGAACGTTTAACAACTTGCATATACTGATGGGGGTAATTATTTGTTATGAAATGGTGAAGAGAAAGGCTGCCTTCAACTACTGCACTATCTGAATACCTTTTTCTCCTACGATAAAAGAACTATGGCAAAGTCGTTGACCTAAAAATCTTCATCCAGTGAAAAGACCTGCTGAGCACGGGAGGCATTGACCCCGGACTTCTGATACTCACCGACGCGCTTCTCAAAGAAGTTTGTTTTGCCTTGCAGCGAGATGAGATCCATCCAGGGGAAAGGATTCTCAGAACCATAATGCTTGTCATTACCCAAAGAAAGCAATAATCTGTCTGCGACATACTCTATATACTGCTGCATCAGGTCAGCATTCATGCCTATCAAATTAACAGGCAGTGCAGATGAAACAAACTCTTTTTCAAGCTCCACAGCTCCTGTGATAATCTCCGTAAGATGCTCTTTGGGAAGCTTTCGCTCGATGTGGTTGTTGTACAAAAGGCATGCAAAATCCGTATGCATCCCTTCATCTCTAGAGATGAGTTCGTTAGAGAATGCCAATCCGGGCATTAACCCGCGTTTCTTCAACCAGAATATCGAACAAAACGAACCGGAAAAGAAAATGCCTTCCACCGCTGCAAAAGCAATCAACCTTTCCGTAAAGGTGCCGTTACTGATCCACCTCAACGCCCAATCCGCCTTCTTCCGAACAAACTCCATGTTGTCGATGGCATGAAAAAGATAATCCTTCTCTTCTTGATCCCGGATATACGTGTCAATCAAGAGTGAATAGGTCTCCGAATGGATATTCTCCATCATAATCTGAAAGCCGTAAAAAAACTTGGCCTCCGGATACTGTACCGCGGAAACCATATTCTCCGCCAAATTTTCATTGACAATACCGTCACTCGCTGCAAAAAATGCCAAAATATGCTTTACAAAATACCGCTCATTCTCAGTGAGCTTGTTTTGCCAATCGGCGATGTCCTGATGCAGGTCGATCTCCTCCGCCGTCCAAAAGGAGGCTTCTTGCTTTTTATAAAATTCCCATATATCGTTATGTTGAATCGGGAAGATGACGAATCGATTGGGATTTTCTCTCAAGATAGGTTCTGTAAAATTGGCCATATGCTCCTTTTGCAGGTTAATAAATACTTTTTTATAAGCTTTGTGTACATACGATACGCCTACTACAACATTTCATATTACGGTGCAAAATAAATTAAATTTTATCTTAATATAAGTAAAAGTTATACACATCCTGTGGATAACTCGCTTCCCTCCCCTAAATACATAGGAATAATTTTAATATATTATTTTTTCTAATATGAAACCGTGGACTTTTCTCCACAGCATGCCCTCTTTTCAGATGCCGGAAGACCCTGTCAGCGACAATGCCCCACCATCGGATAATGAAGGAAAAACATCTTTGGGAGTTCATACAAACCCTGCACATGGCTGTCAAGCGTACAGAGTTACAAAACGGGCATCCCCACAGGCACTACTTATCAGCAGGCTACCATATAGCACCACTAACGGACAATCCGTACGGCACCTTCTCTTCCTTGGAGGCCAAGGCCCTCTGACTCTGATCGAACAATACGTCCGGAATCAATATGACGAATCTCCATATATTTAGCAATCGCACGTATGCGTTTATTTGCCAGCCGGACATTGTACCGGGGATACCTATATTCGTTGGCCGATGCACTTACCACAACCCTCACATCAGGGTGCTCTTTCAACATGCTCACCACTCGATCAAGAATATGAATATGTACAGGGTCCAGCGCCCCGACCTTATTTCGAAATACAAAATGCACTTCCTCGCCTGCCGGCCCCTCATCACCTCCCATAGATCCAAATTCCTGTGCATTGCCGGTGGGCTCTACTTCCCGGGTGTTGGACGAAGGGGAACCCACCTGATGCGATAGTACCATTTCATGCGAAGTCTCTCCCTGTCGCGCAGGCACCTCCACCCTCTTCTTCACCGTGTCATAGACCACAACCTTCTTTACCAAGGTATCGACGATGATGATTTGCTTATGTATGGTATCCATTCGAACCATCGGTTGCGTTTGAATTTTGCTATCAGATGGTGTGGGAAGTACAGGTTTGACCTCAGATTTCTTCACTTTGGCATCCTGTTCTTGTGTTGCTGCAGGCGCCCGGGTCTCAGCATGAGAGGGGTCTTCTTTTTCACTCATACTTGGTTGATTGACCTTACCATTGTGTAACATATGGTCGTGAGGCAATTGGTCAGGTTTCTTTTCGTCACTTTCAGAGTTGGCCAGGGCCGTCTCCTGATCCGGCATTTCAGGACATCCGTGGTTAAATACCGAACCGGCCAAATGGGGACATTTATCTTTAGAATTGGGAACGCCATCCCCGTCACTATCGACTTCGGGGCATCCATGGTTAGAAGCAACCCCTGCCAACTCCGGACATCCATCCTCAGCGTCAGGGATTCCATCATTGTCTTTGTCCTTAACATGTGTTGACTGTTCATCTTTTGCTATTCCTGAAGAAACATCCTTTTTTGTTTGGTCGTGGATATCTTCTGTAGTATTCTCGGTATTTGCTTCTCCTTGTTGATGAACTACGATAGCTTCTTGAGGACAACCATTGTTGGAGGGCGAACCTGCTTTTTCCGGACAAAAATCGAGATGATCAGGCACGCCATCCCCATCGGTATCGGCGGCCTTCATCGCAAGTTCGCTATCATTTTCCTCGGTTTGCTTTTTATTTGTATCGGCCTCCAATGGCATAAGAGGGCAGCCTCCATTCGCTTGAATTCCGGCGACCTCAGGGCATTTATCCTCCGGATCAGGAATCAAATCCCCGTCCGTATCGGGACACCCGTCAAAGGCCGCCAACCCGGCTAGCTCCGGGCAGTGATCCTCCCCATCCGGCACTCCATCGGCATCTCTATCCATAGCAATTTTTACCGGCACCGGAATGACTTTTCTGGGAATACCTGTACCAAGGATATACTTTAGCCCCACACCATAGGTAAAATGCCCGCGGTTGATACCTATATTCCGGGCATATGAGGTGTACACATCTGCGAATAAACGCTTGTACAATTTGACATTAACACCGATACCAAGCGGTATCTTAGGAAGCAGCCCTTCTCCGTTAGGATCATTGAGCACATAATACCCTCCTACCCCGGCCCAAAGGTAAGGACTTACCCACCGGGCGTGATTCTGCACCTCGAGCTTTACCGCCAAGTCGCCATCAAAAAACCAATATTTGGTTCCGGGGTCTTTCGACTTCCCAAAACCAAACTGTCCCACATGAACAGGGATATAGTAGGACAAAAAGGGCGTGATCTGCTTAGAATACCCCAGACCAATAGCGTCGGGAAAGGAAAGTTCCGGATTCATGGGATTCCATTCCAAAAGCTCCCGTTTGAAATCGTAGGTAGACGCATGAAGCGAATATTCGACATACTGTGCTTGAGTTGTCCCAACAAACACCAGCGTCATGATCCATGCGCAAAGGACAGTAATCGGTTTTCTTTGCATAGCTCAAGGTTGAATGTAGGTGTAAAGATACGACCCAACACTTGGTAATACAACAATGTTGCCAATATTATACTTGTGATTCTCATCCTTCAACAATTCGTGACAAAGCGCCTCTTTTGAAATCATTTAAGCCCCGATTCCACAGGCAGTATGTTGATCATTCAAAGCACCTTAGGATTGATAAACCTTTCACAAAAGAATATGCTATGGTGAAAACTTCAATTCTTTTGTCATTTCTCCTACTGTCCACCATTTCATACCTGAAAAAGATGGAGATGCCCCACCTCGATCCAACAATGGGTTGGAGCATATGTCAGAAATCCTTCTTGCCTGACAATCGGAGGATGCGCCATACGGGGAGAACGACCCATAGCCCCAAGACCAGCATGGAGACCAGCATCCCTCTCGAGGTGCCGAAAAACTTTTGGAAGACGGCCCCGGTGTAGCCCAGCAAGGCGGAGATGTCGAGTTTTAGCAAGATGAGGACGCGCGACAGGTCGATGGGATTGAACATCATAGAGAAAAGGGCGAATTTGTCGAGCGGGTAATCCCGAAAGTTCATCATCAGGAGCAATATTACGCCGTCATACACCACGGCCATAAAGAGCCACAAGAGAATCGCAAAGCCGAAGCCCTTGATTTTGTCATTGAAACTGAGGGCGATATTATAGGCCAGGGCGACAAAGATGAAGGTCAAAAAACTCCCGGTAATTAGCAGCGAAGTGAAGTCCCAGATGGCGGAAGAACGCGTCACTCCGTATGCCACAAACGGGATGCCCAGGCCGATGACTAAACTCAGCGATAGAGACAGTGATACTCCGAGGTACTGCCCGATAAAAATGGTACTGCGCTTGAGCGGTTGGGCGAGCAAAAGCTCGGTAAATTCCCTTGAGCTGTAGTAATACATCACCCCGAATATCGTCCCGATCAATGGGGTCAGCACGATAATCACATTGAGTAGGGTGATGACCGCTTTGCTGATGTCGTTGTTGAGAAAGAAGAGGACGAATCCCAACAAGAGATAAAAGGCAAAGTAGATGTAAGACCACCGGCTTCGCATCAAATCATAAAAACTGTACTTGAGTATCTTTAACATAATCTATGCTTCGTATTCTTTCTTTAATATCTCGGCGATGGCCCGTTCCAGATTGCTCTGACCCGTTTGTTCTTCCAAGGCTTTGACCGTTCCGTTAAAATAGATATTGCCGTCGAGCAGAAAAACGACCCGGTCGGCGATCTCTTCCACCAGGTTCATGATATGGGTGGTAATGAGGAGGGTTTTGCCCCGCTCTTTCTCCTGTTGGATGAGCTGCTTGAGATAAATCAGGGCGACAGGATCCAAGCCTGTCGTAGGCTCATCCAGTATAATCAAGGGACTGTCAAACATGAAGGTAAGGACGATGTTGACCTTCTGTCGCGTACCTCCGGACAAGTTGCCCAAGCGCTTATCGAGAAAAGGAGTGAGCCCAAACATTTGGATTAACGGCTGGTCCAGCCGGGTCTCTTGTCGCAAGTTTTTGATCATATTGATGAGTTCGATGACCCTGAGATTTTGCGGAAAATTGGCGATTTGTGGCATATAGGATATCTTGTTGCGGTAATCCCATTGGCCCAAAACGTGATGGCCATCGATCGAGATGTCTCCCTTTTGGGGGATGACCATGCCGAGTATGCTTTTAATCAACGTGGTCTTGCCCGAGCCATTGGGACCCAAGATAGCAAAGATACCCGGCTCATCAATGGTCAGGTCTAGCCCTTGAAGGACTTTTACCGATCCAAATCTCTTATATAAATCCTTTATTATTACCATTTCATTTTTTTCATTCGTGGATGTTCGTCCTTCAGAGCATCCGGGGTAAAAATCGGGGAAACCTTTTCCGAAAAGTTGATGATATCTACAAACAAACTCCTCAGTAGGACGATGGTCTCCGGGGTTTTATTGACGACATAGGAGAAGAGCTTGACCGGGCGATACGGCACATCCCCGTAATCATCCTTATCCAAATCGTATCCGGTGTACTCCCCCCAAAAGTTCTTATCGAATATATTGGAATTGAGCGAGCCCTTGTAGGCGATTTCGAAGGCATTGCCTATAAAGTTGTTGCGGAGGAACTTATTGCTATAACATGCGCCGAGAAACTTAACCGCCCAACCGTTATTGATAAAGTCATTTTCCTCTACGTTGATCCGGGTGGAGCCGTCGGCATTGATTCCGATGGTATTCCCCTCGAAGGTATTGTGCTTGATTTCTGCATCGTAGATCTCCTTAAGGAGCAACCCATAGCTGGCCGTCCCCCAATTCAACCGAAAGGTATTGTACCGCATAAAGATATACTTGGAGAACATCACCGCGACGCCCGCTCCATTGTGTTCGAATAGATTATGGCTGTACTCATCGTTATTGGAGAACATAAAATGGAGACCATAACGTATGTTCTCCCTGCTGACATTGCCGGACACTTTGCTGTGCTTGACAAATTCAAAGTAAATACCATCCCGCATATGGTCCACCTTATTGTCCGTCACCTCGATATTGGAGCAATGCCACATATGAATCCCATTGCCCGAGTCAAATTCATTGATGGCATTGCCGTGGATGACATTGTTGCGGATGATTCCGCGTTTTGATTTTTGGATATGAAATGCAAAGAACGGATTGTTGAAGGTGTTGTTTTCAAACAAAAATTCTTTGACTCGAAGGGTCTTTATACCCGCGAGGTCTTTGGTATGACTTCGACCGATATTGTTGAGGGTCAATCCGGAGATGGTCACACTATCCGCCGCCACTAAAAATATCCCTTCCTTGTTTTCCGCATCAATCACCGCGCCTTTTTCCCCCAGGATGACCACGGGTTTACTTATAGGGATGTCGTTTTCCCGGTAAATGCCCTTTAGGATAAAGACGGTATCGTGTGCTCCGGCCGCAGCAATTGCCGCTTTGACGCTTGTATATTGGCACTGTGCACAAACCCTTATGCGGTTGGCATAACCATGTCCCCTGCAACAGAGCAAGACGATCAACAACAAAATAATGCGAATCGAGATTCTATACATCCTGTGGGTTATAATACAGTTAAAATGGATTGATTTCTTTTCTACCGGGTCACATTCCTATGATTATTCTATGGGTTGTTTTTTGGTATGAAAAGAGAATCACCATGCATAAATAATACAATTTTCTTAATGAAATAATGTTTTCTTCACTTGAAATGGTACCATTTTATGAAGCAATGTAACAAAACCTGTAGGAACCATCACCACCATTTCAAAAGAGCAACAGCATGGGAGCACCAAAGACACCTAATGTATGCGCTTTTTCATCTCATCCCAGGAAAACAGGTTTCCCCCTTTTTCTTTTTGGGTGGATTCCGCTTTCTCTTTAGTGGCGAAAGCGGAGAGGTTGGCGCCCATGGGACTCGGTATGTTTTCGCAGACGAGATAGGTCGCTTTGTCGGCGGCAATCATTTCCCCCGGGTTGCTGTAATCCGCGACCAGGGTGATTGCGATATCTTCTTCTTTCCAATTCTTTCTATCCCTCAGCAGGCATTCGATAGCATCGTATTTGTAGGCTTTTCCCTTGGTCGTCACCATTTCGGCAGCGTGCTGGCGATCGACGATATTCATTTCGCAGAAGTGACACGCGTCCTGTCCGTAATGGATAGGGACGGGTTCGACACTACAAGACACCGCGAAGAGGCCAACTATGAGAAGAGCAAAAAACGGTAGGATTTTCATTATAAAAGATTTTACACCATCAATGATTATAACTTTCGGTTCAGGTTGTTTTGAAACAAATTGTTTCGAATAACAAAGGTAGTCAATGCTACGTATCCCCCACCTCAAAACGAAAATAAAATGAAAAGCATTAATGCCACAAAAAACGGATAAAGCGGAAAATGGCCCACTTTATCCGATCGTCTTCTTCAACTAAGGTTTGATTATTTACTTTCTTTCCGTCCCAGCAAATAGGCCACGAAGGTCAAACCCATACCGGCGAACATAAGGTAAGCTCCGATCATAGGTAAGGAGGTCGCCCTAAAGTTGAGTATCTTTTTGCTCCCGAGCAAAGGCGGTTGATACGCCATCGGGGTACCGTCGGGGTTGAGGAATTTTATCGCCGCTTTGGGGCTCAAGCTATGGCCATAATCGTATTCCCACGCGTAGAAGTCGTACATCCCGGCGATCCCCAATAACGCCATCAATACAAACCACGCGAGGAAAAGCTTGTGATTGCCCAAGAACCCAAGTATAATTCCTAAAACGGCCATTCCTCCGACTACCCAGGGGAAGATATCAAACTCAGCCATGTGCTCCGGAATCTTTTTCATCCCCACATAGTGATTCATGAGGTTAATATTCTTGATATCATTTGGATTGTGATCGGCAATCTTGGTTATATAAATATCCATACCGATAGGTATCGGATATTGGGGGGCTTCCAGTGTGATATTCCACAAGGGGAGAAAGAAAAGGCTCAGCAACATGGCAGAGCCGAGAATCATCAAAATACTTGACTTTTTCATTTTTGATATTTTTAGAAAGAGTTCTTTGGGTCTAAAATTTGAAATGGACAAGCTGTTAAAAAAACACAACTTGCCCATTTCAATATTCAAAGTAAGTAAATCATTATCACTTACCGCTTGTCAATCATTAATTATGCCATTCGCCATCCAGTCCCCATTTCAAAGGAGTACTTGATCCGGCAGGTGATACGCGAACATATCCTTGCATCTCCTGGTGAAGGGCAGAACAGAAGTCCGTACAGTAGAAAGGCCAAACTCCGACTTCCTTAGGCTCCCAAACAAAGGTCTCTGTCTGTCCGGGCATAATCAGCAACTCTGAGGTATTGGCTCCGATCATGCTGATTCCGTGAGGCACATCGTAGTCCTGCTCCAGGTTAGTCACATGGAAGAATACTTTATCTCCAACTTTTACTCCTTCGATATTATCCGGAGCGAAGTGTGAACGGATCATGGTCATGTAAATATGTACATTCTTACCTTCGCGTACGACCTTCGCTTCTTTTTCTGATTTAGTAGCATACTTGTGCTGGTTATCTTCCAACTTATAAATCTTTTGAGATTTATCTTCAAGAAGTGAAGCCGGACAACCGGCAGCGTAGTGCGGTTCTCCCACTGTCGGGAAATCGAGCAACATTTCCATCTTTTCTCCCGTGATGTCATACAATTGTGCGGACTGACACACTTCCGGTCCGGTAGGCAGATAACGGTCTTTGGTAATCTTATTCATAGCGACAAGATACTTACCGTATGGTTTTCTGGAGTTTCCTCCCGGGATCATCAAGTGACCGACAGAGTAGTAGGTCGGTTTTCTATCGATTACTTCCCAGGTACCCAACTTCCATTTCACTACTTCGGAAGAAATGAAGAAGGTGGTATAAGCATTGCCTTTTCCGTCAAACTCGGTATGGAGTGGGCCCAAACCGGGTTGTACTACTGTTCCCGCATTGACTGCTTCAAACTTTAGAATAGGTATGCCATAGGCCTCTCCGTCAAATGCTTTGTCTTCGATGGCCTTTAGCATTTTTGTAAAGGAATGCACGGTCAATGCTGCGGCCAATTTACCACTACCGACAATATACTCACCGGTTGGATCGACATCACAACCATGAGGAGATTTAGGTGTAGGCAGGAAGTAAACCAAACCCGGGAGTTTGGATGCATCCAAGGTCATCACTTGGTTTTCCATGGTCGAAGTCGCTTTCATGGTTGCTTCGTCATACACATTATGTGCATACTTGGCAGGCATCATCTTGCCCTTGCCTTGTTTGATAAATTCTTCAGCTTTCTTCCAGTTGATTGCGGCGATAAAGTCCTTATCATTTTGTGAAGCATTGACCTCCAAGAGTGAATTAGCCTCCTCCGTATTATACGTAGAGAAGAACATCCATCCGTGCGATTTTCCGCGGCCCGGGTGCGTGAGGTCATAGTCAAAACCGGGCATTAAGACCTGAAACGCAATATTCATGTGTCCTGTCTTAGGGTCGACCTTAACAAAAGATAAGGCTGCTTTAAAATTACCTTTATAATCCTCAATAGACATATCCCTCTGTGGGATGGGCACACCAAAGCGAGTACCTGCCACCACATACTCCGTATTCTCAGTCACAAATGCGGAACTGTGGTTACCGGCACTATTCGGAATCTCTATGATTTCCTCGGTTTCAAAGGACTTCAAACTCACACGTGCAATGCGAGGAGTGTTATTGGCATTGATAAACACCCATCTACCGTCTAACTCTCCATTCGTTTGAGAAATGTCCGGGTGGTGGGAATCATCCCAAGGTACAAAACCATGGGAAGTCTGCAGCATAGGTTTTGTCTCCTCGTTGTAGCCGTAAGCTTTCTCCCCATCTTGGGAGAATACAGGAATCACCTTAAACAAACGACCGGATGGCAATCCATATACCGCCAACTGACCACTAAATCCACCGGATATGAAACCGTAGAATTCATCGTGTTGTCCGGGTGCGACAAATACTCTTTCCGCCGTACTCTTACCCAATGCACTGCCGGAGTTATCCGCTTTCTTTTCTCCCATATTTCCGCCGCAACTTGACAAAGACCAAGTCAAAGCAAAAACAATAAGTATAGAGAATGATTTTAATATAAATTTCATAATTCTTCGTTTTATTAATTAATTATAATTGATTGTTGAGAGCACCGAAAAACTCTTTCCCCTCAAATTCTAAGCAGAAGCAGATTTGATTCTTGACTCACGCACTATTCGGTGACAAAGCGAGAATCAGCATCTACTTTGAGTCCGGGATAAAAGAGGTTTTCAAAGAAAACTCATTATTTACTCTTTGGCACAAGCACATCACCAATCACATGTATCCACCCATTAGAAACCTTTACGGACTTGAGAATAGGAGTGCCACCGACATAAATCTTACCGTCTTTTTTCTCCACGGGCAGATACTCACCGGAGGCCATAAACAGTTTACGCCCTTTCTTGATATTCTTCTCCAATGTTTCAATCGGATAATTACTGGGAGCGACGTGATTGACCAAGATGAAAGCCAGTTTTTGCTTATTTTCCGGTTTTAGTAATGTCTCTACCGTTCCTGCAGGCAACTTTTCAAACGCTGCATTTGTAGGTGCAAAGACGGTTAACGGTCCATTATTGGCCAAAGCGTTCTCCACTCCTGCAGCCATTACCGCTTTTGCAAGAGTCGAAAAATCATCCAGTGATGCGGCGACTTGCAGCGCATTCTTTTCTGACACCCCATCTTGAACATAGGCTTGTCCTTTGATTACACCGCTCTCTTCCTTTTTTGAAGCGGCTTTGCTTCCGGAGTCATTACCGGCACTTTGGGACGTCCCGCCTCCACAGCCCATGAAGACCACGGTGAGAACAGCCAAAGCAAATAAACTTAACTTTTTCATCTTAAATTGATTTATAACGTTCTGAAATATTCAAGAATAGATCTTGCTTCTTCTTTTGTCAAACTCTGATTGGCCATCGGAGTGCCATTGAACTCCATGAGCAATTTCTTGGCTGTCGGATCCTCCTTGATCATTCTTTCCGGGTCCAAAATCATATTCATCACCCATGCCGGATTCCTCCTTTCCAAGATACCCTTGGGCGCAGGTCCTATGTACTTCTTGTCTGGCTTATGACATGCTGTACACTTGGCTTCATACAACTTTTTCCCCTTCATGGCCAAGTCATTATCCAAAGCTCCTAAAGTGAGGGGAGAGGTTATAGGGCCAACTCCCAAACTATTCATGGGATCGACTTTTTTAGTCGCTTCTTTCTTAACCATAGATTTTGCAGGGGCAGACTTCTTCTCTGAAGGATTGTCTCCTCCGCAAGCGACAATCGTAATCATCAGAATTCCTGTAACAAATAAATTTAATAACTTCATAATTGATAATAATTTTGTTGGCTTAAACAATATTTTCTGCAAAAGTAAGTCCACACCCGCACTCCTCTCAATGATGAACATCAGAAGGAAGTATGACAAATGTCATGTTTTAGCCCTCGTTGAAAGAAATCGCAATAATTCAATTATAAACTATTGATTTACACAATCATACGAGAGCCTCCCTTCTGCCAGCCTACGGCAATAAAAACCATAAAAAGATAAATTAATCTTCTATTTATAATTATTATTGCCAAACACAATAAATAAGTTGCCGAATTGTAGGTGCGTAAAGCGGAAAGAACGCATTCGGACTTGGAGCAGCGTATTTAAAACCAGCTACTCTTGCGTCTCCGGGTGCTTCGGCGACGTCGCGTTGTCTTGATTCCTAACACTCCCAAAATACCCCGTGTAACTTCACGGGCAACCGTCCGGCCGATTTGCCGGGTCAAGGTACTGTCCACGACTCGTTCGAAGAGGGACTTTTCGGATTTTCTTGAAGAGGCTTTATCCGCTTTGGTCCAGTCTGCCTCTTTTTCTTTCCTCGTCTCTTCCTCTTGAGCAACTTCTAACTTTCCTGTCAATATTTCATAAGCGCTCTCCCTATCAATGGGCATGTTGTATTTGGGAATCAATTTAGAGTCTTTTAGTATATCTCCTATCTCCTTCTTAGTCAGGACATCCATTCGCGAATTAGGGGCCCTGAGCAGGACATGCGCCAAAGGAGTAGGACGACCTTTCTTTCCCAAAGCAGTGACCAAAGCTTCCCCTATTCCGAGTTCGGTAATGATTTGAGCAATATCATAATAATCCGAGAGAGGGTAATTCTCTGCTGCCAATTTAATCGCCTTGCGATCTTTAGCAGTAAAGGCACGAAGCGCATGTTGCACCTTCAATCCCAACTGGCCCAACACAGCGTCAGGAATATCTGTAGGATTCTGTGTTATAAACATCAACCCCACCCCTTTAGAGCGTATGAGCTTGACGATGACTTCGAGTTGGTCCATCAGAGCATCGGAAGCTTCATCAAATACCAAATGTGCCTCATCTATGAAAAGCATGAGTTTAGGTTGATCCATGTCCCCGGCTTCGGGAAAGGTGGCGTAAATCTCTGCTAACAACTGCAGCATAAAGGTGGAAAACAGTTTGGGTTTGTCTTGGATATCCGTCACCCGAAGGATATGGACGATCCCTTTGCCTTCTTTGTCCTTTGCCAACAAATCCTCCACTTCGAAACTGGGTTCTCCGAAAAAGAGATCCGCCCCTTGCTGTTCGAGTTCGATAATCTTTCTCAAGATAGTGCCTGCCGAAACGGAGGAAAAGCGACCGTACTCTTCTTCCACTTCTGCCTTGCCTTCTTTAGTCATCAAGTACTGCATCACTTTTTTAAAATCCTTGAGATCCAAGAGGGGCAGCTGCTGATCATCCGAATACTTGAAAACCACTGCCACGATACCTTGCTGGGTGTCATTGAGACTCAAAATCTTAGAGAACAGTACAGGCCCAAACTCTGAGACTGTAGCGCGCAGTCTCGCCCCCTTCTCTCCGGAGATGGTTAAAAACTCCACCGGACTCCCTCCAGGGGTCCATCCGAAGCCAATCTTCTCGTGCCGTTCATCAATCTTGGGATGGGGATTGCCGGGGACGGCTATTCCACTCAAATCCCCTTTAATGTCCATCACCAAGGAGGGAACCCCTTTGAGCGAAAGCTGCTCCGCGAGAATTTGCAACGTCTTCGTCTTACCTGTCCCGGTTGCTCCGGCGATCAGGCCATGACGATTAAGAGTTTTTAATGGGATTTTTACGATGCTTCCGGTCAATGCCTCACCATTGAGCATTGCAGCCCCGACATCGATGCTGTCTCCTTCAAACGAATATCCGGTCTCAATTTCTTTTCTAAATGCCTCCTTATTACTCATATCCTAATTATTTCAATTAGCGCCAAAGATACAGCTTCATGCGATGAAACTTCGCACTTCTGCCCTCAATTTTTATCCCGTAGATGGCAAATTAATTTTTGTTCCATTCATTCACTCGCTGTCTAAAACGCCGGGGATCGATTGGCCATTTATCCGGGGCAATTATAGATTCCGTCTGTTCCTCAAGCGAATCGGTCATCAATTCAGGGAAGAAATCAATGCCCGTAATGGCCTCTACGCTATCGACCGTAACTTCATAGTGCGCCAATGGTAACTCACTACGATTGTGCTCTATCAAGAAGCCCATTGCCTCCGGGGGATCTACAGCCAAGTCCAATAGCACCTTATAAAAGTAGCGAGGCACCGCCACCTTATTGCGTCCGATGGTCTTCAAGCTTTTGCCTCCCAACACCGGGCCGGTGACCACATATAGCTGGCCACGTCGATAAGCCCAATCCCGAACATTCTCCTCCAATTCCCTCCAAATTCCTCCATTGAAGGCCCGTAACTGTGGGGACATATTGCTCATATAAAAGCTCTCCCGCATCGTCATGGTATCCTGTGCCATATCGCCTGCCGGAGCAAGGTGCCCCTTGGTGTATCCGGAGTGCTTATAGTCGGAAAACCGGGCAGAACCGGTCGTCACCATTGGATCGGGTACAAACCAATTGGTGCGCGGGACATTGGGTTTGCGCAGGTTCTCCTTCGTCAGTACATAAGCGACCCATTCCGGTTGCTCGTACTGCTCGACATAGGATAGCGAATAGGCATGATGGTGGATAAGCTGCCCTTTGGATGCAGGCAAGAAGAAGCGCTCTTCAACCGGAATAAACGACTCCCCCCCACCTAATTGCTTCACCTGTCGAAGCAATGCAAACAATATGATCACTGCGGCAATCCCCATCAAAAGGAGGCGCAACAGGTAGCCTTTACCGCTCCCTCTTCCAATCTTTCTTCGGTATCTTTCTTTTCTTGGCAAAATGTATTTTTTAAAAGCAGCTCTTCAAAAGTAGCACTATAACCACTATAGGTCGATACTAACTATTAACGGGATTCTCTAAGGAGAGTTGCAACATACCCAATTTTTCTCCTGTTCCTCTATTCATTAAAACTCCTCATTTAGGCATGCCCTTCACGTGATAAGCAGCAACTCAACTACATAATCTATATGAGCCCTACAAAAAAGCCCCAATTTCAATCACTTTGAAATCGAGGCTTAACGTGTGACCCGGCTGGGATTCGAACCCAGGACCCACGGCTTAAAAGGCCGTTGCTCTACCGGCTGAGCTACCGAGTCAAGCGTTTGTGCTGTGTAACGCGGTGCAAAGATAGCATCATTTGTTATTTGGAAAAGATATAATCTCTTTTTTTTTGACTTTTTTCTGATGGGCTATAATGCACAAAAAAAAACAGGCAAGAGATGTTCTCTTACCCGTTTTTTTTATTTCTCTAAACTCTCTTAGAAGTTAGGACAGTAGACGCCTCGCCTCTCTGGTCCGCAAATGACATATACCAAGGACAACTCAAAGGAGTTGTTGGCAGGGTTGGCTTCACGCAAGCTGGAGGTGTTGACATCATAAGTAAATCCGATGCCAAACTTATTGTAGTCAAAACGGGTACTCAAGATGATGGCATCAAAAGTGGCTTTTGATTCACCATTGGAAACACGTGCCCATAGTCCAATGTCAAAAGACTGTTCTTCATACCTTCTTTTGGTCATATTGAAGCGCAAACTCGATCCTGCATTGACCTCCCAGGAGGGGCCTTGATTAAAGAACACAACCCCCGGGACGACATACATCTGTTGAGAAGCTTTAAACTCACCACCTGCATGGAAGGTGAGCTTCGAATACAATGGGACAATATCACTTCTATAAAATGATACATTGGCTTGGTTGAGGTGGTTCATCGCTAATCCTGCCCAAAAGCTATTGTGACGATTCAATATACTATACCACAGCGCCCCCACAGCCACATCAGCAAACGCAAACCGCTCGTTAACATCATTCTCCGCAGGATCTCTTGGCCCATCAGGTGTAAATCCGCCTTTTCCATCGTGCTGCGTTCCATATTGCGCATTCTGAAAATTAATAGAGCGCTGATTAATCCCGCCATTGGCACCGAAGACCAGATAATGCGAGCTGTATCTGTCGCCACCCAAACGCTTACTATACGCCGCGGAGGCTCTAAACTGTATCGTCCCAAATCCCAAAGCTCCCGCCTTGTCGCCCCAGAAATTGGCACCAAATCCAAAGTAGTCGTAGCGCCCAACCGGTACTTTTTGATCGTAACTGAACATATAGGTATTGTATGCATTAGCCTTTAAGATGGGAGCCCATTGGTTTCTATAATTGGCACTAAAGCGCATCTTACATTTCATCACGCCGGTCATGGCCGGATTCAAATCCAGAGGGGCCGCATAAAATTGTGAAAAATGTATATCCTGCGCATACCCGGCAACACCTAAAACAGTGATTATCAATGCAGTTAAAATTTTCCTCATAATGATAAATATTTCTAAGAAAGTTTACTTAATCGATTTAGAACGTAAATATACGGATTATTTTGTCAATGCGGGCAACTTTAACATCTAATCCCCTCAGGATTAAATTCCATTTCATACAAAATCACCTCTCCCCGCATACATAGGATGCGTTGAGATGCGAAAATGCTGCATGAGAAAAAAATAAATTATTTTTTTTGTAACCCATACCCCACTGTATTACCTCCAACCCCTTAGATACTGCAAATCACATACCAAGAGGAGATACATTTGCATCTACCCTTTACAAATACAAAAACGGATGGACTTTATTTATAGCGGAGGCATTGCAACATCTCATTGTTCCGGGTAAAAATCAAAAGGTCGGAACCGTCATGCAGGCGAATCTTGACTCCGTCTTTTACATTGCCATCCAGTGCCCATCCCTTTTTGTTTTTGATGGAGAGTCGTCCGTTTTTGGACGTCAAAATACTCCCATGTCCGGCATCCCAACGCGGCGTCTCTACCTCGGTGTTGTACTCATCACCAAATAAAAAATAAGACACCCCTTCTTCGCTTGAATGCAAAGGGATAACTCCTAAAAGCGGGAAGAGCTGCGCCTGCCAAGGCAAAGGAAGCACTTCGAAGTGCGTTCCTCCCCGGTTGACCAAAACTATTGACCGGAACTCCTTCACCTGCTTACTCACAGTACTATCCAAGGCCTTTCCGTAAATATCGGAGAGGGTAGCAGAGGCATAGGCATCATACGATTTAAACTTTTCCTTAATGAAGGGCATCTGTTGGGAAGAACACTCCTTTCCCCGAACGGGTACGATATGGTCCCCTTCCGGATGCGCCAGAATTACGTCCCATGTGTGATTCTTGTCCACATCGCCTGCAAAGACCTCAAATGGGTGTTCCTCTGACGCTTTGTACTTCATATTCAGCCCGGCATTTCCGAGGATATAATCCGGCATGCCATCCCGGTTAATATCCACTTCGCAGACACTCCACCACCATCCGCTCAAGGCCGAAGGAAGCCATTGACCGGACCTATCCCTCAAGACGCCATGCTCATTTATAAAAATGTGCGGGGCTCCCCACTCACCGACGACTATCAAATCTTCCCAACCGTCCCTATTGACATCTGTGACCACCATTTCATTGATACTCCCCACTTGAGAAAACTCCGGAACAAGGTCAACCGTCCTGTCTATCCACCCATCCTTACCGGTAGCAAGGACGTACGAAGGTGGCGCCTTCGGATAGGACTGCGGCACGATCCTATTGCCCACTACTAACTCTTGATGTCCATCCTTGTCTATATCCATTGGGACAACAGCACGTGCCGAATAGGTCCCGTCGCCGGGTATCTCCAAAGGAACCTGCACGAAGTTCCCGTTGCCTGGATTTTCATACAATCTATCGTAATACATCGAGTCTCCGGCGGGTTTTGCATTACCCGCACTGGTGGCAAACAAATCCAAGTCTCCATCTCCATCCATATCAAACAGACAAAAAGCGCCATCTTCGTGATAAGCATCCGTCATAAACGCTGCTGGTATGAAATGGTTGAATCCGCGTGTACCATTAAAAAACAGCTGTGTAGGTTGACCTGCGGCACCACCGATAATCAAATCATCATAACCATCCCCATTGACATCACCGGCAACTAACGGAGGACCCAGGGTGGATTGTTTAAAAGGTAGTAAAACCTCTTTTGCAAAATCATCATATCTGTTCTCTTCGTGCTTGTAATTCAATCCTATTGAAAGAGGGTCTATCTTTACCAACGCATCATCTCCCTTACCATGTAATACGCGTACGGAGTCAGTATAAGATGCCCGGACGGGTTTGCTCACGGACAAGACCTGATTGGCCGCCACATGATATAGTGTCTTATTACTCCCATCTTTCCAACGAATGATGACGCTATCTACCTTCGTCCGGTCTCCCAAGCCAAAATGTGCCAAGGGTTGTGAACTGGAAAAATACCCTCGCACCCTCCTAATCTCAGCGGATTGCTTTAGCCCATTGGCATAGACCTCCACTACACTATAATGTTCCGACACTTCGCCTTGCACCACGACATTCAGCCAATGCTTAGATGATGGGCGTCCCCGGTAAATAAAAGCCGGATGGTCGATATTATTGACCACGATATCCAATAATCCGTCGTTATCCAAATCCCCAATGGCCGCACCATTTGAAAAAGAGGGAGCATCCAGCCCCCAAGCTGCCGCCAGGTTTGAAAAATGCATGTCGCCTTCATTGTGGTATAGCACGTTAGGGTACCTCTCACTCCACATCGCATCGTACAACTTTTGTTTCTCGGAGAGAGGTACTTTCCCATCATATCGTGCCTGCACTTCTTTTACCTTTCGTTGGAAGTCATTGTCCATCGCGTATTTGCGATAGCCGGTAGTGACGTATATATCACGCTTCCCGTCATTATCCAAATCTTCCAACAGGGCCGTCCAACTCCACCCCGTCTTAGAGACTCCGGAAAAGTGTGATATGTTGTCAAATTGTCCGACGCCATTATTCATCTGCAAGGCATTGTACATGTACTGGTAGGGCATTTGCAACGTATTGACCAAGAGGCGAAAGTTGCTGACATTCATGGACCGCATGAGCTTCTTCGATCGGTAATGGTCTCCAAATGCCATATCCAGTACAAAAATATCCTGATCCAGGTCATTGTCTAAGTCCGCGATATCTACTCCCATGCCGTAGAAGGCCATTTGCTTAAACCGGGTCTTTACTTCATCCCGGAAGGTTCCATCCTTTTGATTGATGTACAGGGCATCCGGAATAAAATAATCGTTGGTCATATAGATGTCCATCCAACCATCTTCATTGATGTCCGCAATACAGATCCCCAAACCAAAAGAAGGGCGTAAAACCCCTGCTTGAGCACTTATATCTACAAAAGTACCTCCATCATTGCGATACAGGTGAGAAGATGCGTTTTCAAACACCGCACTATCTGCTCCTACCGTATTGTAAAAGTCAAGAGGTGGGAGACCGTAATAATCATTTTCATTCATCACAAAACAATCCAGGTCACCGTCCTTATCGAAATCAAAGAAAGCGGATTGGGTGCTCAACCCCAAATCTCCAAGACCATATCGTACTGCTTCTTCCGTAAAGTATTTGCCCTCATGGTTGATCCAAAGCAAATTTTGCCGCGACAAACCGGCTTTTGGTCCTCCCCTGCTGATATAAATATCCGGCCAACCATCCCGGTTGACATCCGCTACACTTACACCGTTAGACCATCCGTCAATGTGTTGGATATTCATTTGATCCGTGACGTCAACGAACTTAAAATCCCCTAAATTTCGATACAGTTTATCGGGTACTTGATTGCCACAAAAAAAGATATCCTGTAGCCCATCCCTGTCGAAATCGGCAATCGCCACTCCTGCCCCATTATAGAAATAATCGAAGTCAAAAAGATTAGCGTTGTCCGACAAACTAGGAGTAAGTCGATTGACGAACTTCACAGAAGTCTTCGATGTGTCCAATAAATCAAATAATATTAAAGGAGCAGAACTGCTCCCGGTTTGAGCATTTATAAGTATAGGGTGGAGGAGCAGAAAACACCATAAGTAACAAGTATGTTTAACAGACCAATTTTTCATACGCTTTAGGTAATTAACTACCCAAAGGTAATAGTTACAACAATAAATAGTGCAACAATCCGGCCATGATTTATACCCATTCAGGAACATTTTTATGAAATAATCAAAAAAAGAGCCGCAACCAACAAAGGTTGCGGCTCTTTTCTATGAGGCAAACCCCTAACAAAGCGACTTACTTCTTTGTTAGAATGATTGTCTTTTTGATTGGATTTATACCACATCCACCGTCCTTTTGATAATCTACAATGTTCAATGTTATCACATTGTCATTGCTAATATCAACAGGAGAAGGCTCACCCGGACCTAAGATAATAGCTCCACCCCCGCAGCCGAGGCCGGTATTGTACTCTTCCCAAACCACGACGTCACAAACAACATCAAAACTGGGGTCAGAACCAAAAGGACCAAAAACAGGAAGATATCCGGCACTAAAGTGTCGTCTTGTGGAGGAACCGGGAATCACCTCAACAGTGACTTCCTCTTCTACAAAGGGAATTCCAAACCCACCTTTTGCATTATCCGGATCGGCATAGCTAAGCAGATACGTTCCCGTGAATTGGGTATCTTCCAACGGGCAAGTCAACTTTCCATTATAGGTAAAATACCCTTGGAAAGCACTTCCTCGCACAGTAGGAGATGAATTACCCGCGGAGAATGTTCTACCGTCATCCATCACCAATGTAGTACTAAAAGCGATATTATCACCTGCAGCGGTCTCTGAAGCGTCAATGCCAAAAGCACTCAACATATCGGTCAAAGGAATAGTCATAACGACTCCTTTAAATCCTTTTTCAGAATCTGTAAATGAAGATTTCGGAACACGCTTGTATTCAATCATATCCTTATTCACATTCTTACCGATATACTGGGCATTGATGACATACTCACTCACCAATGAGCCCTTTTCTTTATCTACAAACTCCACCTCATACTTGAGTGCAGTGGAAGAGATATTCTTAAGATCGAACTCACCCGTTGTCAGCTTCACCAATCGTGGATAAGCTCCAACTGTAGCTTTTTCGAAAGTGAGTACCGGAGTTTTATTGGGATCCTTACAGGAGGCCAATGCTAAGGCAAATCCGATAAACAACAAAATATATTTTTTCATAATTTTATTTTTTTATTTTACAAATAATAATTCAATCATCTATTCCGGTCTATCTCAACAGACCATCGGGGTTATTATCCCAGAAAACCGGAACGGATTGATCTGCTTTTTGAGTAGCATTTTGATTTAGGTTAACATAGACCGAAGGGTACAAGAATGATCTTGGAAACTTGGTAGTTTTAGCAATACCCGGGTCGATAACCGGTGGCATATTATTGGGTTTTCCGGTACGTCGATAGAGGTTATATCCTTCCACTCCATTTCCAAATACGGCAATCAAGTATTCCTTCATGATCACATCCAATTTATCTGAACTATTGTCATACAATTCGGATACTTTGGCCATATAAATACTGTCTTTTACATCCAGATTATCAATAAAGGCCTCCTTGGCAGTTACTACTTTAGGCTTGCTTGCAACCACATAATCCAACTCGCTTTGAGGCATAATACCCAGTGAAAAGTCTTGTACCTTTTTAAGTGACTTGGAGACTCCTGACATAAGCAACGCCTTTGCATCTTCTCCCGAACCAGCCATTAAAGCGGCCTCTGCACGCATAAAGTCTAACCATGATGCCATCAGGATAGGCTCGATACCTTCTCCCTTTGCTCCAAACTTACCTTCTTGCTGGGTCTCTTCTGCAGAATTATTATCAAATGCACCTCCGGCCGGGTATACACCGTAAACCGTACGGATGGGGCCATCCGGGGGAATCCCCTCACCATTGCCGTGGTCTCTTCCAAACCATCCGTCTTTAGAGGCAATACAGAATGGGAGCCTTGGGTCCACTGCCAAATAATGGTCGAACTGTCCAACAGGAATGGGATCAAATGGGGTCTCCGTCAGAACACATTCCCAAATAGTTGGATCTTCATCCGTCAGATCCCGGTCTTGACGATAGAAATAAAAGCGCAATCTTGGGTCTTCTATAGAATCCTTTTCGTACAACATCAACCACATAAAGTAGTTGCTTTGATAATCCCCATCGCTGGACTCATAGGAATTGGCATATAGTCTGTGACGTGCATCTGGAGCGGTGCGATTGACGCCATACTTAAATGCAAAATCATCAAAATTTTCCAAACCACCATTATCTACAATGGCCTTGATCTTGGCTCCTGCATCTGAATCTACCAAACGGGTATTATTGTAGATACGAATCTTTAATGCATTGGCCAATGCCACCCACTTACCAATGTCACCACCATAATACAAATCTTGCACATTTGGATCGGGAGTTCCGGTAGTCAAGTCCTTAATCGCCTCATCGAGCAATTTCTCTGCTGCTGCATAAACACTCTTGCCGTCATCTGCCTTAGGAGCTATCACTTTAGTCCCTTGACCGATCTCAGAAAAAGGTACATCTCCAAACATATCTACAAGCGTAGTCAACACATAAGACTCTATAATTTTGGAGGCTCCTACTTGTAGTGGAACAGAGAGATTATCCTTTGCTGCCTTTTCCACCAATGCCTTCACATCCGGAAGAATATGGGCGTAAGCTCTTCTCCACAACGCATCAAAAGTCGTGGGCTGAAAAGCGTCTTCATAGGTCCGACTAGAAGTAAATGCCAATTCTCGTGACATCTGACTAGTGGTAAACCATGTTTGGTATACGAAAAGTTCGAAATCCAATTGGATGGAGTTGAACAAGAAATTCACATCCGCTTGCTCCGGCGACACGGCATTTGGATTGTCATTGATATCCAAATTAAAGGTGTCTTTGCATCCGGCAAAGCTCAACAATGCGAATATTACTAATATTAATTTTATATGTTTCATATTATTTTAAAATTTAAGTTAATCAATTGAGTCCCGTTAGAATGAATTAGAATCTAACATTAAGGGATACACCATAACGCTTAGCGGTAGGACCGGTTAAATAATCAAATCCTTGGCCGTTGCCCACTCCTAAACTCAATACTTCAGGATCAAAATTGACACCTTTAGGGAAATTCACCGCTTTGTACCACATATTTTGGCCGTAAAGCTTGAAAGAGAAGGCTCCAAATGGCGTGTTTGACAAGAAGCGCTTTGGCAAATCATAAGCCAAAGAAATCTCTCTCAAACGAATAGTCGTACCATCAAAGATAGATCCTTCGTCTGCTCCGAAGTATCCCGAGAACCATGCGTCTCCCGCATAGATTTGGATATTATTCTCCGTCTTTTCATCACTGGCAAGTACACCCGGAAGTATGACGGGGAAGAAACGGTCAAACTCGGTATCAATGGTATTACCCCGCGCTAATAAGGTAGAAGTCGTTCTAGACCAGATATCACCACCGTCCCGATAGCTCAACTGTACATTAAGAGCAAAATTTCCAAATTGGAAAGTATTTATAGCGTCCAAAAGATAGTTGGGATTAGGATCTCCAATAATCTCCAATCCGCTACTTTCTATATATTCACCAGCTGAATTGACCAAGAAGTCGCCATTTTCGTTTTTCTTATAAGCAGAGCCCTTAATCACACCAAAAGGCTCGCCTTTAACAGCAAAGTTTCCTAAGTTAGAGAATCCATCAATTACCACTTGATCAACACCTTCCCCTAAAGAAGTCACGATGTTCTTATTCTTCGTATAATTAATACGCATATTCCAGTTAAATGCTCCCATTTGAACCGGAGTAATATCCAGACCCAATTCTACCCCTCTATTATTAATCGAAGCAGCATTGGTTGTCGTATTGGTATAACCTGTAGAAGGATCCAACTGCAAGTCAATAATTAAGTCCGTAGAGTTTTTATTGTACAATGACAAATCCAATCCCAATCTATTGTTCAAGAATCGCGCTTCGACACCTAATTCGGTCTCTGCATGCTTCTCTGCAGTCAAATCACCATTACCGAGGCGGTTGCTCACAGTATTGGTATTAATATTGTCCCCTCCCTTGGTTATAAATCGTTTCGTTTGAGCAGTCAAAACACTTCGTGTTTGATAGGGATCCGGATAACCGGCAGAAGTACCATAGCCCAATCTCAACTTAAGATAATTAACTCCCATATCTTGCATTCCTGTCCAAAAATCCGAAGGAATAAATGAGACGCTTGCTGAAGGGTAAAATACCGAACGATTGGCTTTTTCTAATGTTGAAGTCCAGTCGTTTCTTGCTTGCAGTCCGAGATACAAGTAGTGCCTATATCCAAAAGTTGCAGTACCATACAACCCAATCAAATTGCGTCCCAACAAAAAGGTACTTCCATCGTGGGAAGTAAAGTTGTTGTGGGTAAACAATCCATAAATAAACTGCTCCTGACTAGATTGATAGGTATAGGTTCTATTCTCTTTGTTTGTATTTAATCCAACAATTCCAGTGACATCAATATCATTTGTAAGCTGCTTGTCATACAATAAGTTGAATTGTTGGTCTAAAATCTGATTCAAACGTGAACCTGTAATAAAGAACCCCTTAGGTTGCTGTGAGCCTCCCTTGTTCGTCTTGTAGTCATTGATCTGTGTGTACTGATCCAATCCCACTTGATATCGGAAAGTCAACCAGCTAAGCAAGTCATAATCTGCTTTGATACTGGTATGAAATCTATTAACGGTTTCTTCTTCCCAAGAGTTATTCAATGTCCATAATGGATTTTGGATAGCAGAACCTCTTCGGTAATACACCATAGAACCATCTACCGGGCTTTGGTAAGGCATGTGAAGTAGGTCTATACTTCGAGGGGTGTAAAGCACATCTGAGAACAAGGATACGTTGCCATCATCCGGTCCGGAGCCATAGGATACCGCTGCGGGTGGATTTCTCTTAAGAGAGTTAATATACTCTAAAGTAGCATTCAACCGAAGTCCGTTTTCTAACTTCGTTGATGCCCCCAATGAAATATTGTGCTTGCGCAAGAAGTTACTGCTAGCTCCTTTTGCTATGCTTTTGTAGTCAAAACTATACGGATCATCGTCTAACTTCGCAATCGCATCCTTCAGCAATTTTTCATCTGCGAGATTAGCTGTAAAACCCTTATCGTTAGTAAAGCTATAATTCATCGCAAAAGTGGAGTGCTTAAAGTTTTTTGAGACATATAAACTTGTCGTAGAGGTATTTCCCTTCTGGAAAAAGTCCTCAGCGCTTGTGTAAGGCTTGTAGTCATAACGCACACCTTGGAACTGAGGAAATGCAGACTCATATTTATCCTGGTCGAGAGGATGGGCGATTTGCCCTTTATCATCGATTCCATTACTGCCACGAACATCAAACCCGGGGCCCCAGTTGGAGAAATACCAACCGAAATTTCCGGAGAATCCGTTACCGTATTTGTTCTGATACTTGGGTAAGTTGGCGACTTGAGTCACTCCAAACGTCTGACTCAAGCTCACTTCCATTCCTTTATCAGAAGAAGATCCTTCTCCCGTTTTGGTAGTTACTAAGATAACACCGTTTCTTCCTTGCTCACCATAAAGTGTAGTAGCAGCAAGACCTTTCAAGACAGAAATGTCTTTAATGTTGTTGGGGTCTAAGTCAAGGAATCTAGAAGAAGCGGTAGCTCCCCCTTTAACAAAATTCTTATCCGTATTGGCCGCTGAATTGAATGGCACTCCATCTACTACAAACAGAGGCTGGTTATTTCCGGTAATAGAAGAATAACCACGGATAATAATGTTGGTACCTGTACCCACCATACCGGATGTCTGGGTGACATTTACACCGGTAACTTTTCCTGACATAATCTTTGCGACATCCGACTCCGGCTTGGCCGCTACAGCATCACCTGACAGGGATGACACACCGTATCCCAGCGCTTTTTTCTCACGCTTAATACCCAGTCCGGTTACAACCACTTCACCGAGCTGTACTCCTTCGCTAAGGATGACGGTAATCATACTTGCGTCTCCCAGTTCCACCTCTTTCGTGTCATAACCGGTATAACTAATAACCAATGTGTTGACTCCATCCGGAACATTCAAACTAAAATGTCCGTCAAAGTCCGTAACAGTTCCTGCCGTTGTCCCTTTGGCAAGCACGCTTGCGCCAATGAGCGCTTCACCGCCATCGTTGGTCACAGTCCCTGAAATTGCTCTCTGAGCAAAGGCCATACTTACAGATAATAACATACCTGCAAAGGCCAATAATAATTTTTTCATAAGTATAGATTTTGGTTAAGAAATTCTCTCTTTCAATAGCAAAAATAGGCATTTTAAAAAGATTAACATAACGTTAACACAAAAAAGATGTGGCATTCCGTACAAGAATCAGATGAATGAATGTACACATTAAATAATAATAAAATACTTAATTAATTATATTTCTATTGTTTACATTCGATATAACAGATTATTAGGTATGAAATGGTTCAACCCTAAAAAAAGAGCAATAATCGTGCAATTTCCGCCCCCCAATATTAAAATCAGGCTCAAAAAGTTGTTTTTCAATAAAATTTTAGGGATTAGGGCAATCCTCAATACTTACACTAGGATAGACGGGGAAACAAGTAGCAAAACACAAAAACATCCTTAACAATAGCCCGTTTCAAACGAGTAATCTCCGGTACATTTGGATGGTATTAGTAATACTGTAATACAAGGCGTCAGCAATCAAAGCCTGCCCAATGCTTACCTCTTTAAGCATAGGCATATTCTTGGCATAAAACTGTAGGTTTTTAAGATTCAAATCATGACCTGCATTGACGTCGATACCGAGTTCGGCTGCGCGTATTCCTGCCGCGATGTGCGGAGCAATGGCCTCCTCTTTATTTTCCTCAAACTGGGATGCATATTGACCGGTGAAAAACTCTATCCTATCCGTCCCGGTCTCCTTTGCTCCTTCGACGTCTCTCAATATGGGATTGCAAAACAAACTCGTACGGATTCCTGCTCCCTGTAGCTTCTGTACAGTTTGTTGTAAAAACTCAAGATTCCCCCACATGTCCCAGCCCGTATCGGAGGTCAAAACCCCGGGCGGATCGGGCACCAGCGTGCATTGGTCCGGTTGGACCGCCAAGACCTTTTCCAAAAAATGCTCTGAGGGAAACCCCTCAATATTGAATTCCACACGGACGGCTTCCCTCAAAGGAGACAAGTCAGCATAGCGAATATGGCGTTCATCCGGACGGGGATGCACTGTTATCCCCTGTGCGCCAAACTCTTGACAATCCACGGCAAACTGAACCAAATCGGGAATATTGCCTCCTCGTGCATTGCGAAGGAGTGCCACTTTATTGATATTAACACTTAATTGGGTCATTCATCCTGATTTTTACCTCAAAAGTAACAGTATTCCACAGATTCCTTCTACATTTATGCGATTTATCACTTAAAAATCGATGCATGAATCATGACTTGAAAACTAGGCTCATATCTGGTGTTATAGCCGGTACTTTATTTTTGATTGTTATTTCATATCGCACGGGTTTTATCATCGTATTTCTGTTGTTAGGCTTAATCGGGCTCTATGAAATGCAAAAGATCCTAAAAAAAGCCAAGCTGCCAAAAGGGTGGCTGGCACCTATTTTGTTCTCCAATATTTGGGCATTGATACGAGCCATCAGCTATGCATTAAAACCTCAGGAGGGAATTCTTACAGTTGGTCAGTTTGCCATTGTTACCGGATTGCTCTATTTGCTAACGAGCATCTTCGTTTTGTCTAAAACCCGTTTAAAGACGCATTCCCAACTCGCTTTGGCCACATTTGCCTGGCCGGGATGGTCATTTGCTTTGATGATTATGTATATCACTGCGGATGGTCTCCATAAATTTCCTCTCTTTCTCGGGATATTACTTCTGATTTGGTCCTCGGATATCACACAGTATTTCACCGGGAGAAAATGGGGGCGCCGGCCGCTTGCTAAATCCATTTCCCCCAAAAAAACCATTGAGGGTTGGTTAGGTGGTTTGGCCGGCGTCACAGTAATCTCACTTCTGAATGCGACTTGGGTATATCCGACGATCCCTTTGATGACATGGCTCTGCATAGGCCTTGTCATTTGGATATTTGGGACAGCAGGGGACCTGTATGAATCCGTCCTCAAAAGGAGCGTAGGTGTCAAAGATTCGGGGACCATCTTACCGGGACACGGGGGTATTCTCGACCGGTTTGACAGTTTGGTTTTTGCCTTCCCCTTTGTGGTAATCATACTGACAATTTGGCCATGACGGTTTGCCCTTGGTATTTTGTATGCGATGAAGGCCAAGGTCCGGAGAACAAAGCGTATTTTTGACAATATTTGTCGGACCTAAACTTTTTTATGCATCCATTCTTTATTTAATTAAAAAATTTTTCATACTTTTAGGACACGATTTAATACTGTCGATATGTTCCATTACACTCCGAGCATTGTCTTTTGCATGAAATGGTGGAGTATAGAGGAAGCATTAGGTCACCGGCCGGACTTTACTGATAAAAACACAAAAGATTTAACCATTTCATACCAAAATAAACCAAAAAATCTACCATTTTATACCAAAATAAAATAAAACAAAGAATCAACCATTTCATACCAAAAATAAGGACTATGGCCAAGGAAAAAGAAGTAACAGGATATATCTTCAAAGAGGAGTCTGTAAGTTCGTTAGCACACAGCACACTCCCCGGAAGTTACGTATTGGAGATTGATCACCCCTTTCCCGGGTATTACGGTCAGGATGTAGTGGATCACACAAAGCCTCGCTCTACACTTCTCGTTACCAAACAAAAATACACCTGGGAAAGTATCTTGCGTGCTGCAGATAAATTTAATAAGTTCCTGGATTTCAAGCTTAAAGCCAGCGCTTCCGAGATCGTGGACGGCAACAAAGTTCTTCATGCCATCCGCATCAAAGGCATGAATCGATTTGAAGACATACGCACCGTACAAAATGCCTTTGTCGAAGAGGGATTTTCTTTTATGAAATCGCGGAAAAAGGTCGAGAATCGAACTGTCTTGATAAAGCTAAAGAAGTTTTTTGGGTTAAGCGAACTGGCACCGAATATCTACAAAGACACCAACCAAGAGAAAATGGCCTATTGTGTCATTCCGCAGAAACCCAATTGGGAATTGTTCCGAAAAATCACAACTGATATCAAATACAACATTGTGGATAAAAATTATGATGTCTGCCTGGCGTCCTTTTATCAAAACGACTGTATTGTCGATGCATTGCGGGTGTACAAACCTAAGCTGGACCCCTCTTTACTTTCAGAAATCAGGTCGTTGTACTGCAAGTATTTGGAGGATTATTAAGCGTTCCATTGTAATTCTGAAGGTTTACTCTGATTGAAATTAAGGAATTACCTCCTTGTATATTATTGTCTTTGTGGCAACACCTCGACTCGTAATTAAAAGTTATCATCACATCTCTCAGCGCAATTAGATGAGCCCATTAGAATCAAATAAAATACAGGTATTCGAGTTGATGGCCTTTCCTCCTATTTCGTTCTTTGCCTACCTGCTACAGATGGGTCCCTGGGCGATTGAAAGGCACGAAAACTACAATAAGCGCTCGTACCGCAACCGGTATGACATCATGGATGCCAACGGTCACCTTCCGATGGTCATCCCGTTAAAAAAAGGCAAGAACAATCACCTCCTCATTACCGAGGTTCGTATCGCAAAGGAAACGGATTGGCCTGCGCGCCACCGTCAAGCCATCAAAAGTGCGTATGGCCGGGCGCCCTTTTACGAAGATTATGCAGACGCGATTGTCGCATTATTTTTTCAGGTGGAAGACACCCTTTTTGAGTTCAACTCCCATGTGTTAAAGGTTCTTTTGAATCTTTTGGGAATGAACGATGAAATCCGCTACACCCCCGGTTTTATTCGAGCATCTGGAGGAATTTACCATGACAAAAAAGGGAGTATTTCCCCTTTAAATCCACGTGCACAGGGATTCCCCCATTACCAACAAGTCTTTAGCGACAGGCTCCCCTTTTTGCCCGATTTGAGCATCCTGGATTTACTCTTCAACAAGGGTCCGGAAGCGAGGTTATATTTGTCCAATATTATTCTGAAGGGATGAAGAAGAAAATTGCCGTTTTGACAGGTGCAGGGATAAGTGCAGAGAGTGGCATCCGGACATTTAGAGATGCCGGAGGATTATGGGAAGAGCACGATATTATGGAAGTCGCCTCCCCCTCCGGTTGGCAGAACAATCCAGAACTCGTCCTCGAATTCTACAACCGGCGCAGAAGGCAGGTATTGAAAGCCACCCCCAACGCAGGCCATAAAGCATTGGTCGCCCTCGAAGAGGTCTATGACGTCACCATCATCACCCAAAATGTAGATTCCTTACATGAAAAAGCCGGAAGTACAAAAGTGCTCCACCTGCACGGAGAGCTACTTAAGGTGAGAAGTGTAGCTAATCCTGAATTGATCTACCCCTGGGAAAAAGACCTGTCTATGGGGGATTGTGCAGAAGATGGAGCACAGCTAAGGCCACATATCGTTTGGTTTGGCGAATCCGTCCCGATGATCGATAAAGCCATCCCGTATTTTGCGGAGGCCGACATCGTATTGGTCATCGGTACTTCGATGCAGGTATATCCCGCAGCAGGTTTAATCCGATACACCCTCCCCTACGCCCCAATCTTTTATATCGATCCCCACCCCAATATCTCCCACGAGCTCGCCCTGCGGCCCGCTCTGCGAACAATACGGAGCAAAGCGAGTAAGGGAGTTCCGGAAGTGGTAAAGCAATTGATGAAGGACGGAGGGGACTCATAATCCTCTCGACAAGACCCGGAGCCATTCGAAATAAATGTGTCTTTTGGGTATGGGGTTGACCATCTGTCAACACACAATCCGGTATTTTTTGATACGTATATATAAAAACTCCATATATTCGCGTTTGAAAGAGTGGGAATAGGCGATATTTCTGTACGAGCATATGCTCACTGAGGCCGATTTGTTTTCACCTTAACTACTTATTAAAATATCTTCAATATATTAAATGAAGTAAATCAAACAATTACAATTATGAGGTTAAAAAACACATTTAGTATTTCCATTTTGCTTTTGGCCATTATGCTCTTCTCTTGCAATAATAGCAAGGGCATCCAAATTAAAGGCCAAATCGAGGGCGCTCGTAAGAGCAAGGTCTTTTTGGATGAGATCGACCCCAGCAATATGACTAAAGTCATTTCCAGTGTCCCTACGGATGAAACCGGCAATTTTACATTTCAAATAGAAGAGCCGTTGCATCCGGGCCTTTACCGTTTGAGAATCGGCACTAACCAACTGCCCTTTGTCCTGGACGGTACGGAGAAAAATGTCGAATTCAAAGGGAATCTCGACCAGTTTAGAAAATATGGGGTATCCGTATCCGGAAGCCCATTGACCGAAGAGCTTTTTAGCATCGGCAATGGAGTAGCCACCCGCCAAATCGACCTCAAAGGGTTATTAGACCGTGCCAAGAGCGCCCCGAATGCACTTATCCCAGCTGCCATATCCACCGGTCTTCTGGGGATGCGAATGGAATATGTCGACTTCTACAAAGACGTTCTAAAGATGTTAAAGGCACAATATCCGGATTTAACCCTTACCAAATCCTTTGAGTCGCAGACCAACAGTTTGGTTAAACAAGCCGCCCGCAAACGCGCCAGTGAGAAAGTCAAAATCGGGCAAGTAGCTCCTGATATCGCCCTTCCCAGTCCTACAGGAAAGATTTATAAACTGTCCGACCTCAAAGGGAAAGTCGTGCTCTTAGATTTTTGGGCGAGTTGGTGCGGTCCCTGTCGTAGAAACAACAAAGAGCTCATAAAGATATATGACAAATACAAGGACAAAGGCTTCACCGTATTCAGCGTATCGCTCGACGGCATTGATTCGCGCATGAAACGGAGATTTTCCAATGAAGAGGATCTCAAGAAATACATGGAGCAAAGCAAACAGCGCTGGGTCCAGGCCATCGCCAAGGACAAGCTCGTGTGGCCCTACCACGTCAGCGACCTCAAGAAGTGGGAAAGCGAGCCTGCCGCCATCTATGGAGTACGCAGTATTCCGAGAACTTTCCTACTCGATAGAGAAGGTAAATTATACGCCCTCAATCCCCGCTACGATCTCGAAGAAAAAATCAAAGAGGTATTAGCGAAAGGGTAATTCCATTTTAGCTATTTTTGAGAGTAAAAAAACCGCACTTATAGTCACTAAGTGCGGTTTTTTTATTGGTCACCTCCAAAAATGAATTACAAAAAGTCCGTACAGGATTAAAGAACAATTCTGGAGCTATCAACACTATTACTGCCCTAATGACAAATCAAGTCGCATCCTCCCACTAACTAACAGGACACATAATATATAAGATACTACCTATATATATAAAGCACGTCATATAACCACAAATACGCATTATACAAATTTTACAATGATAAATAGATAAATATACACTACTTATATATATACAATAATAAATATTTTTATCTTTGTGCTTGTCATTGAGTTATCCATTACATAATATTATATATAATGAATAAACTCGACCAAATCGAGCAAAGGCTTCAATTTGGGTAATTTTTGAAAGGTTTTGGTTACAAAGGGCGACCTCTGTCACTTTTTTGATTACACATCACAACGTCAATACGCAATATATTAAAAATAATCGTAATTTTTTAGTGGGATAAAGTGGCAGAAAGTGGGAAGTAGTGTATATTTGCCCCTGTTAAACTGAGAAACAACTATTATGATCCAGCTATTAGGCGATTACGAATGCCGATTGGATGGGAAGGGGCGATTAAAGATTCCCTCTGACCTGCTAAAGCAGTTGGGTGAAGACAAGGATAGTCGTTTCATTTTAAAAAGAGGCGAAGACAGGTGTTTGGTATTGTACCCAAACAGAGTTTGGGAAGAAAAGACGAAATTAGTAAACCAACTCAACACGCTCCTCAAGGAAGAACGGGAATATAGAAGAGCATTTTTGCGCAGTGCGCGATATGTGGAGACGGACAGTTCTGATAGAATCAATATCCCGGGAAGTATGCTGGAATATGCCGGCATAGAAAGAGAGGTTAGGGTGTTGGCGTTAGGGGACGAAATTGAGATTTGGTCACTAAAGGAATACGCGGCATCAGAAGAGAAAGACGAACAAATTCTCAGAGAGGCTCCGGAACGGATTTGGAGAAAACAAGAATAGAATAAATGGAATTCCATCAGCCGGTATTATTGGCGGAGAGTATTCAACAGCTGATTACTAATCCCGAAGGGGTGTATGTAGATGTGACATTCGGTGGTGGAGGACATTCCAAAAAGATACTTGAAAAGTTGGGTGCAAAGGGACGTTTGTACAGCTTCGACAAAGATGCGGAAGCCGTCGCCAATGCGCAAAAAATCGGAGATGACCGATTGGTCCTCATCCAAAGCGACTATCGTTTTTTGCAAGAGTACATGGAGTATTACCGCGTAACTCATATCGATGGTTTATTGGCTGATTTGGGGGTATCCTCCCACCAATTGAACGTCGGCGAGCGAGGATTTGCTTACCGGTTGGGAGGGGACTTGGATATGCGAATGGACAAGCGCTCACAGAAAACGGCGGCCCGGATTGTCAACCAGTATGAAAAGGAAGATTTGGTCCGGATTTTCAGCCGGTACGGTGAAGTGAGAAATGCCATCCAGTTGGCTACAGTGGTGGTGAAAGAGCGAAGCAAAAGGCCCTTCCGGGAAATCGACGATTTCATATCGCGAATACAACCGGTGATAAGAGGCAAAGCTCCTAAGTATTTGGCTCAGGTATTTCAGGCATTGCGTATCGAAGTGAATGGAGAATTGGAGTCGATAGACAAAATGCTGGAAGCGGCCAAATCGCTATTACTTCCCGAAGGTAGATTAGTAGTCATATCTTACCATTCGCTGGAAGACCGGATGGTCAAAAACATGATTAGAAGCGGAAATACCAAAGGGATTTTGGAACGGGATGATTTTGGAAGAATCAAAAAGTATTTCACCCCATTGTACAAGGGGGTACAAACGGCCACGGAAGAAGAAACCCAACAAAATTCGAGAGCGAGAAGTGCTAAGATGAGGACGGGCATAAGAACCGAAGAAAAATAATGATAACAATCGATAACCTGTTTTGAAAGAAAAAAACACGATCACGAACAAGAAGAGCGGCACTGAGTGGGCATTTTTAAACATGCCCCTCAGTGTACTCCTTGGATTCCTTGGGGTTATCTATATCGCCAACTCCCATCATGCTCAGAAGAAAATCAGAAAAATCGAAAAATTAGAGCGGGAGGTCAAGTTGCTCAAATCGGAATACGTGGAGATTCAGACCAAAATAATGGAGCAAAGCACTCCAATGAAAATGCTTAAAAACAACGGGCAAAATAAGCTCGGGTATGAAAAAGGGGAAATTGTAAAAATAGATTAACAAAACAGTGGAGAAGAAGAAAGAGGTACTGATACGGCTATATCTGCTCTTGGGAGTATTCGCCATAATAGCACTCGTGCTGCTGTGGAGAACGGTAGATATCAGTATCGTGGAAGGGGACAAGTGGAGAAAAAAAATAGACCAGACGAATTTGAAATACAAAGACATCCCGGCAGACAGAGGAGATATCCTCGCCGATGATGACAAACTGTTGGCCACTTCCCTCCCCTCCTTTGAGATTAGGATGGATACAAGGGCGGAAGGGCTGACACAAACGATTTTTGACAAAGGAATTGATTCTCTCGCATGGTATCTATCGAGATATGTCAATGAGCAGCGGTCTGCTTACGAATATAAGTTGCTGCTAAAGAAAGCGAGGAAGGCAAACAATCGATACCTGCTCATCAAGCGCAAGGCAAATTTCGCCGAAATGAAGCGCATGAAAAAATGGCCGATATTCCGAAACGGCGCTAACAAAGGTGGATTTATTGCCATAAGAAAAACGCAAAGGGTCAAGCCCTTCAATATGTTGGCCAGCAGGACGATAGGTGTATATGCCAAGGACAGGTCTCCCAAGGGGTTGGAGGGAAGTTACAACTCTTACCTCTCAGGAAAAGACGGGAGGAGTCTGATGAAAAGGATAAAAGGCGGGATTTGGCTGCCCGTCAGCGAAGAATCAAAGATCGATCCCGTACGCGGACACGATATAAAGACCACCATCAATGTCAATATGCAAGATATTGCTCAACAGGCATTGTTGAAAGGATTGAGAAAAAGCGGTGGAGACAAAGGTGTCGCCATCATAATGGAGGTGAAGACCGGTGCAATAAAAGCCATAGCCAACCTGCGAAAGACGCGGACCGGAGGTTGGGCTGAAGTGTACAATGACGCGGTACTAACTGCTACAGAACCCGGTTCTACTTTTAAACTGGCCAGTGTATTGGCCTTAATGGAAGACAAGCTGGCCGGGCCGGACACAAGGATTAATCTCTATAACGGAAAGCGTAAGTTCTACAATCAATGGATGCGCGATGCAAGTTATCACAACCTGACGAGTTCGACCATAGCAGAGGCATTTACCATTTCATCCAACGTAGGAATTGCCGGATTGATATGGAAGTATTACAAAGAAAACCAAAGAGGTTATGTCCAGCGTATCAAATCCTTTGGACTGAGCAGCCCCACCGGAATCGACCTCAAAGGAGAGACGAAGCCGCTGATAAAAGAGGCATGGAACCGCAAGCAGGGTTGGAGCGGAGTTACCCTTCCCTGGATGGCAATAGGATATGAAGTAAAACTCACTCCGATACAAATGCTGACCTTCTACAATGCAGTGGCCAACAACGGAAAGATGATGAAGCCTTACTTGGTCCAAGAAGTCCTTAAAGAAGGCAGGGTAATAAAAAGTTATTCCCCTAAAGTTTTGAAAGATCAAATCGCCCGATATGAAAATATCAAGGCAGCGCAAAAAATGCTCCGGGATGTCGTCATCAAAGGAACCGCTAAAAGACCATTGTCTACTGCTAAATGTCCGGTAGCCGCAAAGACAGGCACCACCCAAAGCGGCTACGGACTTGATAAGTCGAAGCTCAAATACCAGTCATCGATGATCGGGTATTTTCCGGCAGACCAACCCGTGTACAGCGTATATGTAGGCATAATGAATATCCCCCGTGATAGTACGTATTACGGGTCAAAAATTGCCGGACCGGTATTCAGGGAGATGGTGGACAAAGTGTATTCGAGTGAAAAGGCCTTTATAAGAAGGTTGCAGCCGGAAAAGAAACCGGTCGTATATGCTACCAATGGGATGGATGTAGCTTACGCCAAAGATATCGAACACATCTTAAAGTATGTGGGAGTAACGATACCGGAAAAGCCAAAGACCGAATGGATTCAATTGTCTGCACACAGCAATATTCTCCGTGCGAAAGCACACTCTATTGCAAAGGGAAAAGTTCCATCGGTAATAGGAATGGGTGCAAGAGACGCAGCGTATTTGCTAGAAAAAGCGGGGCTAAAAGTCCGGATTCAAGGAATTGGAAAAGTCCAATCCCAATCTATCCGCCCGGGCTCAATCATAAAGGGTCAGGAAATCATCTTGCAACTCAAATGAGTGCAGTAACCCGGGACATAGCGGACTTGACTAAGGATATTCCGGGGTTGGAAATCCTTCAAGCGGGAAAGTACCCTATCACAGGATTAGTCCTTGACAGCAGAAAAGTAACGTCCGGAGACCTGTTCTTCGCCATTAAAGGAACCGTCTCGGATGGACATAAATATATACAAAAAGCTATCGACAAAGGTGCGGTAGCCATCGCAGTGGAAGACGTTCCGGAAAATATCCACGGAGACATCGCAATCCTCCGGACAAATAATGTTCCGGAGATTATGGCGACAATTGCCAAAAAGTTCTTTGACAATCCGGCCAAAAAGTTGAACCTCATCGGAATAACAGGCACCAACGGCAAGACGACCATAGCCCGTTTGCTGTACAACACCTGGAGACAGATGGGCTTCAAAGCGGGCGTCATCACGACCATCGATACAAGGATTGGAGAACGGGTCATCCCTTCTAAGTTGACGACTCCCGACTTACTCACCCTTTATAAGTGGTTGTATGAAATGGTAGAGCAAGGTACAGAATATGTAGCCATGGAAGTGAGCTCCCATGCCATCCAACAGGGAAGGGTAATGGGCATTCCTTTTACAGGAGCGATTTTTACCAATATCTCCCATGATCATCTCGATTATCACGGTGATATGAAATCGTACATCGACGCCAAAAAGGGATTATTTGATCAGCTGCCATCAGCTGCTTTTGCCCTGGTCAACATCGATGACTCGAGAGGTAAAATCATGGTGCAAAACACCCCCGCCTCCGTAAGCACCTACGCGCTACGAAGGGAGGCGGACTTCAAGGGGAAAGTCATTTCGATGGATTTGAGTGGTATGGAGTTACAATTTGACTCCCATCGCTTCATGACACGTCTTACGGCGCAATTTAATGCGTACAATCTGCTCGCTTGCTATGGCGCTTGTACTCTTCTGGGACTGGACAGGGAGGAAGTACTCAAAGCGATTAGTGCTGCACCGCCCGCAGAAGGGAGATTTGAGATCGTACACTCCAAAGAGCGCTCGATCAAAGGAATCGTGGATTATGCCCACACTCCGGATGCACTGGCAAAGACACTGGAGTCCATCCAAAAGCTCAAAGCCAAGGGAAAAGTCCTAACGTTGTTCGGTTGTGGAGGGGATAGAGATAAGACCAAGAGGCCTAAAATGGGGCAAATAGCAGCAATGCTCTCAGACAGCGTCATACTCACTTCCGATAATCCACGGACAGAAAGCCCCGCAGCCATCTTAGATGAAATTGCGGAGGGAATCCCAAGGGAGTTGAAGAAGAAAGTACTGCGTATAGAGGACAGGAGGGAAGCCATTCGCACCGCATGGATGCTGGCGGAAGAAGGCGATGTCATACTATTGGCCGGAAAAGGACATGAAAAATACCAAATCATCGGAGAGGAGCGAATCCCCTTCGATGACAAAGAAATACTGGAATCATTAATGAATGCTTCCGACAAGATTATAGAGTAGGTTCTATTATCATTCTCAGGTTGATTTAGCAGTTGCAGCAGTGTGCTGTACAAAGGTACGGCACCTGCTGTCAACTGTTAATGTTAAGCCCAGCGAAAAATTCGCTAGAGGCATTTCAACTAATATTAATCGAGAATAACCATTGCCGGCGGGTTGCAGACAGAGGCCGGCAATGCAGGACAATGTGTACGACTAAAAGTAAAGGATGCTGTACTATTTATTTGACTATTTGGACAGCGTACTCGATTTGCCGGGTGCGAGGCTGTTTCAATATATATCCTTCCGGTCCGGGGTATCCATAATCTTATCCCTATTGATTTCGATAAGATTTGGGAAGCGGATCATACGTTATTTGAAAAGAATGCAAATAGGCGAAAACGTCAGAGAATTGGGCTTGGACGGAGAGGAAGCCAAGGGTGGAACGCCCACCATGGGAGGCCTCATCATCATCCTTGCTATCCTTGTCCCGGTACTCCTCATGTCTGACTTGAGTAACGTCTATGTACAATTGGTGATCTTATCCACGGTATGGATGGGCATCATCGGGTTTGTAGATGACTACATCAAGACATTCAAGAAGGACAAACAAGGGCTCAAGGGCAAATTCAAGATAATCGGTCAAGCGACGCTCGGTCTAATCGTCGGGTTAACCCTCCTTTACAACAATCAAGTCGTAGTGCGTATGAATTACGATACCGCGAAAGCCAAAGGGTATGAGATTCAATCGGTCAGGCAGGGAAAAACCGGGCAACTGGCAGATGTCAAGTCCACAATTACCAACCTTCCTTTTATCAAAGACAATGCCTTTGATTATGGTCAGATTCTATGGTTTCTAAAAGGGACAGCAGGCAATTTTAGGAGCATTCTATTTGTCCTTGCCGTCATCTTTATCATCACTGCGGTATCCAATGGAGCCAATCTGACCGATGGGTTAGACGGATTACTCTCCGGCACGAGTGCCATGATAGGAGCGACACTGGGTCTCTTAGCATACTTCTCCGGCAACACCATCATCTCAGATTACCTCCACATCCTCTATCTTCCAAATACCTCCGAACTCGTAATATTTTCGGCGGCATTTATCGGGGCTTGTGTTGGATTTTTGTGGTACAACTCCTATCCCGCCGGGGTTTTTATGGGAGATACAGGAAGTCTGACGATCGGGAGTTTAATCGCTGTTCTGGCAATTATCCTACGCAAAGAGTTGCTGATACCCATCTTATGCGGGGTGTTTTTTGCAGAGAGCTTGTCGGTCATCACACAGGTCGCCTATTTCAAATATACGAAAAAAAAATACGGTGAGGGACGGAGGATATTTTTGATGTCTCCGTTGCATCACCATTATCAAAAGCTTGGCTTACATGAAGCCAAAATAGTGACGCGATTTTGGATTATTCAAGTCCTACTCGCCGTGGTAACGATTATAACATTGAAAATACGATGATTGCAATACTTGGAGGTGGAGAGAGCGGCATAGGAGCAGCACTTCTGGCCGCCAAAATGGGAAAGGAAGTTTTTGTGTCGGATATGGGTGCCATTTCCGGTCCTTTCAAACAGGTATTGCGCAAGCATCATATCCCTTTTGAAGAAAAGGGACATAGCATTGAAAAGATTAAAAGCGCCGAAGAGGTCATCAAAAGCCCCGGGATTCCACCGGATGCAGCAATAGTGCAAGCGATTGAAGCAAAGGGGATTCCCGTCATCGGGGAGATCGAGTATGCATACCGGCACTGTCAAGGTCGCATCATCGCGGTGACAGGTAGCAATGGCAAGACTACCACGACGAATCTCATGCACCACTTGTTAAGTGAAGCCGGGATGAAGGTGAGCAAATGTGGCAATGTGGGGCATAGTTTTGCCAAGGCGGTCATGTTGGAAGAACCGGATTATTATGTGGTGGAGCTCAGCAGTTTCCAACTCGAAGACATCGTGTCCTTCCGGCCGGATATTGCCATCATTACCAATATCTCTCCGGATCATCTCGACCGGTACCGGTACGATATCGAGCAATACGCCAGGGCGAAGTTCCGTATCGCAATGAACCAAAGGGCAGGCGATGTATTAATCATCGGAAGTCTGGATGCGCCGCTTAAGAAGGTCTTGTATGAAATGGCACCATCTCCTCAAAAAATTGAAGTAGGGAGCGGGCAAGCCAACAGGATACAAATCGAAGGCACAACGTATATGAAATACCAAAACCCTTCGTTGCGCGGACGGCACAATGGCCAAAATGCCTCATGTGCGGTAGCTGCAGCTCAAAAAGTTGGGCTTACGGAGGAGGACATTCGCCGTGGACTGGAGACCTTTGTCAACGACCCGCACCGGATGGAAGAAGTGGCCAATATTGGTGGAGTCCGCTACATCAATGACAGCAAAGCGACTAATGTCGATGCGGTTTACTACGCATTAGACGCGATGGAAGGACCGGTAATCTGGATTGCAGGTGGAGTGGACAAGGGCAATGATTATACCCAACTCTACGAGGTACTGCATAACAACGTAAAGGCGCTTATTTGCTTAGGCAAAGACAATGAAAAACTAACTGAGGCTTTCAAAGGAAAGATTCAAACGATAGAAGAAGCGCACTCGATGGAGGAAGCGATTCGACAGGCAAAGCAAATAGCTCAGGAGGGGGATACCATTTTGCTATCTCCTGCCTGCGCAAGCTTTGATTTATTTGACAATTACATGCATAGGGGCGATGTATTTCGAACCCTGACAAAAAAAATAAATGAATGAATAAAGGATTGAACATATTACATCAACTAAAAGGCGACAAAGGGCTGTGGGTAGTACTCATGTTCCTATCCATCGCCTCTGTGTTGACGGTATATAGTTCGACCTTTACCAAAGCATTTGTGTCTGCCGGGGGCAACACCGAATACTATCTCATGAAACATCTTATGATCTTAATCATCAGTGGTTTTGCCGCATGGATGGCGTATAAGACTCCATTCCGGTGGTTTATGAAATTGGCCCCATTGTTATTAATCATAAGTGTGTTCTTACTGGTAGGAGTTCTGGTCTTTGGATCGGACATCAATCAGGCGAGGCGATGGATGAAAGTCCCGATTATAGGTATGAGTTTTCAACCGTCAGAGTTGGCCAAACTCTCCCTCATCCTTTATGTAGCGGCTAAACTGGCTGAGAAACAAGACACTATCAAAGACTTCAAACGCGCCTTCTTACCGATCATTCTGCCGATACTAATTGTTGTTGGGCTCATCGCCCCGGCAGATTTATCTACGGCGGCCCTGCTCTTTATGACTTGTGTGCTTATGATGTTCATAGGAAGGGTAGATTGGAAGTATATCGCACTACTCATTCTGCTCGCCGTAGTGGTATTGGCCTTTCTGATTATCCTGGGGTCGATATTTCCGGATTTGGTCCGGCTGGATACCTGGGTGACACGTATCAATGAGTTTATGCACAACTCAGACGGAGGCTATCAGGTGCGCCAATCCAAGATGGCGATTGCACACGGGCACTTCTTTGGGGTGGGACCGGGACAAAGCATACAGCGCAACTTTCTCCCCTACCCTTATGCGGATTTTATCTATGCTATAATAGTAGAAGAATATGGGCTTTTTGGTGCTATTGCCACTATCGGAGTGTACTTTTTCCTGTTGTGGCGTATTGTAAAATTGGCGACTAGATCGACCTCTACTTTTGCCGTAGTATTGGCTGTAGGACTCGCTTTAAATCTAGTCATTCAAGCCTTTGGTAACATAGCGGTATCTGTCCAACTGGTACCGGTCACCGGACTCACTCTTCCGCTTGTAAGTATGGGGGGAACCTCTATATTGATAGCGAGCATCTCGATAGGAATCATGCTCAGCATCAGTCGATACGTCAACGAAGAGTACAAACGGCGAAAGATGGCCTCAAAAGCAAGCGCAGATGAGGGCCATCATTAGCGGAGGAGGAACCGGAGGGCATATATTTCCGGCACTGGCCATTGCAGAGGCACTGGTCAAGGAAGATAAAGATATTGAAATACTGTTTGTTGGAGCGAAGGGCAAAATGGAGATGGAGCGAGTGCCCGCAGCAGGATACCCCATAGAGGGTTTGTGGATTAGCGGCTTCCAACGCAAAAGTTCTTTGAAAAATTGGTTGTTTCCATTAAAGTTGCTAGTGAGCATGGGGCAAGCGGTGCGGATTATTCTGCGATTCCGGCCCGATGTAATCATCGGGGTCGGGGGATTTGCCAGCGGCCCTATCATGGAAGCCGGTTATCGCATGGGAAAGCCCATCGTCATCCAGGAACAGAACTCCTGGCCGGGCGTCACCAATAGACTATTGGCCAAAAAAGCCAAGCGCATCTGTGTCGCCTTTGACGGGATGGAGCGATTCTTCCCCAAGGAGCGCATTATCCTCACCGGAAACCCGGTGCGCGCAAGCATCGTCAACTCCGGGATTAAGCGGGAAGAAGCGTTATCGCACTTCGGATTATCTACGGACAAAAAAACGATTGTAGTGATAGGGGGGAGTCTGGGAGCTCGCACGATTAATCGCGCATTGGCTGCCGGGAGCGCTTTGATTGCAGAGCATGCCCGGGAAGTCCAAATCTTGTGGCAGACCGGAAAACTGTACGTAGATGAATTTCATCATAGCGAGACGGCCCTTTTGGATAACGTAAGGGCAACGGCTTTCATCGACCGGATGGACATGGCTTACAAGATGGCCGACTTGGTTATCAGCAGAGCGGGGGCCCTATCGATATCCGAAATTGCTTTAACGGGCAAACCTTCGATATTGGTTCCCTCACCCAATGTAGCTGAGGATCATCAATTTAAAAATGCGATGAATCTCGTACAGAGGGAAGCTGCATCAATCGTCAAAGACAGCGAAGCGGTACAACACCTTATCCCCAAAGCCTTGGAAGCGGTTTATGATGACGGCCTTCTCTCCAAATGGGCTACGAATGTACGGCAACTCGGTAAGCCGGATGCTGCAAAACGCATTGCACAAACCATCAAAAGTTTGGTACCATGATGAAGCGTAGAACTACAGACAGCAAAACCGCTATGCAAAAAGCGTATTTCGTAGGGATAGGAGGTATTGGTATGAGTGCATTAGCCCGCTATTTCAACGACATGGGCTGGGATATCTACGGGTATGATCGCACCGGGACCGCTTTGACAGAGCAGTTGGAACAGGAAGGGATTCATATCACCTACGAAGACCATCCAGCTCATATCCCAAATGATATTGATCTCGGGGTTTATACCCCGGCCATCCCTGTGGACAATAAGATTCTCAACAGGATGAAAGCCATGGATATTCCGCTCAAAAAGCGGGCGGAAGTACTGGGTGAAGTGGTGCGAAATAATAAGACCATCGCAGTGGCGGGCACCCATGGCAAGACGACGACCAGTGGTCTAACGGCATATTTACTACGTGCATGTGGTATTGATGCGACGGCTGTTCTCGGGGGCATCATCCCCCAGTTTGGCAGCAATTACATCAAAGGAACAAGTCCTTGGGTGGTGGTCGAAGCGGATGAATACGATCGCTCTTTCCTACACTTATTTCCGGATGTCGCGATTGTGACCTCGATCGACCCGGATCATTTGGATATTTACGGGGATCCTCAAACGATGTATGACACCTACCTCCAATTTATAAAGCAGGTCAAGGATGGAGGGCATGTGATACTCCATTGGGAAGTAGCAGACCGTTTAGACAACGATTTTATACAAGACCTCCTAAACACACGGAAAGTGACGGTGTATGGACGAGAGGGTGCTCATGGAGAATTGGGTGCGATTTCATACCAAAACGAAAAAACCCACTTCACGTGGAAAGTAGAAGGAAAGCCGCACGAGGTGGAGATGCAAATGCCAGGCAAACACAACGTGTCCAATGCCATTGCGGCGATGCATGCCGGGATGGTAGCAGGAGCGAAGATCACTTCTCTGACAGAGCAAGCAGGGCATTTTTCGGGTATTTGGCGACGGTTTGAGACGAGGTACCACGATGGAAGGATAACCATCATCGACGACTACGCCCACCACCCGACCGAGCTGGGTGCAGCCATCCAAACAGCGCGTAAACGCTATCCGGGGAGGAAAATTACCGGGATATTCCAACCGCATCTCTACTCGAGAACCCGCGATTTTGTCAAGGGTTTCGCAGAAGCGCTGGATGCTCTGGATGAAGTGTGGATATTAAAGATTTATCCGGCCAGGGAACAACCAATCAAAGGAGTAAATAGCTCCATGATAAAGAAAAATATGCGAAATGCAAACGTGCATCTCGCGACAAAAGAAGATATCCTACAGCGGATGAATACCGAAGATGCAGAAGTGATTTTGGTATTGGGAGCTGGAGACATACACCTCCTTATTCCGTCACTTATTAACAAGATAAAAACGCAATAATCGGCTATAAAATACGCCTAAGTAAAGCAATAAATGAGAAGAAAAATACAACATATCGCAAACAAAATCAAACAGACAGAGCGAACAGGTCTTCTGTTGGCAGGCGCATTGTTGTTACTCGTGATTGCCGGAAGGTGGTACAAGCAAGAGTTGCCCGTGCGAAAAATCAAGCTGAGTATTACCAATACCCGTCTAAAAGAGCGCCTTATCTCTAAAAAAGATATCGCACGGGTTCTCGTCAGCATACAGCACGAAGGCATCACTAAGCTAAAAGTAAAAGACATCGACTTCAGAGGGTTAGAGCAAGGACTCGAACAGCATCCGAGCATACGTGAAGCAGAAGTGTACCTCGATATGACCAATATTCTTCATATCGATGTCCAACAGCGGATTCCCATCGCCAGAATTATTGATAACAACGGTACACAATACTATATGGACACAGAGGGATATCGCGTCCCTTTATCCCAACATTGCAGCTACCGGGTGCCGGTGGTCACAGGAATTATCCCAGTAAGCAACAGCCACAATGGCGAAAAACTGGAAGATAAAAGCTTTGTACAACTGTATGAGGTCCTCATGGCTTTACGCAAAGACAAAATACTTTCTGCATTAATCGAACAATTATCGTTGGATGTGCACGATGATCTGACATTGGTCCCAAAGGCGGGATATAAAAGAATCTTCTTCGGGAAGATAGAAGAGGTTCAGAAAAAACTACAGAAATTGAAAGATTTCTACAAAAAAGGAGATTGGGGGAAGTATGAAATGATAAATCTCGAATACGATAATCTAGTATTTGCTAAGAAAAAAATAAAAACGACCTAAAAACTATATTACATTCGAAAGAAATCAAACAACCGATAAAGAATAAAAACATCGAACTATGTATAATCACGACAATCAAAAACTCATCGTAGCATTGGACATCGGAACGACCAAAGTCGTCGCCGTAGCAGGTGTCATGACCGAGCTCAAAATGGTGGAAGTGCTGGGATACGGCAAGGTAAAGTCTGACGGAGTAAAGCGGGGAGTCGTGTCCAACATTGACATGACGGCCAAAGCCATCTCCAATGCGATCGACATGGCAGAAAAGCGTGCTAAACACGAATTTCAATCCGTATATGTGGGGATAGCAGGACAACATATTAAGAGCCTGCACCACAGAGGTATCGATCGACGGGACAACCCCGAAAAAGAAATCACCCATGAAGAGATCGAAAAAATCGTGACCGATATGTATAAGTTGGGTCTCCCCCCGGGCGACAAAATTATCCATGTCGTCCCGCAGGAATACACCATCGATGGAGAAGAGGGCATTAAGGAGCCCGTGGGGATGTTTGGCTCCACGATCGAAGGCAATTTCCACGTCATCACCGGCAAGGTCGCAGCGGCCAATAACATCCTCAGGTGCATAGAAAAGGCCGGACTTGAAGCCAAAGAAATGGTGTTGGAGCCCATTGGTTCAGCAAGCGCGGTCCTTTCAGAAGAAGAGCTGAAGGCAGGAGTAGTGATGGTAGATATAGGGGGAGGGACTTCGGACGTAACCATCTTTCAGGATGGCATTATCCGCCATACCGCAGTTATTCCTCTTGGCGGTAATATCATCACCAGTGATATCAAAGAAGGGTGCAGCGTAATGATTGACCAAGCGGAGAAGTTGAAAGTAAAATTCGGGCGCGCTTTGGCGGAGGAGATTGTCGATAATCGAATTATCACCATCCCGGGACTCAAAGGAAGACCTCCACGTGAGATTTCAGAATTGAATCTCGCCAGAATCATCCAGGCGAGAATGGAGGAGATCCTAGATTTTGTGATTTGGGAAATTAGACGTTCCGGATATGAAAATAAACTGTTGGCGGGAATGGTATTGACAGGCGGTGGAGCGCTATTAAAGGATATTGTGGCTTTGGCAGAATACCATACCGGATTGTCCAGTCGTGTAGGTACTCCGACAGAGTATCTGGCGCATCAACGGGACACAGAGTTGCGCAGCCCCATCTATGCCACCAGCATCGGAATACTGCGTTATGGCCTGACCCAACTACACAAAAACGATTGGCAAAAAGAATTGGTACTCGAGACCACCAATCAAAAACCGGAGGAGCATTCGGAAGATGCCGGCAACAGGGACCACAATGGAGGCTTGAGCAAAGTAATGAACCGCGGTTTCCGCATCATTAAGGACTTCTTTGAAGCCTCTCCGGATTCAGAATTATAAACCCCTATTCTTAAGAAAGTAAAAATACAAAGTTATGTTATTCGATATGGAAAAGAAAACAGGATCAATGATTAAAGTGGTCGGAGTAGGAGGAGGAGGATCAAACGCGGTAAATCACATGTATGAAATGGGAATTACCGGTGTGGATTTTGTCATTTGCAACACGGACAGTCAAGCACTGGAGTTGAGTAAAATCCCTACAAAAATACAACTCGGGCCCAACCTCACCGGGGGAATGGGCGCCGGCAACGTCCCGGAGAAAGGCAGACAGGCTTGTATAGAATCAATAGACGATGTGCGAAGATTCTTGGAAGACGGCACAAAAATGCTCTTTATCACTGCCGGGATGGGCGGAGGAACAGGAACAGGTGCCGCTCCCATCATTGCCAAGGTAGCGCAGGAGTTGGGGATCTTAACGATAGGTATCGTGACACTTCCTTTCGCTTTTGAAGGCCGTAAGCGCAAAGCACAAGCCTTAGAGGGACTCGAAGAACTCAAACGAAATGTGGACTCTATCATCGTCATTGGCAATGACAAACTTCGGGGCATGCACGCGTCAAAAACATTAAGTGAAGCATTTGCCAATGCGGACGATGTTTTATCCACCGCCGCCAAAGGAATCGCCGAGATTATCACCGTTTCGGGTATGGTCAATGTGGACTTTCAGGATGTTTACACCGTGATGAAAGATTCGGGAGTCGCTATCATGGGTTCCGGAGTGGCTTCAGGAGAAGATAGAGACATGAGAGCGGTGCAAGAAGCGTTGGCATCCCACTTGATAGAAGACAATGACATACGCGGCTCGAAAAATATTCTCTTAAATATCTCCTCTGGCAAAGAAGAGGTGACGCTTCAAGAAATTTATCAGATTACAGAATACATCCAAGAACAGGCAGGATTTGGGACAGATATCATCTGGGGGCACTGCCACGATGAGAATCTGGAAGACCAACTCGTCGTCACCGTAATCGCTACCGGATTCGAGCATTCGCTCGGAACAGGAAAAAAGAAACCCGAAAAAGTCGTATTAACCTTGGACGATGATGTCGAAGAGCATCCCGAGGCCATCCAACTGAAGGAAGATACCCCACAAGAGGAGGAGTTAACTATCCCCTCCCTCAGTGAAATATTGGAAACCCAAGCTCCCGAAGCAAAAGTACTCGAGTTTGATATAGAGGATGACAAATCGACATCCGAACAAAAATATACTTACGAAACGCCGTATAAGTCTAATGAGGAAAAGGAGGCGGAGCGATTGGCACGTATGAAAAAACGCGAAGAGGAGAGAAGGAGAAAAGAAGCCATGCGACAGCAATTCGACCGCCATAGCGCTCCCGCATACGAAGACTTGGCCGAAAAAGAAAAAATACCTGCATATGTCAGAAGGAACGTAAAACTCGACCCCGTAGGGCATTCAGCTGACAGGAAGGTGTCCCAGTGGACGCTCTCCCTCGATGATGATGAGCCCATCATACGCAAAGAGGGCAATTCCTTCATCCATGACAATGCAGATTAAAGAGGTTCGTCTTTTTATACTTATCTTTTCATGAGATTGGTTTATGACAGTTGCGGGTTCCCCGCCCGCAACTGTTTTTCAGAAGCTCGAAAGGTCGGGTTTCCTTACAAAAAAACAACAGGATTTATGGTTGCCATCGATGTGATGTTAATTGCGACGCTACCCATACGACGAATACGGTAGTCTCCAAATCACAGCTGCGCAACTAAGGATGTTCGTCTTTTTTATTTTTATTGAGATTGGTTTATACAGTTGCAGGGCTCCCAGCCCGCAACTGTTTTTTCAAGCTCACATCAAAGGATGATGCTTTGGTTATTATAAGATTAACGGTCGCCAATAACGTGAAATAATTGGGGCACTACCCATACGACGAATACGGTAGTCTTCCATTCACAGTTGCGACTAAGGATGTTCGTCTTTTTATTTTTATTGAGATTGGTTTATACAGTTGCAGGGCACCCCGCCCGCAACTGTTTTTTTGTCCTGTAATAATCGATTGATTTTCATAATTTTCGGCAATTTCATGCAGCAAAATCGTTCTTTTAGGACATGTATATTATAGTACCTGCGCCCAAGAACTATATCCGGTAAGAATACGCCATTCGACTTTCATACGTCTTCGCTTATTATTCGATTAATTTATATCCGAAATGTAAAACCACCGAACATGAAAACGCATCACTACTTCCTCTTAACCTTTACCCTGATAATCGTCTTTTCCTCCATAATGTACGGCCAAAGGAATGAATGGTACAACCACAGTTCATATCGCAATCAAGGAATAGAATTTGTCCGAATTGGAGAAGGATTTTATGCCTTGTACAATAATGAGGACTCCGGCATTCTTCCGGTGTTTAATTACAACACCATTTACACAACAGACACTTCCGGATTGAACCTTATCGATGTCTATGATTTTGTGGCGAGGCATGTCAATGTTCATAAATATGACGAAGATAGTAGCATTGTGGTACTTTGCGGTCTGTACTATTACCATATGGATGGTCCGGGTGCATACGTATCGAGGATAGGCCATTCCACTTTAGTCAATGAGGAATACATCCAAAATGAGAGTGCAGTTTATACCGATTATTTCCGAAATACCTCTTATGCATACCGCTTTGAGCGCGCGTGGGAGAATGGGAGTTTTTTTATAAGGGAGGACAGTGATGGGAAGGTCGTGAACATCTTAGAAATTCCCTTCCATACAGGCCTTAAGTTCATAATGAGCCCGGATAATGCGCCTCAATATTTTTATCACGCCAACAACGTTTATGCCCTAATAGATTATTCTTCCTACAAGGAGACTTTGTCATTTCCGGGTCCTATCAATAAAGTCATCGAGCAACCCCGTAAAAACAGGTACATCCTATCCACTGACAGCAGTCTTTATATCCTTAATCCAACACTGGATACGATTGTAGAGCAACTCGTCTTTGGGTATGAAATTGTCGATTTTGATGCCGACGGAGAAGACCTGTATGTCCTTTTGGACAAACGGGACAATAAAGTAATTAAAGTCACATTGGGTGCAACCATTTCAAGGCGGGAAATAAATCTAATGTTAGCAGACTATCCCTACAGAAAGATTTTTTACAATGGCGATATATATCTCGAAGGGGAGTACAAAGGCAAGTCTTTGGTCCACCGTTACCGTGAAAACAAAGCGCTGACCACCAACAGAAGGGACTTGGGCATAGTCAGTGCACGTATAACTAAAGAGAGAAATGAACGGTACATTTATACCTATTTTATCGAAGTCACCGTAGTCAATAATAGCAGTACTGAAGTGCATGAATTTAGCTACCAAACCTGTTCACATCATTTCAACCATTCAGTGAAGATAGCCCCTGGAGAGCAAATAACAATCAAAGATACCATTGACTTCTTAGATGCCAATCTAATCAGAAGTTCGGTTACGATATGTGGAGTGGATTATCGAATAGACGCCAATAGTACGAATAACACCAAATCGGTCGATATCAGGGTGGGAACAGAAGATTTGGCTCCTCTTTCCTCATCATTTTACCCGAATCCTGCCAAAGGCCGTCTCTTCTTTACCCATACCTCTTCAATAGAAGAAGTAATTATCATGGATATGAAAGGCAGCACCGTACTGACGACCACAAAGCCTGTAGGCCATTCGATGGATATCTCCGGTCTACATCCCGGCACTTATTGGGTAGAGACCAAAGAAAAACAAAATCGATTCGTAAGAAAGCTGGTTGTCCTCCGTTAATCTGCTCATACAACACACGAGGATATATAGTGTATGCAAGAAAACTCTTTTCGGGGTGTTTGTACATCACGATATTGAAGCATATCAAGAGTGGCTATAAAGAGACGCCTCTCCTCTTTGAGGTCATGAAGAAGGTAAAAACAATGCAAAATTGGACGAATAGGTGCGTGCCTAATAATTACGTTTGCTTTATTCGCAAAAAAAGTAAACCTCATGCAGCATTTTGACCTATTCGATGCATCATCATTATAGATAGTATCCGTCAGCAAACATTTTCCGGCACTATCTACGCATTTATTCGATTAGAGACAAAACTAAACTCCGCTTCGTATGCAATTCTTTCGGGTATTCCATTCTTTTGTGCTATTGACATCCATCATCTTCCTCCCAACGGAGGCCGACGCCCAATACGGCAAACGGGCCAACCACTGGTATTTTGGAGACCACATGTATATGGATTTTAGCAATGGGGCTCCGGTTTTGACAAAAAAAGGAGCGATAAACACCTTCGAGGGGTGCGCCACCATGTCCGATGAAAATGGCAACCTCCAGATTTATACCGACGGGGCAACGATATGGAACAGAAACCACAATGTCATTCCCAGAGCCACCAAATTAGGAGGGCACGCGTCAACGACTCAATCCGCCCTAATCCTCCCCAAGCCGGGTAGTAAGGACACTTTGTACGTCTTCTCTCTCGGAGCGGGAGAATCCGTACACGGATTACACTATTCCGTCGTCGATATGAAAGGGAATAATGGTTTGGGGGCATTAATTTCCAAGCGGAACTTTCTGTTAGGAGACGAATGCCAGGAACAAATCACAGCCGTACCCCATTGCAACCGCAGGGATTTTTGGGTAATCGCGCAAGGAGGCAACTCAACCCTATTTGAGTGGCTTCTCACCCCTAAAGGTATCATCCTTCCTCCTAATAAATACAATTTTGCTTCCTTACCATCTGTGGGGAATTTAAAAACCTCCTTCGATGGAAAAATGTTAGCATGTGGTGGCACGGACACCGTCACTCTATTTGGCTTTAACAATCAAAATGGGGATATCTCTCTTATCCATTCTATTCCTATACCTATTACGGGGACGGTAAGCGGCTTGAACTACCTTTACGGCTTGGAGTTTTCACCTAACAGTAAATTTCTTTATTCACTGTCTCCTTATTATAGTTATCTATTCCAAATTGATTTGCGCGACCTCACCCCCTCAAAATTAGAACGTTCTGTGATTGAAATATTTCATACAAATCAAACAAGTTCATTTTTTGGAATGCAACTCGGCCCCGATCACAAAATATATATTTCAGATTGGGCTTATGAAAATATGCATGTCATAAATAAACCCAACGAAAAAGGATTGAGTTGTGACTTTATTTTTGATGGACCATCCATTGCCGGCTCGATACCACTTGGTAATTTGCCCAATTTCACACCCTTACATGTTGCAGAGGACACCACTTCCTACGATATCCAGGTAAATGTAACAGACCAGAACAAATGCGACGGCCGGGCAGAAATAGAAGTCATCGTCACCCCTTCTCCCCCCTCAGCCACCTACCAATGGATGAAAGGGGGCAGGAATGGCACTCCTTTGCCCGACAAGAGCTCGATCATTTCGGTATCCGAATCCGGCACTTACACCGTCAAGGTGACCCTCCTTACGGGGTGCGCTGACAGTACCTCCGGGCTAATCGCCTACAAGACCGTGGAGGTAGATATTCCGGAAGCCTTAAAGATATCCGATGTGTCCGTCACATCATCCAACTGCGCACAAAGCACGGGGGAAATCACAATTCAGGTCTCGGGGGGAACCCCCGGATACACGTACTCCATAGATGGCGGCACGACTCAAATGTCCAACCATTTCACCATGCTCGCCGGAGGCAGGCACAGAATACGTATCATCGATGCCAATGGGTGTCCCATAGATACGACCATTGTCCTCCCGCAAACTTCGCCTCCAAGGATCGGCATTGTCCAAAAATTTGACGCCAGTTGCAATGAAGATAATGGCGCCATAGAGCTATCCGCCACGGACGGTGTCCCGCCCTACGAATTCTCCAACGGAGGAGGACTCTTTACGCCTTCGACGGTGTTTGACCGGTTAAAACCCGGGAGTTACACCTTCTATGTGCGCGACATGAACGGGTGCAAGGACTCCATCGAAATAGAGATCAATGCCCTTTCTGCCCCGCAAATCATCGATATACAAACCACACCTGATGGTTGTACAGACCCCATGGGTACTGCGGTCATTCACGCCCGCAGCGATTCGCCTCCGCTTATGTATAGTATAGGCGGAGGAATGTTTACATCAGACAGCATTTTTGCCATGCTCAAAGCGGGCAGGTATGAAATCGTCGTCAAAGACCAAAACGGCTGCACTGCCAAGAGCTCCTTTGACATAGAGCAGCCAAATCCACCGGACATACAAATCATCGACCACACCAAAGCGACATGCAACCAAAACAATGCTACCCTCACCATCAACGGCGTAGGAGGTTCCCCACCCTATCGTTATTCTATCAATGGTTCTTCTCCCTCCTCCGCCAATACCTTCACAGGACTGTCTGCAGGCACCTATCGATGTAGCGTAATCGATGCCAAGGGGTGTAGAAGGGATTCCTCCATAGAAATCGGCCTTATCCCTCCCCCATCCCTGACGACCGCAGATATCCTGCCCGCCTACTGCGGCATGCAAGACGGCAGTGTAACACTTATGGGACAATGGGGCACGCCCCCGTATCTCTATTCCATAGATGGGATTAATTTTACGTCCGACCCCGTCTTCTCCGGATTAAAAGCAGGCACATTCCGTGCTTACCTCAAAGATGCCAATGGATGTCTGGATACCCTAACTGTCAACATACCGGACATGGAAGGGGTCAAAATCATCTCGACAGACACCCATCCCGCTTCCTGCATGAAGGACAACGGTCAAGTCACCATTCGCACCTCCGGCCGGGGAAGCAGAGTGTTTTCTATCGATGGAAACACCTTTACACCGGATAGCCTATTTACCGGATTGGCTGCCGGCTCATATACCGCCTATGTCCGGGACGAACACGGATGCCAAGACGCTCGAAGCTTTACCATCTCATCTTCGGGGACATCCCTCACCCAATCCTTAGATGTCAACGGAGCCACTTGTGGTTTAGACAATGGAGCCGTAGTCATACGCACGGCATCCGATTCTTTGGAGTACTCGCTCGACGGTATACATTATACCCATACCGCCTCGTTTGACAGTTTGGAGGAAGGGGATTACGTCTTATTTGTAAGGGATCCAAGCGGCTGTGAAAGCAGGCAGGCCTTCACTATCACCGGCACTCCGCCTCTGCAAATCGAACAGATCGAGACCTCCGCCTCTGACTGCTATGAGGCTACGGGCACAGCGACTATCCAGCTCTCGGGAGGCTCGGGAAAGCATTGGGTGATCCCGGATGGCGGCATGAAGCAAGACCTCCTACTCCTCCACCACCTCGCTCCCGGAACCCATACCGTCACGGCAGAAGATGAAGTGGGATGCCGCGATAGCCGGACATTTGAAATCGATAAAGAGGGTTGCTCCTTTTATGTCCCCAACACCTTTACGCCCAATAGAGACGGAGTCAATGATGTATTTAAAATCTATCCCTACGAGGGATTTAAAGGGGAAATCCGTCTGTTTGAAGTGTTTGACCGGTGGGGAAACACCGTCTATCGCGCACAAAATTTTGACGCGGACAAAAGTGGATGGGATGGCACATTTAAAGGCAAGAAACTCAACCCGGGCGTGTTTGTATATCATATAATCGTTGCATCGCAGGAACAAAAGACGGACAGCTTCTCCGGGACGATTACCCTCCTGAGGTGATGGGGCATTGGCCGAAAGAGTATGGGCAGCTCGGTGTTAACCATTTCATACCAAAAAGGCCAAATGGTGTAAATGTCACGACCTTCAGTATACGAATCTTAAAGCTTTAAGATTTTTATCTCTACCCGCTGATTCTTCATTCTACCCTCACGCGTTTTATTGGTCGCGATAGGCTTTCGCTTTCCATACCCCCGGTAGGATAGCCTGCCCGGGTCAATCCCTTTGGCGACCAAATAATCATAGACGGACTTGGCACGGGCTTCAGAGAGACGATTGCAATACAAGGGCCTGGGGCGGCTGTTGGTGTGGCCCCCTATCTCAATATGGACATTTGGATTGCTCTTCAAAAACTCATAAATCTCATCCAATGCGGCTTTGGACTCTTCTCTAAAAGAAGTGGAATCCGCATCAAAATACAGCTTTTCAATTTTAATAACCTGTCCTTCCTTTATCTTACCTGCATCTAAAGCCTTGATAATCTTTTCTTTCTTAGGAGGCGGTGGAACTTCGACCGGATGATGGACCTTTGGAATAACAGGCTTCTTAGGTTTCGGCTTGGGTTTCTTTTTAGTCTCTTTACGTTCATCTTGCGCCTTATTGTACTCCGGATTGCTTACGGTCGAGGTGTAGAGTTTATCTTCCGGAGGACAGGGTACCGGGATGATGTTGGAAGCTTTATCCAACAAGACATTGCCATTATATGGGGCCGATACGGGAATCTCGTAGTAGGCTTCGAGTTCGAAATACTCATGGGTAAACTTGGGTTTGAAATAAAAGTCGTACCGCATCCAATTATTATTGATAATAGCTTGTGATTCGGCCAATAGCTCCTTTTGATTGCAGTAGCCATTGCCCGCCCAGATGCGCAAAACCACCGGATTGGTAAAATCAAACTCCACCTGTCCAGCGGCATTGGTGCGAACTTTCTTTAACGCTTCACTATCGCGCACTTTGTGTAGTTTATCGACTTTCAAGCCGCTTAAGTATTCATTAGCACGGGATAAGTAGATCGAGAATTTGTAACATTGGCCACGAAGCAACGGTACTTGAAGCCGTTGGGATACACGCTCCCATGTGTTGGTAGCCCGGACCACCATCCCGAGGTACGTCTTGCCGTCGAAGGGCTTCTGCTTCACCTCAAAAAATGTTTTGTCTGCCCCTTGAATATCCGGAGGAGTCTCATCCTTAAATCCGCAATCTATCCAGCCCAACAGGCTAAAGCGCCCTTGGGTCCCTCCCTGAGTAGGATTGCCTTCAAAAGAGGGATTGGTTATAGGGATGATACGCGCTTGTGTAAAAGCCGGATGGACCACTAAGGAAATCAAGCCAAAAAGAAGCAATGAGTACCGCATAGCACCTTTATAAATAACCGTATTATACATTATATATTATCATAATATTATTAATAACCCGAGTAAATTCAGCCGTATCATCATCCATTGCGCACCTCTACTCAATGCCTGCGATAAAACACGCATCATATCCCGCACACCAACTCCGGCCGATTGCTCATCGCTTTAACCATTTCATACAAAATTATATTGTCTAAAAAAGCAGAAATTGTCCCTGTCTACAATACATACCATAAGACGGCCTCCATGTCTGCATTGTTAGGGCACAATACGTCCTGCCATTTGTCCAATACCGGTTACGCTAACACATACATTAAAACTCCCTTCAATGAGTACAACCAAGGCGCCTAAACCCAGCAGCCCCATACATTTTTCATTGTATGAAATGGTTGAACAAAGCCTATTTGAAAGCATTTATTCCGGTGACTTCCATTCCTATGATCAAGGTATGAATGTCATGGGTTCCTTCGTAGGTAATCACCGTCTCGAGATTCATCATATGCCGCATGATGGGGTATTCGTTAGTGATACCCATTCCGCCGAGCATTTGGCGGGATTCCCTGGCAATCTCTAAGGCCATATTGACATTGTTAAATTTAGCCATGGATATCTGTGCCGGCGTGGCTTTGTGCTCATTGGCCAATGTCCCCAAGCGCCAGGTAAAGAGCTGCGCCTTGGTGATCTCGGTAATCATATGAGCGAGCTTGCGCTGTTGGAGCTGAAATCCCGCTACAGGACGGTCAAATTGGACCCGTTCTTTAGAGTATTGCAAAGCGGTATCGTAGCAATCCAATGCAGCTCCTATCACTCCCCATGCAATGCCATAGCGCGCTTTGGAGAGGCAGGAAAGGGGTCCTCGCATCCCTTTGACCCCCGGCAGAATATTCTTTTTCGGGACGCGGACGTTTTCGAATACGAGTTCGCCGGTGATGGATGCTCTCAAAGAGAGTTTTCCATGGATCTCAGGTGCCGAGAATCCCGGCATATCTTTCTCCAGTATCATGCCGTGCACGACGCCCTCTTCGTCTTTTGCCCATGCCACTGCAATATCCGCCACCGGCGAATTGGTGATCCACATTTTGGCACCATTGAGTATGACGCTGTCCCCATCATCGATGAAGTGGGACACCATACCCGTGGGATTAGAACCGAAATCGGGCTCGGTCAACCCAAAACAACCGATTAGTTCACCACTACCCAACTTGGGCAGGTATTTCTTCTTTTGTTCTTCACTGCCATAAGCAAAGATGGGATACATCACCAAGGAGCCCTGTACGGAAGCCATCGAACGAATGCCCGAATCCCCGCGCTCAAGTTCTTGCATGATCACCCCATAAGCAATTTCGTCCATGCCACCTCCGCCGTATTCTACCGGTAAACTTGGGCCGTATGCACCAATTTCGGCCAGGCCTTTGTACAAATGTTTCGGGCATTCGGCCCGCTCGTAGTAATCCTCGATAATAGGGGTTACTTCCTGCTTCACCCAGTCCCTTACGGCATCCCGTGCGAGCAAATGATCTTCGCTGAGCAGCGCATCCATATTGTAAAAATCATGATGTTGATATCTGTCTACCTTTGCCATTTCGATTTAGTTTTATTATTAGGTGCACAAAGGTAATACATCTGTTGGTCTAATGGTCTGTCCCCTTAAAAAGAATTACTTTCGGAACACACTCTCCGGCCGATTCCTAAAGAAAAGGGATAGTGCATGAAATACACCATATGTAATAGTGGGCAAAAATCAACCATTTCATGCCAAAACAAACCCGGGTTATACCTTATCAATTTGCCTCCATTCTACGATATTCCCCCGTTCTTTTTGAAGCATCTTTACGGGAACTGCCGCCTTAATCTCGGAGATCAACGCTTCGAGCAAATGTTCCTTCACAAATGTTCGCGCGTGCACCAAGCTCACCTCACGAACCGGTGGAGTCCCTCCAAAGGACTTAATCACTCCTTCGGAATGATGCTCATCGATGGCCAGTTCCGGTAGAAGGGTGTAGCCTCCTTCACGCTCCACCATTTTTTTGATGGTCTCCAGCGAACCACTCGCATACTCAAAATGTCCTTCTCCTTCAGCGTGATCGTGATAGCCACATAGATTAACTACTTGGGTTCGAAAACAATGCCCATCTTCAAGGAGCCAAAGATCCGGCCCTGCCAATAATGCCGGAGCCACTTCCTTTAACCAAGCATAGGGATGGGAGGAATTGACATACAACAACATTTCTTCATAAAAAAGAGGATGCTCATCAATGACAGCATCATGTAGTGGTGTCACAAGCAACCCCAGGTCAATTTGCCCGACCTTTAGTTGATGAAGAATATCTTCGGTCAAAAGCTCTACAATCTTAATATGCACCTCAGGATAATTTCGACGAAAAGTCCCAATAAATCGAGGCAGGAGGTAAGGGGCGATTGATGGAATCACTCCTAAAGTCAGGCTGCCCGACACTGTTTGGCTATCTTGCTCTACTATGTATCTAAGTCGCTCTGCTTCTGCCAAAACCACCCGGGCTTGTGCTATCACCTTTTCCCCAACCGGTGTTGGCTGGACAGGCTGAACACTTCGATTAAAGAGTTGCACCCCCAAATCCTCCTCCATCTTTTTGATCTGCATACTTAAAGTGGGCTGCGTCACAAAGCATTTATTTGCGGCAGTCACAAAATGCCGATAGGTGTCCACAGCGACGATATACTCCATTTGAATTAGTGAAATCATACGCAAATATAGTTATTATCTATAATACCATAGATATTATCGATTTGATTTATATCTATTGACCTCGTATCTTTGCATCATAATTAAACATTAAATAACCATTAAAAACAAATCATATGGAACCATTAGAAAACAAAGTAAACGTCATGCCGAGGATAGGTGATCAGGCACCTGACTTCGAAGCGGTAACCACGAAAGGGAAAATCCGGTTTTCGGAATTTGCAAAAGGCAAATGGACCCTCTTATTCTCTCATCCTGCCGATTTTACTCCGGTTTGTACGACAGAGATGTCCGGATTTGCTCAACAAAAAACAAAATTTGATGCGCTCAATACGGAACTTATAGGGCTGAGCATCGACAGCATACATTCACATCTGGCTTGGGTCAACAATGTAAGAGAGAAGACAGGAGTGTATTTTGACTTTCCAATCATCGCCGACATAGATATGAAGGTAGCCAAACTGTATGGCATGCTTCAGCCTAATGAAAGTGAGACAGCAGCGGTTCGCGCCGTATTCTTCATCGACCCCTCCAAAAAAATCCGCCTTATCATGTACTATCCTTTAAATGTAGGAAGAAATATGGATGAAATTCTAAGAACGCTAGAGGCCTTGCAGTTCTCTGACAAACACGGCGTAGCCATGCCGCTCAATTGGAGAAAAGGGGACAAGGTCATCATCCCACCACCTAAGAGTTTGGAAGAGATGAATGAAAGACTTGCAGATGACTCCTGTGAACGGGTGGATTTCTACTTGTGTAAGAAGGAGATATAAAACCTTCAGCTATTTTTGAATAACGCCATTAATCCCGTAAATCAGGACTTTAACTCCCGGTTTGCGGGATTATTAATTAGAGCATGCCACCCCTCACTACGAATACCATACACCAGGAGGTCATCAAACACATTGCTAAGGTTCTTAGCAACCTTTCGATTATTGGCATAGGTCACCAAATCATCGATATCCCCTTCCTGCCAGGGGCGTAATTCAAATAAACAACTGTCCTGTTTTGTCATCTAATCTATCGTTTGGTAGAGGGTCTGAATGGTATCCTTGCCGTATTGGCGCTCCAGTCTTCTAATGATGAAATGGCCTCGCGCCATATCCTGAAAGTGATCCATAAAGAGGGAGTTAATTATCGCACCTCCCGCGGCGCCTAAGATGGGTATAGTCTGAGCGGAAACCTTCTCCGCCACCTGAAACCCAAATCGCTCCGCCACCTTGACAAAAAAACGCAGGATAACCGGTGCGCCTTCCTCCACAAACCCCTTCTCGGCGATGTACTTTGCCGCTTCTGTCATGGACTTAGCGAGGAAGGCACGGGTAGAATAATATCCGGTATCGACCGCATCATCATCCGAACTCTTACCACCCAATGCAAAGACCTCCAGGCAAGCCAGACGGGTATCTACCTCATCGATATCTTCACCCTGTGAGCGGGCAATGTCTGCAATGGAGCGCAGCATAATCGTCGTCGAGACCGGCAACTCTACCGCCAATCCAGTAAGCCCAAAAAAGCCTCCGACACTTCCACTCGCTGCCACCCCCAATTTATGCCAGAAATTGGAAGCCTTCTTACCGGGTGCATTGTTCAGAGTAAAAATAGCGGCATCTGCTGCCTTCAGAAGGGACTCTCGAGTCACCTCTCCCAGTTTATCCTTCCAGGACTTGGGTAATTTACTAAATCCGTATTCAATGGGCGAACCGATATAATCTGTAATACGGGCAGCAATACCGGGATTCTCGACGAGTTCCTTCGCAACTCTAAGATCCTCCAAATCTGCTGCAGTCACCGTACTTTTAGTCGTGGTTTGTGGCATAAATTTACATTTTTACATAGAACGCAAGAAATCCACTATTTCATATAACGGAGTAAGAGACGACTGCTAAAAGAGCAATGACTCCCAACATGCAACAGTCTTTTTTCAACATAAGTTCATGTGCAAAAACGCCATCAGCGCCATATCCTTTTCCATCATAATCCCTCCAGCATTTCAGGGTTAATCCGTTTCTTCCCATTTTCCTCCGGAATCATCCTTTCAGGATCAAAATACACATCCGGCGCCACTCCTTTCTGACCATTGTTGGCAGTAGCCCCAACATAAGAATATCGCTTAAAGGAAACACCGGCATGCAGCCCCGAATGAGGGAGCACAAAAGGCATTTTGTCGATAAAACCCGAATAGGGCTGCCCAAGGGTATCCCCTACTACTTTCCCTCTTTGGGCATATTTAAACCCGACCACAAAATTTGCAGCAGCCGAATAGGTAGAAGGAGAGGTCAGCACAAAGACCTTACCGCCAAACGCATTACGAGGGGGACTTAAGGGGTGGGGTTCGGTGTCCAAATCAGTGATTGTACCATTCTTCTTAAAAAAGAAAATGCGTCCCGAACGATTAAAGTACGCCAGAGGATAAAGCGGGTAGGTGTACCATTTGAAATATTTCTTTCTCATATATCGCTTCAACGGCCCACTGGTCTTAACTCGGTATTGGCGGTGCAGGCGGGTTTGTTTTACTCCTAAATAGTGCCCGCCAGAAAAGTGCTTATTTTTATGACTGAAGGGGGTAAGGTCGGGGTGGTTATCATGTAGGAAATATGAACCCACTCGAAATTTTGCCTTGTCAGTTGATTTTTTG
>JALWRC010000074.1 GCA_027080725.1 Saprospiraceae bacterium
ACAGGCTTTAACGGCGGTTCGCAGAACGACTATTTCATTTCGGATAATGGCTTGCGATAGTACCTACTAAAACTTGAGCACGCTTCGAAAAGCTTCTTTGTCGCTAAACTCGGTGTCGCCAGTATTCGCTGCACTGACGAATTTCCCACTTGAATCCCGCATAATCAGGACTTTCACCCGACTAGTTTAATTTCCAAATTCTTTGTACTTTTACACAGAATTTATATAGTAGCCATTCAAGGCACACACAATGTGCAGGACATCCATGCCTCCTATCGTCGGCACGGTGGCTGCATTGAACGCTTTTTGAGAATGTAGCATGGGCAATGTTCCTATTTTATTTGCTTCAGCTTTTGCCGTTCGCTTCAGCCCTTTGCCGTTCGCTTCAGCGAACGGTCTAAAAGTTAGAAAAGATTGGCTTTAGCCACATAAAAACGTGTGTCTGGATTCTTTTGCTTTTGCTGCGATTGAATTTTGAGTTTACCTGAAATGTGCATCTTGTAATACACAAAAACATTATCAAACATTACAACTTAATAAGATTATAGTATCTTTATGAGATTAGAAGTCTTTATATTGAAATGTAAGTGCAATAAAAAGTATCAAAATGAAATATTACCAATTACATACAGCTTGTGGAATAAATGACAATATCATTGGAGAGGGTGGGAGGATGATAGATCCTGAATTATATCCTGAAGGAGGATGGAAAGAGTATAGGAAACAATTTAAAATCCAACCCACTGCCCCATTCTACGAACAAAAGGAGTATTTTCCACCGGAACCCGACCACCTGGTGTATGATCCTAAAATCCCTTTTGAAGGAGAGGATCTTATGATGGTAATTAGTCCAACGGAAATTCTTGTCAGCCAAAGAGTAAAGGAGGTATTTGATCGCTTTCCTTTGCCTCCTCATGTGTTAGGGCCAATGTATATAGTCCATAGGGATGATGTATATACTTATTGGTACTATGATTTTTATTATCATAATCTTGAGTGGATCGATTATGAAAGGACTTCTTTTTTCAATAATTCGTCCATTACAAGGCTTGATCCTGAAGAGAAGCGGGACTATGTTAAAGTATCCGACCATCAAGATCTAATTGCAAAAAGGCTTTCTAAAGATAGAGATATAACACGTTTATTTAGGTCATCGGCTGATCCTATCATCTTGAGGAAGGACTATCCATATGCAATAGTTTCTTTTATAGGGATAGTCATAGGTATTGGCAATTTAATGATAAATCAGGAGTTATATGAGGCGCTCAATACGGCAGGATGTACCAACAATTTTTACTTTCTAGAGAAAAGTATAGTTCAGGGACCTTAAAGCTTCAGGGACATTATCCTAAAAATTGGGGTAACTACAGGTTATCTTCCCGGTCGTTATTTATTCACTGTCTCTATTAAATCCAATTCTCTTTCTGGATTCTTGTTCTATTCTATCTTTTTTTTCTTTAAGCAGCTGTTTTAAATGCTCGAACAATACTACTATCTGATGATCATGACTGGATATATGGTTTTCTATTTCTTTCATCTTTTCCAACAGTTCTTTGTGGGTACTCATCCACTCCCGAAGCTTGACGAAAGTATCAATGATAACAATATTTACTTTCTCCGCTCAAACACTTCTGAGAACACTTGATAACATTAATATACCGTGTTCTGTAAATGCATACGGTGGATATTTTGAGTATTTCCCATGCCCTAAGATCACATTTTGTGACCTTAGGATTTCCTTGTACTCCTCTTTCGTTAGCTTGAACATATACCGCTCAGGAAAACGATTTATATTCCTTTTTACCTGTTGGTTTAGTATTCTTGTTTCGACCTCGTAGAGCTCAGCAAGGTCATCAGACAACATAACTTTCTTGCCTCTAATCTCATATATTTTTCGTGCTATTAATGCTTCTTTTATTTCTAATCCTTTACCCATAGAACAAAGATATTTTCTTTATTACTAAGAATGTAATCTTAGGTTGATTATTTTAACGGATGATGTAAGTATATTTGTTTACTGGTTCAAAATGGATATGCTGTTTTACTGTAAGACCATGAATTTGCGCTTCCTCTAACAACCTTAACACTCGTGGTGACAATGTTTACCAACTTTCCAGTAGCATTTTTGTTAATGTCTCGCCAATACCAGTAGGCAAGCCGTGAAATAATTTTAAGGTCGAGCTAGTGCTACAGGAACAAAGTTCAACCAGTATTAAACGCCGCTATTTTTCTCTGAATCGAGGCGCTTAAACAGGAGCTATGCCGTAGTATAGTGACTGTTTGAGCAACAAAGAGTCAGAGGAAAAGAGAAGACGCAATGCATTGCGTCTGTACACTCTATACTGGATTTATATTTTGTTCCTGGCGCACTGTGTTGACAAGCGGTCTCCCGTCTTTCACTTTTCCCATAGTGTTTCCTTGTCGTTCATCCTATGGACGATATAGCGGGAGAAGACAAACAGATAATCGGAGAGGCGATTCATAAATTGGATCATGACAGGGTCAGCCAATGCTCCGGAGCGTTGGAGTGTGACCATTCGCCGTTCTGCTCGCCGGCAAACGGTCCGGCACACATGGGCAATAGCAGCGGCTTTATTCCCACCCGGCAGAATAAAGTTCTTTAACACGGGCAATTCCTCATTCATTGCATCCATGGCTTTTTCAAGGTCTTTGATGTCCGCTTTTCCGGGCATCGGCAGTTGGAATTCTGCTCTTTTTTCCGGAGCAACGGCGAGTTGGCCTCCGATGTCAAACAGGGTGTTTTGAATGCGTTTTAGGCGGGTGTCTTCACGCATTCCTTCGGGCAATTCAGCGATAAGCATCCCCATAAAAGCATTGAGTTCATCCACGGTGCCGTAGGCTTCTATTCGGATATCATCTTTATGAAGGCGTGTCCCTCCAAAGAGGGAGGTCATGCCCTTGTCTCCTGTTTTGGTGTAAATCTTAGATGCCATAATACGATTGCCGGTTTGATTTGCTTTTGGCAAAGGTAGGGCATAATTGGGCGAGAGGGCGTAATCCCGGCATAAAAATCCGGTTTAATGGTTTACGTCCCTGAAATAGGCCAGGCAAAAAAATCTAATATCGCCAAGGCGTCACAAATGGTAATAAATAACACCTTTATAGAACCACAACCTGTGATGCCGCGGCGTTATAAGGCACAACTTGTGACGCTGCAGCGTTATTAGGACACAACAGGTTTATGTCCTGTAATGACTTCAAGGTGTTTTTCTGAATATTGATTTAGAAGAAAAAATCGGGCGCCCGGGAGTCAAAGGTTATCAGATAAAACGTTTAGCACCTCCATTTGTAGTATGCCACAAATTTGCGCGTTTAGTACAGTTTGTAATACATATGCTTTAATGCACTTATTTTAAAATAAGGGTATTTTCGTCATAACTCAGCCTTCCGTTTTGTATATACAAGGGGGAGGGAAAGTTGTTGGTGTACAAGCTTCCCGTTCCGAGTCCTTGATAGGTAGAGGTATTGAGGGTGGCGGTCCATTGGGCGATGGCATTGAGTCCGATGTTGGATTCGAGTGCAGAGGTGACCCACCATCCGGTGCCCAGGGATTCCGCCATTTCAATCCAGTGCTCAGAGGCGGCAAATCCTCCGGTAAAACTCGGTTTTAGGATAATGTAGTGCGGGCGAATGGTCTCCAACATTTGTCGTTGCCGGGTGCTATCGTGCAAGGGAATCAGTTCCTCATCGAGGGCAATCGGAATCGGTGACTGAGTCACCAAATCCGCCATTTCATACCACCTTCCGGCAGGAATGGGTTGCTCGATGCTGTGTATGTCGAGCGGCGCCATCGCATCGAGAAACTTCAGGGCATTTTGGGGAGTGAAAGCACCGTTGGCATCGACCCGGAGAATCAGGTCCCGTCGGGTAAAATGCCCGCGGATATAACGCAATACGTCCAACTCCTGCTCGAAATCAATCGCACCGATTTTCATTTTGATACAGGTGTACCCTGCCGCAATCTTCTGCTCGACTTGCCGGAGCATATTTTCCTTGTCCCCCATCCATATCAGTCCGTTGATGGGTATGGAGCGCTCCCCTCGAGTAAATCCGGAAGAGTAGTATCTCTGTTGCCCTCCATTGCGCAGGTCCAGAATAGCCATTTCGAGACCGGCCCGGATTGAAGGCCATTGGAGGTACGCTTCGGGTTTTGGGGCTTGGCCTCCATTGATCCTTTGGCACAAGGAAGTCAACACCTCCTCGTACCCGGGTCGGTCATCCCAGCTTAAGCCTTTGAGGAGGCCGCACTCGCCAATACCGCTCTTTCCATCGTTGTCAGTGAGTTGGATAAACCAACTCTCCTTCGTGCGGAGTGTCCCCCTGGAGGTCCCGGCGGGAGTTTTAAACCGGAGGGTATGTTTAAACCATTTTGCCTGCATTTAGAATGCTTTATTTAACGACGGTGATAGATCATCAGTACATAAAAAGTAAATGCCCAAAGGGTATTTTTAAATGGATGGCAAGGTAGCAAAAAAATACCTTTTCCAGGTGCTACACGAATGAAAGGTGGGTATTATAAACCGTACAATACTGAATTGCGCATGTCTGAAAGAAGAAATGGAATTTGCATCAATATGGCAGGAAATGCAGAAGCAGAGTGCGGAAATGGTTGTGGAACAAATTGTTTGTGAAATTTGTTTCCAAAGTGAATTAAATGACTTAATTATGTCTACAGCAGAATTGCAAAATCAACTAATAAGAAAGGTAGTAAACATCAATAAGGATTATTTATTAGAGGAGTTATTAAACATCATTGAATTAGAAACATCCGATGATATAGTTCAACTTACCAACTTTGAAAAGGAGCAAATTGATATTGGGCTTAGGCAAATTAAAAATGGAGAAACGATAACCAATGAAGCTGTTGAGAAAGAAATGAAAGACTTGCTCGCTAATGATTAAAACTGTAATATAGTGCTTGCCAGGAAACTGTCAAATTTTATGAAATGAAAGATTTTGGATGAGATTTTTCATTTTTCGAGACGAAGTGATGTATAGTGCTCCGCGCAGAAAATAACTACCCATATACCCTCGCTCTATTCTCCTGACTCTTCGTTGCTCAAACAGTCATTGTGCTACAGCATAACTCCTGTTTGAGCGCCTCGATTCAGCAAAAAACTGCTTCGGTTGCTAAGGGTATTTATTTCATACACGGAGCACTTGGGTATCAGTGAGTTGAGAAAAATAAAAAGATTGCCAAAAGATACATTTCTAATTTTGAAGAGTTTTCTCGCAGGCACTATAAGGACAAAACAGGCTAAGAATCAAAGAAAAGCAATTCTTAAATACTGGATAGGCCGAAATAAAAGCAACACCTATTCAGCAAAATTAAACGTCCTCTTTGGAATTGCTGTAACAACTTTGTCCCGTCAACCTAAATTAGGAAGGCCGACAGAAATTGAGAATATCAGACAAAGAATAATTAAAAACTACAAAATGTTTTACAAGATTGAAAAATCGAACATTTATATAATTGCACTAGTTGATATGAGAAGAGCTCCCGATACCATTCGAAAAATGTTAGAGTAGAGTACTACCACGCATACATGATTTGCACTATTTGCTGCAATGATTTTAACCATTTATATCCAAACCTCCTTATCATCCACTATCTAAAATTGCACTTTGCAATTTACACTAATTGGAAAATACCAAAGCCCGGAACGATTTCGTCCCGGGCTTTGGTATTGCGTCCTTATCCTACTCGTCTATTTCCTCTACTTCTGCTTCTTCGATGTCTTCCTCCTGCTCCTTACGAGGTGCTTGTTCGATGGTGAAGGTAAATGCCCCTTTGCTATCGGCGTCCACACGGATGGTGTCTCCTTCGTCAAACTTGTTGCCGAGGAGGAATTTTGCCAGCTCATTCACAATGTATTTCTGAATGGCTCTACGCATAGGCCGTGCCCCAAACTGCGGGTCATATCCGTATTGGACGAGCAAATCGTATGCGGCATCGGAAACATCGAGTGACAGTCCCTTCGAATTCAGATTCTTGATGAGTCCCTTCATCATGAGATGGGCTATTTTCTTTATCTGCTTTCTTGTCAGCGGAAGGAACATAATCTTTTCGTCGATTCTATTCAAGAATTCCGGTCTCATCTCCTGTTTGAGGATGTCGAAGACTTCTTTCTCGACATTGGTGACGACATCTTTCTGCTGACTTTCGGAGAGTTCGTCATAATCCTCGAGATTGTCGAGGATATTTTGGGCCCCGAGATTGGAGGTCATGATGATGATGACGTTTCTGAAGTCAGCGGTTCGTCCTTTGTTGTCGGTAAGTCTTCCGTCGTCGAGGACTTGCAGAAGGATGTTGAACACGTCCGGATGTGCCTTTTCGATTTCGTCTAAGAGCACGATTTGGTACGGGCGACGTCGTACGGCCTCCGTCAATTGTCCCCCTTCATCGTATCCGACATAGCCGGGAGGGGCTCCGATTAATCTGGAGACCGCATGGCGTTCTTGAAACTCACTCATATCTATCCTTGTCATGGCGTGCTCATCATCAAACAACTGATCGGCCAAGGCTTTGGCCAACTCGGTTTTTCCCACTCCGGTAGGACCGAGGAAGATAAAGGAGCCGATGGGCTTGTTGTTATCCTGGAGGCCTGCCCGGCTTCTTCTGACGGCATCCGATACGGCGCGGACGGCCTGTTCTTGACCGATGACGCGCTTTGCCAATTCATCTTCGAGATGGAGAAGCTTTTCCTGTTCGCTCTTCAGCATTTTATCCACAGGTATGCCGGTCCATTTGGCGACGACCTCCGCCACATCGTTGGCGGTGACCTCTTCGTTGGTGAAGCGGCTCTCCTGATGATGTAGTTTTTCTTCGGCGACTTTGAGCATGGCTCGCTTCTCTTCGAGTAAACCGTAGCGTATTTTGGCGACCAACTCGTAGTTGCCTTCGCGCTCGGCTCTCTCAGCTTGATGCTCGAGGTCCTCAATCTCCTTCTTAATGGCCTGAATGGTATCGACAATTTCTTTTTCCTGCTGCCATTTAGCCGTGATGCTATCCAGCTTTTGTTTGAGGTTGGCGATTTCTTCTTCGAGGGCTTTTCGTTTTTTAGTGAGCTTTTCCCTTTTTACGGCCTCGCGTTCGATTTCGAGTTGTCGAAGTTTTCGCTCGAGCTCGTCGATCTCTTCCGGCACAGAATCGAGTTCCAGTCGCAATTTTGCCGCTGCTTCATCTATGAGGTCTATGGCCTTGTCGGGCAATTTGCGTTCGGCAATGTATCGATGAGAGAGCTGGGCTGCGGCCACGATCGCTTCATCAAGGATTTTGATTTTATGAAAGTTCTCGTATTTTTCCTTGAGTCCACGCAAGATAGAGATGGTGTCTTCCACGCTGGGTTCGTCGATATAAACGGTTTGAAACCGGCGCACCAGCGCTTTGTCATTCTCAAAATGCTTCTGATACTCATCCAAGGTCGTAGCGCCGATAGTATGGACTTCTCCCCGTGCTAAGGCCGGCTTGAGGATATTGGCGGCATCCATGGCGCCCCCTCCACCGCCTGCACCGACCAGGGTATGAATCTCATCTATAAAAAGGATGATTTCCCCATCGGATTCTTTGACCTCTTTCATCACTGCCTTCAGCCGCTCTTCAAACTCACCTTTGTATTTGGCCCCGGCGATGAGCGCGGCGAGGTCCAAAGCAAATATCTTTTTGGTACGCAGATTCTCCGGTACATCCCCGCGCACAATACGCCAGGCAATGCCTTCTACGATGGCGGTCTTACCGACTCCGGCTTCCCCGATTAACAGAGGATTGTTTTTCTTCCTGCGGGAGAGAATTTGGAGGATGCGGCGAATTTCGTCGTCTCTTCCGATGATTGGATCCAGTTTTCCGGACTCCGCCCGTTCGTTGAGATCAATCGCGTATTTGGACAGCGATTGGTATTGGTTTTCGGCGTGGGGACTGTCCACGGTCCGTCCTTGTCGCAGCTCTTGTATCGCCTGTTTTAAGGTTTGCGGTGTGATACCGTGCTCTTTGAGGAGGCGTGCCGTTGCGTCTTTTCCGGAAGCGATGGCCAGTAATAAGACCTCCATGGAGACGTACTCGTCCCCAAAGCTTTTCATGAGTTCGAGTGCCTTTTGGAAAGCAGTTTGGGCATCATGGGTAAAATTGGGTTTTGCTCCCCCCGTCGAGCGAGGATATTTTTCAAGCGCTTGCTCCACAGCAGCCATGACCGCAGGAGCATTGGCTCCCGTCTTTTCCAAAAGGTATTCGACCAATTTTTTGTCTTTGTCGTACAGCCCTTTGACCAAGTGCATGGTATCGGCAGAGCTGTTGCCCAATGCTTTGGCATGCTCGATGGCATTGAGTGCTCCCTCCTGGGCCCCGACAGTAAATTTTTCCAGATTCATATTTTTCAATTTTTTTGTTATTCTAATGGATTGCGTACGAAACACCTTAACACCTGTTTCCTCTCCCGGCATGGCATCGCCGGATTTGATTTTTTCCGTTTCAAGGTTTGAAATCGTACACTCTTCTCCTATCAATAATACGTCCATTTCAACAGAATGGACAATTTGGCAGATAGAGCAAAGGTAATATGTGTCATTAAGGCAGGAGTTGAATTTTGGATGCTGTCAAGAATACTCGTTAGGCCGTTGAGCGAGGAGATGTGTGTATTACATAGTGCATCCATCTAAGACAAACCGCTGGGATGAACCCCGACCCCAAAGCTGACGAAGGAAGACTTGGGAGCGGAGATTTACAAGAAGATTTATTGAGCAGGAAGGATTGGAGATTTGTGATTTTGCTCTACGCTATATGTAGTATAGGCACACGCACGTTTTATTACTTTTGAAACCGGCATTTGGAAATCTATTTGAAGTCCTTAAAAGACATAAATCTTATAACGCTATAGCGTCACAAGTTGTGTTCTATAACATCGTATTGTCTCAGGCTATAAAGGAGAGGAGGAGAGGTGCCTGTGCTGACGTGGCGGTATGAGGTTGTAAAAAAAGTGCAGTTTTTAACACACACTTATATTTGTGTTTATCAGATTATTTAGTAAATTTACAGCTCTTAAATTATATATTGTCAAAACAAAACCCAAGCTTTTCCATGAAAAATCAAGTTTTCCCCATAAGGGAGAATACGCATAAAGTTTTTGGATTTTATGATAGTGAAATTATCCTGAGTTCTAAAAACCACAAAACTTTTGATGAATTACTATCTGCGGCGGACAAGCCCGGAGCCCTTCAGACGGTGACCATTATCCCTATGGATGACGTTCATGCGTTGTTTTACAATACGGAAGAGGATACCTTCACCATTCACTTTGATAAGAATGGCAAGAACAAAAAGCAAAAGATTGAACTCAAAGACAAGGAAAACAGAGAAGAGATTATTGAGGAAATAGCTGCCTTGAACGGTTTTGACAAGACGGAAACCGTTGAATCTAAGGGGAAACCCTTGTTTTTTAACCTCTTGGCAATTGCCTGTATTGGAGGATTGACTTGGTATGCCAGAATGATGGCTACCGGCCCTACTGATAGCGACATAGAAACAACGTGGAGAAGAAGTGTATTGAAACTTAGGGCTATCGCTCGAATTGGGCATTGGTTAGGCCCCACCGGGGTTACGGTCATAGGGGGGGTGATTTTGTTAGCCTTGATAGCAATGACCTATACCCGTTTTAAAAATCCGGCATTGGATATTACTTATAAATAATAAAAGCTAATTAAAAGATGACATTCGACAATCATACCATTCAGGTAATTATTTTCTTTGCTGTGGGATTATTCTCAATCATTGGAAGTGTATTAGATTGGAATTATTTTTTGGAACATCGAAGAGCAAGATTGATTATGAGATTGCTCGGTCGTAAAGGTGCCCGTATATTTTATACACTTATGGGTATTGGGATGTTATACCTCGGTTATCGTATGATGTAGTACAGCATCAGACGTGCTATTCCGTAAGGAGATTCTTGTGCCCCGTACAAGAAAGAAAAGTAGCTATATTATTACTTCATTCTATCTATGTGCTTCTTGAGTCCACTCGGGATAGTAAGCAATTGTCACCGGTATCTCAGGTATTAAGTTCGATTAAAGATTTTTGGATAGTTTTTTGCTTGAAATGGTAGCCTACGAGTAAGCCCTCAATTCATTATAAAACAGTCAAAAGAAGAACAAAAGATCGCGTATTTTCAGACAATATCTTTCTCCTTTTTCTCGCCCAATAGGGTTAAAGTATCGTTAAATTTTCGTTTTGTAAGATATTTTAGAAGGTTTTTATGTTTAGATAGCAACACGATCAGAAAGCTGACCGTTTGAACAATAAATCTACCCGTTTACTCATTTGTACGCCTCTATTTATTGGAAAAACACTACTTTTGAGCCGTTTTATAAGCGCGTGTTTGCCAATGTTTCGAAAGTATTGAGGCGGACAGGAGTAGAGATAATATAGATGATGTACCATTTCATAACAAAAAAATACTATACATGAAATCAGCTTTTTTCTCATTATTGATTATGCTCGTCGCATTGGGGACAACTTCCGCACAACGGTTTGCTATCGTCGATGTCGCTAAAATTATGGATAACATGGAAGAATACACTGCCGCCCAAAAACAGCTGGACCAAATTGCTGCCAAATGGCGCCAGGAGATCTCCGAGCAATACGATGAAGTGCGCAGTTTGTACAATAAATATCAAGCCGAACAGGTATTGCTCAGCGATGACGAACGAAAAGCCAAAGAAGAGGAGATTACCGCCAAGGAAAAGGAAGTGATGGACCTCCAAAAGCAACGATTCGGCCAGGACGGAGACCTCTTTCGCAAAAGACAGGAACTCGTCCAACCCATTCAGGATCGCGTGCAAGCCGCGATATCGGAGTATGCAGACCAAAAGGGATACGATGCGATATTGGATAAGAGCATAAACGTAGGAATCCTGTACGTCAGCGATGACATAGATAAGACCAAACAAATCATGGCAAAACTCGGCATTAAAGCCAAATAATAATTGTAGTTTTGCACCTCATTTTTTATTCATTTAAACCAACAACATGAAATTTTTAAAGCACATTTTAATAATGGGAGCGCTTTTGCTGTCCGTTTCAGCAGTATCAGCTCAAATGAAGATCGGCTATGTCAATAGTCAGGATCTCCTGGCGGACTTGCCGGAAGTAAAGCAAGCGCAAGCCAACCTCAAATCCCTCGAACAACAACTCCAAAAGAAAGGCCAGGGAATGGTCGAGGCCCTTCAGAAAAAATATGCCCAGTTGCAACAAAAGGAGCAACAAGGGATGTTGGCTCCCAAGGAGGTAGAGACCCAAGCAGCTAAACTCAAACAAGAAGAGCAAAAGCTCGGTCAGTTCCAACAACAAATGCAAGAGCAATTGCTCAAAAAACAGCAAGAACTGATGGAGCCGGTGATCAATAAGATTAAAGCCGCCATCGCTGAAGTAGCCAAAGAGAATGGATATACTTATATCTTGGATAACTCGGCTGGAATGGTGCTCTATGGCGAACCATCTTACGATGTTTCTGCCATGGTAAAAGCGAAGTTGAAATAACACTCCACCACCGGATTATTGGCCGCATGGATTATAAAGTGGCCCATCATCCCTATCGTGGGTTCTACTTAAAATGTTTGCCATAAGAACTTAATGAGCCAAACAAAACCCATAGGAATATTTGATTCCGGCATTGGCGGCCTCACGGTCGCCAATGCTGTTATTAGCCGTCTGCCCAAGGAGCAGATTATTTACTTTGGGGATACCGTGCACCTGCCATATGGCGACAAATCAAAGGATTCTATCAATTACTATGCGCTGAGAATAACGCGCTATTTGCTGGACAAAGGCTGCAAAGCCATTGTCATCGCTTGCAACACCGCTTCGGCTGCAGCATACCGGACCCTTGTTGATTTCTTTGACCGGGAGACCATTATCGTCAATGTCGTCGATCCCCTCGTTGAGGCGGCGATCAAACGGAATGCGCGCAAGGTGGGCATTATCGGTACAAAACTCACGATAGAGTCCGGGGTATACCAGCAGCAGTTGCATACCCTGGCTCCGGAGATGGAGGTCACCGCCCTGCCTACACCTCTTTTGGCGCCCATGATAGAGGAGGGATTTATCAATAACTCAGTGAGCAATGTCGTATTGAAGGAATACCTGCACCACGCGATGTTTGATGGGATGGATGCCCTACTGTTGGCATGTACGCATTATGCTTTGATCAAACCCCAAATTCAGGATTTGCTTCCGGGAGTGGAGATCATCGATACCGCCGATACCACCGCGCGGTACCTCCAACGGCAACTCTCCGAACACCAACTCTTAAACACTTTTCCCCAACAGGAAGAACACCATTTTATTGTCTCGGACTTTACTCCGACATTCGAAGAGACCACCGCCCTCTTCTTCAAAGATGCCGTCCACCTCGAGGAGGACAACATCTGGAGGCAACAGAAATGGTAGGCAAGCACCCTTTAATACGCCCGCACATTCTTCTTCTCCATATAATTCATAAATGCCCGGTTGGCAATACTATTGCCACCGGGAGTGGGATAATTGCCGGTGAAGTACCAATCACCCAAATGATCCGGACACGCTCGATGGAGATCCTCAATCGACTGATAAATGATAGTCAACTCCACCTTCAAGTCCTTAGGACGTAGCATCTCTGCTATTTTATCCGATATCTGTTGGGCCGTGAATTGATCGTAGAGCACTTTTACTTCATTCTCCCTCTGGTCCAATGGAAGCTTCATGGAGGCCTTGCAGCGATTGTAAACCTGCTCCAATTGATTTTCCTGCCCCTTATCCTTCAACAACGAGACCATCGCCTGAAACGCAATGAACTCTTGCATCTTACTCATGTCAATGCCATAGCAGTCGGGATACCTGATCTGTGGTGCAGAACTCACGACGACGATTTGTTTGGGCTTCAGACGAGCAACGATGCGGATGATACTGTCCCGAAGGGTGGTCCCCCTGACAATAGAGTCATCCAGCAAGACCAAAGAGTCTTGGTAATTGCGCACGATGCCGTAAGTGACATCGTAGACATGGGCCACTAAGTCTCCCCTGCTGTGGTCATCCGCGATAAATGTCCGCATCTTAGCATCTTTGACCACTATCTTCTCCACCCTCGGACGGTAAGCCAATATCTCCTTTAGAGCTTCATTGGACACTTTCCCGGCCTCAAAGGAGTTAATCTTCTCGCGTTTCATCCGGCTGAGTTGAAACTCCAGTTCATCGACCATTCCTCCGAAGGCCGTTTCCGCAGTATTGGGGATGTATGAAAAAACCGTATTCTTATAATCGAAGTCTATCGCCTCCAATACCGGTTTTGCCAGATACTTCCCCAATGCTTTCCGCTCGAGATAAATATCTCTGTCATTGCCCCGGGAAAAATAAATACGCTCGAAGGAGCACGCACTCAATTTAGGGGCAGGATCGAGACAGCTTCGAATGCCGATTCTCCCGTCCCTCTTTACGATGAGTGCACTACCGGCAGGTATCTCAAGGATGTCCTTGAATGACACATCCAGAGCCGTTTGGATGGCTGGTCGCTCTGACGCGGCTACGACAATCTCATCATCCTGATAATAATATGCCGGGCGAATGCCCCAAGGATCCCGGTAGACGAAAGCGTCGCCGTGCCCGATGATCCCCACTAAGGCCCATCCTCCGTCAAATTTTCGCGAAGCGCGTTGCAATACCCGGGAGACGGAGAGCTTGTGAAAAATAAGCTCATTGAGCTCCTCCTTAGTGTATCCATTGGGTTTGTAAAGGTTGAATACCTTTTGAACCTCTTCATCCAGGAAGTGACCGATTTTCTCCAAGATAGTTACAGTATCACTTTTCTCTATCGGATATTGACCGATTTCTACCAACTGATGAAAAAGCATATCCACATTGGTGAGATTAAAATTGCCTGCCAAGACCAATGTCCGTGTTATCCAGTTGCTCTGTCTGATCTGCGGATGCACCGCCCGGATATCATTCTTACCATGGGTGGCGTACCGCAAGTGTCCCATCATCACTTCCCCCATGAATGGCATGTGGTCTTTGAGCCAGACCGTATCATTCTTCTGCTCCGGTGTGAGGTCGTTAAAATTGGAATAAACATTATTAAAGAGCTCCGTGAGATTATTGGTCCCCATGGCTCGCTCCCTGTCCAGATAACGCTTGCCCGTAGGAGGGGTAAACTTTATCGTCGCAATACCGGAGCCATCCTGTCCTCGATTGCGTTGTTTTTGCATGAGAAGCTGGAGCTTATTGAGACCATAAAACGGGGTTCCGTACTTTTCCTTGTAGTAGGCAAGAGGCTTCAGCAGCCGAATGAATGCAATGCCGCATTCGTGCTTGATATTATCACTCATGAGTCGTTATCTGATACATGCCGCAAAGCTACATATTTTCTCAATAATTGTAAGAGGACTCCGCTTCCATTGTGGATTGCAAAATGCACATTTCTGATTTGATTACCTGCAATAATCCCGTAGGGATGCCATCTTTGTAGCCCCGTACGAGCGAAAACGAAGTACGGGGTAAATAGTGTATGCAAGAGGTTAAATGCTTGAGAAGTGTTGCTTGCAAAAATAGTGACAAAACAATGCATTGGCATGTTTTTAGTGCAGTTTGTAATATACACCCTTTTAGAAGTGATAAATTATGCTTTCGACTTACCCGTCCATCCTATTCATTTCATACCAAAACATACTTGAAGCTGCGATCCAACCGTTGGTTCAATAAACAGTTTCATATGGATTCTATCGATAAAAACCGATGTTCCTGGCCGGGGCAAGACCCGCTCTATCTTAATTACCACGACACGGAGTGGGGCGTCCCGGTGCACGACGACCAAAAGCTATTTGAATTTTTGCTGCTGGAAACATTTCAAACGGGATTGAGCTGGATTACCATACTGCGCAAGAGAGAGAACTTCCGCAGTGCCTTTGACGGCTTCGACTACCGGAAAATTGCGCGTTACGACGACAAGAAATTCGAAGAACTCCTGTCTGATTCAGGCATTATACGCAACAAATTAAAAATCAAATCTGCAATCACCAATGCACAAGCATTCCTCCGCATTCAAGAGGAATTCGGTTCCTTCGACCGTTATATTTAGTGCTCCGCGCAGAAAATAACTACACATATAAACTCGCTCTTTTTCCCTGACTCTTCGTTGCTCAAACAGTCATTATGCTATGGCATAACTCCCGTTTGAGCGCCTCGATTAAGAGTAAAATAGCTTCGGTTGCTATGTATATTTATTTCTTGCGCGGAGCACTGGGCTTTTACCGGAGGGGAGACCATTCACAATACATGGGCTACGCTCCGGGATGTTCCCCCCAACACTCCCCTATCGGACAAAATCAGCAAAGACTTAAAGCGGCGAGGTTTCAAATTTGTCGGCACCACCGTCGTCTATGCGCATATGCAGGCCACCGGCATGGTCAACGACCACACGACGGATTGTTTTCGATGGAAGGAGCTAAAAAATTAATATTAAGGGCAATCTGTTTTCATCAGTGCTTAGGATGGACGTTGGTTTGGGAAGTAAAATCCTGCATTTCACTGGGATGAGGGGTTTCTGAGCGACAAATACAATTGACTGCATCTTCTACACACATATAAAATTTTTCGTCCCCCATCTTACTTACCACCCCTCCACGTACAAGTGCGTCCCTTACTGGCCCTTTGACCCCTGCAAAGACCACATCCACGCCCCTTTCCCTGAAAGCATCGACGACTTCTTTGATGGTATGTATCCCCGTACTATCGATCTGATTCATGCTCTCTGCATTGATGATAATCAGCCGAAGGGCGTCGCCTTTCTTCTCGGCCAATTGGAAGAGACGCTCCTTGAAATACTGTGCATTGGCGAAGAAGAGTTGCGCATCAAATCGAACAATAAGCGTATCTTCCTGCTGAATCAAATCGGGAAAGCGCTCTACATTGCGGTAATGAATCGTCCCCGGCACTTTGCCCAGTTCGGCGACATGAGGACGGGTCACGCGAAGGATGACCATCACCAAAGACAAAACCACCCCGATAGCAATCCCGCGCTCGATACCCAGCAACAAGGTCCCTGCGAAGGTGATCATAAACAGTATAAAATCCGTTTTATTGGCTTTCCACAAAAACAGCGCCTCCCTCCAATCTACCAATCCCGCGACAGCCACAATGATAATAGCCGCCAAAATCGCATTGGGTAGGAAGTAAAACAAGGGCGTAAAAAAGAGCAGTATCAACATCAACAACAACGCACTGATTATCGAGGCAACCGGCGTGCGGGCCCCTGCGCGGTCATTGACCGCCGAGCGGCCGAATCCTCCGGCTACAGGGTAGGCCTGACTAAATGACGCCCCGATATTGGCCAAGCCCAACGCGATCAACTCCTGATTGGCGTTGACCTCATAGTTGCGATGCCGCATCTGTATCGCCCTCGCGACAGAGTACGACTCCATAAACCCGATGATCGATATGGTCCCCCCAAACAGCAGCAACTGGCGAATCTGATCCCAGTCCATCACCGGAGCGCTTAGGTGCGGCAACCCGGCGGGAATATCCCCGACAATCTTCACTCCATAATCCGTCAGTCCGAGATACCGAACAGCGACAATCCCAAAAACCACTGCCACCAACTGTACAGGAATCGCCTTGTGGAGCTTTTTGGCGAATAAAATAATGAGCATGCCCCCCAACCCCAATCCCAAGGAGTACATGTTCGTATGACCCACTTCCTCTGCAAGGTGTTGTATCAATTCGTGGATATGATGCGTCCTCGGGATGTTAATCCCCAAGAGGTGCTTGAGTTGGCTCAATCCGATAATTAGAGCAGCGGCAGAAGTAAACCCCGAGATAATCGGGTGGGACAAAAAGTTGGAAAGGAACCCCAAGCGAAAGACCCCGAGCATCAATTGGATGCCCCCTACGATGAGCGCCATCAGTATGGCGACCTGTATGTATTGCGAAGTTCCGGGTTGCGCAATCGCGGCGACACCGGCCGTCGTCAACAGCGATATCATGGCCACAGGTCCGACCGCCAATTGACGGGAAGTGCCAAAAATTGCATATATAATTAAGGGTATGGTCGCCGCATACAATCCGTGAATCTGAGGGAGCCCGGCCAACATCGCATAGGCCATTCCCTGAGGTATCAACATCACCCCTACCGTCAAACCGGCAGACAAATCCCCTTTAAAATCCACTTGGTCATAATGCCGTAAAGCCTCTACAATTGGAAAAAACTTCGACCATTTTAACTGCATAAAATCACGTTTACCTTTACCTTAACTTCCCCCCTCGAGAGATATCTATATGGATAACTGTTGAGGTATGAAATGGTTGATGGGGAGGTGGATCTTAACCCCATCGCATCCCTACCCTCTTGTACTCTTTGTAAGAATCTGCACGCAACCACAGAGAATGGGTGCAGAAATAAACTACTCTACGATTAGCAAAGGTTGCAAAAATTAATGAGTATTTAAGTAACCCACATCACGCATGTAACCGAGTGTCTACCATTTCATACCAAAAAAACAACGCATTATCCTCAAACTCCCGATTTTACTCCGGCTCCGGGGCGATCTGTTGTAACGACAATCGGTTGCCCTTACGGTCCAAAACCAGAATATACGCGCCTTTATGCTTCAGGACAGGGAGTCGAATTCGTTGATTCTTCTCCACTAAAGTAGCAAAATACGGCACCTTGTCGTAGTAATCTGTCCGGCTCTTGAGCTCTTCGGGGTAAAAAAGGGATACTTGAACTTCCTCACCAAAGCTGTTCTTATACACCCGCATCGTGTCGCCCATGTCCTGCTGCATTCTCAGATTATTGAGTAAAAGCAAATCTACGGATTGGAGCCGGTGCTCCTTAAAATATCGTCCCTTCAATAAGGTGTATTCACGGGTCGCCTGATGGCTGTATTTATCCAAATGCGTCTGGCTAATCGTCAGGGGATCGATGTGGTATTTGTCCCGGAATACCTTGGCCAACCACCGCCTTCCCCGCTTGGTCTCCCGCTCAAGGATATGGTCAAAACCCGCCAATACCACGACGCGGGATGCTGTATCCTGCCCGAATGTCTTGTCGTACAAATGCACGGCCTGCCCCACCTCCCGGTCTATCCCGGCATCCTGTGATTCGTATGCTACAAATCGAAATCCCATCCGTCTGGCAGTATGAATAAGCCGGTTATAATGCTGCTCCCGCGTATAAAATCCGGTCGCCAGCGTCGGAAATCCGCCGGGAGCATTCAATACACTGTCCTGCCCGGCTCCCAACGCTTCAAGCGCTAAGGTGTTGAACCCCTCCTTCCTCAACCCCTGCAATAGGCGGACGAGTAAGGCGCGATGTCTCGGGGCATAATGATTTTCATTGAACATGACCAACTTGTGCCCACGAGCCTCCGAAAGAATGGTGTCCAATGCTGCTTCGCCTGTAATTCCCCTGGTTTGTATGGTGTGGACCATGTTGGTGTCTGGCGTACCCCCATGCGATTGGAGCTTTTGCCATAAGGCATCGTATTCTTTATTCTCACCCAAAAAGGAGGCGAAGGTGAGTTCCATCTGCAACTTCAACCACTCCTCCTGCTTGTCATAGGCGGGATAATCCCTGATCGCTTCCAAAGCCGCCAAATACGCATTGGACGACCTGTACCGGGCTACAATATCCATTACCGTGCTGATCTCCTTGCGATACCCTTCGCCCACCTCCAAACTCTCAAACATATCCCTCAAATCCGCCTCTAAAGCGTAAATAGCCTTCGGAGCCCTTGGAATGCCCACAAACCGGAAGCGCTGATGCTTTAGGATGGTATCCAGTACCACCAAACTATCCGGATAATCAAAAGTGTCTTTGGGGCCGGAGAGCGCCAAGAAAAAAGCATAGGGAGGAAAATCGGTACTGCCATACACCAAGACCCCTTTCTCCACCTCGAAATCCAAATGCCGGAGCAGCCGGTTCAATCGGCGTTTGTTGGTCGTATATACAATATCGGCAGGAGAGCGAAAATACACTTGTTGTGTGTCATTGACGATGTGGATATGGAAGTCGCGCACATAATGGTTGTACTTAAAGGTTTTGTGAACGCGATTGCTGCATCCCAAGAGCACCCCCATCGTCAGAACCCCTACGAGCCAGGATAGCGTCTTTTCAAACAACATCTCTTTAGTTTAAAAATACTAATTAATCGGTGAAGGCATTGACTCTTGTTGGTATTCGAGGATGAGGCCATTGGCGAGGTAAAGGATAATAGCCTTGTGGGCTATTTCTATCCGTCTGACCCCCGGATGCATCACTTTGACCTGCCCATCTTCATTGGAGACGTGAAGCAAGTAGGCATCGGTATTAGCGCGACCGGCTTGAAGATAATAATGCCCGTCCGCTGTATGAAAAACGTGCAATCGCTCCGGGATAAAAGCGGCATTGGCCATGACAAACTCCTCTGCCAGCTTCCATGTCCCCAACATGCTATTGAGATATTTTATCTTACCTGAAGCGGGCGAATGCTCCGGGGTGGGGGCATGTGTACGAGACATATGAACAGGTGTCGCAGCGGTCGGACGGTAAATCACAGGCCGGAGCGTGGCCTTTTTGGAAGGGCGGTAATCCTCGAGTTGAGCGACGTCATAGGTCTTTGTCTTCGCCCGGATATACTGCGCCAACCAAGCGATGTTAACCAAAAGGATAACCGAAGCGGCCACTTTGATGATCCGGTTCAGTCGGCGAATTTTACGATGGAGCCTGTTGACCTCGCCCAAACGTTTAGACAGTTTTGACCAGGTCTTTGGATGCGGATTGATATGGAGTTCTTCCGCCGATTTTTGAAATATTCTTTCTATGCTATTTTCCATTGTATTTAGTTTTTTTTCTCAGGACCTCTCTTTTTTTTGAGCTTCCAGATGTTTTTCTACCAATGCTTTGAGCTTCTTCTTCGCCATAATCAGTTGTGACTTGGAGGTGTGAATACTAATCCCCAGCATTTCGGCAATCTCGCGGTGTTTATAACCGTCCATGACGTAGAGGTTGAAGACGGCACGGTATCCGGTGGGGAGCTGATCCAGCAGTCCGACCATCGCACCGGGCTCCAGTGGCCCCGGCAAAAAGACGGATTCATCGACCAGCGGAATGTCGTATTCGTCAAGGGAGAGGAGCATCTTTTGTTGTTTCTTCCGCCTGAGGTACATCAAGGCCTCATTGATACCTATTCGCCGCACCCAGCCTTCGAAGCTTCCGTGAAAGTCAAATGACCCTATCTTCGTCAGCACTTTAAAAATGGCCTCAGACATCACCTCTTCGGCATCCTCCACAGAAGAGACATACCTACGTACCACCCCGAGCAGGAAAGGAGCGTACCGCTCATACATCTGCCGTTGGGCCGCCGGGCGCCCCTTTTGACATTGTTGTATTAATCTTTTTTCCTCCGGCATTTTTCCACTACTTAATCTCAAAGATAGAGATAATCCGACTATTCCGACCATTACAAACGGCTCTGGCACACCATTTCAATTATCTAAACCATCGCAATCCTCCACTTAAAACCCATCCCCGGATAGTCTTCACAATAACAAAGATGCACATTTGGTATGAAATGGTGTACACCAGGGTGAATTCGTTCTCACATTCAACCATTTCATACCTCAATCCCATATTTTGCCTTACCTTGCAGGGTCTAACAGAGTGTATCACTTTTGACCTTTCAAAATTCTTAAAAACCTGACTATGTTTGAGCCAACCGTTTATAAAGAAAGAAGAGCCCGGCTGAAGCAACTTCTCCGTGGTGGAGTTATTCTCCTGCAAGGCAACAATGATGTTCCGATGAACTATCCCGCCAATCCGTACACTTTCCGACAGGACAGCACTTTTTTGTATTTCACGGGAGTAAATACCACGGGATTTGCCTTAATAATGGATCTGGATACAGGGGAAGACTCCTTATACGGCTACGATTTGGAGGTGGATGATATCATCTGGATGGGCGAACTGCCCGGACTCAAGGAGTGGGCCAGGGTTGCCGGCATCCAACATACGTGGCCCTATAACCAACTCTCTACAGACCTCCAATCCATCCAACATAGCAACAGGAAAATACACTTCTTGAATCCATACCGGTCTGACCTCAAAATCGAACTGAGTGGTATGCTCGGTATCGATATCGATGATTTGGAACAGCGCGCCTCTGCGGAGCTCATTAAGGGGATTGTCGCCTTGAGATCCATCAAAGAGGACCGGGAAATTGCCGAGATGGAAGCCGCCCTGCACACGACAAAACACATCTATCTCCGGGTCATAAAAAACACATTGCCCGGGGTGAAAGAACAGATATTAACCGGCATCGCCGAAGGCATCGCCATCGAAAACGGGGGGCATCTCGCCTATCCGGCCATCATCTCCAGGGATGGAGAAATTTTGCATAACCACCACCATCACCATACCCTCAAAGATGGGGATTTGGTACTGGCTGATATCGGTGCCGAAGGCCCTTCAGGGTATGCCTCGGATATCACACGGACCTTTCCGGTTTCTTGCTGCTTCTCTGAGCGTCAGCGCGCCATTTATCAGATCGTCTTGGATGCGGAAATGTCCTGTATCGAAATGCTTCGGCCGGGAATCACCTACCTGTCCGTTCACCTTCACGCCGCGACCATCATCACCGAGGGCCTCAAGGAGCTCGGCATCATGAGGGGAGATACGGACGCAGCGGTCAAGGCCGGAGCCCACGCTTTGTTTTTTCCGCACGGTCTCGGACACATGATCGGTCTGGATGTCCACGACATGGAAAATCTCGGAGAAGATTATGTCGGATATAGCGATAGCGTGCAGCGCAGCAGCCAGTTTGGCACCGCTTATTTGCGATTAGGCCGGGAGTTGGAACCCGGCTTTGTCCTGACCGTCGAGCCAGGCATATATTTCATACCAGCCCTGATAGATTTGTGGAAAAAGGAGAACAAGCACTCCGGTTTTATTAATTATGAAATGGTGGACCAATGGCGTTCCTTTGGAGGGGTGCGCATCGAAGACAATGTCCTCATAACCGAAGATGGACACCGCGTCCTGGGCCCGGCTATCCCGAAAACCATCGAAGAAATCGAAGCACTCAAAACACCTCCTGGAAGGATTTCATAAACATTGTTCTTGATAAAAGTGTAATAGAAATTATTCGCCAATGAAGATGATCAGATACTCCACCCTCTTCTTGTTTTTTGCCTTCGCATGCATGTTCACCAACACGCACGCCCAAAAGACGATTACCCAAGGGTATGTTTGGGGCGTCAAAGGCGGCCCGTCTTACCTCACCCAAAAAGGACATTACCGCACCGGTGGCTCTGCCTATGGCTGGCATGGGGACCTTTTTTACGACTCTTATTCATCCGAATCCTCCAACAGCGTATATTTCCAATTGGGCTACCACCAACGCGGCGCAGGGTTGTCCCGGTACTATCTGGGAAATTTACACAATATCCAGCTCCCAAGGCTTCGATTGGACAATCCGCGATTTTTGTATCACAACGTCGCCCTTGAGGCCGGCGTCAAAAAGCGCTATAAGGTCACCGAAGCGCTCAAAGCTTACTTCGGAATAGGACTGCGCGGGGAGTATACCCTCAAGACCAACCTTCAAAAATATGCCGCCATTAACGAAGAGTACAAGGCGCCCATCTATCCCGCAGAAAATTTTGTCCGGCATTATCAATACGGGATTACGATGAGTGTAGGGGCGGAATTCCCCTTGGCGGAAGGGTTGTACGAAGGATTTGGCGAATTGCGCCTCTGTCAAGACCTCTCTACGCAGTATTATCAGCCCCCCATTCCGGGAGCGGGGTACAGAGACCCCTATACCGGGGAGCAAAGAGACCTCAATGAGATCAGTGCACGCAATTTTACCGTCGAACTCTCCTTCGGACTTCGTATCTTTAGAGTGTACGAATATGAGCTGTAAAAGGCCTGTCAGCCCACATAATAAAGAACAAATAGAACAAAAATCGCTATCGACTAATGCAGTAGCGCATGAAAGTGCAATAAGCCGAGTGGCCACCAAAGCTATTTGTCTCTTAATTGAAGGGCTTGACAGGACCAAATATATCCCATGGTTTTAACTGTAGGTTGTAGGGTACAAGACAATCCTTGTAATGATCCTAACCATTTCTTTGGGGCCTCACCTTATCGTGAAGTGCACTAACAACAGCCTCCTCCCGGAGTACAACCGGGCTTCCGGCCAAATACCGTTATGCTAAAAATACCCAAATCCGATTGACCAAAGCGGTCGATATCTATCTTGCCTTCGTACTTTTTAAGAATATCAGAAGGGATGTGTATGGGCTTTTCCTTTTGGATTTTGATATCCTCAAATCCGGCCTCCCGTATTAAGTTCAGATAATCGTCTTTTTGTATGGCCCCGGACACACAACCGGCGTACATCTCTGCATCTTCGCGCAGTATTTCCGGCAATGCACCTACCAAAACGATATCAGAAATACTAAAATGCCCTCCTGGCTTCAATACCCGCATGATCTCCTTAAAGATAGTCGTTTTATCAGGGAGCAAATTGAGCACACAGTTGCTCACCACCACATCTATCGAGTTGCCTCCTACCGGCATATCTTCGATATCGCCTTGTCTGAACTCCACATTATTAAAGCCCAATTTGTCCGCATTCTCGCGTGCCTTATGAATCATCTCCTCTGTAAAATCCACTCCTATTACCTTGCCTTCCGGCCCCGTCTCATGCCGTGCGACGAAGCAATCATTGCCGGCCCCACTGCCCAAATCCAAAACGGTATCCCCGGGTTTTATCAGAGCAAAAGCCGTGGGCAAACCACACCCCAAACTCAAATCCGCATCTTCCACATACCCCTCCAAAGAAGAGTAATCATCCGTCATAATATTGTAAACTTCCGTAGAGCAATCACCTGCACCACAGCATGAAGCGGCATTGACTTCTTTATCTTGCCGGGCGATTTCAGCATACTTCCGGCGCACCATTTCTTTAATCTCCTTCTTATTCATCGTTTGATATTTTCAACTAGTGCCTGCAAGAAAACTCTTCAAAAATAGAAATGTATCTTTTGGCGATCTTTTTATTTTTCTCAACTCACTGATACCCAGGCATCACTTCATCTCGAAAAATGAAAAAGCTCATCCAAAATCTTTCATTTCATAAAATTTGACAGTTTTCTGGCAAGCACTAACTAAAACCAAAGGAAATGCATATTGTTGCCCAAAGCAAAAAAACCTTGCACACCTTACTTCTTCCCTCCCGGTTGTTCACCCAACCAAGCGAGATAACTGATGATGAGTCCCAAGCCTATCATTGTCAGGCGCATTACAAAACCAATGCCTTTACCCCAATAATCCAGCCAGGTCAGGTATGAAAAGTTGGCACCTACCAACATCAACACGAGAGATAGCATCCCGAAAATAAACAATAAAAACCCGATTAGTTTTTGAATCTCTCCTTTTTGCATACAGCACTTGTTTTATGTGGCAAAGGTAAGGAACAATTCAGTGAAGTGTAACGGGCTTGACATTCGTTGATTATAACCTTAATCCTATCCAAACAGCTCTTCCTTGAATTCTTTTCCCAGGTTTCGAGACAAAGGAATGGGAAATTCAGCCCCCTCCAATAGTATCTCATAGCCTTTGGAATTGCCTTGAATGGTTTTTACTTTCGAGAGGTTGATGATGTAAGACTTATGACATCTTCTTAATGAAGTGCCGGGATGATCTTCCAGTACTCTCTTTATAGAACTGCGAAGGAGATGCTTTCCGGCAGAGGTGTGAATTTCTATGTAATTGCCATCGGATTTGATAAAAAGGATGTCGTCCACTTTGAGACGCAAAGAAGTCTTGTTATCTTTTATCAGGATTATTTTTGGGGCTCCATCAACGCGCTCCATTGGCAAGTAAGTTTTGTAAAAGGGTTTCAATAAGTAGAAGGACAATATTTGAAAAACACCAATGATACTTACCACTGTCAATAGAAAGAGGAATGCATTCTTTTTAAACATATAAGGATGGAGTAGGAATATTACTAGCATACTGATAATGACCGCCAAAATACCTACCGCCCAATTGAGACGGAGAACTTTTGATGGCGTCAGCTTCTTGACCTTTTTGAGATAGGCTATTTGCAACAGTTGCAAACTAGAGAAACTAAGCGAAAGAACCAGTATCAACAATACCTTGGTCGACTGAGACTTCATCATGAAAAGTCCGAGGGGTTGCGTCAAATACAAGAACAGAAAGGGAAAGCCTATCAGTATCGAAAGAAAAAATATCTTTTGAAATCGTTGAGAATTATATGGTTGTATCAGTGGTGACATTCATTTAAAACAAACTGCGCGAATTTAATTCAAATTTATGTGTTTGATGTAAAACATTGTTTATCTAAAACCTATTTCGAAAGCATTGGTTTATTACACAAGCTCTAAAAGTTAAAAAACGTCTCCTCATAACACAACAATAAGTATCCGTTAAGTGGTATGAGTGGCAGGATGTTACCTATTATTCATTTGTCTAATCAAAAGGACAGGGCTTTTTTGTATTATTGTACTTTCTCCTGCACATCGGAAAGGGTGAAGCAACCCTTTCCGGACAATTTTGCATATTTGAGGGAAAAAGGAGAAGAAAGAAAGTTGTACTGGATATGAAATCGTTGGTTTGAAGCAAGATGCGACCAATATTAAGTTGATTATAGAGGGATGTCTGACGCAAAGTCCGGCCTCTCAGAAGCGCTTGTTTGATTTGCGTTATGGGTTTGTGATGTCCATATGTCAGCGCTACGCTCGCACAAGGGCTCAGGCTCAGGAGATGCTCAACGATACTTTCTACAACGTATTTAAATTCATCGATCGCTACGATCCAAAATACCCCTTTGAGCCCTGGCTTCGAAAGGTGTGCGTCAACTGTTGTCTGATGTACCAGAGAAAGTATTTTAAAAAGGAAAATTTATATCCTTTGGAAGAAAAATACATTGATATTCAGTACGAAGAAATGAAGTTGCCCGAACCCGAAGACTACGATTATATGAAATTGTTGAAAGATCTTCCACCGGCATGCAGGACGGTGCTCCTTTTATTCGTAATCGAGGGATACAAGCATCATGAGATTGCCGAAAAATTGGGCATTAGTATCGGCACCTCAAAATCCAATCTATCGCGGGCCAAAAGATTGTTGTATGAAATGGTTGAAAAAGACAAATCGGGACACCTAAAACTCAAAAAGAATAGTCGTGAGTAAATTATTCGAACATATCAAAAAAAGCATCGATAGCCAGCCTGTACCGAAGAAACCGGATACAGCATGGGAGGACTTTATGCGCTATAAAAAGAAGAAGGATAGAAAGAAGCCTTTTCCTTGGACGATGCTTGTCTTATTGTCCCTACTCGGATTGTTTCTGGCGAGCAATTTGTATTGGATGGGTAGGTCCTCAAGGCAGTCAAGTGCTCCTGCACAAGAGCATATTGTCACGGTTGTGAAGAGAGATACGGTTTATATCCAGCAACCTGCATTGGTGCCCCCTTCAAATGCCAATCAAGGGGCCAACGCGGGTATTGATGCTTCCGAATATCATCTCGTACGTCAAGAGTTGACGTACTTGAGGTCAAAATACAACCAGCTGCGGGCCTTACTCTCTACATCCAACCATTTCATACCAAAAACTTCTTACGCATGGAATAGGAGTGGAGGAAAATTTGGAAATCAAGGAGATTTCGGAGCTTCTTCAGGTACCATATCCCTAGGTGGAGAATCCACTTCTAATACTCATAAACCATTCGGTGTATCGGAGCATTCTCCGCAAATCCATTTGAATGAGGCTGCCCCCCTGGATTATTATCTGCTATATCCGCAGTCACTCTATGGGTATGGGATAGGTAGACCGTATTATTACATCCTCAATGAGCGATACAACCGGAGCAAAAGTAGTTCGCTACTGACGTATGTCACTCCTAAGACCATCACCCTCGGATTGCATGCAGGGCTGGCTGCTATTTTCAATCCGTTGTTGAGTACTTCGATTGGACCGGGATTAGGATTGAGTGTCGGAACCTTGTTTTCCAAAAGGATACGAGGGGTACTATATGTAGATCGAATTACGACTATGGGTCATATAGAAGACCACAGCAAATTTCAATCTTTACCAGTTGTTGTCCCACCCAATGGGGGGACACTAAAGGAAGTGTATTATGATGCCAATTTGACCGCATTGAGTTTGTCGATGGATTATTTGTTCCCCACCTATTGGAGAATTAGACCATTTGCCGGTCTATGTTATTACTACAATTTCGTGCGGAGCAACGAATTAAAATACGAGTATTATACCGATCAGGGAGAAGTCAATAAACTTGTATATGCTCCCTCTTTGAGGTACAATCATCACGCGTTAGGGCTTCGAATGGGGATGGACTTTAATTTGACAGATCACATCGATGCTTATCTGTTGGGGACATTCCAACCCAAACTCAGGAAAAATTCGGGTGTCCTCTTCTATTTATCCCCGGGGATATATTACCATTTATAGTGGGGTGGCTTGAGAAACGTAGAATTATCTTTGGTTACTTAGATGTAGTTTTTTTATGTGAAAAGCAACCTTTGCATCATTGGAGTGCATAAAGAACAGTAAACAGATGCAAATCCGGAGGAGGTGATTATTTAGCATGCAGAGAATCTATCCTCCGGGCAGTTGGGCACACCGAGTGCCACAAGGATCCCATTTCAGACAGTCGTTTTCAAGAAGCTTTATTCATCATTTAAACAGAACAAATGTTTGACACATTGTCATTGGAGTACAATACCGAATTTCCAAACCTTTTCACTTTTGCCATCACCATGGTAAGTGCGATGGTGCTGGGAATATTGTTGGCCTTTACCTATGAGCGGACTTCGAGAGAGATCAGCCGTCCGATTCATTTTCTGCAAGCGATGATATTGATTACCATCGTATCGGCCACCGTGATACAGGCGATAGGCGACAGTGTAGCGAGGGGACTGGGGATGATTGGGACGTTGTCGATAATTCGATTTCGTTCGTCCATAAAAGATACCCGCAATTTGGTATTCATGTTTGCCGCAATAGCCATCGGGGTGGCTTGTGGAGTATTTGGATTTTTGATTGCGATTGTTGGGACCGTAGCCTTTTGCACAACGGCATTTTTACTCCATTTTTCATCCTTCAGTCAAAGGGCGATGGTCGGTAAGATAAAAGTCGAATACCTCGATACGCAATGGAAGGGAGCGGAGGTAGAGCGAGCTATCAAAAAACTTTGCTCAAGGATTCGATTAACTAAAAAGCAAGCAGTGACCGGTAAGGAAGCGTTAAAATTTCAAGGAACCTTTGAGCTGAAGTTGAAAAGAGGGGTCGAACTCGGCCAATTGCTCGAACACATTCAGCAGCAACCCGGCCTTGCGGTATTAAAACTCGAACAAGAATCAGATAACTACAATAATATATGATATGAAACGAGCATAACTAAATGATTAATATAATACTCAGAGTGTAATTATTTAGCGGCGGGAAGTTCCATGTATTTTTTAAATGAAAATAATAGACAGATGAAACCGACATGATTAAAACAATTATTAAACACACAAAGTAATGATTGTTTTAATCATCAAAGGTTCCATCTGACCTTTAAGAGACAATAAAAAGCAAACAAATGAAAAATAGACTAAATTTTGTTTATCTCTTTGGGATGGTTATGGTCTTAGGGCTGTATTTTGTTCTCAAGCAAACCCATAAAAAGGCAGAGATGTTTTATGGATTCACCCAAAGTGAGGAGGTTATCGTCAACTTGGACAAAGAGGTCTCTATCCGGGAGGTCTTGGTGAAGCCCGGCCAGACGGTTAAAAAAGGAGAAGTACTGCTGAAGGTGGCCAATGCGGAACTCCCGATACAAATGGATGATTTGAAGGTCCAAAGTGATTTGTTGGCAGACAGCAAGTCCAGGGATGAAGACCAAATACGCTATCAAATTTCACAGTTGCGTATTCGTCAAAACTCGGAACTAATGCAGATCGAGGCAGAGATTAAAAAATGCATGCAGAAGCTCGAAACACAAAAGACCCTATATGCTGAAGTGAATGGATTAAGTCGTAGGGGCAACAGTACAAATAGCCCGTTAAAACTCGAGCTGGAGCAGTGGTACCTCAAGCGAAAGTCCGTTCAAAAGATGTACCGTGAGCAGATCGCATATCAGTCAAAGCTCCTGCGCAAATTGCAAAAGCCTTTTACCCTGAATAGTACGCTTATGCAGAAACAAATCGCTGCCAATGCCGAGCGCTTGGATGACCTGGAGGTTAAGGCTCCCATAGATGGATTTGTAAGGGAAGTGTACAGTCATCCCTACGAGCACATCGATTCCTACCGCCCCATGTTAGTCATCAATAAAACAGTACCCACACAAGTAAAATCCTATCTACACGAAAACTTGGCGGTCAATCTACAAAAAGGAGATGCCATTAAAGTGTTGTCGATTACTAATCCCGGAGTATCTGTGGTTGGGGAAGTGACCGGTTTGGGGGTGAGTATTGTGGAGATACCCGAACGGTTGCGCAGAATTCCGAGTTTTAAGACATATGGCCGCGAAATCATCGTGCGCATACCAGAGTCCAACACTTTCTTACAAAATGAAAAAGTCAAACTGGAAGTGATCCCGGATACCAATCATCCATTGGCCTTCGGGTGTGCCGGACATCAAAAAGAAGAAAACAAAATGTGATAATGGAGCGTAGTGGTTATACGCTCGTTCATGGGGTGTGTTACCTGAATTGTGCAAAGTGCCGAAAGGCTGCTTTGCACAATATAGGTACCGGTATAGATTATTTTTTTCATACATCATCTACCCCCAATTTATAGCAATTAGGATAACAAATAAAAGCCATTTACCATTGAGTCCCATCTGAAAAGTGTAGTTTTTGTCAAAATCGAGGCGGAAGAAGTTTTTAGCCCGCAGTTAACTCGAGTTAAAGAGGAGTTAAAAGCTTCTGACCACGATGCATTTGGCAATAGAGGGTCTTTTCGGATGGGGCCCACCATTTCATAATTTATATGAGAAATTATTATTTATCTAATTGTTGTTGGACGAGGAGCCGGGGAGCCCTTTGGGTAATCTCCTTATTGATATCATTATCTGTCTTCGCCCAACCCGTTCTCACCAGAGAAGAGGTATTGGCGAAGTACGGCTTGATGGATGTGTCAGGTGTACATTCCAATTGGCCAAAGACCGTTAAAGGGCTTCCGGTGATAAGTGACTTGGGCTTGAGGACGGAGACCAATGATCTGCTATTCAAAAGTCTTGATATGCAAATACGAGTCGGTTGGAATAGCCGGAAAGAGCGAAAGGCTTCAAAGCAATGGGGATATCTGGTCGGTCAAGAGCGGTCGTTGTACCTAAGGGTACATCGATTAGAACGGGTGCGGGAAGTGTACCGGCGAATGATCTTACTCTACTATTCGGCCCATCAAATGTCGCGATATGATACACTCCTCGGACTCCTAAAGCAGAAGGAGGAGATTTATCAAAAAATGGTGGCGGCCGGTCAGTCCATTGATGTTGAAAAATGGTTTGACAATCAAAATGACAGGAGAGATGCCCAGCTCAAACGCAAAGAGCACGAATCGATGCTCAGATACCTTTCAGGGCAGTTTGGTTTGGATAATTTGACCGGGATAGACCCGTTGTTCAAGCATTGGATTTCGTTGGATCGAATGGAGCGATTGGTGTTCTCAAAGGGGCGTTCATTCGAGCAAAGTCCTTTGTTGTTACTACAGAACGCGAAACTGGATATCTCCCGCAATGAGTGGAAGATGGCGGCGGCCAAGCAGAGTAATTGGTTGGATTTTATCCAACTAAAATACAGCACCTCCAAGCAGTTTGATTTTCGAAAGGAGGTTTCGATCGGAGCCAATTTTAATATCCCCCTTGCGGTATTGAGCCGTTTTGACGCCGAAAAAGCTCGATTGAAGGCCTTGGAAGCCCAGGAGAAGAGACAGGTTTTTGGGGAGCAGTGGACGGAGGAGTATCAGCAAGCCATCTACGATTTCAAGCATAAGCTGAGTAACTATCGATCCTATGCAGGAATCAACGAAGATATAGGTATGAAAAGGGCGTTGGGCAAATATAAGACCATGCCCTCGATCGAACCTATCGTCATACTGGATATAGCCATCAAAGTTACTAATGATCGTATTAAAATGGGGGAGATGAAACGGGACGTATTGCTGGCATATTTGAAGGTGTTGTACCTCGAAGGAAGATTAGTACAATCGCCTTACCGGGATTACCTTTCGGAGGATTTAGTCATTATTTCAACAGGCAATTAGGCAAATGATGTATCGATATTATATCAATAAGGGCGTATTGGTGTTTATAGACGTCAAAGATAAGACCTCTTTCATAGAGGGAAAAGATACCCTGGTCATCGACTTTACCGGCGAGGTGAGCAAGTTGATGAAGTATGTGTATCTGCTTCGCAAAGGGGAAGGAGGTTATAGGAGAGTGATCGTCGTCAGTGATACCATCAGCAAAGTAAACCGGCAGTTTTTGAAGCTCTTCAAGAAGATTCGTGCTGCCGGTGGCTTAGTCGTCAATGATAAAGAGGAGTTGCTATTTATCTATAAAAATCAGCGGTGGAGACTCCCTAAGGGCAAAATTAAGAAGAAAGAATCCAAGAAGGATGCCGCATTGCGGGAAGTTTCCGAAGAGGCAAATGTCCGGGATTTGAAAATCGTAAAGAAACTCGGTGTCACCAATACCCTCAAACAAAGTGAAGGGGGCAGATGGACGGTTAAAATCTGCCATTGGTATCTGATGACTGCTCCGATTCAAAAACTGGCTCCGAGACAGGAGGAAGGCATCGAAAAGGCTTTTTGGATGTCATTGAACGACTACAAAACGCTCAACCCAAAGGTGAGTATGCCCTTGAAAAACATTGTCAATTTCGCTTCTTTTTTTAAAATGGAAACAAAAGTAGTAGAGTATGAGCAAGCATAAAATGATTAAACGGGATTTTCTTAGTAAAAAATCAAGTATTTACTGCAACATCAAATCGAAGCGCTGTATAAAACTCAGCCCGCTCGTCAAACGCCTGTTGCTTTTGAAGCTCTCCGGGCAATTGTAGTGTGTATTCTACCATTTCATACCAAAATCACCGCTTATAAACGGGCTCCTTGTCAAAGCGCATGTAAACCCAGCTCACTCCTATCGCAAACAGAATAGACAGGATGGTCAGACCAATCATCACGAACAAATCTTCGGAAAAAGCGATGCGCAATAAGATGGTAGAAACGGTTAAAGCAGAGGTCCGGAATACCACTGAGTATCTCGCACCATACCACATGGTCAACAGGATCATCAGGATATCAAAAAAGATCATGATAGAGAACATGTTTTTGAAAAAGACATGCCCTAAATGCGTGTCGTTGAAGGTCCCCTCGAGGAGGTGAAATACGCTTTGGGACATTTCAAATCCGGCGTACGTCAGGAGTGTTATTAGAAGAATGAAGGCAAATCCTTTTTTGATGCGCACAAAATTATGCCGGTTTGTTGGATCCTCCGTGATGGATTTATGCGGCTGAATATCGTAGAAGATTTTAATCAAATAGTACAAGACCAGCGTGCTGGCGGTGATGCCAAATACCTGAGCTATCTCCTTCCAATTGGATTGGAAATCGGCGATATGGAGGTAATTGTCGATATGCTCAAAGAGGTACCGGATGATGATGAGCGACATGATCTCAAACTGTTTTCCCACCGAATCCGCTAGTGAATAGGGAATCGTGTATATCATCGCCATGACTTCCCAGACAAGCACCACACTAAAGGCTACGTAAAAGGCAAAAAAGTAATTGCGAAAGAGGGGAGGGACATACGCATCGGGCAGCGTGCCCATCCGGGATAAAAACGCCAAAACCAAAGAAACCCCAAACCCCAACAGAGCCAGCAGGACGAAACCCTTTCGGGCCCGGCCAAGTACCTCACGGCGAAGAATGTGATCGATCCATTTGCCGGCCGGCAATCGTATATGTCCTGAATTGGGATTCATCGCAGTTGGATATATTTGGTCAGGGTTTGGTCCGTATTAGCCAGCGTCCACAGGAGGGTGAAGAGATATCGCGTACGACGGGTATATACGTTCCAGCAGATTTTATCTACGGTATCTGTGGGCCGGTGATAGTCTTGGTGCACTCCGTTGAAAAAGAAGATAGAGGGAATCCCGTGCTCGGCGAAATTGTAGTGGTCAGAGCGATAATAATAGCGATTGGGGTCTTCTTCGGAATTGTATTTGTAGTCTAGAATTAATCCTCCGTACTTTCGGTTGACCGATTCGTTAAGTGCATGCAAGGTAGGGCTAATGCGGTCGCTGCCGATGACATAGAGATAATTGGAGTTCTTCTCCCAGGTAGGGACGACACGACCGATCATATCCACATTGATTTCCGCGACGGTGTTGCTAAGGGGAAAGACAGGGTGACGGACGTAGTACCGGGAGCCGAGAAGGCCGCTTTCCTCTCCGTTGCACCAAAGGAGCAAAATGCTCTTCTTCGGACGAAAACCGAGAGTTTCGGCTTGTTGGAGGGCCTTGGCAATGGCGAGTAAGGCCATCGAACCCGATCCGTTGTCGTCCGCTCCATTGTATATCTTGGTGCCGCGTGGGGGGAGGTGGTCCGGATGAGCGGTTAGCGTAATGAGTTGTTTATTATCCCCGGTGCCGGGGAAATAGGCTAAGACATTATCTCCTGAGTAGCGGATAACCCGTGGAGCTTGGATGATGTGCATCTCCTTGGAGAGGGAATAACTATGTGAGTCCTTGTGACGGCACCACCATCGTTGCCACCAGTGCTTCTTGGGTTGATTGTCGGGGAACAGATCCCCGGCGGTCTTTGGTGTGAGGAAGAGGTGATGGGCGATGCCGGAGTCCGCCGGTGGTGGTCCCATGGTCGCCCGGTGGCGGAGATACGTAGATTCGTTGAAGGTACGTACTCTCAGATTGAACTGTGGGTCCACGATGAGCACCAGGGTAGCTCCGAGTTGGTGTAAGGTGTGCAGAATAGGATGATAATCGATCAATACTGTATCGACCACGGGTGAGCAGCCTTCCAAAACGACAACGCTTCCATCTATCTCCAGGCTATATGGGGTATAGTCCGGGGACGAAACCAAACAAGGCAGTCGAACGACTTTGTCAAAGCGGAGGTCCAAGCTGTCAAAGTGGTCGATGTAGGAACTAAAAAACGACTGTTTGTGTACAAATCGACGGACAATGTGGCCGTGCTCCTCTTGGGTAAAGCGTATTTTATCCCAAAACTTTCGGTGGTAGAGGACCTCTTGGAAGTAAGAAGTGTCGTTGCCGGGGCGAGCGCCCATACTGCGCAATTGGGCTGCTATATACCGGGTGGCCTTTGTATTGCCGGGTTTGTTGAAGGCACGACCATCGAATTCGTCCGAAGCAAACACCTTCAAATGACGCTGTAAGAAAGCGGCCTGAATGGTCTGTGCCATTTTATAGACAGAGTCCCGGGTGAGTACGACGTTGCTATCCGGACGGCTAATGCCCGAGTAATATTGGCCTATGACAGGATGAATGTAAAAAATACTGCATAAGGCGAAAGTAACGAGATATCCTCTATTAATCAACATTTTACAGGCATCTTCAGGACACGTCGCAGATGTCTTCCCCCTTCAAATGGGGTAGAGATAAACACTTCGAAGAGTTCTTGTGCGAGGTCATAAGAGATAAAGCGGGCAGGAAGGGCGAGGACATTGGCGTTGTTGTGCCGCCGTCCGAGCTCTGCAAGTTCCCGGTTCCAACACAAGGCTGCCCGGATACTTTGATGTTTATTAGCGGTCATCGCCACCCCATTGCCGCTTCCACAGAGGACCACACCAAAGGTCGCTTCTTCCTCTTCTACATCCCGTGCTACAGGGTGGACGTGATCAGGGTAGTCGGCGGAGCGGTCACTATCCGTACCATGGTCAATGACTTGTATGCCTTTGCCAATCATAAATTCGATGAGCTTCTGTTTGTATTCGAATCCCGCGTGGTCCGAGCCTATTGAAATGGTCATATTGTACTATTTGATATAGTGGGGCACAATTGTATGTGTGCAGAATTAGTTTATTTATTATCTGCAAAAGTAATAAATTTGCATGAGCAACAATGGTCACGGGTGATTATTTAAACCGACGTCGCGATTAGAATAGATGAAGCATCAGGCCTCATCTACTTTCTAATCAAGAACTCCCTCAGGCTATTAATTGCCCGATAATAATAAGTTAATTATGAAATAATTTATATTCAAAAAACGGTCAACAGTATTTAGGAATGTACATTTGTGCAAAAAGAAGATGCAAGGTAGTGTTTTCCACTTTCTATTGAATGAAAAATGATTATTTCAACTACAAGCTTACTAAAAGCTACTATAGTAACTTAAATCTACTATCCTCCATATCAAAATGCAATTATGTCAGAAGAAGATATAGATAAGAGAAAGGAAGAGAAATGCCATTTTGATAAAATGAAGAATGGAGATGAGGCAGGATTGGCTTATTTTTTCCAAAAGTATTACAAGTACTTGGTTATAACCTCCTTTAATATATTGGGCGACGAAGACGCTGCTAGAGATGTTGTACAGAATGTATTCGTCCACTTTTGGAATAAAAGAAACCAAATGGACATTGAAAGTTTTAAACCCTATCTAAGGAAAATGGTCTTTAATCGTTCTATTGATGAAATCAGAAAGAAGAAAAGAAAAGGACAAATTTTGGAACTGAATGAAGGTCATCATCAAATAGAGTCAGGATCCGGATTACAGAATCTTGAGACACAAGAACTGCAAGACAGAATTAACGATGCCATTTCACGGTTGCCCAGTCGTTGCCGTACTGTTTTTTGCTTGAGTAGATTGGAGAATTTATCCCATAAGGAAATTTCAGAACAACTGGACATCTCCGTGAAAACAATCGAGAACCAAATCACAAAAGCACTAAAAATAATGAGGGAGTATGTTTATCTTCTAGATACCTGGCTCATTATATTCATTCTGGCAAAACTCATTATAGGGGAATATCAGTAAAATTACGTCTAAAAGAAAAGTACTCTATACAATATGGAACAAGACATCTACATAAAATTAATCTATAAAAGTCTCAAGGGTGAAATTTCTACTGAGGAAGTTTTGAATCTCGACAGCTGGTTGAAAGAATCTGATGAGCATCAGACGATTTATGACCAGATAGCCAAACAATGGGAATTAAGTGCCAATTACCAACCCGACATTCATATTGATGTCGATAACGATTACGAGTTGCTTTTAGACAAGATAAAATCGTCTGAAAACGAGAATGCACCGAGCTCAAGGCAGATGAAAAGGCGTACTTGGCTCGGAATCGCAGCGTCATTCCTCCTTCTTTTTGCAGCCGGTTGGTTGTGGTTTAACAGCCTGGTCGATAGAGAAATGTTGAGTATCGTTAATATGGATGTTCCTGTAAAGGAAGTCCAGCTGCCAGATGGGTCACAGGTGTGGCTAAAGAAAGGTTCTCTACTCAAATACCCAAAGACCTTTGGCAAAGGCCAACGAGAAGTGATCATGGCCGGCAATGCCTATTTCGATGTAGTCAAAAACCCAAATAAACGGTTTGTTGTCCACACCCAAAAAACGAACATTGAAGTCTTGGGGACATCTTTTGACGTGAGAGAAGATTCCAATCAAAAGAAAACGATAGTCAACGTAGTAAGTGGTGTAGTCAAGTTTTCTATAAAAGATTCTCATGAATCCCTCATTCTTAAAGCCAATGAAAAAGGCTCCTATGACCAAAGGAATGAGCATTTAGAAAAGTCAAAAGTAGATAAAAATGACCTTGCATGGTTTACTAAACGGTTAATCTTCAACAACAACACCCTTAAAGAGACGTTTGACATCCTTCAGAAGCAATATAACAAAGAGATTATCGTATTAAACAGCAGGTTATTAAACTGTCCATTTACTGGAAGGTTGAATATTGACAGTATGGATAATTCGCTTAATTATTTGCGCAATATTTATAAATTTGATTTTGAAAAGAGAAAAAACAGTTATATCATCAAAAATGGCACATGCCGGTAACCTATTGTAACAGAATCATTCATCTTATATTTTGGCTTCTATTATCAGTTAATCTTAGTTTCGGACAAGGAAACTTGGAAAGATATATCAGTATCAAATTCCACAACACGACCATTCAAGAGGCATTATTAGAACTGGGTGAAGCAGCCGATATTTCCATTGGTTTTGACCCGCATATGTTTAACCATCAAAATAAACGCATACATGCAAATTTTATAAACACACCATTAGATTCGGTTTTAACTACTATTTTGGATTCGACAAATGTTGACTTTGTAATTAAGAATAACCAAATTATCCTCAAGCCGAATGTTCTCAAAAAGATTAGACTTACAGGTTATGTATCCGATGCAACAAGCAGGGAAAAACTTGTTCGGGCGACACTTTACGACAGGGTTCATAATACCTTAATTATTACCAATGACTATGGATATTTTAGTGTCAAACTCCCCAATGGCAATTACGATTTTGATATATCCTATGTAGGATATCAACCCAAACGAATACATCAAGCCCTAAATATTCCGGTTAGTTTGGATATACTATTGGAGCCGGCAACCTACCTGGGAGAGGTGATCGTGAATGAACATCAATTCAAGAGCGATCTATTTGGTAAATCATTACAGAGTGACATTAGTCTCCAGAAAATTAACAATAAAATCGGGAAAGGAGGAGAAAACGACTTGGTTCAATATATTCAAACTATAGCCGGAGTCAAAAGTGGAGCTGACGGACTTGGTGGGCTCAATGTAAGAGGGGGAAATTTTGATCAAAATACTTTCATTGTAGATGATGCGACGATATTCCAACCTTACCATGGATTTGGGCTTTTTTCTATTTTCAATACGGATGCGATACGTCATGTAAGCTTTTATAAGTCGGGTTTCCCCGCCAAATATGGTGGACGGCTTTCCTCTATTTTGGACATCAAAATAAAAGAAGGAAATACCCAACACTTTGGATATCACTTCTCGACAAGTACGCTAATGACAGGAATCACTGCTGACGTACCTCTTAAAAAGGAGAAAGCGGCTCTTTTTTTCGCAGCGAGAAGAACTCATATAGACCCTTTCATTAGATGGTATTCAAGGAAGCAAAAGAAAGAAAAAGACCAAAATGGAGTCAATAATTTCTTTTTTTATGATTTGAATATAAAATTCCACTCCGCCATAACCAAATCAAATAGAGTCTATTTAAGTATTTACAATGGAGGAGACCTATATAGTGATACCACGGGATTTGTTGATCACGACATTGATTATAATGTTGTCCAAAATCAAAATCAAGAACTGAAATGGCAAAATAGTTTTATTTCCTCCAGGTGGAATCATATATACCATAATTCGTTATTTAGTAATTTGACATATACTCATAGTAGGTATGGATACAATAGTAAACTAAGACAATACAGTCAGCTATTATTAATAGATTCTTCATTCCAAAGCCTGAACCAAAGCGACTATCATACGACCATCATCGATGACAATATAAAGCTTGATTATAACTTTTATTTAAACCAAAAGTCTGAATTGTTTTTTGGTGGTCAATTCTTACATAGAAAATTTCATACGGACTTGTTTTACTATGACATTGATTTGGACGATATATTTACGGAACCACATAAAAAACTTCAATATGTAGATCCTATTTCCTCCCCGGTAGTTTTTTTAGCTGATGAGATTAGTCTTTATCTTGAAAATAAATACACATTGAGTTCTCATTTTCTTATCCATTATGGAGTTAGAGGAAATCTCTTTAACCATGAAAGCTTTTACAATTTTTCTATCCAACCGAGGGTCAACATTATTTGGGTTCCCGACAAAAGCATTTTGGCCAATCTGAGTTTTACCAAAATGAATCAAAACTTACATAATCTAAGTGTGTCCGGAGGATTCCCATCGGATATTTGGGTTCCTTCCAATGAATGGGTTAAGCCAAAAACCTCTTTGCAGGTATCCAGTTCCATTTCGAAACAATGGAACGAATCATGGAGAACTTCAATTTCCACCTATTACAAGAACATGGAGAATTTGATACAGCTTTATGATGCGGCAAAATTGCCTGGAATTGTAGAAAATGATCCTTTGTTTTGGGAAGATCAGGTAAATGTGGGACTTGGAAAGGCTTATGGCATTGAATTGGCAACTTTAGTGTCTACATCTAAATGGAAATGGGATATCAGTTATACCTACTCCACATCAGTAAGGAAATTTGAGGGTATTAATAATAATCAATTTTTTCCGGATATATTTGATCAAAAGCATCGAATGAATACGCAGGCCAATATCGTTCTCAATAAGAACATGAGTCTCTATTTATCTTGGCAATGGAATTCCGGAACGCCTTATACTCTTTTCAATAGTACAGTACATTTCAACCCTTTTGTCACCGATTATTTTGGTTTAGAATCAGAAGATGATAATACTGGCCATTCAGGTCTTATTAACGGCAACAGATTGCCGGATTATCACAGTCTGGATTTTGGGCTGCTCATACAGTGGTCAAGAAAGAATTACTCAAATAGATTGGCGATAGGTCTGAACAATGTGTACGATCATAAAAATGTTTATTTTGCATATAACTTTGTTGATATACTTGAAGAAAAGGATGATCAACTCATATATAAAACAACTCTTCCATTAATACCATTCTTCAAGTATAGCATCCAATTTGAATCATCAAAGTAAAACAAGGAATTGCCCTATAATTTTCGGGCAATTCCTTGTTTAAAATGGAGGTATGATTGGTATGAGTACTATTTGTTCAATTTGGCCTTTCTTGACCTAGCTATCACCTCATTTTTTCTAACACTGGTTTTTCTTCTTGTGTTTGTGATCTTTTGCTTCCCTAAATGAATTTCCACACAGAATGCAAGGACTTCGAACGCACCATAAATTCCATCAGATCCGATAATAAACTCTCCGTCTTCACCTACAAGTTCAATACTTCCTTCCCCATACTCACAACACAATCCATCTTCATAGGCATCATTTACGATTAGGGTATAACATCCGTCTTCAAGACAAAACGTTTCCCGGACTTCTATTCCTGCATTTCCATCCTCATAATTTCCACCTTGATATAATATTTCTCCGAATTCATTGATAAGCACCCATTTGACGTCACTGCCATAATCATCAAGGACAAAATTCAGCCCAATCGTATTATAAGTGCATCCATTCTCGATTTGTTTGGTACCAAAAGTTGAGATCGGACTATACTCTCCTTCTTCGTCTGAGCAAATAGATTTTACTTGATACTCATATGTTTTACCAGCAAGTAGATCAATCAATACAAGTGACGGAACATCCACTTGTATCTCTACAAAACTCTGCTCTGTCTCCTCTTTATATCTGACCATATAACCAACTGCCCCGGAAACGGGTAACCATTCAATTTTTGCAGATTCGGCTGTAATTTCACGTACTGTAATATCTGAGGGAGTTTGGCAGGCGCTTGTTGTATCACAAGGTTTGCAATCCGGACCTCCACAATCGATGCCGGTTTCCTTTCCATTTTTTATACCATCTGAGCAAGTACCATCAGAAGTCTCAACAACACATACATTGGCGGCATTGTCTACGAGGTTTTGTAATGACATACCAATATAGTTCGTAGACCTTACTACTTGTCCCTCGGAGAACATATACATACAATCATCATCAACATAGTCCATATAGTTCATAAACAAATCAGAGGATCCACAACTTTCTATACCTAATTGCGGACAGTTATAATGGGGTTCTTCGGCGTCTGGTGTATCACTTACTTGATCATCCTGACCACAACCACCACCCCAGATGTGTTCCAACATTAAATAGTGCCCCATCTCGTGAGTCAAAGTCCTGCCTAAATTGTAAGGAGCTTGGGGTTGAATAGAACCACAACTTAATCCTTTTCCAAACGCAGCTGCATCAATTACTACGCCATCACCATTACCTATACCACCCAGGGGGGAGTATCCTAGGACTCCAATGTTGGGTTGGACAAAGATATTAATGTATCCAGACCATTTTGCATCAAAGTCGCCGGATGTTTTGTTGACAGTTACAGCGGGGTCTCCATCGGATAATCCATATCCGGACGGGTGATTTTTTGTAGCGATACAAAATTTAAACTTTCCCTTCCCATTGGTTACTCCAGGGAAGGTACTTGATGCGCCATTTATCCATTTTGTAATATCGGAGTTGGTCCCACTATAGTCTTTATTCAAAACGTCCACTTGACTTTGAGCCAATTGTCGAAGGCATTCAATATCCGGATTAACAACATTTTGAAAATGAACAGCAACAGGAAGCACCGTATTTTGATTGATCTCAAAATAGCTAAGCCCCTCTAACAAGCTAATGGCTTTCATTCTTTCATTATGTTGTTTTCGATAGGCCGGATCTGATAATAGTTTTTTCATGTGATCACTCAGACCACAACTTCTTTTGGATACGGGTAGATAAATATTGGCCGTATTGTTTTCATTGCCAATAATTTTATCTTTTTCACATGATGTAAAGATAAGGCCTAATGTAAAGAGGCACAAAACAAGATAATTTTTCATAATTCAAATATTTTAAAGGATTAATTAATGATATTTGTCCTCCAGACGAACAGTTTCAACTTACCCCCTATACGGATAAACTTTTTTTTAAAAAAAAACTTCAAATTAAGTTATAGACAGGGTGACTGGAATGATCTTCTATTAATTTTCAAGATATGTTGGCAAGTTAAGGTGGCCTGGGGGGAGGCTATAGCGCCGATAGGTCACCGTTTAGGGGGCATAAGTAGCAGATACATACCTTTTGATTCGACTTATTTTAGAGCAAGTCAATACTAAAACTATTTGTCACATTCTTTGTAGTTTTGTAATCCAAAATACGCGAGGAAGGTCCGGGGGTGTATAATGACCGGTAGAAAAATGATTTGGATCCCACGAATAGCCCTATCTGCTTCGCTACCCAAATATTAATTAGTATGTTGCATCTGCTTCGATCTTTCGTTATCTTTTATTTCTCGCTTCTCTTAGCAATGTATGGCAAGGCGCAAAACATTATGATTAGCGATACGGACAATCCCAATGAACCCTCAATCACTATCGATCCAAAGCATCCGGACCACTTAGTGGCCGGTGCTAATATCAACTCTTATTATTATAGCCGGGATGGGGGAAAGACATGGGAGGAAGGTCGCCTTCAATCCACTTACGGTGTCTGGGGAGATCCGGTCATTGATGTAGATACGGGAGGTAATTTTTATTTCTTTCACCTGTCCAATCCCCCACAGGATGGGCATTGGGTAGATCGCATCGTCTGCCAAAAATCTACCGACGGTGGGATGACCTGGTCGCCGGGGACCTTTACCGGACGCAACGGCACCAAGGTGCAAGACAAGCACTGGACCATTATCGATAGAAACACCAATCAGATATTTGTGACCTGGACACAGTTTGACAAGTACAACAGCTCAGATCCAAAGGACAGCAGTAACATCCTCTTTTCTACTTCGACGGACGGAGGAGCGTCCTGGAGCCCCCCTCAACAAATCAACCATGTGTCCGGGGATTGTGTGGATAGCGACAATACCGTCGAAGGTGCCGTACCGGCCCTCGGACCCAATGGAGAGATCTATGTCGCCTGGGCCGGACCCGATGGGATTGTGTTTAATCGTTCGCTGGATACCGGTAAGACCTGGTTGGCGCGGGAAATCCATGTATCTGACAATCCCGGAGGATGGGATTATTCTATTCCGGGGATATACCGGGCCAATGGGTTGCCGGTCACCAAATGCGATTTGAGTCATGGCAAACACCGGGGCACCATCTATGTCAACTGGTCGGACCAACGCAACGGAGAGAATGACACAGACATCTGGTTATCCAAATCCACAGATGGAGGAAATACCTGGAGCACTCCGGTACGCGTCAATGATGACCCCGGCCAGAAACATCAGTTTCTTACCTGGATGGATATTGACCGGACGACGGGTTATCTCTTTTTTGTGTTCTATGACAGGCGCAACTATGAGGACAATCGGACAGATGTGTATTTGGCTATCTCAAAAGACGGTGGAGAGACGTTTATCAATCGACGGATTAGCGAGCGCCCCTTCCTCCCCAATGAAGGCATCTTCTTTGGAGACTACAACAATATCGTCGCACATGATGGTATCGTCCGGCCTATCTGGACGCGTTTGCATGAGGGTAAACTCAGCCTTTGGACGGATATTACCGATTTGGATACGCTGTTGTCCACCGGTGCCCCCTTAAAGTCCACCATTTCATACCCGATCGAGCAATACCCCAATCCGACAGATAAAATGAGCTATATCTCATTTAAACTTCATACGGTTGCGACGGTCTCCCTCGTGTTGAGAGATGTCCATGGCAAACGGATAAAAACCCTGTTTACCAGCCGGAAGATGCATCCTGGAAAGCATATTATTCCGGTCGATACCCGCGCATTGGGGCTCTTGCCCGGGGTATATTATACCGGGATTACGATCAATGGTCAGAGCCAAACCCTAAAAAACGTGGTCGTTAAGTAGTGCCTGCAAGAAAACTCTTCAAAATTAGAAATGTATCTTTTGGTATGGTGAAAAGTTTTTGTGCTCTTAAAGTTCCCTTCCGGGATAGTTGCCGTATTTTTACCGCTTAACAATCCAAAATATGATACGACGCATCGAACATATCGGCATCGCCGTCCGATCCCTTTCCGAAGCCAATGCACTTTATGAAAAACTCCTCGGACTCCCTCCTTACAAAGAAGAATTTGTCGAAGGAGAACAGGTAAAAACGTCCTTCTTTTGGTCCGGACCGAATAAAATCGAGCTTTTGCAAGGGACGTCTCCGGAAAGTGCCATCACACGGTTTGTGGAGAAAAAAGGCCCGGGCATCCATCATATTGCCTTTGAGGTAGAGGATATTGTACTGGAAATGAATCGACTTAGAGAGGCGGGATTTCATGTATTGAATGATGTGCCCAAGCGGGGTGCAGATAACAAGCTCGTATGCTTCGTCCACCCGAAGACTACCGGTGGTGTACTGGTCGAGTTGTGCCAATCCATCCGAGATGACGCATGACCTTTCTATATTCCAACTCTCGATTGCCATTGGCGGGGGATTTTTAGCCGGCGTTATCAACACGCTGGCCGGCAACGGCTCCGCCATCACCCTGCCTGTTCTCATGTTTGTCCTCGGACTCCCTCCCAACACTGCCAACGGGACAAACAGGATCGGAATCCTCGTACAGGGACTGATGGGGACCGGTACATTTTACCGCAATAAAATACTAAAACCCCGGCAGCATCCTTGGGTGATTTTGCCGGCCATCGCGGGTGCAATGCTCGGCGTATGGATGGCCATACAGATCTCTCCACAGGGATTTAAACGGGTGTTTGGGCTCATTCTAATCCTTATGCTGGTCCTGGCGCTGGCCCACCCAAAGCGCTGGTTAAAACCTAAGGAGCGACGCATTCCGGTTGGGTTATACGGAATTCTGATGTTTCTCTTAGGCGTGTACGGAGGCTTTATTCAAATGGGTATGGGAATCTTTTTTTTAGCGACAACGGTCTTACTGGGTGGGATGCCTTTAATCCGTGCGAATGCATTGAAGCTATTTGTGGTGACCTCCTATACTCTAGTTGTTCTTTTTGTCTTCCATATGAAAGGACTGGTGGACTGGCGATTGGGGGGTATTGTAGCGGTCGGACAGGGGTTGGGCGGTTGGATAACTGCGAGATGGGCCAGCAAGTACCCCAAGGCAGACCTTTGGGCGTATCGACTGTTGCTGATAACACTCGTCTGGGCTATTCTCCGGGTGTTTTTGTAGAGTGCCTCCTTTATAAAGTGGAAGGGGGGACTATCTCTATTCTCCACTGTGCACAGCGCTTTTGCACCACGAAGAAAATCCAGCATACATGTATTTTTCAAAGTAGAATTAGGACAAGTCCGCGAATTGCCTTTTCTTTGTGCTTACAAAAGCAAAATCCAATGAGTGTACACGACAACGATTACAAGAGCAAAGGACCAAAATTTTTGTGGTTTTTGGTGTATCTAATCGCCTTTATCGCTTTAGTGATTTATATCTATAAGCGCAATATGGACGGCATCTAACGCTTTTCTCAAGAAATTGCATTTACCATTTCCCAATCTGACCTATAGGGAATATTACTTTTCGGAGTGTATTCCTCATTTATGTGCAGAGCATAGATAGCTCACTCTTGCTCCTCTATAGCTTTGATATGCGATTGCGCCTTTTCTACGTCTTTCTCCAAAACGTATAGTTCGACCTGTCCTAACATGACATACATGGAGTCCTTTTTGTTGACTAAACGGCACTCGATACCGGATTCTTGCAGTGAAGCCAGGATGAGTTGGGCTTTGAAATTGTCCGGGGTTTCGTATATTTTAATCCATTCCATAATGTACGTACTTCATGTTAGATTTGATGCTGTGATTTTTTTTATAATAGCAAAGAGTATCAAAACAAAACCCCGGCCTGTAGCACTACGGATCCCAATGTCGCTTTGATTTCATTAGTGGATTCATTGGTGATATCGGCGACCCCTTGTTGGTATTTCAGCCCAAAGATGAGAGAGAGATCTTCCGTGACACTGTATTCGATTCCGGCGCCAAATCCGTAGGAAAAATTAAAAATCCGTGTGACCTCAGAGAAGTTCTCTCCGGAGGTAGAGGGAATGCCGGGGCCTTCGATATTCCCCCGGGATTTCATTCGGATGCCCAATGTAAAAACCGGCAACTGAAATGTATATCTGAAATGTCCTAACTCCTTGGTGCGCATGCGAAATCCCAAAGGGATCTCCAAATACTGCAATTTGTAGGTCACCCGGGAATCGTCCGGTAAATTGTAATAGATTTTATCGCTAAAATCACCTGTCAGAATCTTTCCTCCGGTTCGGTATTTGAGTGCTCCCCCTTGATTGAAGGACAATCCAAAACCGGAATACAGTACATAATTTTCGCTCAGGTAATATTCGGCAACGGTCATCAATTTTGCTCCCACCAAAATGCCATCTCCCTTTGCTTTGTTAACACTTGGAGAAAGCCAGGTAAAGGTCGGATTGAGGTTAAATCCAAACCGTACATTTTCCGGCAGTTGGGCCCTTGTGGGACCGGAACATGCTATTCCCAAAATCAATAGAAAAAAAACTATTCTCCCTTTCATAATTAAAATTTTATCCAACAGAAATAATAATAAGGTGTACCCTTACACTTACTTTAACGCGTGACAAGTTAGTAATAATATTTGACTACTGTTTAGGTTTACCATTTTTAAATAGCACCAACCGCAAGGATTTGAAAGTAGAACTCTTTTTCATCTTCTTCAAATAACTGACGGCTTCCGAATAAATCGTGAAGGGTCCCGTATAGTAACGGTAAGTATTACCTGAACCGGCTTCATCCTCAATAAAGATAAATTTCAGTCCGTTAAAGTGTTTATCATCCTGTGAGATGATATCATCCCTGGACTCCAAAAACAATAGATATCCGGTAAAATCGCTTGGAATCCGTGCAGAAGAAGGTATGGTTGCTAGCATTTTCGGCCCATTTGTCCCCGTAGGCATTGTATCCGGTTTTGCTACCGGTGTGGATGGTTTATCCGCTTGTTTTTGCTCTTTTTGCTTCAGAAACTTTTTGAGGTCTTCGGGCATATCCTCCCCTTCTTTATACTCTACGACCTCGGGTTCACCCTCCATTACTTTGTGCATAAAATTCTCTTCGTGAATAATCTGTTGGAGTGATTTAAAGGAATTGCTTTTTTCTTCGTTGATGCCGGTGATCTTGATCTCCGTCCTGCGATTTACTTCATGCTCTTTATCCGAACAATTTACGCCATTCTTACAACGATTGAGGATATGCGTTTCTCCATACCCTTTGGCTGAAATGCGCCGGGCATCGATACCGTTTTTGACGATGTATTGGACAGCGGCTTCAGCTCGCTTTTGGGAGAGGCGCATGTTATAACTATCCTTTCCGCGGGCATCGGTGTGGGAACCCAGTTCGACTTCCAGTGCCGGATTGTCTTTGAGCATCTTCACCACTTTGTCCAGTTCCACTGCGGCATCAGGACGAATAAAATACTTATTGTAATCATAATGAATATTTCTAATCTTAAACGAACTGCCGATTACGGCTGGACGGAGCAATACAGTCGATAACAAGGTGCCGTGTTGCTGATCCGAATTGATATTGTCGGTGACATTGGGCTCAATACTTCCTATCCCGTCAAAACACAAAATACACCCCCGGACATTGACATAGGCCTCCATTCTCCGGGTCAAAAAACCCTTTTTGCGAATCATAATGGTGTAGTGGTTGCCCTTTTTGAAGGTAAAATTGAATTCTGACTTGGGGTAATTTTCCAAAACCAGTTCCTCCTTGTCCGTAGTGTTGTTGAAGATCTCGATACGGGTATTCTTAATGGATTCCATCGGAGCATTGGGATCATCGGTCGCTTTTGCGATGAGCATCTCAAAGATGTATCCCGGCTCTCTAATCATCCGTAACTTTAAGAACAACTTTTGGCCTGCCGCGGGTGCCGTGGTATCCATTTTTAAGGTATGAAATAGTTGTTTCCCGGCTGTGATAAAAACCGGTTGGAGGGGCGGAACCTCCAGGACAAAATGCCCCTCTGCATCCGAATAGGTCTCGGCGATAGGAGTGGTCGAATAGGAATTGGGGTAGGCCTTGATTTCGACCTGACCCAGGAAACCCCGGTTTTCGTCCTCAAAGACATATCCGTCCAAGACCGCTTTTTGGGCCGGTAGTCCCATTGAAACAAACAATATTATAATAACAATCCATCTGATGTCATGCATAATGATTAAGAATTTATAAGCTAAATGAATTCGCCCAATGGGGTATTACTTATACAACCTTTCAACTCATAAAGGGTTTGAAATGTTTTATATCCTTTAGAATTATGTAACGGGATAATATGAAAAAAGAGCTGCAAAAAGAATTTTACGGCTCTAATGGAGATGTCTGCATTTCTCTTGATTCTTTCTGTGAAAAACGGCTCCTATCTATCTCAAAAGTGTATCATTGACAGGACGAATAGATGACAGGGGCTTTGGGATAAGTTACAAAAATCACTCCACATAAAAACGGCGATATCCGGTGTATACACTTTCTCCAGCTTGAACAAAGACGGTATAATAGCCCGGAGAAAGAAAAGAAATGAGTATCCTCCCTTTGAAACCGAGGATAGTACCTGCGTTGACGGGTCTGCCCAACAGGTCGATAATCGACCATTTCATGCCAGACAGATCTTCTCCGGAAGTTAATAGCAAATAGCCCCCCTGTACGCGGGCTTTGATGGACAATTCCTCAATATTTGGATTTGTTGAAGCTGTAATTTTCTCACAGGGAGGTTGGACGTCGTTTAGATGCTCGATGAAAAACGCTTCCAACCTTCTTCGGAAATCGCGTTCGTCAAAGCCACCATGCCCTTTGCCTTCGTAGAAATACAACTCCGCATCCACACCATGCCGTAGAAGGGTGTCATACAACAATTGGCTCTGCAATGGGGGCACCACACAGTCCATGTCTCCATGGTGTATCTGGACGGGGATATCACTGTCATCCACATATGCAATAGGGCTTGCAAATCGCGCCCTATCAGGGCATTCCAAGGGCTGGCAGCCCAGCAACTGGTCGGAAGCCGAATGGGGCTTGTTCTGGGTATTGCGCCGCCGGCAAGAATCGGGAAAAATAGAATCAAAACGGATTAAATCCGTAGGTCCAAAGGCATCAACAATAGCATATACCCTCGAGGAAACCTCCAGATTGCCCAAATGACGTCCTTCCAACTCGTGAACACCGTTGGAGAGACCCAACAGAGTGGCCAGGTGGGCCCCCGCACTGGTTCCCATCACTCCAAAGCGACAGGTATCGATGAAATATTGATCGGCATGAACCTTCAAAAAGCGCACCGCCGCTTTGCAATCAAAGATTTGAGCCGGAAAAATACTGTCCCCACTCAAACGATAATTGATATCGGCAATTACGAATTGCTCCCGCTCCAACAGCCCTCTCAAATGCCTCAGGGCCGGTCCTTTCTTCCCTTTTGACCAGCCTCCACCGTGGATAAACATGACCACGGGACGCGGGGCTTTTACCCCTTCCGGCACAAAAATATCCATGATTTGCTTCTCATGCCCGTCTTTGACATACGGGATATCGACATAGGTCTGTGAGAACCCGGATACACCGAGGGTTAATAAAAATGCCGTAAAGATGAATGGGAAGAAAGATCGATGCATGTTTTTTGAAGTTATTACGTTTTTTGGAAGGGAAAAGTTGGTGAGTAGAACCATTCTTTTGAAGAGTATGGCAGACTCAACCCTAATTTAAAACCGGAGGATAAATCAGCAAAAATTCCGGTACTTCTGCCTGAAAGAAGGTGCCCCCCTCGAGATCCATCATAGTGTAAGCACCCGACATTTTTCCGATTACGGTACTCACATGGGTCCAGGAGCTGTAATGAAAATGACCACCGGGTTGGATAACGGGCTGTTGGCCGATGACCCCTTCCCCTTCGACTAAAGAGATGCCCCCAAGCGCATTTTCCACTGCCCAGTTGCGTCTCAATAACCGGATGGGTTGATCCCGGAGATTGTGTATGGTAATGTGATACACATGCCCATAGATTGATCTTGCCGGAGACGACTGCTGGGGAAGAAAGCCTACCTCTACCTCGATGGTAACCCCTTCCGTCGTTTTGACGTATTGCAAAGCCAATCTGTTGTTTGAAGCCATGGTTATTTTCTATGTATTAGTTGTAAAACAACAGATATGTGCAAGAGGTTCACCTTACTTATATTGAAGAGTTTTGTTGCGTGCCCATTTAATAGCCTGTTCTTCGAATGACCGGAATACTGTAGCCTTATCCATACTTTCCGGTTTGCCTCTCAATCCAACCCATGTCATCTGTACATTAAAAATCCCGGTGCTGCGAAAAATGAGATGTAGAACAATCTATTTTCCGGCAAAATCACTACTTTTACCCAACGGTTTTATCGCCGGATAGTGTAGATGGTATGAAATGGTACACTATTGACCGGCTCATACCTTATTTCGTTAATTCTCAAAAATCTTGTTATGCAAATCAAAACAGTCGAGCAATACGTAGATACGTATCGTAAAAGTGTGGCGGATCCGGAGGGGTTCTGGTCGGAAATAGCCGGCCATTTCATATGGAAAAAACCATGGGAAAAGGTCTTGCAGTACGATTGGGACAAACCGGAGTTTAGGTGGTTTGAAGGGGGACAGCTCAATATTACGGAAAACTGTCTGGACCGGCATTTGGACGATAAAGCGGACCGGACTGCGATTATTTGGGAGCCCAACGACCCAAATGAGGAAGCGCGAAAAATCACTTATCGCGAGTTGCATAAAGAAGTATCCCGCTTTGCCAATGTACTTAAAAAGCAAGGCATAAGTAAAGGAGATCGGGTGTGCATCTACCTGCCGATGATTCCCGAATTGGCGATAGCTGTATTGGCATGTGCCCGGATAGGAGCGATTCACTCGGTGGTGTTTGCCGGGTTTTCGTCCAAATCCCTCGCCACGCGAATCGACGATGCCACGTGCAAAATGCTGCTCACAGCAGATGGGGGTTATCGCGGCACCAAGACCATCGCACTGAAGGAAATTGCAGACAAGGCCCTTGAAATATCGGAAACACAATCGGTAGAAAAAGTCATCGTCTTTAAGAGAACCGGCCAAAATGTGGATATGCTGGAGGGACGGGATATCTGGTGGGAGGAGGCATTGGAAGGGGCATCTGCGGACTGTCCGGTCGAAGTGATGGAGGCGGAAGATCCATTGTTTATCCTCTACACGTCCGGCTCGACCGGCAAACCCAAGGGCATCATCCACACGACAGGAGGATACATGGTCTATACGGCCTATTCTTTTATCAACGTTTTTCAATACAATGAAGGAGACATCTATTGGTGTACGGCGGATATCGGTTGGATTACCGGCCATAGTTACATCGTATACGGACCTTTGCTGGCAGGAGCGACCACTATGATGTTTGAAGGAGTGCCGACCTTTCCGGATGCAGGACGATTCTGGCAAATCGTAGAAAAGTATAAAGTCAACCAATTTTATACTGCACCTACAGCGATCCGGGCATTGATGAAGTACCCCTTAGAGCTCGTGCAGCGCTCGGATCTGTCATCACTTCGAGTGATTGGCACCGTCGGAGAACCCATCAATGAAGAGGCCTGGGTGTGGTATAAGAAGAACATAGGCAATGGCGAAGTGCCCATCATCGACACTTGGTGGCAGACGGAGACCGGAGGTATTCTCATCACGACCATTCCGGGTGTCCTGCACGATGAGCCCACCTATGCAGGCTTGCCCCTGCCCGGGGTGCAGCCCATGTTGTTTGACGAGATGGGAGAAGAAGTAGAGGGATTTCCGTCAGAAGGCCGGTTGGGGATAAAGTTTCCGTGGCCCTCCATCACGAGAGGCATTTGGGGAGATCAGGAGCGCTATAAGCGAACCTATTTCTCCTTCGAAAATCGGTATTTTACCGGGGATGGGGCCCTGAGAAACAAGCGTGGATATTACCGTATCACCGGACGCGTAGATGATGTCATCATTGTATCGGGGCATAATCTCGGCACAGCGCCTATCGAAGATGTGATCGACGACCATCCTTTGGTGGTGGAGACGGCCATCGTCGGGTTTCCGCACGATGTCAAAGGAAATGCACTTTACGCCTTCATTATCCTCAAGCAAAATGTAGATGAAGAGGATGAGCTCGCGTTGGAAATCAACCGGCTGATAGCAAAGAAAATCGGCCCCATTGCCAAATGCGACAAAATCCAATTTGTCCCCGGACTACCCAAGACCCGTAGCGGTAAAATCATGCGCAGGATTCTGCGCAAAATCGCTGCCGGGGAAACTTCGGATTTCGGGGATATTTCGACATTGCTCAATCCGGAAGTGGTCGAAAAAATCATTCAGAAGAATTCGGCTTTATAAATAGTGTTCCAAAAACGAAATACGTACAAGAAATGGTTAAAACCATTACAAAAATTCGTCTGTAACATCCATCCCACGGTTAAAATCGTGGGCTATGTTAACACCCGTTGGAGTGGCTCGATTCAGCTAAAATTAACGGTATCACCGCATCACCACCACCTTTCTCGTGACGATAGCGTCCCTCAAAAACAATCGAAGGACATACACGCCCGGGGCATGCAGTGCTACCGAATGCCGCTGTGTCCTGCCCCTCTCTGCAATCCGACCTGTGGCCATATCCAACAGCATATAGTCCACTTCCTTATCTATCCCCTTGACATAAAGGGTGGAGTGCGAGGGATTGGGATATACCACCACTTCAGGATGAGGGTCCTCCGGAGTGTCCACCTCTAATACCCAGGTACTATCACAATCGTAATCCACAAATTTATACAATGCCGTATCATTACTAAAGCAACGCAATTGTCCTATATATCCTAAGGGATCCGCAGTGGGATGGGGTAAAATAAACTGAGCAGTGGGCATTCCGCCCGACAAAAATCCAATCCCCTTAACAACTCTGTGGCCTGATTCGGAAAAGATGGAGTCGTCGGGTGTTTGGTCACTGAGATGATAATATCCCTCGTAACGGACATAATACACCGGCCTTACTGTATTGTCCGGTAGGGTATAGGGACGTACACTATCGATGTAACCATACCCTCGATAGTAGTCAAAGGTACTCAACCCCTTGTGTAGTCTTCTACCATAAATTGGGAAGGAATCCACCCCACTAAAATCCATGACCAGCCGGTAGATAGTATCCTCCCTATCCCTGACATACCACCGGTCATCCTGATCGTACATAGGGTTTCCTCAGAAATGGAAATTGTGGTGTTCACAAAACTTAATGACGTTGGTGACAAATAGTATTACACCTATCCAAGATTTAGAGGTGTCATTTAGCTTAGCCCTGATAGCATTCAAT
>JALWRC010000075.1 GCA_027080725.1 Saprospiraceae bacterium
CCAAAGTAAGACCAACATAAAACTAAGAAGATTAATTAATGCTCGCCGAAGCGTGTGTGTGTGTGTAAACACTTGAATTTGAATAAGTTTTCATAGTACAAAATTTAAGGGTTAAAAAATAAAAATTTCAATTCAACATTGAACACTGACTTTTGAAAGGAGGAAAACAAAGAGTCAATGAAAGCATAGTGATGTTAAGATGCTATGGACATCATGAAGCAAAGTTAATAATATATTTCATATCACCAAATAAATCTATAGTTTTTTTATTCAGTGCTCGCTTTTCTTGAAACTACAGCAGGAAGCAATAGTGCAAGAAATAAATGCAAATAGTTACGGAAGCTATTTCTGTTAAATCGAGGCGTTCAAACAGGAATAAACACAGCACACTGTTTTAACCGTGGGTATGATGACACAGACTGCTTCTTGCAATGGTTTTAACCATTTTTATCGTGCCTCTCTTTTCTGAGAGGGATTACCGCATAAACGCCTTGAGGTCAAACTGCTTTTCTTCGTACATCCGGGTGTCTATGAACATCTGTTGCCATATGGCGTAGCCCATCATCACCCAGAGGAGATTGTAGTGCCAGCGCATGCGCGGATGGGGAGGAGCATCGAGTATTTTACGGATGTAGGCGTAATTAAAAATACCTTGTTCGCGGACGAATTTCTCGGTGAGGATTTGCTCTGCTACCTCCTTGAGATCCTTTTTGAATTGCAAATAGGGATTGACGGTAAAGCCCCACTTCTTTTTATGGATGATTCGCTTGGGTAGGCGGGATTCCATGGCTTTGCGAAAGAGATATTTGGTCTTCCCTCCCTTCATCTTGAGGTGCAGGGGAATGGAGGCCGCAAACCGGACCAAATCCGTATCCAAAAACGGTACCCGCTCCTCTACCCCATTGGCCATCGACATACGGTCCTCTACAAGGAGGTAATCATTGACCATCTTGGTATGTCGCTCCACCGCCATCACCTGATCCAACGCTTCCAAATCCCGGTAGGCATCAAAGTAGGGGGTAAACTCCTTCCAAACTACCCCTTTCAGGTCCTGTTCCGCTAAAAAACCCGGAGAATAGATTTTCTTAAACATTCCCTGGTCGACTTCCCACACATTGCGCAGGATGAGGTAATACTTTTGGATATCTCCGATGGATAGCAGCATTTGGGCACCCCGCCTATACTCGTCCCATTTGAGCGGTCCCGTGGTGGATTGGATTTTAAACAGGAGGTCCGAAAGGCCTTGCATCACTTTCGACAACGGTTTGGGCATCCACTTATGCCATTTGTTGAAGGGATAAATCAAACGATGGATGTCATACCCGGCAAAGAGTTCGTCTCCGCCGAGTCCCCCCAATACCACCTTGACGTGTTGGCGAACGTAGCGGGACATATTGAATCCCTGCAAGAGATTGATCTTGGGCTGTTCGGCATGCCAAATGACTTCCGGAAATCCCTTCAAGGGATCAAAGCTGAGGGAAGTGGTGCGGTGATGGGTATGAAAAGTATCCGCAATGAGTTGGGCATCACCAAACTCATCCGTGGGTTCGTTAAAGCCCATGGTAAAGGTGTTGATGTCCTTCCCCCCGGCGGAGGCTATCTTCTCCACAATAGCAGAGGAATCCAATCCTCCGGACAGATATACCCCGACGGGAACATCGCTGACCAACTGGCGGTTGACCGCCTGCCCGAGGTAGTGATGGAGCCCTTCGATGGCCGTTTTTTCGCTCATCCGATAATCGATCTCGGGCTTATGGGTATAATACCGGCGTTGGGTCAATTTCCCTTCCGCATAAATCATGCTGTGTCCCGGAGGTAGTTGGCGCATACCTTCAAACAAAGTTTCCTCCGTCTGGGTGTACCGCAGATTCATCTGGATGTGCATCGCAGTGTAATTGGGCTTTCGCTCCACACCGGGATGCAACAGAATCGCCTTTTGTTCCGAGCTGAAAACCAGAAAATCCGTTCCTTTGTAATAATACAGAGGCTTTATCCCAAAATGATCTCTGGCCAAAAACACATTACCGCTGAGACGATCGTGTATGGCAAAGGCAAAAATACCATTGAGTTTGTCCAACACCGTTTCACCCCACATTTCATACCCTTTCAAAAGCACTTCCGTATCGGATTGGGTATGAAAAGGCACCCCAAGGGCCTTCAATTCGCTTCTGATTGACTTGTAATTGTATACTTCGCCGTTGTAGATGATAGCGTAGCGTTGGTCATCCGTAAACATGGGCTGGTCTCCCCCTTGGATGTCGATGATGGACAAGCGCCGGTGCCCGAGAGTCACGCCATCCCTGTGGCAGACCTGATAGCCGTCCGGCCCCCTATGCTCCAATATCTGCATCATTTGCTCCATGAGAGCCCCCCTGTCCACCCCTGATGATTCGATGATTCCGGCTATACCACACATAGGCTAGAGTCTATTCAGTTTACGCAGCGTGTGCCACTTTTCATAATACATATTCCATATTCCCTTTGGGGTCAGGTACTTCTTCCATTTTCTTGCCAGGGCATCAAACTGTGCATCCCCGGTCATAGAGTAAAGCACCCTCATTTGTGCTATAACGAGTTTGAGGTAACCTATGGTACATGGGTCCTCATTGGGATATCCCGGGCGCTCACAGCGATTGAAGCGCAGCCACGTCCCGGTATCGTAATAGCTCAAGTGATGCTTCAACCCCCGGATACCCTCTTCAAACAATCGAACGGCTTTCCCGTGATACTCCGAATCTTTTGGGGCGGCTCGTATGAAATCGTACAAACCAAACAGGGCAAAACTATGTCCATCCAGCACCCGTGTAGGCCATTGAGCGACATACTCCTCGTAAAAAGCAATCCCCGGAGTCGCTCGGTCCACAGAGACGCCCCCTTCGCTGATATCCCTTTCAAACGGCTGCAAAGCTTTGCAAGCTAAAATAAAATAACGCTCTTCTCCCGTATGCTGCCAGGCCCGCAGCAACACCGAAATCGCCCTACTCTGGGCAAATGCCGAGGGCCAGGGGGAGGTCACTTCGTACTCCGGCTTGGGCACATCCGTCAACCACAGCGCTCCCCCCGAAGGCGAACACACCGCCTCGGAAACAAACCAGTCCGCAATCCGCATAAAATGCTCGATGGCGCCTTCTTTGTCCATGAGGTGGTCGTGCCACCGGGCCAGAGCGTATTGGCCGATGCTTATCGGATAATAGTGCAACTGTGGATTTTCGACGTCGATATAGGTGGTGTTGAGAGGAATGCCATCTGCATCGAAGGAGTGCAACAAGCGGTTGAGTTTCTTAAAATCCGACTCAAACCGGATGTAGTAGTATCCCAAATGGCGGTCATACGGGCCGGGCGTCAGGGACACGGTGTTGCGCAGGGAGAGGAGGTCATTCCACAACTTACCCGCCATAAAAACTATTTTCTTCACTTGCATGCCTCCAGTATTTTATCAAGTTGCCGGGCCAATGCGCGCCTGCTGTACCGTCCGATGGCCGTCTCATTGACTGGAACGCGCTCCCCCCTTTTCCAGCGCTCTAACTGTTGTGTCAAGAGCGAGGAAGGCACGGTATCGTGATCGACCATCTCTCCTGCAGCGCATTCGCGGAGGATAGCCGCGGCTTCCCCGGCGGGATCGCCGATGCCCAGGATAAAATTCTTCGTCGCCAGGTACTCAAATAATTTTCCGGTCAATATCCCCGTCCCGTGCTCCTTCGGGATGACGAGCAACAGTATGTCCGCCCGGCAAATCCGGCGGATGACCTCTTCATGGGAGACATATCCCTTAAATTCAAACAAATGCGCGACTCCATGGGCTTGGATGGAGGAATGAAAGGCCAAATCCTGCCTTCCGTACATCTCCACGCGAACCACCTCCCTTTGCCCGGGAGTCAGCCGGGCCAAAGCCTCAAGAAAACCAGTAGGGTTTTGGCTTTCGGCCAAATAGCCCGCATATACGATGGTGCACTTAGCATTGCCCGGGTGATTGCACTCTTTAAAATCTTCTTCATCCCATCCGTTGGGGATAATATCGGTCTTCCCGGCCGGTGCGTTCAACAATTTCATAACCCCTTTACTTACGGTGGTAATACGCGTGGCATGACGCAGAGCGGATTGTTCGAGCCGCTTGTTCTTACGCTCTGCGAAGGCCGTTCGCCCAATACCGGAATCCCAAAAAGCATTGGTCCAGGGGTCTCTAAAGTCCGCCACCCAAGGGATGCCGTATTGGGTGGATAACACCTTGGCGATTCTTTGCAGGGAATGCGGAGGGGACGTAGAAAAGATGACATCCGGGCGGTGCCTCCTGATGTGCCGCCCCCCGGCTTTTATCGCGTAAGGCACCCAACCGATACGCGCATCGGGCACGAATAGATTCATACGAACCCAGCGAGCCACTTTTCCGAAAAATCCTACTTTCTTGCTGTTGAGGATAAAGGTATCCAATCCCTTCTTAGCATCTTGCCCCGTGAGGCGCTTGTACCAGTGAAAGAACTCTATCGCCGGCGAGCGAATGACCTTCACCTCCGGCGGAACTTCTCCTTCCAACTCCGGGTCCAGCACGGGATATTCCCCGTCTTTTACCGTCAAGACATCCACCGTCCAACCGAGTTTTACCAGGTATTTGACAAATTTCAGTGGGCGCTGAACGCCAGGACCTCCCGATGGTGGCCAATAGTAGGTAATCACTAAAACCCGCCCTTTTGTCGCCTCTTTCAATCCGGCAAAAATTTAAGTCTCTGACGTACTCCCGGTATCATCAACGCCAATAACAGGATAAATCCCAGTAATATCACCCAGGAGAGAATAGAGGATATTTTTTGTGCTTTGAGCACGGATTTCGGTTCAAACTTCATGGTGATCGCATGTCTTCCAGGTGGAACCAGTACCCCCCTCAATGCATAATTCACTTTGTAGATGGGTACTTCCGTGTTGTCTATATACGCTTTCCAGCCCTTATCGTACCATATCTCAGAGAACACCACGAACTGATTTTCGGATGAATTGAAATCGTAGAGTAATCGCTCCGGATGGTACGAGGTCAGGTTGACGAAGCCATTAGCAGCGAAATTGGTGTTGTGGTGGAGATTCTTGGCATAAGACTCTTCCATGATCGCCTCCGTCTTAGGGTCAAAGGTCTTCAGTGCGGCGATTTCCTCATCCGGTCCGGGGACGGTCTTAATTCTTTTGATCATCCACGCATTGCCCAATGCTCGTGGATTATAATGCGCTTCTCCCGTTTTGTCGATGAGGTAGCGCATATTGAGCATATTGAGTACCCGCTCGTTGCCCCGGGAGATATGGTGTTCTATGAGATCCTGATACCGCTGTAATTTTGCTGCCGAATACCCTCCGATCGTTTTGTGATAATAGGAGGAGAGGGAGGAATTGAAGGGGGACTGGGTCATATCGTGTACCCTGTAATAGAGGGTTTTGTCCTTGAGTATCTCCTTATCGACCGTGCGCATGGTGAAGTTGTTCTTAAAGCGGGAAGGCGAAACAAATTTGTCCGTACCAAAGTAACGCTTGGCCTCTATTCCCAAATCCAGCACGGTGAGCAATCCAATCACCATAATGAGATGCGTCCGGGTAATCTTGCGTTTGAGATACGCCCAAATCGTCCCAAAGGAGAGCAGAACGAGGAAGAACGCCTTGAAGGCATCCTTGCGCAGAAGCTGCTGGCGTTCCTGTATGACCGCATCCAGCATTTGTCCGCGGAATCGTCCATCCCCTGCTACTTCAAAGGACAAGAGGTAGGGCCCGGCTACGGCCAATAATAGTGCAATGCCCCCCAAAATACCAAGGGTCACCTTGCCCCACTTGAGCAGCTCTGCCCGGTCATATCGTCCGGCGTATATCCCTTGTAAGGTCACCACACTCAGTATGGGCATCAAAAAAGCCGTCACGGAAAGGACGGAATTGGGCGTCCTGAAATTGTTGAATAAGGGCAAATAATCAAACAACAGATGATTAAAAAAGCCCATATGCTTTCCCATGGCCAGCATAAAAGTGAGCAAAACACTCAAACCAATCCACCATTTCAATCGTCCCTTCTCTAAGAATAGTCCTAAGATGAAGAAAAACCATATGACGGCACCGAAGTAGGCCGGCCCACTCGTAAACGGAAGACTCCCCCAATACAATGGAGCCACTTTGAGGCGCTGGCCTCCATTTTTTCGCATAAACTGATTGAGTGGCCCTTTTTTGCTAATGGGTTCCGCCGATCCTCCGCCTACGATGCCCGGGATGAAAGAAGATAGATTGTCCAGCCAGCCGTTGGACCACCCCATAGCGTACTCCCAATCCAGCCCCTTTACATTGCTGCTACTCCCTTGCATTGCCGCCTCGTGCAAGATGGGTTTGCCACGCATCGTGTCTTTGTTGTAGTCGTACATCGTCCAGAGGTTGTCCACATTGGCTCCGATAGCAATGACCCCTGTGATGAGGAGGACAACAGATGCTTTTATGAAATTGCCTAGTGACTTCTGCTTCACAAAATCTATTAGCGCAAGAATGACGTATATCAACACGGACAAACCCAAATAATACAGCATCTGTGGGTGATTGGAGAATACCGATAAACCCATGCCGAGCAAGAAGAGCAATCCGCCTACTAAATAGCGCCCCCGGTAGGTTCCGACTAAACCGGCCAATACAAAACCGATATAACTCAGTACATTCAACTTGTTGGAATGCCCCGCATCCCACAGTATGAAATTGTTGGTACTCAGCCCCGCAGCGACTGCGCCGATGATGGCAATCCAAGGACTGACCCCCAACATAATGAAGAGCACATACATCGAGAGCATCATGACGAAAAAATAACCGATGGGACGATTAATCCATAAACTTATCGCCGATTTGAGCTGCTCCAGGCGATTACCTTGCCTGTCCATGCTAATCGCATATGCCGGCATCCCGCTGAACATCGAATTGGTCCACAAAGGCTGATGCCCTTCCTTCTCCTTATAGTCCTTGAGCTCCTTGGAGGCCGCAATATAAGAGACGATATCTCCTTGGGAAGTCACCTTCCCCTCGATCTGCGGGTAAAAGAATATCAAATTTATGGCTAAAAAGACGGCGATGGCAATGATGTGCGGCAAAAAAGTGCGCCATGTTCCTGATTCTGAGCTCTGCTGGGTCATTCGTATTAGTTTTAGATGCAAAAATACTAATATTTAATAATATGTATTTCAGGCAGTGTGTATGGTGTGTATTACAAACTGCACATTTTTAAAGTTTGCTCTAAACGTTGAATCGTATTTGTGCTAGCGGCGATAAATAACTGAGCGCCTTTACATATCATAGCCTCCACCTTACTTCATATTTCCATATTCAACCTCCACTCCCAAGACCACTGCCGGGGCAATGCCTTTGCCCCGGCCCTACCGGTCGTATAGGACAACTTTGCCTCTGTATAAAGACGCTTCATCCTGTATCGTACATAAAGGTAGGTTCGCATACCGGATCCGTAATAAAAGGGAATGGAATAGGTGCCGGACAAGCCATTTTCATACGCATAAATCCGCCCTTCAAAGTCGGGTGCCCGATAGAGCGCATATCGCATTTTAACGGTCAAAGGCCATCGTGTTGAAGCGTAGAGCACATCCTGATACAACACCCGACTGTAAGAATTAGCAGGGCGCCCCGGTAATTTTACCGTTTCATACCGTGCTCTTAATGTCCAGTTCCTGTTCAGGATATACTCCCCATGCAGCCTTATGTTGATTTTCTCTCTTGACTCGTAAAATGAGTATTTGTCGTTTTCCCCGGAGGTTATTTCTCCCTTATTTTGCCATTTCACCAACGCATAAATCTGATACACCTTCCTGTGGGTGTAACTCAACTTCCAAAGGGATGCATGGCCCGTGATGGGCAGGCGGTAGTTGTCGCTTCCGGCGGGAAAGCGCCAAAAGTCGATATAGAAAGCTGCTTGCCAGACCTTGTCGGGCGTATATTCTATCCCGGAATACAGGCCGGACTCATTGCCGATATAGGTTGCTTCCCGAAGGGCGTTGCTCCAAATCGAAGAATAGTTCTCTCCATAACGCCGGTGCACCAAACTCAACCCCAAGCCTCTGACCGGGGCGTACAGCAAGCCGTTGAGTAGAGCGCAATCCCCTCGATGGGTGATGGCTTCCTCCCCAAACAACATAATGCCATTGACGTATTGCCGGTAAGAAAAACTTCCCCATCCACTGAAAGGATGGACCACAGCCGGGACATGCCCCTGTCTCCCTTGATAGGCTACCCTTTGTCCCATGAGATTAAGGCTGTATCTATTGGGGCCTTTATGGTATGAAATGGTTGAGCCTGCGTTATGTAAGAGAAGATTGGACTGCCGGGAGAGCGTTCCTGGGGTGTTATGCAGCCCCGAACGGTTGATACTCTTCAATTGCACCGCAGTGCTGTCCTCCAGCCATTGCCAAGTCGCATCCAAACGGCGCGAAGAAACAAAGGCCAGGACAGACCAGTGTTGGGCAAATCCCAATTCTGCTGCTGCTCCCCGGCTAAAGGCAAAACTTCCGGAAGACCGATAGGGAAACAAGTGCCTGCTCAAGCCTCGATGCACCCGGTTAACCAAAGCGGATTTGCCAATTTGGAATCCCTGATAAACGATCAAGCCCTCCCCTATCTGAAGGCTGTAATCCCCAAGTGCAATATCCCGTATTATCCCCTTATTCCAATGGATAAATGCATGGAATTGTAATTGGTCGGGGCCGCTGAAGATCCCGTATTTTCTCCAGGTTTCTCCCCTCTGTTGAGCCCCTGCAATTCCGGCACTAAAGCGGGTTCCTATCCTGTACTGGACCTTCCAAACTTGTGGGAGACCTCCGTTTTCCAAAAGCGATTTAAAAGCATTCTCCCGGGTAAGGCGATTGTCCAGTTTCCCTCTCCAGGAGAGTATCCATTTGGCGGGATGGGAGGATAATTGTCCACCTTGCCCAATATCGGCCAGGGTGTTATCCCCGCCTTTAACAGCGACGAAAGGTTGGAGCAGCAGTAATGTCGAATGTTGCAAACCCTCTACGGCGTTGAGCTCTTGAACGGTGGTAAAAGGCCCGATGGTCTTTCGATAATGCAAGATGGCTTCTATCTCCGGGATGCTCAATATCCCGAGGGATTCCAATTCTTCCCTCGAAGCGGCATTCAAGTCAAGCGGATGATGAAGATATGCCTCCAGTCGTTCTGTGAGGGCTTCGACATATGCAGGATCCGGGACCTCCTCCCTCCCTTCCAACAATACGTGAACGACATCTTGCACTATGTTGTCCCTCTGGGCCAAAAGCGGGAAAGACAGGATTATGGTCATGCCAATAATCCAAACCGGTCGATAGATATAAATCCATGAATTCATAGAGGTTCTTTTAGTGTACAGCAGGACAATGATGCTACAATACCCTCCTGTAAGTGTTCGCCACAAAGGTAAGTATTTTTCTACAATTTAAGATAATATGTTAAAAAAAGGGTGTATTACAAAATGCACTAATTACTTTGATAAATACACTCTTGTGACGCTATAGCATTATCAGGTTTATTGATTTTTACAATTCCTCATGTGTTCTAATAACGTTTCTGTGTCACTGGCAGTAAAGGAGAGGAGGAGAGGAGCCTGTGCAGACGTGGCGGTATAAGGTAGAAAAAAAAATAGAGCATTCCTGCAACATAATCGAGATTCAAGTCATTGTAAGGGGGAGAAACGTATTAGTCCCAATTCATCTACTTCTTGAGAAGCTGCTGCTAAATTCATGACACCTTCGGTTCGGGGTACGGATGCGTCGAAAAGATGGCGCAAGGACGGGGTGTTTATGATTGTGCTTCACCGTGGGCGCACTTTAGGATATCAGTATTTATTCTTCATTTTAACACTTTAAGGAACTTATTACATATTAGTATTTTTTTTAATTTTTCCTTGTATCTTTGCACCCACATTATAAATTAATAAACGTTATGAAACCATTTAAGATAGTCATTTTAGCCATTTTCTTCTTTAGCTCAATGTACAACACATTCGGGCAAGGCATCGTATTGGAAGTTCAAAAGGCGCCTTTTCAATATCTATCGGACCGCGGCACACCGGTCTTGGTCACCGACACCTATTTTGAGACAGATACCAGCTATGAAGTCACCTTGCCTTATGCCATAACTTATCAGGGAAACACTTACAACAAGGTTTGGCTTACTTCACGGGGGCAAATCGCCTTTAGCAACCCGGAATCCGGCTATCCTATTGAGGTCATCAGCCCCTTTGAGTCCAATTTTCAAGCGAGTTTATCCGAAGACCCCAAATCAACCGTTTCATACATGGTCATGGGAAAAGCCCCGGAGAGAATTATAGCATTCGAATGGAGGGATTACTATTTTAAAGGGCTCGATGGTGTTTTTGACCATATCAATATGCAAGCATGGGTGTATGAGAAAGGGGAGAAAATCGAATTCAGGTATGGCTACAGTGAGACAGAGCTCATGTATCCCAATTACCTCGAGGACAGTATCGGGCATTTTGGCGGGGTCTTAGGCGTGGGTTCGATATTGGCGAAGGATACTTACGAAGGCAACTGGTTTTTTGGGGACAGTGTCTCCCCACAGATCATTAATGTCATAAGGGATGATGAGAAGGTGGGAAAATACCGGTTGGGGTTCCCGCCGGATAGTACGGTCTTTGTGATTACGCCGGAGAATCCTCTATCATCAAGCGAGCCAATACAAGGCGTTTCCATCACATTTAGCCGTCCTTCGACCCATTTGATCACCCTTGACATCGTTGCGAAGGAGACCATCAATACGAGTTATTATCTCTATGACATCAACGGACACCTTTATCAACGAGGATTCGTAAAGGAACCAAAGGTAAGTATAGATGTATCCAAACTCGAGGCCGGAATTTATCAGATTTCCGTACCTTTACGAAACGGCAACATTTGGTCGCACAAGTTTTATAAGGCCAAATAACCGTAATGGTAGTATTCAAACTCTTTTTATGCTAGATCGAAAGGAGCTAACAAAGCGATACTATTCGATTTCTGAGGTGGCGTCCTTACTGGAGGTCGCCCCTTCGCTGCTGCGCTTTTGGGAGACGGTGTTCCCGACGATCAAACCGGTCAAGTCCCATCGTGGAGAACGGCGTTATACCCCTGATGTAATCATGCATTTGCAAGAGATATATACCCTTGTCAAAGTCAAAGGCTACACCCTGTACGGAGCAAAATCCGCATTGCAAGATGCTAGAACAAGACGGAAGAGCAAGGCTGAAACGCTTAAAAAACTCAGGCAAATTCGAGAAAAGTTAAATCGGTTGCTCAACTGAGTGTTTGTTGGTGTGTATCACAAAATGCACAGTTTTTTTCTTATTTCTCTACCCTTCTCTTCTTGATAAATCTCCCCGCTATGTCTCCGCTCACCGGTCTTCCTTCATCAGTTCAGGAGTCGGGGCTCTTCCGGTAAGATGAAGGCCCGAGAAGCTGACGACGAAGGAGTACGATTTCCGAACCGGCTCAAAAGGAAGGATTATCTTCGAACCCGCTGTCTTGGCTGATGGCAGTTTGTTATGTCCCCGACCAGATTAGTCCACCATTTCATACCAAAGAATAAAAAATAAGCACTCACAACCAGGCCTATCTCCCCATAAAATCGTCAAGGGTAAGGGTCTTGTCAAGCACTACCCTGCCCCGGTCATTCTTGGTCAGGGTGATGCATTCTACCGTGGGGTCGTGCTCCAAAAACAAGGTGTATTGTCCGGACAATGCCTCGTTAAAAAAGGCGGTCTTTTCGTCCAAAGTCGTCAGAGGGCGGATATCGTAACACATCACATAAGGCATGCCGATATGAAATCGTGAAGGCAGGAGGTCGGCACAATACACAAGGGTCCCATACTCAGTGTGGATGATGGGTACCATCATAGCCTCGGTATGTCCATAGCTAAAAAACACCTTGATATCCGGCCCGAAAGGGGTTTGTCCGGTAAGGGTTTCCGGTATGAAATGAATCTTATTTTGCTCTTCGAGGGGAATAAAATTCTCCTTCAAAAAAGAGGCTTTCTCTCGTGCATTGGGATATTTAGCCCATTCCCAATGTTTTTGGTTGGACCAATAGCGGGCATTGGGAAACGTGGGAACGAGTTGCCCATTCTCATCGTATTTTACCGCTCCTCCATCGTGGTCAAAATGCAGGTGAGTAAGCCATACATCCGTGATATCCTCCGGCGAAAAGCCCACCTCACGTATCGATGCGACCAATTCTTTGCCGGAGGGATAGAAAAAGGAGCGGAACTTGGCGTCCTGCTTATCCCCCATCCCGGTATCAATCAAAATCAAGCGCTCATCTGTCTCCACCAACAAACAGCGCAGCGCCCAATCACACATATTCTTATCGTCCGGCGGGTTCATCTTTTCCCACATTGACCGGGGGACAACTCCAAACATAGCGCCTCCGTCCAATTTAAAATGACCTGCATCAACTACGTACAAATTTTTTACTGCCATGGTTATTGTGTTTTAAATCGTTGGTAGAGTCTTGCCATTTGGATGGCGGTTTCAGCAGCTTCCTCGCCTTTATTGCCCCATTTTCCGCCGGCGCGATCCTCGGCCTGGCCTTGATCTTCTACGGTCAGTAAGCCGAAAATAGTGGGGGTTTGGTATTTTATATTGAGCTGAACGAGACCTTGCGCCACGGCGTGGTTGATGTATTCGTCATGCCGGGTTTCGCCCTTGACGACACACCCCAAACCAATAACTGCATCGTAATGTCCATGTGCAAGGAGAACCGACATTCCCGCCGGGATTTCAAAACTGCCGGGAACAAAAACGACCTCCAAATCTTCTTTTGCAAGTCCGGCTTTTTCCAGTACGGAGCGGCATCCCTCCAACAATTTGGTGGTAATTTCACTATTCCAACGGGACACCACCACTCCAATATGCAATCCGGCAGCGTCCAAAGGACCTGAATGATGTGTACTCTTTTCGGTAATCCTATCCTTGGAAGACATAGGGGATTACTTCAGCTTTTCGATAAACATATCGATTTTTCGGGCATCCGGAGCATCGGGGTACTCCTTTTGTATCGTTTCGTAAGCGGCCAAAGCGGCTTTTTTATCCCCCAAGACCTCCTGTAGTTCACCGTATTTTAACAAGTAGTATGCCGCCAAAAAGTCCGATTGGTCTGCAGCGAGATCTGCGGCTTTTTTATAGTACTCCGCGGCTTTATCCAACTCATTTTTCTCCGAATAGATATCTCCCAATACACCGTTTTTCATAACCGGCATGACGGCACCATCCGGCGAGTAATCTTCTATGTAGTTGAGTGCTTCGTCCAGATTGCCCATCTTGAGATAAGATACTGCAGCATAATAATGGGCAAGATTAGCGACGTTGGTACCGCTGTAATTATCTATAATCCCTAAAAACCCATCATACCCACCACCCGGATTATTCAGTGCCAGGTTGAATGAATCCTTATCGAATTGGAATTGGGCCTGGTACATCTGTTCGGCAGCTTCCGTTTCACGGGGCAATTTATACAAATTCATGTAGGCAAAATACCCACCGACTCCAATGAGCAACGCGGCAATTACGCCAACAACAAGGTTCTTATTCTTTTCAAAAAAACCTTCTACGTTCCCTGTTACTTCCTCAAAGTCAACGAGTACATCCGATTTGTCCTGCTTTTTAGCCATAATGCTTTATATATATTTTATAACTATTATCTATTGAGCGCGCAAAGATACCAAAATGTATCGAGAACATCGTCCAAATAATGATTGAAAAATGCATTAGAAAAAAAATGAATAATCTGCCATGAGTTGATTCGATTAAAATATCTTTGGGGCTTCAAAGAATTAAGCCACTCATCTCAACAGAAAAGTCACCGACATGCAACTCATAGATGGAAAGGCCTTGGCCTTACAAATACAGGCAGAATTAAAAGAAGAAGTCATTCGTCTTAAAGATGCCGGGAAACGCGTTCCACATTTGGTGGCGGTTTTGGTAGGAGACAATCCTGCCAGCCGGTCCTATGTCCGCAATAAGATCCGGTCTTGTGAACGCGTGGGGTTCCGTTCGACCTTGCATCATTTGGAAGAAGAAACAACAGAGGAAGAACTCATGCAGCTCATCGAGTCTCTCAATAACGACCCGAATGTCGATGGTTTTATGGTGCAACTACCGCTGCCCCGTCATATTGACGCGACCAAAGTCACCTTGGCGATTCGCCCGGAGAAAGATGTAGATGGGTTTCATCCGACCAATTTTGGCCGAATGACCCAAGGGCTTCCGGCTTTTCATCCCGCCACGCCTATGGGCATCATGGAGATGTTGCGCCGGTATGATATCAGCACTTCCGGCAAGGACTGTGTCGTACTGGGTCGCAGCAATATCGTGGGACGCCCCATTAGCATCATGTTGTCGGCAAAGGGCGATCCTGGCAATGCTACCGTAACAGTATTGCACAGCAAAAGCCGGAATATTGAAGAGCGATGTGCTCAAGCGGACATTGTTATTGCCGCCATTGGGATTCCACATTTCGTCAAGCCCAACATGGTCAAAGAAGGAGCCGTTATCATCGATGTCGGGATCAACCGAATCGAAGATCCCTCGCGCAAATCCGGTTACCGCCTAACCGGGGACGTAGATTTTGAAGCTGTTGCTGACCGCTGTAGTTTTATCACTCCAGTGCCCGGCGGAGTTGGTCCAATGACGGTTACTGCCCTAATTATGAACACCTGGAAAGCTTATTCCGGCGAGGTATATTAAGCAGTAAAAAGGGTAGGTGGGAACACCGAACAAGGATTCACCCCATAGTATACACATTCCACGGGGTAAACGAACGTCGATTTGAGAAAAGTTTTTGCAATGGTTAATTGTTAATGGTTAATTGTTAATGGTTTACCGTACGGATTGAATTTATTTCCTTACCTAACTCCTAATAACGCCGGGGCGTCACAGGTCGTGCCTAATAACGCCAGGGCCACAGGTTGTGGTAATCAACAACTTTTTTTGAATCACGACCTGTGACGCTGTAGGCGTTATAAGGCACAAAGAATACATAAGGTGTGTATTACAAAATGCACTTTTTTACAACCTCACCCCCATCCCTACCGCCACAGCGGTAGAGCCTGTGCCGCCCATGGCGGTATTAGGGGATGAGGTTGTTCAAACGGGATTCGAGATTAAGAGGGTGTACACTCTCTTCCTGTACCGCTATCACGGCACAGGCTATACTACTTAAAACCTG
>JALWRC010000076.1 GCA_027080725.1 Saprospiraceae bacterium
GAGGCCTATGCTTGCGAGATAAGCATATACTACACTTGCATAATACCCTTCGTAATCCGGGAGCTTACTGTTGGTAAAGTTGCTGTATGGAATGGAGGCAAATAGAGAATAAAGCGCATCTTTGAAGCCGTCCAAGTCAGTATTTCGGAGCATATACAACAAGCGCTTTTGCTGCTTTAGCTTTTCAGTTGTTTGGGTAGTCAAATAAGTAATAAACAGGCTATTTAGCGATATACTTATTTCCTTATTTGGAATGCCTAAAGTGTACTCAACGCCAAACACATCTTCCATTTTTCCGGTAATGGTCAAATATCCCGTTTGCCAGAGCAATGCTACCAATTCAATGTGGTCAACATCAAAAGTATCTAAGATTTCTTCATTTGCCGTAAAATTTTCTAATTCAGGCAAGTAGTAGTTTTTGGTTTTTAACATTTCTATCAAAAAAGATGGATTCCCTGTTTGCCACCAATAATTTCTAAATTCAAATCTATTGGATATGAAAAGTAAAATGTCAAATGGATTATACACCTTATCTCCAAAATAATTATAGCCATTGTACCACTGCTTTACCTTTTGCATATCGGCGCCTCGCAGGTGCTCTTCAAAAACCGTTAGCAAATCATTGTGAGTATAGCCGCAAATATTGCCGTAATCAGGATGCAATGTGATGTCTTCGAGGTTATTCAACCCACTGAATAGGTTCATCTTGGAGAATTTGCTCACTCCGGTGATAAATACAAATTGGATATAGGCGTCATTGTCTTTTATCACTCCGTAGAAGTCTTTCATCGCATCTCGCATTTCGAGTGCAACTTCTCTATTGGTGATATTATCGAGAATGGGTTTGTCGTACTCATCGATGAGTATGACTACTTTTTGATGGTATGTTCTAAATGATTTTTTTATTAAATATTTAAAGCAATCTCTAACATTCAGCGTTTTTTTACATTCAATAAGCAAATCTTCCTCTACATCAGCTAAAATACCTCTTAAGTGATGTTGTAACTTCTCTCTATTTTTAATCACCCCCGACCCCAAACTTATCCTCAACACCGGATACTTCACCTCCCAATCCCATTTATCATAGATATATAGCCCCTTGAATAGTTCTTTTCGCCCTTCAAATATATCCTTGAGTGTATCCAAAAACAAACTTTTCCCAAACCGGCGAGGGCGGGAAAGGAAGTAATATCCTGCTTTTTGAATCAGATTGTAGGCAATTTCCGTTTTATCAACATACACAAAATCACCTTCGATTATTTTGCTCAAAGTCTGTATCCCGATTGGTAGATTTTTCATGGTGCTGCTTTTGAAGTGCTAAGGTACTGCAAACAATTTATATTGTGTAAAGGCCCCAGGTTTAGAGGTGGGTATTACAAATTGCACAAAAATTTTCACACGCATTGTTTTGTCACTATTTTTGCATGTCAATCGCCCGGAATTCCTTCCATCCGGACAGTGCAAAAATATCGCCAAAACGGCGTAGGTAATATCATATTCCCTGCACTACCCTATCGCTCGTACAAGGCTACAAAGAGGACATCCCTACGGGATTATTTCAGTGTCTCAAATTAAAAAAGTACATTTTTCCATACACACGGTTTAGGTGGTCTCGAGGGAGTCCCACCCGTGGAGTACCACATAACATTGGTTAGGGAATCTTTCTACCTTGTATAGATGACAACACGCACCCCGTTCATATTCATACAGCTTTAGAAACAGAAGTTTTTATCTTATACAACCGTCCCTATCATCTCATACCTGCAAACGCCTATTCAAACCGGACCTCCCTCCGCTTTATACTCAAAGTCAACCATTTCATACCCCTAAACACAGTACATATCACCCGGGATGAAGTCCCTCCGGAGCCCCACGGTCAACTATTTCAAGCTGATGTCCCCAATATTTTTCAGTATTGTAATCCTCCTTTAGCAAATCAGTCTTAATAACCAGACGGATTTTTTCCGTAGCGATAATTCAATAAGTGGTTGTACCGCCTGACCATCTCCTGTTGTGAAGCGCCTTTGGCGTACATCCGGAATATTTTCAGATTAGCAAGTTGTACGCGAAGATAGTTATTTGTATCGTATTTACGGGAAGAGACCAGCATCGCCTTTGGAATAATCCTAAAGGGATGATCTTTTCTAGCGCGAATAATAATGTCGTAATCCTCCATAATCACGTAATCTTCCCTGAATCCATTTAGTTCGGTAAATAATGTTTTGGTAATAAACAGCCCCTGATCTCCTCCTCTGCACCACAACTTATCAAACCTGGTGAAAAAAGCATTGATTCTGAGTAGAAAACTCGAAGAGTCAAAACGAGTCCGGTAAGAGCCAATAGGGTATCCCTCCTCGACAGCACGATGAACATCCCACCATAAGGACGTGGGCGGGGTCGAATCTGCATGGAGAAAAAACAAAATATCCGAATGGGCATTTTTTGCTCCATAGTTCATTTGAGAAGCCCTTCCTTTGTGTGGCGAATTCAGCAGGATAGCACCTGCTTTCCTTGCATATGCGCAAGTATTATCCGTACTTCCGCCATCGACAACAATAATTTCAAATCTTTTTGAGTCGGGAAGGCTCTGCAGATAATGAATAAGTGTCTCAATGCGCTTTTCTTCATTTAATGTTGGTATAATGATGGTCATAAATTGTTTTTTGTAGCAACATACTACTTGTTGTCAGGAATCAAAACTCGCCCTTTTAGCTGCATCAAATCTATAGAGTTGATCAAATGGGATGCTTGGCCATGTGTGATGGGTAAGGTGATAGAGACACCCCTCGGTAACTCGCCTGCCATGAAATAGTGTAAAAACCCATTTGACTACCTTTGGTACCCGTTTAGAAAATCCAAATTCATAAACCGGCGGCAAGTGAATCACATAAGAAAATACAAACCAAGCAAAGAACCCCACCATCCGCATGGCGAGAAAAACGACGATGAATTTGTTAAACCCAAATGCATAGATTAACCCTAATATCAAAGGAACAGAAATGAATAGCCTATAAAACCTACTCTTTGACAGGTTGCCGCTTTTAAAATCCAAAACGAATTGAATTTCTTCATAGAATAGGCAAGAGAAAATAACCCGCAACAGGCCTCCTTCTTCAAATACAGAATGAGGATCCATCACTTGATGCTTGGACCCGACATCATTGAGATGGGTCGAATGATGCCTTAGATGCTTTTTTCTAATAGAATCGTACGGTTCATCCCAAGGAGTAACGACAACGGCAAAGCCCTCGGCAATTTTTTCGAGCAATCGAGGCAAGCGAATTTGGTGATTGGCATGCATCCTATCATGGTTGGCGATAAAAACTCTCATAGCTAATACATAAAACATCAGCATGAACACTGGCCAATGTATCAGGTCCAAGGCAAAAAGAAAAATCGCGATAAATAGAAAAACATTTAATATCAGTATTTCGATATCAATGGCCTTCTTAGCTTCCGGTCTATAGGCTATGTGGGCGTCACCTACGACCACATACATGTCTTTATCCCTATTGTTCTTAGTCATAATTAATTGTTTTTTGTAAGCAATCACGTTTTATAATACAATTTGCCGTCAGTGACAGCAGACGAAAACTCCCAGAGGAGCCATTCGCCCGCTACCACCTAGTGCTCTTCACGGAAATAACCAGACATATAACCTTGCTCTTCCCCCCTGACTCTATGTTGCTCAAACAGTCGTCATGCTAAGGCATAACTCCTGCTTGAGCGTCTCTATTCAGTAAAAAATAGCTTCGGTTGCTGAGGGTATTCATTTCTTTCGAAGAGTACTTGGCAATTCACTCGCATTATTTCATTGGTTTTTGTCCGACACCGACTACGAGCTCACAGGGACCCGCAAAGCCTTTTTCATTTTCAAACTTTGTCAGTTCATCTTCAATTTCCTGCCATGCGGCTCTCTTTTCTTCGTCAGACAAGCCTTCCAACATTTGGTGTAAGGCTGCAAACGATTCATACTCAAATTGAACGCATTCTTTGGCTGAATCCATCAAAACGGGAGCATCAACAAATTTTGAGCGAACGTTGATAAAGCCGGCTTCTTTAAAGGCGTTTTCCAACACTCCTTCGTTGCCTAAACTGAAAGGTCCCGGCTGCCCGGGCAAAGGCGGTGGGAGTTGGGCTCGCCGCCTAATAATCGAAACCGGAGTTGAAAAGAACTTGTTTTTTTCGACGGAGCTGTAAACAATGGCGGCAACAAAGCCACCCGGCTTCAAAACACGCCACATTTCGCTGAGTGCTTTTTGCTGGTCCGGAAAGAAAATCAATCCGACGCGGGAAATAACCGTGTCGAATGAATTGTCCGGAAGGGTGAGATTTTCGCCATCCATTTCCTTTACATCAATGTTGTCAATTCCTTTCTCCTTAGCCAATTCGAGGGCATATTCCAAAATTTTCGGAGCGATGTCAGTAGCCAAGACGTAACCTTCTGGACCTACTTTTTTAGCAGCATTAATGGATTGCTCTCCGGCACCGGCTGCGATGTCCAGCACCCTATATCCCTTTTTGACCTGAGCCATATCCAACATCAAATCAGTGGCCGGGCCCAACCAAGTTTTTAAAGTAGGATTCCATCGATGCCAAGCTTCTGCAGCTGTTTGCCATTGTTCTCTTGTGGTCGTCTTGTAATGTACAGGATCAAATACTTTTTCTGTAACTTGCATAATATTTGGTATTTAATGGATTAATAATTTTATTAACACCACAAAATTCAAGGAAAGGAATGTATCTGACTTTGCTGAGAAGTTCAATCTTTTTGCTTTTAAAATGCAGGCTTATTCAGAAGAATGATGGAGGCGATATTGTACGGGGGATACACCAAAATGGTCTTTAAATACCCTACTGAAATGCGAAACATTGACAAACCCGCTTTCAAAGGCCACGTCCCCGATTGATTTGCTGCTTGTTTCCAAAAGGAGGCGTGCTTTTTTTAATCTGCGCTTTGTTAGCCATTTGCCGGGCGTTGTATGGTAATATTGCTCAAACTCCCGTTTGAAAGTCGCCAAGCTGCGTTGGGACAATTTGGCAAAGTCCTCTATTTTGAGATTGTACATATAGTTGTTTTCCATCACTTCATAAATAGGGATATTCACCTCATCCGAAATGGCATTCAAATAGGCGAGCAATTGGCGATTTGCAGGAAGCGACAAAATATTAAATATTAATTCTTTGAATCTCGCTTCCACTATGCTTTCCGGGATTTTAGCATTGGGTTCGAAATAAGGTAACAAGCTTTGATAAGTCGAATAAATGTGATCGTTAATTTCAAACTGAATAAACATCCTATCACTCAACTCCGGCAAATCATGCAAAGGCAAAAAGGGACGATATTCCTCAAAAACGGATTTTAAATAAGCATCACTCATGTAAAAAACCAGCACTTCAAAACCGGTATAATCATCGGGAAGTTCCTGTAAAAAGGCGCTCCGTTTTAGCAAAAACGTAGCATTGGGATTGGCATAAAAAGTATCCTCTCCATGTCGAAATATTTTTTTCCCACTTAAGGTGAAGAGCAACTGATTATGGTCTGAGTACAATTGCAATATCTTGTCACGTTGCGGGCAGTTATAGTGCACAAAAAGGTTGTCTTTTATCGAAAATTTCTTAAAAATATCGTCATCTAAATGATACAGGTCCCTACTCGTCATTGTAATTCTATTTAATGATTAACTGAAAATTAAAGACATCCGGACGTGAATAATGCCCGGACACATCAAACATTCTCTTGGCCTCGATAATTTCATCCATATTCAGCTCAGCATACAAAATGCCTTCTTCGGCTTCCAAGGGACCTGCTATAATTTTACCTTTGGGGCTAATAATGCAACTATTTCCGGCATTTATCCATTTCCGCCCTTCCGGATAGCGTTTCTTAAATTCAAATCTATCGGGAATATCCTCCATTTTCAACGCCATGCACACACTTATTACAAACATTCCTCCCTCCCGGGCATTGCTTTGCATCGTTTGCAACCAATTAGGGCTTTTATCCCAGGTCGGGGCCGCCAAAATTTGCACCCCTTGCTCATACAAAGCCGTCCTTGCCAACGGCATATAATTCTCCCAACAAACCAAGCCTCCAATCTTTCCTACAGATATATCGTAAGTCTTCAAGGTAACTCCATCACCTTGAGCCCAAATAAGCCGTTCGCCACCGGTAGGCATCAGTTTGCGATGCTTCCCCAATATCTCGCCCTTGTCACTAATGAATAAAATACAGTTATACAAGCTGTATCCACTTCTTTCGACATTTCTTTCATGCATCCCAATGACAACGTTCACCTGTGCCTTTTTTGCAGCCTTGCAAAGCTTGGCGGTACTTTCGTCAGGGATGGAGACGGCATTTTCCACTAACTCGACAAACAACTTATTCAATTCAGCGCCCTTGCTGTTGGGCAACAGCCAGACCCAATCCGGATAACCCGAAATAAATACCTCGGGAAATACCACTAATTGAGCTCCGTTTTTCCCGGCTTCTAATATGGCATCACAGGCTTTGTTGACGGTATCTTCTTTGTTTAGAAATACAGGAGCCAATTGTGCTGCAGCTACTTTTATTATTTGTTTCATACGTCATGAGGTTATTTGCAAAAACATTCGATATACCTGTGTATTTGCCCCTATTCTGACACAAAATACACTCTAATGCACATAGCCACCTATGCGTTGACTGCACACTTGTACAATGACTATTGGAGCAACGACGTATCAGAGGAAAAAGCAAGTTTATAGGTTCTTGCGGCACTCGCACCACACATACGCTGCCTTCACATTTTGCGATAAAGATACGAATTACTTAATAAAACCAAACAATATCCAAAAAACATAGAAAAAAATCACCCCGTACACATTACAAAGCATTGCCAAGGATCACATTCCATTGATCTTATTCCCTAATTTGGGATAACATAATTGAACATTGTTTGGACAACCTCAATGACTCTAATCAAAAGAAGCCCTATTGAACCTCAAACGGAATCCTTTTACTTTGAATAGATGCCAACACGCACCCCGTTCATATTCATACAGCTTTAGAAACAGAAGTTTTTATCTTATACAACCGTCCCTATCATCTCATACCTGCAAACGCCCATTCAAACCGGACCTCCCTCAGATTTATACTTCAAGTCAACCATTTCACACCCCTAAACACAGTACATATCACCCGGGATGAAGTCCGTCCGGAGCCCAATGGTCAACCATTTCATACCCCTAAACCCGCTTGCGGTAATTCCACACGGCGAGGGTGTTGGTCACCAGACCGAAGAGGGCCATGATGCCAAAATGCCGGGAAATATCGCTCATGCCACTGCCTTTGAGCAAGACCATGCGCATCACTTCCACGAAGTATTTGACGGGGTTAAAATCTGTGATGATTTGTGCCCATCGCGGCATGCTCTCAATAGGGGTAAAAAGGCCGCTCATCAGGATAAAAACCATGAGGATAAACCAAGCGATAAACATGGCCTGCTGCTGTGTCTCCGTGATGGTCGAGACCAACAGACCAAGGCCGAGGATGGCGATTAAATACACGATACTAAAGAGGTAAATCAAGCCGACATTGCCCACGTAATGTATGCCGAAAATCACACGGCCGATGCCCAATCCAAGGGTTAACTCGACAAGTGCGATGACGAGGAAGGGGAAGAGTTTTCCGACGATAAATTGCGACTTTTTGATGGGGGTGACATTGATTTGCTCGATCGTCCCCATCTCCTTTTCCCGGACGATATTGATACCCGACAGGAAGACACCGACTATCGTAATCAGCAAGACGAGGATGCCCGGCACCATAAAAGTGGCGTAGTTCATCCCGGGATTAAACCAGTTGGACCAGGCGATACCCACCGGCAGCACGACCGCTCTTCCGGGGTATCTATCGGAGAGCCACTCCCCGTTGAAATCCTGAATAATTTGGGTGGTATAGGCATTGGCGAGTCCTCCCTTGACCCCGTTGATGGCATTGACGCGCAGAGAAATGGGGGCCTGCTCTCCGCGCATCAGATCGCGTTCGAGCCCGTGTGGAATCTCCATAATCAGGTCTGCGGCATCGTTGCGGATGTCGCGGTCTGCGACTTCAGCGTCAAAACTGCTATTGACGATGCTAAAGTATGAGGAGGCGCGAAACTTAGACACCAGCGTCCGGGATGTCGTGCTCAAGTCCCGGTCAATGACGTGCAGATTAATATGTTTCATTTCATAATCCGCCGCATTGCCCAGGATAATCAACTGGATGATAGGCATGAGGATAATCATCACGATAATCATCTTATTGCGACGGATTTGAAGAAATTCTTTTTGTAGTATGTATGAAATGGTACCCATTTTGCCGCTATTCTAATCTCGTTTTATAATTTTTGACACTTGCCACAATAAAAAACAAGGCCATCCCCGTCAAAACAAGCGTCTGCTTCCAAATATAGGCCATCCCTACGCCTTTGAGCATGATATTCTTAATAATGATGATAAACCACTTGGCCGGAATGGCATTGCTAATCATCTGTAAGGGGAGGGGCATATTCTCAATAGGGAAGATAAATCCAGACAAAATGATGGTCGGCAACATCAAAGCCATCAACGATATTAGCAAGGCGACCTGTTGGGTCTCCACCTTGGTGGAAATCAGGATACCGAGGGACAAGGAGGTAATGATGAATAGGATAATTTCTCCGAATAACAGCACCAGGTCTCCTCTTATCGGCACGTGAAACACATAGACGCCCAAGAGCAAAATCACCGTCCCGTTGAGCAGGGATAAAAACACGTAAGGAATCACCTTGCCGATAATCACCATCACGGGTTTTAACGGGGAAACGAGCAATATCTCCATCGTCCCTTTCTCCTTTTCGCGAGTGAGCGATATCGACGACATCATCGCAGATATGAGCATCAAAATAATCGTAATCAAGCCGGGCACGAAAAAATACACCCCTTTCAGCTGAGCATTGTACAGCATGCGCGTGCGAATATCAATTCCGCCTGGAGTAGCTTTAGAAGGATGTAACGCGAGGGCATAATCCGCAGTGATAGCCCGGATGTAGTTGTAGAGGGTGGTCGCGGTATTGGGATCTGTGGCATCTGTTACGATCTGAATTTGCGGATGCTCTCCCCTTTCGAGTTTTTGCGAAAAACCGGGTTCGAATACAAGTCCGACCTTGATTTTTCCCTTCAAAAATGATTGTTCCAATTGCTTTTCAGAAGGCAAATATTCGTCGAGGATAAAATACTTGCCGGATAGGATTTTCCGGGTCAGCGCGGTGGTGTGCTCATCCCTTGACGGATCCACCACTGCTATATGCGCCTCCGTAATCTCATTGGTGATGGCAAAGCCGAAGAGGATGATTTGCACGATTGGCATACCCACGATGATGAGCAGCGAACGGGGGTCCCTGAAGATATGCAAAAACTCTTTTTTTATAAATGCTAGCAGTGCATTCATCTGTTTACTTTTTATTGTCTTTTAATGATCAGATGGAACCTTGGATGATTAAAACAATCATTGCCTCGTGTGCTTAATAATTGTTTTAATCAAGCCGGTTTCATTTCTCCTTCTTAATTTTTCCTTGCAGGGTGTGTTCACCCCGTGCCAATAAGACAAAAACTTCTTGCATGTTGTCTGCTCCGTATTTCAATCGGAGGTTCTTGGGAGTGTCCAGTGCTTCTATCACCCCATCGACCATGATAGAAACACGGGTGCAATACTCCGCCTCGTCCAGGTAGTGGGTAGTGATAAAAATAGTCGTCCCCGCTACCGAAGCTTTGTATATCATCTCCCAAAACTGCCTTCGAGTGATAGGATCCACCCCACTCGTGGGTTCGTCGAGAAACACCACAGCCGGTTCATGAATCATCGCCACCGCAAAAGCCAGCTTCTGTTTCCACCCCAAGGGAAGCTCGCCTACGAGTTTATCCCTAAGAGCGACCATATTCAATTCTTCCAGTAGTGCCTTTGATTTGCGCTTTATCTCCTTTCTACTCAGGCCATAGATGCCCGCATATAACCGGATATTCTCGGAGACTTTGAGATCGTCGTACAAGGAGAACTTTTGGCTCATGTACCCAATGTTGTATTTGACCTTTTCCGGTTCCCGGCGCACATCAAAACCCGCCACAACCGCCTCTCCGGAGGTAGGCGCCAACAGCCCGGTCAGCATCTTAATCGCTGTTGTTTTGCCGGCGCCATTGGCCCCGAGAAATCCAAATATCTCCCCCTTTTCCACCCGAAAGTTAATCTTATCCACAGCGACAAAATCGCCAAACACCTTGGTCAAATCCTTTACATAAACGATATAATCATTTTGTTCTCTCATCGTGTCAATGTATAATTTGATGTAACTTGGATATAAAACAATCCTCTATATTGGCTTCAATCTCCCGCACACTAATATCCATCCCCTCCCGCTCTTTAATCGCACGGGCAAGCTCTTCAGGAGCAATCCGGCGATAGGTGGTGACGTGTATGGTCTCCCCAAACAAATGCGCCGCTTTGACCATTTCAAGCGCTCGCAGGGCATGAATCAATTGGTAAAACCGCCCCCCTTCCACAGCATAAATCGGCTCTTCATAAGAAGCTACAATCCCCTCCGGACTGTCGACCTCAAGAATCTCGCCCTTCTGTATGAAGGCAACCCGGTCACACATGCTCGCTTCATTCATATAAGGGGTAGAAACAAAAATCGTCAGCCCCATCCGTTTTAACTTCTTGAGCATGTCCCAGAGTTCCACTCGCGATACCGCATCGATTCCCGTCGTAGGTTCATCCAAAAACAGTACTTCCGGTTTGTGAATCAAGGCACAAGACAGGGCGAGTTTCTGCTTCATCCCACCGGACAACTGTCCGGCACGGCGATCTTTAAATGGCTCTATCTGCTGGTAGATATCCTTTATCAAATGATAGTTCTCTTTGATGGTAGTTTGGAATATGGTAGCGAAGAACTTTAAGTTTTCAGCAATCGTCAAATCCTCATAGAGGGAGAACACCCCCGGCATATAACCGACCAATTTCCTGATTTCCTTGTAATCACGGACGACATCCCGCCCGGTAACGGTGGCTTTGCCCGTATCCGGCAAGAGTAAAGTCGTCAATATTCGAATCAACGTTGTCTTACCGGCACCGTCCGGGCCGATCAACCCAAAGATTTCCCCTTCGCGTACGGACAAATTGATATTGTCCAATGCACGCACCTCTCCAAAGGATTTGGACAACTGCTCGATTTGAATGATACTATTCTTCACTGCCGAAATTTATTTCTCCGGGCATTCCGATTTTTATCGATCCATCGTTCTTGACAACCACCTTTATCGCATAAACCTGCGTTACCCGTTCTTCCTTGGTCTGAATGGTCTTCGGGGTAAATTCGGCCTTGTCGGAAATCCATGAAATGACCCCTTTGAGGGACTTATTGGTCTCTGCCGTATCATCGATGAGCACCTCCACTTCCTGACCGGTTTTGATGTGCGGCAACTGTGTTCCGGACACATAGGCGCGGAGTTCCATACTGCTCATGTCCGCAATTTTATAAAGGGGGAAGCCCGGTGCTGCCATTTCCCCTGCATGTTTATAAACACGGAGCACCGTTCCGTCTATCGGGTTGTGGACGGTGGCCTTGTCCATTTGGGCTTCAATCTGATCGATCTGTGATTGGAGTGGATCGACTTTCAACGCAACATTGCGATTGATGTCCCGGTACTTGGCCTTAGTCGCTCGCATCTTTTGGTCGAGTACCGTCAATTGCGCCTCCAAATCATCGAGTTGCTTTTGAGTGGCGGCATGCCCTGCAATCAATTTATGGACGCGCTCCTTTTCATGCAACAAATGCCGCTTTTCGGCTTCCAAAACCGCCAATTGTGGCCGCACGTCCTGACGGGTAGCGCCTATGCTGCGTATAGACGCAAGCAAAGTTTGCTTTTTGAGGGCGAGGAGGGTGGTATCCACCAAAGCGACCGGAGCCCCCTTGCGAAGGTGCTGCCCCTCTTGCACATCTAAACGCATAATTTTTCCCGGCAATTCGGAAGAGACCATGAGCTCCGTCGCTTCAAAATTGCCATATGCATCGGAGCGTTCCACCTCTTTTTGGCACGACACAATGACGAGTCCAAGTGCAAAATAAACTAACCATTTCATATTATACTTTTCTTCCATATTAATTAAATTCTTCACGGGTATCCGCTTTATTCAAGAACATATTACATTTATTCGTTATTTGTATTTATTTATTTTAATTGAATTTTATACATTAATATAATTTCTCATGCAAGGACAAAAGTTTAAACTTCAGATATTGTCTGTCGATCAGATGCATTTCTTTCGTCAGCCGCAATGAGGTCAGTTTGTTGACGGCAGAGATGAGTTCAGCAAGGGTGATGACACCCTGTTGATACCGGTTTTGCTCGGTATGAACGACCTCCTTCTGCAACGCTATCCTCCTGTCGTCCAGCATTTCCTGTTCATTTAATCCATCCAGTTCTGCTTGAATCTGTTGGCTCCTGAGTAACCATTGGTCTTCCGTGGTCTGTTGCTTGACATCCAGGGTAGCAGCCTGAATGGAGAGCAATTGGCGTTCGATTTTGCTCTTTTTCCAGTCATATATGGTCCAGTGCATCGCAGCCCCCGCTATGGCGAAAGGAGCGAAATCCGTATCAAAAAAGTTGACCGGATTGGGATACCCCACACCGGCTTTTGCGAAGAGCGAGACCTTGGGTTTTCGTTTTGCACGAATGAGATCTCCGCCCTGTTCGATGAGTTGTTTTTGGGCTTGAAATAGTTGAGTTTCCGGGCGATGAAAGTCATCCGGATTGATGGAAGGAATGTCATGAGTTTGTTTGATTTGCTCCGGAGATACCGGCTCGTGAATCAGTGCCGACAATGCAGCCAATGCTGCCTTTCTCTTGCTTAGCAAAACCACCTTTTTGCTATCCAAGTCCGCTTTCTCGATATCTATTCGACGTCGATCGGATGGAAGTGCCACCCCATTCTTAACAGCTGCTTCCACCTTTGCGCTCTGGGCATCGAATACAGCGTAGCTGGAATCGATCAATTCCACTTGCCTGGACAACTTCATGATGCCAAAATAGAGCTCTACCACTTTATCCTGCAAGCTAAACAATGAGACATCCAATGCAGCCCGGTCCACGGAAGATTGCTGTACGGTTTGTTCCTTCAGTGCGGACACCATGCCACCGTCGTAGAGGGCATAACGGGATTCGAGGGTGGATTGGAATTTGTACAAGGGTAGCTCTATAGGCTCCAACTGTGGCACAGGAAAAGAAAACTTGATATTGTCACTCTGATAGGTTCCCTGCGTATTCCACTCTATATCCGGCCAACGGGACTTATCCCATTTGCGGAGTTGAATATCCCGCTTTTGCTCCAACAAATCAGCCTGTTGCCGGAGTGCATTGGAATGCACCGCCTTCTTTACCAGTTCCTCGAGGCTTATCTTTCTATCGTCCGTTTGGGCGGTTAAAATAATGGGCATTACTAAGAATACCCCCAAGATATACGTCAAATAACCGGAGGGGGACGGTAGGTTTATCCAATTGGGTAACTTTATCATAATTTCAAGCTATTTATCAAGGTTTCGGTAATCACTCTCTTTCGCAATTTCATAAACTCCACAAACTCGGCATCGCTCATTTGGGTCACTTCTTTGATGCCGGGGCGGGCGATAAAAGGAAAGATGCTTAGAGAAAGGACATTGAGCAGCAAATGAATGGGGTTGACCGGCCGGATCAGTCCTGCATCCACATCCTTTTGCAGACTCTCCAGCACAGCGGTAAAATCTACTCCGGGATTGGACTGGCGGACGAAGGAAACAAACTCCTCCGTATTGAGATTCATCTCTTGCACGATAAAAAACGGAACGAAGAGGTTCTTCGACAGCATGTCGATATACTTATCCACAAATAGCTCCATCTTTTCCAAGAAGCTGATATCCATATTGATAATCACATCCACCTCCGGATAAAAAGCGTGCATCAGCCCGCGTAACACTTCCAGAAACAGGGCTTTTTTTGTCTTAAAATAATAGTGCAACAATCCCTTATTCACCTCTGCCTGCTCCGCAATGTCACGCATCCGGGCCCCTTCATACCCCACCCTCAAGAACACCTCCCGGGCAGCTTCCAATATTTTTGTACGTTTATCCATCATCGTATACATCAATTTACCCATTTGGGTAACGCAAAGGTAATAACTTTTATTATTCTACCAAGTGAATTGCTCTATTTTTTAAAAAACCTCAGCCTAATACACGCTGTGGCAAGAATCGTTAACGCATCATTAGCAGGAAGCCAACTCAGAGCTAAAAATGCTTTCCCCCTTGATCTAAGCGAAAATTACTCTTTCTGAGGCAGACTCAAACATGGATACCCTTTGAGTTTAAGTACCTTCTCCGTGACTGTCTGAATGAGGAATAGATGATCGAAATATTGATAAATATAATGAGCATTTTGTATCTTAGCACCTGTGTTAGAACACATACGGACATCTACCATAAGCTAAGGTGATGTGATAAAGCCATGCAAAAGGCTTTTATTCCGTTTCTTTGGGATATGAAGCAGTACTTAACCACCGCGCCCCTTCTCGCAGGATAGTCCGCTTAGAGGGCGGTAGTGCGAAGACTGCCGTTCGCTTTCATAAAAAACATACACGTGTTGCCAATTAACAAATAAACACGTATCTTTGTAAGAAAAAATCTTAGCTCATGAATACGAAATTAACATTGACGCTAGATAAAGAGATAATCGATATTGCGAAAGCATATGCCAAAGAAAAAGGGCAAAGTCTTTCAGAAATGGTTGAAAATTACTTCAAATTAGTAACAATTGACAGAAGGAAAATAAAGCCGAAAGAACTCTCTCCAAGAGTAAGACGCTTGAGGGGAATTATTAAGGCTACTGAAAAAATAGATTACAAAAAAACACTTACGGAAGAACTATCAAAAAAATATGCTTTAGATTACCACAGTGTGGGACGTCCTGGTAAGATTGAGGTCACTCCTACCAAACCTTGTTTTACCGCTTTGGATCTCTCTCTGGCCTATACCCCAGGTGTGGCTCAGCCCTGTCTAGAAATTGAAAAAAATCCCCATGATGCTTTTAAATATACTTC